>NZ_BASE01000071.1 GCF_000813125.1 Mesobacillus selenatarsenatis SF-1
CTCAATTTTAGGGCGCCAATTAGCTTCATTGGTGACCTGTTTTCACAAATCTAAAATTTCAGGGCGCCAATCGGCTCAAGTGTCTTCTATTGTAACGCCTGCCCTAAATCCTCAATCAAATCCTCTACATCTTCAATTCCGACCGAGATTCTGATTAACCCGTCTGTAATACCTAATTCCGCTCGGCGCTCAGCCGGTATGGATGCATGGGTCATTTTTGCCGGAACAGAGATTAAGCTTTCTACTGCTCCAAGACTCTCAGCAAGGGTGAAATATTTAACCTTGCTCAGTACCTCTGCCGCTTTTTCACCGCTTCCTACATCAAAGCTGACCATGCCACCAAATCCTCCTGCCTGTTCTTTTGCGATTTCATGCTGAGGGTGAGATTCGAGACCTGGATAATAAATTTTTTCCACACTCTTGTGATCCGTTAGAAACTCGACAATCTTTTTGGTATTCGCCTCGTGTGCTTCCATCCGAAGACCCAAAGTCTTGATTCCCCTCACAAGCAGCCAGGAGTCCTGAGGCCCTAAAATTCCTCCGGTAGAGTTTTGGACAAAATGAAGATCATCAGCCAGCTGTTCATCGTTCACGACAACCAATCCAGCCACTACATCGCTATGCCCGCCTAGATATTTAGTTGCAGAATGAAGGACCATATCAGCACCCAGAGTCAACGGAATCTGCCAGTATGGTGTGCTGAAAGTATTGTCCACGATTGTCAGCAAGTCATTTTCTTTTGCCAGCTCTGCACATGCCTTGATGTCCGTTACCTTTAAAAGTGGATTTGTTGGTGTCTCGATATATAGAGCCTTGGTATTCGGCTGAACCGCTGCCTTTACCGCTTCAAGGTCTGTTGTATCCACAAATGTCGATTCAATTCCGACCCGGTTAAGGACCTTGTTCATAACCCTATATGTCCCGCCATAGACATCATCAGTCAAAATGATGTGGTCTCCTGAATTAAAGAGCATCATTACTGCTGTGATGGCCGCCATTCCAGAACCAAAGGCAAATCCTCTTTTCCCTTCCTCCAGATCCTTGATCAATTCTTCTAAAGCAAACCGGGTTGGATTGCCTGTCCGTGAATACTCATAGCCTTTATGGACTCCAACATCATCTTGCTTGTAAGTGCTTACCTGGTAAATTGGAAACGACACGGCTCCCGTAGTTTTATCTCCCGGAATACCGCCGTGGATCATTTTTGTTTTGCGTTTCATTCAAATTCCCCCCTCGTAGATTCTTTTGCTTAAATAACGCTCACTTCCGTCTGGAAAGACTGTAACGATTTTTGTGCCAGGAGGTGCTTTTCGTGCTTCTTGTAAAGCTGCGTGAAGAGCTGCACCAGATGAGCTTGCAGCAAGTATTCCCTCTTTAGCCGCGAGTTCTTTCACGATGTCAAATGCATCATTATCGGAAATGGTATAGATTTCATCAAATAAAGCAGAGTCCATATATGGCGGAAGAAATTCCATTCCGATTCCTTCAGTTTTATGGGGACCTGACTGGCCTCCATTCAGAATCGATCCTTCCGGTTCAACAATGACGGTCTTAATCATTGGATTTTTTTCCTTTAAAAATTTCGCTGTACCCATGAATGTTCCACCGGTACCTGCACCAGCTACGAAAATATCAATCTCACCAGTTACGTCTTGCCAAATCTCAGGTCCCAACGTCTTATAATAAGTTTCTGGGTTAGACGGATTTGAAAATTGGGATGGTGAATAGGAATTAGGAATTTCTTTCAGCAAATTTTCCGTTTTGCGGATTGCTCCAGCCATCCCTTCCGAGGTAGGTGTATGGATGATATTAGCGCCAAGAGCCCTCATGACCGTCTGTTTTTCAATGCTGAATTTTTCCGGCACTACAAAAATAACATCAATTCCTTTGTTGATCGCTGCCAACGCCAGACCGATACCCGTATTTCCTGCAGTTGGCTCGATTAGTGTACCGCCTTTTTCCAACTTACCTGTACGGAATGCCTCTTCGATTAGCTCTATCCCTAGTCGGTCCTTAATGCTGCCTCCTGGATTTAAGTATTCCAGCTTTGCGTATAAGCGGACATCGCTAGGCAAATGGAATTGGGTAAGCTCAACCATTGGTGTATGCCCTATCAATTCATGGATACTGCGGTAAACCGTCATTGCATTTAACTCTCCTTATTCAGCAAATACCTGGCGCCATTCATCTTTCTTTTCCAGCATTTTTGCTGCAATTTCTTTTGCTCCCTCAAGGCTGTGGCTCGCTGCCCAGCCGCACTGGATTTCATTGCAGGCAGGAACCTCATCTGCCTCAAGCACATCATTCAGAGTTTGTTCTAACACTTCAAGAATATTGTCGTAATCATCATGGTTGATCACCGATAGATAAAACCCCGTCTGGCAGCCCATCGGACTAATATCTACGACACTGGCATGATGATTACGAATATTTTCTGCCATAAGATGCTCGAGCGAGTGAAGGCCAGGCATTTCCATATGCTCCTTGTTCGGCTGGCAGAATCGAATATCATACTTATGTATGACATCGCCACTTGCGCCCTGTGTTGTTCCTGCCAATCGGATATATGGTGCCGCCACCTTCGTGTGATCTAAATTAAAGCTTTCAACATTCATTTTCTTTACCATTACCTCTTCAGCTCCTCTAACATTAGTAAAATCAGTTCTGCGGAATTTTTTGCGGCCGTTTCCAAGAATTGATCAAACGAAATATTTGATTCCTTCCCTGCAATATCGGAAAGTGACCTGATGATAACAAATGGGACTTCGAACTGATGGGCTACCTGGGCTATCGCTGCTGCTTCCATTTCTGCTGCATACAAATCAGGCAGCTTGGTCCTGATGAATTCTACCCTCTCCGGGTCGTTCATGAAGGAATCACCTGAAGCGATCAATCCTTTAACAATCTGGATGCCATCAATCTTTTCAGCACTCTTTAACGCTACCGTGACAAGCTTTTCATCTGGGGTGAAGTAAGCAGGCATCCTTGGTACCTGGCCATATTCGTATCCAAAGATAGTTACATCAACATCGTGATGCCTTACTTCTGTCGAGATGATGACATCACCAACATTTAGGTTTTTGTGAAAACCGCCTGCAGAACCTGTATTGATGATGACATCGGGTTGGAATTTATCAATAAGGATCGCTGTCCCCATTGCCGCATTTACTTTGCCGATTCCTGACTTAAGCAGGACTACTTGCAAGCTATCAATCTCTCCTTGATAAAATTCACTACCAGCAAGATACGTATCTTCCCTGTTTTTGAGTTTACTGCGAAGCAAATCTACTTCTTCATCCATTGCACCAATAATCCCAACTCTCATCGTGCCTCTCCCCCATACTATCTTTACTTTTTATTTTCTTTCACGGCTTCCATTACCCAAACATAGGAGTTTAACTTTTCAAAATTAACCTGGAAGCCATGTATCTCGAAGATCTGCTTTAGTACCTCAAGAGTCGTATAGTGCTCACTCTGCAGATCCTTAAGGAGATTCTCGTATCCTTGTTCCTTTACTATCCTATGCCTTTCATTACGGTCTCTTTCATTTAAAAAAACAGTATCCGCAAATACGATCTTTCCACCTGTTTCTAACATTTCGCTGTATAGCTTTATGGCGGTATCCTTTTCATCATCAGTTAAATGATGAAAAGCATAGGTACTGACAATTGAATCTATTTTTCCAGGAAGATTTGGAAATTGAATAAAATCTCCATCGTATAATTCTAGATTCATGAACCGAGCCTTCGTTTTTTCCCTCATGACTTTTGAAGGCTCTACTCCATATACCTCTCTGCCCAAGCCGATTAGTTTTTCGGTAAGATTTCCTGTCCCAACACCAAATTCAAGTACCCTACCCTTTGACTTTTGAGCTACTAATTTTAAAATTCCCTCGTAATTTTCAAAAACATCTTTATATTCAGCGTCTTGCCCAGAAACCGTCTCGTCGTAAAACTCTGCCCATTCGTCAAACAAGGGGATAAATTCCCTGCCCAAATTATTCACCCGCTTTTTAATTATTATAATTCCTATATGTATAGTATGAATTAAAATATTATAGGTCACATATTAGCACACTCAATTTTCTAAATCAATTTATTTTATCGGGATGAAATTCCCTTTGCATCGAAGAAAACAACTCAATAATAGTGTATACTTACTATAAACAAAGACATTTCAGGGGGAAAACATGGGAAAGAGAGTGCTAGTTGCTGAGGATGAGCAAAGAATTAGCCATTTATTAAAGATGTACTTAGAAAGAGAAGAATTTGTTGTGGAAGTCGCGGACAATGGCGATGAAGCTTTGGAGAAAGCGCTGCAGGATTCCTTTGACATCATCATCCTGGACATTTTAATGCCTGGAAGAGATGGTTTTTCAGTATTGGAGGAAGTCAGGAAAAATAAAGACACACCCGTGATCATGCTTTCTGCTAAAGGGGAAGCTCATGACCTCAAACGAGGAGAAGAATTAGGGGCCAGCGAATACATTTTGAAGCCATTCAGCCCCAAGGATGTAGTTTCGAAGATAAAAATGCTACTAAATCTATAATCTAAAAATAAGTTGAAACTTCAATATACGCAAAGCCCTCCTTGGTCATTTCTTCCTGGAGGGCTTTGCGTTAGCTTTTTATTTGATAATCTTCCCTTTACGAATTTCACTTATTGCTCCAAACAATTCAACATGATTGTCTTTGATGACAATTCCGTCTCCGTCAGCACATGTAAAAATGCTGGATTCCTCCTGCAAAGAATAACTTAGTAATTTTTCCAGCAGTTGTTCATTTTCTTGCCAGTGCGGCATGAACTCAAAATCCACTAAATTCAGGCCATCAAGCTGTTCTAACTTGACTTCATTTTCATCATAGAAGGAGGCTATCTTGATTGTTTTCGACATTATGATACTCCCTGCACTCACCCCGGTTAACAACTTTCCTTCTAGAACCATTTGTTTTAAATAGACATTAATGTTTTTATCCTGCAGATTCTTCAAAAAATAATATGTATTACCTCCTGATAAGAAAACGCCGTCACAGCTTTTAAACTCCTCAAGCTGGTACTCCTGATACTCCTCATCTACATCAAAATAAAAGAAGTCGGTAATACCCAGAGCCATGAATTCAGGCTTCACTTTTTCGAAATAGATTCTTTCCTTATCTGTTTGCGAGGGAATATAAGCGAGCTTAAAAGGCTTGGGACCTATTAATTCCTTGATTGTATTTGTTAAATCAATATTGTTGCTCAAACTACTCATTAACACTAAATTAGCCATATATAATACCAACTCTTTTCCAAAAGATTTATCAAAGTTAGTAAATTCGACAGGTGAATGATAAAACCTGCAATTGAAGTAACAAAAAGAGCCTGGAACATCCAGACTCATCAGAAAAACAGTTACTTTCTATTCGACCAAACCACAAATGGTATTAAAACTAAGGATAGTACGCCTCCTGCAAGCGACAGGAAGGCAAAGCTTGAATTCGCAACGACCATCCCGGAAAGCATCCCGCCCGTGGCTCCCGACAAAGCGACCATCACATCCACAGTTCCTTGCATTTTTGCGCGGTTCGTTGGATTTGTCGCATCGACAAGCAGTGCGGTTCCGCTGATCAGGCCAAAATTCCAGCCGAGACCGAGCAGAATGAGTGCCAGGGTGATCCACAGCATAGATTCACCCGGAGCAACCGCAGCCATAACCCCGGAAATCAGCAGTGTAACGCCTGAAGCGACCGCCATCGTCCCGCGTCCGACCTTATCAACAAGTACACCAGTCAATAGAGAAGGAAGATACATAGCTCCAATATGGAACCCAATTACCATCCCAACAGCGCTTAAACCATGTCCATGGCTGCCCATATGCACCGGAGTCATCGTCATAATCGCTACCATTACCATTTGGGTGAGGACCATAATAAGGGCTGCAACTCCGATACCCCTTTTATCCGTTACGAGTTCTTCCTCTACATAATCAGGAGAGCTTGCTTTTGCATTCCGTTCTGCCAATGCAATCGCCCTGGCAACCACAAACGGATCTGGACGGAGGAAAAACAATAGCACTAATCCAGCAACGATATAGGCTGCGGCTGCGAGAATGAATGGTCCGGACAAAGCCGGCACCCCTACAGAAATTGCAAACTCCCCCATTACCTCGACAAGGTTAGGACCAGCTACAGCACCAAACGTAGTGGACACCATCGCGATACTGACTGCTGTCGCACGTTGTTTCGAACTGGCTAGATCCGTCCCTGCATATCGTGCCTGTAAATTTGTCGCACTTCCAGCACCGTATATTAAAAGCGCAGCAAAAAGCAAAAAGATATTATTCGTGACTGCTGCAATGATCACCCCAATTGCGCCAATTCCGCCTGTTAAAAATCCTGAAGCCAGGCCCGCGCGCCTGCCATAGTGTTGCGAAAGACGTCCTACAACGAGAGCCGCTCCAGCAGATCCCAGGGTGAAAAGAGCTATCGGAAGACCGGCGACACTATCCGTGCCAAGCATATCTTTAGCCAACAGCGCACCCACAGTAATACCTGCAGCAAGACCTGCACCGCCGAAAATCTGGGATAAAACAACTATTAATAATGTCCTTTTATATAAAGCTTTTTGTTTTTCAGGTGATTCTACATAAGCTTGCAGCCACTCGGGTTGACTCTCCAAAGCCGCTGCATCTTCAGTTTGACGTGACATTTTTTCAGCTCTCTCTTTCTTAAAATCATGATGTTGCAATTATACCATATCGGGTATATTATGGATATCATTTAAATTTAATCTTAAATTCAATACTTCTCCAGCTCAGCTGCTAAATCTTCCATCAGTGTGTCCACATCGATTAAGGCAGAATCTGTGTCCGTTGGAAAAATGGAAGGTTTGACTCCGTCAGATTTCATCCCCGGAAGCCACTTTTCAAGGAAGTGGTCCAATTCAATTCTTTTTGGACTAAAGCCTTCCCATTCTTTCTTCGCAAAGGTTTCTGCGAACTTCTCATTAGGGAAGAATGGGAGCAGTGTATTGCCCAAGTCATCTTGAGCAGTTGCCCAGCCTTCGTTATATAGTCCCCAAACCTCTTCATAATCTGCTGTTTTTTTAATGAAGTATTCATACCTTTTAGCAGCCGGCTGCCTGATGACTGCTTCAAATTCATGTTGATTCAATTACAGCCCTCCTATCGATGTCCATCTTTACGTGCCTGGATGTATCCATAATACGAACAAGTACCATTTTGCGAAAGATCCTTTACCTCAAAGCCGCATTTGTCATAAAAGCTGAAGTTATTGGCAGAAGTGTGGGCAAACCAGTCTCCATGCGGAAGTTTTTGTACGCAAAGCTGCACGAGTTTCTGGCCAATACCTTTTCCACGATATTCCGATAAAACTGCCAGGTCCATAATGTTCGCTGCCATAATCTGATCCGAGATGACCCTGACCATCCCGATCATTTCATTTTGGTCCCACACTGTAAATGCCCAGGTGGAATTCTTGAATATCAGTGAAAACTTTTCCTTTTGCCAATCTGGAGTGTTCCTTACCCAGCCCGCGTCTTCAAAAAGCTTCTCAACCTTTTCCGCCGGTATTCCTTCCGTGCCTTCCCGTATGACAAGTCCATTGAAATATTGATACATATATAATCCCCTTTTTAAAATTCATTAGGTTTCATATTCTGTATTTGCCAATAGATGTCCTGCCATTGTTTAACATTTGCTGTTGTCCGGTTATTTTGTTCTTTGATTACAAAGCCTAATTATAGGAGGTGTATTTTCAATGGTAAGAATCCATAATCCAGTTAAAGGTGACAAAAACAAAGTCGGTGCTGACGGCCAGCTTCATGGAGGCGTAATGGAAACTGCGGACGAATTTTTTGATTCTATTTTTCAGCAAGGCGCTAAAACTAAGACTGCAGACAAACCAAACAAACAAAAATAACGCCATTTCCGGCGTTATTTTTATCTAGTTATTTTTAATGTTTGCAATGTAGTAACTTCTTCTTGGACAATTCAATCCAATCTCCACCTCAAAATGTCCATTAAACCCTTCTTCTTAGACATTTCAATCCGATCCAAACCTCAAAATGTCTATTAAAACCATCTTCTTAGACATTTTTACTCCATCCAAACATTGAAATGTCCTTAAGAGACTCTACAAATAAGAAAAGCACTCATCGCTAATGAATGAGTGCTTGTCCTTTATTATTTTCCTGTCTGCTTGTTCATTGCTGACATCATTTGATTGATTTTCTTCTGGGATGGTTTCATACCCATCTGCATCATCATCATTTTAAGCATTTGTTCGTTGATTGGCGGATTTTTCTTCAAGTAGCTCTCCATATATTTACGAGCAATGAAAAATCCTAGAGCTACACCGACAACCAATGCCAGTATACCAACTAGAATTAGATCCCACATAAAAACTTCCTCCTTCATGTTGTCTAACATACAGTGTACTAAACCAACAGTTATTATACAATATCTGTAGGTTTTTTTCTCTATTAAATGAACTCATTTTGAAAACTTTTTGCATTTACTTCATAATTAATGCACTAAAAACAATGCATCAACCTTCATTATACATATTTACGTTCTTTAATCGGCTTGAGCCAGCCGTATTTGTTTGATTTGAGATCGATAGCCAGGAATGATGATTCACATTTCCGGAGGATTTCAAAAAAGACTGTTTCCGCGTCGACTTGCCCATGGGAATCCAATTCTAGCCATCTCTCATGGACTCTAAGGGTGGCTGAACTGTTATTTGTGTTATTTTCATAAATATATGTGCCGTTCTCAACATGAAATCCTTTTGCCTTCGAAAGCTGTTGATGCAGGAGCTGATGGATGCGGAGCACAGGAATGGATTTTGTAACAAACTTGACTTGCTTGGCAATGATAGACTTCAGGTCATCGTTTGCTTGACTATATTCTAAAAACAATTGATAAAACATCCGTTCTCTTCCGAAATAATGGGAGGCAAATTCATCTTCTATTAGATATAGCTGGTAGGATCTCATTTGATCCCCTCCTCTGCAGACAAGCTTTTGTCTTTATTATAGGAAAACGCTCGGTCTGCGTTTGTCTAAAGATGCCGAAAAAAACCACTAATTATGTCGAATTCAAAACTTTCTTACTTTTTCATTATAAAATCCAAAATTTCCGTTGTCACGGAATTAGAAGTTTATCAACTTTTTATGTAAAAAAAGGAATACTAGGTTGTAATCAGGGGAATATATCAATGTTAATCAGAAAGAGAAAGGATGACTATGCATGGCTACAGTACTTTATATTACAGCGAACCCAAAACCGGTTGAGGAATCGTTCAGTTTATCGGTTGGGGAGGAGTTTATTAAGGCCTATCGTGAAAACAATCCTGAGGATGAAGTCGTCAGATTGGACCTTTATAAAATGGACGTTCCATTCATTGATACAGACGTTTTCAGTGGCTGGGGCAAATTACAGCAAGGGTCAGCTTTCGAACAGCTTAGTGACGATGAAAAACAAAAAGTCAGCTCGATTAATCAGCTGACAGACCAATTTATCTCCGGAGATAAGTACATCTTTGCGACTCCATTATGGAATTTCAGTTTCCCTCCAAAAATGAAAGCTTACATTGACAATATTGCAATCGCTGGTAAGACATTTAAGTATACTGCAGAAGGACCGGTTGGTTTGCTAGGTGGTAAAAAAGCCCTTCATATCCAGGCACGAGGCGGTGTTTATTCAGAGGGTCCTGCTAAAGATCTGGAATTTGGTGACCGTTATCTTCGTGCAGTTCTTGCCTTTATGGGTGTGACTGATGTTGAAACACTGGCGATAGAAGGTATGGCAGCTACGCCTGATAAAGCTCAGGAAATCAAGCAACAAGCGATTCAACGCGCGAACGAGCTTGCTAAACAATTTTAAACCAGCAAAAAAGCCTGTTTTCAGGCTTTTTTTACTGAATTATTTTACTCCATCCAATGGAATGTCCTTCCGATGGTCGAAATTGAAAACAGCATTTTTCGAGATTTCCTGTTCTTCAAAGTTCCCTTGTTGAGCCGCCTGATTTACTGCCGCGCCGTCCAGTGGAATGTCCTTTCCATATTCAAACATATACACACACCTCCTGATTATTAGTATAGGTATTTGTTACTAATATATTTACCGTGTTCATTCTTTTTTCCTGCTTTATCCGAAAAATTTTCTTTAATAAAAAAACACCCGAATATTCGGATGTTTTAACTGGTTATCATATCAATCAATTTAAAAAGAACGCTTCGTACTTGCCTCGTTTAAATCAGCTGGAATGCTCACCGTTATTGATTCCATATGTTTCGCAACCTTTGTGCTATAGGTAAAATCACCATAGCAATAAGGATAACGGAAATTGTTCTTATCACCGCCGCAATCATATGTTTGGGGATTTTTTTCAACCTGGATCATCGAAAATTTCTTTGCCAGCTCCTCGCTATGCTTACCACCGTTTTTTGCTACAAAATCAATATAGCCAATTCCCATATTGTATGACTGGATGACTGTGGGGAAGTCCACTTGCTTCTTATCTCCATACTCTACAACTCGATTGAAATACTTTACACCTTGTTGGACGCTTTGTTTAGGATCCTGAATCGTATTTGGTGCCAGGCCAGCAGATTCAGAGGCTTGCATAGGATCACCGCCCTTCCCCTGGCTTTCCTGCATCATTAAAGCTGCGACTGTAATGGTATGTCCGTCCAGCCCAACCTTTTTTAATTCTTCCTCAATCATCGGAGTATACTTGGCAACTTCTGCAATTGAACTATTCACACCTACATTCATTTTTTTGAAACTCTGATTATATAAATCCAGGAATCTATCAAGCAGGAAAAAAACAATAAAGGCAATAAATAATAAGATTGCCAGATTGAAGTTTCTCTGGACTTGCTTTTTCTTTTTGGGGTTCTTTTTCGTGTATTTCATCCATTACTTCTCTCCCAATTACGTACTTTCTCCTCCTCCTATTCTATAAAAAAATATTGAAAGTTGAAAGGGAGCCGCAATCATTTTTGCAGCTCCCTCTTATTTAATTATTCTTCATAGATCATTTTACGTGTCATTCCACCATCGATTACCAGGTCCTGTCCATTTATAAATTCGTTATCTGGGTCAGCTAAATAGAGGCAGGCTTTAGCTATATCCTCGGGTTTCCCTACACGGTTAGACCAATGCTGAAGATGGTCCTTCTCCCTGAGCTCATCATAGTCCTCTGTTTGAATCCAGCCAGGACTTATAGAATTGACAGCGATCCCCTTCTCTTGAAGAGAAGCTGCCAGTGCATGGGTCAATGCAACGATCCCGCCTTTGGATGAAGCATAAGCTTCTGAGTTCGGCTCAGACATTGTTGCTCTTGTAGAAGCAATATTGATGATCCGGCCTCCTGCCTCCATCCTGCGTGCAGCTTCACGCGAACCAATGAAAACACTCCTTAGATTCGTGAACACTACATCCTCCCATTCGGCAGTCGTCAGCTCAAATAGAGGCTTGAATCTTGATACGCCGGCATTATTGATTAAAATATTAATTTTACCGAAATCATTTACTACACATTCTACTAGATTTAAAATTTCTTCTTCTTCCCTTACGTCTGTTTTATAAAAGGCGGCTTTTCCGCTTAAGCCTTCCAGCTCGAGGACAACTTCCTCCCCCATTTTCTCATCTTTATCTGCAATGCAAACAATAGCCTGTTTCTCAACAAAAGCCTTCGCTATTCCCCTGCCAATCCCATTTGCTCCACCAGTAATGATAACTACCTTTCCCGCTAAACTTCCTGTCATTTCTTTCATCCCTTTCATAACATTTATCCTTATACCATTTCCCGTTTTAATTCATCTTCACTCTTATCAAGACTTGTTTGGCTGGCATTTTCACCAGTGTACTATAAATAAGGTGCCATCATTTTGTTATGAAGGATGTTTTTCATTATTTCCAATGAAGCAGAGGCAGCTTATTTCATTTTTTCAATAGGAACATTAAAGACATTAAGCAGATAGATTATCCAAGGGATTGACAATCCCCATGCTAAAAGAGGATTTTTGAAATGAACCCTCAGCAATGAGAACATAACGAAATTGAACAGAAGAGACCAGCCAATATTCCAGCCATGGTGATGATTTATTAAATTTAAGTACTTTTCATTGATAAACTCCACGAATGTATAAAGGAACCCCCAAAATGATATCCACGCTAGCTTCTTCCAGCGGGTTTGAGGAAATCTGCCAAGATACAAAAGAATCGTGGAAGGATAAACAATTACAATAATCATAATGGATATAATAGTATGATTCCTTAGTATGACTTCACCCATAATGGTCTCTTGATAGGTCCACATTGAATAATTGTAAAGCAACGCAAATTTTAATAGATCTCCGGTAATAAAGTAAAGAATCGTGGAATAATAATCCCGCCAATGCTTCCAATCACCCCAAATGATTCCCGCTATTAGAAACAAACCATTGTAAATAAAATGCATAAGGAACACTCCAGCTATTTTTTAATAGCTTTTCCAATATCTTAGGATTCATAAAAGTTATTTTATATTCTAGACAACTGTGTGTACTACCTAAAGAAATATTAATATTGAATAAGTAAAAAATTATCGCGTGCGTAATCATGGGTAAACGACCTGAATAAATTTCAATGAAAATATATTAGTGATTAGGTTTGAGAGAATCTTCAAGAGGATTTATTAGTCACTAGCTAGTGTACGGTTTTTTAAATACAGGGTAATTTATTCGTGGATACACTTTGTCCTTATATAATCATTGTCAAAAACTTTTAGGTACTATAGCGGCATATTATCCGTTAACTATCAGCAGGCTATCCAGAATTCTTTACCGTAATGCCAGACTGCAAGGGCAGCCTGGCTTACGAGCTATTTATTTTTCATTTTCTGTGGACACTTGCCACTCCACGCCAAATCTGTCAGTCACCTGTCCATAGGCAGGACTCCAGAATGTTTCCTGCAATGGCATCGTAACTTTTCCGCTATCCTGCAGTTTATCAAATATTTCTTTAGCTTCTGATGCATCATTGATTAAAATCGCTATAGTCACCTGGGATCCAAGCTGATATGGATTTCCAGGAAATGTATCAGATAGCATCAAGCTAGCATGACCAATTTTCAACTGGGCATTCAACACTCGATCCTTCGCCTCTTCTGGAAGGGGATACTCAGGGTTTGCAGGCATCTCACCAAATGTTTGCAGACTAATGACTTCAGCTCCCAGCGCATGTTTGTAAAATTCCACGGCTTCCTGTCCATTTCCATTGGTGACAAGATAAGGGACAATATTTGTTATCATGACAGCACCTCTTCTCTCTTCTCAGAACAAATGTTCGTTTAAATTTTACCATAATTTTCAGTAAGGAACAATATTTCATTTTGCCCAAATGGCAGAATGAAAAAACTAAAAAAATAATAAAAAACGAGCATGTAACCTAAATGGTCCCATGCTCGTTATAGTTTGATTATTAGTTTTGCTCAAGCAAAGCTTTTACTCGAGCAACTACATTGTTCACGGAGAAGCCGTACTCTTCTAAGATTTTTTCGCCTGGCGCAGATGCACCAAATGTATCGATCGCAAGTACTTCACCCTCGTCACCAACGTAACGGTGCCAGCCTAGTGAAGAGCCCATCTCGATTCCAAGGCGCTTTTTGACAGACTTCGGAATAACACTTTCTTTGTATTCCTTGGACTGCTGTTCGAAACGATCCCATGAAGGCATGCTGACAACAGACACATCAATTCCTTCAGAAGCTAAAGCCTCTTGTGCTTTCACGGCAAGGCCGACTTCTGAACCTGCTGCTAAAAGCAATGCATCAGCATTGTCTTTTCCAGCTGGAGAAATGACGTAAGCACCTTTAGATACGCCTTCGTACGCATTCTTGTCAGTATCTTTGATTGTTGGCAAGTTTTGGCGAGTCAACACAAGAGCTGTAGGCATCTTAGTTGATTCAACTGAGAGCTTCCATGCAGCCGCTGTTTCGTTACCGTCTGCAGGACGGATGACAGACAGGTTCGGCATAGCGCGAAGTCCAGCAAGCTGCTCGACTGGTTCGTGTGTAGGACCATCTTCCCCTACCGCAATGCTGTCATGTGTGAATACGTATGTTACAGGCAATCCCATTAATGCAGCAAGTCGGATTGCCGGCTTTAAATAGTCGGAAAACACGAAGAATGTTCCGCCAAATACCTTAAGTCCACCGTGAAGTGCCATACCGTTCATCGCAGCACCCATAGCGAATTCACGAACACCAAACCAGATGTTGCGCCCTTCGAATGAACCCGGGAAGAAGTCACCTGATCCTTTGATCATTGTTTTGTTTGATCCGGCAAGGTCAGCCGACCCACCGACCAGGTAAGGAAGGTTTTTCGCGATTCCGTTAAGTGCTTCTCCAGAGGAAGCTCGGCTCGCAAGACTCTTTCCTTCCTCGTATACAGGAATGTCTTTATCCCATCCTTCAACTAACTCACCCTTCATTGCCTTCTCAAGCTGGGCTCCTAGTTCAGGATACTCGCTTTTATATTTTGCGAAAAGCTCGTTCCAAGCCTGTTCCGCTTGTTCACCTTTATTAGCGATTTGCTGTTTGAAGTGATCATATACTTCACTTGGAACATGGAAGTCTTCTTCAAAAGTCCACTTATAAGCTTCCTTAGTAAGCTTCAATTCATCAGCACCTAGTGGAGCGCCGTGAACATCTGATTTACCTGAAAGGTTTGGTGAACCATAACCAATGACAGTCTTTACTTCAATCATAGTAGGACGATCTTCATCTGTCTTAGCTTCTTCAATTGCTTTTGCGATTTCTTCAAGGTTATTGCCATCTTCGACGCGAATGTATTGCCAGCCATATGATTTGAATCTGCCTTCAACACTTTCTGAGAATGACTTATCAAGATCTCCATCCAGAGAAATATCGTTTGAATCATAAAGCACGATCATTCTGCCTAGCTTCAAGTGAGCTGCCAGTGATGCTGCTTCAGCAGATACACCCTCCATTAGATCGCCGTCACCGCAAATGCTGTATGTATAGTGATCAACGAGATTATAGTTATCTTTATTGTAAGCAGCAGCAAGATGACGTTCAGCCATTGCCATACCGACTGCCATAGCAATTCCCTGCCCAAGCGGTCCAGTTGTTGCATCTACACCAGCAGTGTGGCCGAACTCAGGGTGTCCTGGAGTCTTGCTTCCCCACTGGCGGAACTGTTTAATATCATCCATTGTCAGATCATATCCTGCTAGGTGCAGCAAGCTGTATAACAGCATTGAACCATGTCCAGCAGACAATACAAAACGATCGCGGTTAAACCATTCTGGGTTTTTAGGGTTGATGTTCATGTAACGAGTCCACAATGTGTATGCCATTGGAGCTGCCCCCATTGGCATGCCTGGGTGGCCGGAATTTGCCTTTTCAATTGCATCAATTGATAATGTACGAATGGAATCAATTGAAAGCATATCAATTTCTTTAAACATTAAATACATCCTTTCTATAGGTACTGGCTACATCCTTAATATTATAGCGAGAGAAATTATTATACAACAAATTGTGCCTGAAAGGGACAGAAATGGCCGTATTGTTATCTATTTTGACACAAACTTGCTGTTGATATGTAAATGATAGCCTTTGTGAGTGAAAAAATAAATCCAAAGAAGTGCTTTTTAGTGCGAAACAGGATTACCTCTGTATCATACATTAGTCTAATTCCCACTTATTTAGGGAGATGAAACAAACTAGTCGATTATTTATCATAAATTCAACAAAATAAAAATGGAATACATGTCGTATGTATTCCAAATTAGTATATATTTAATGAAGCTTATTCTTCGCTTTTTCGTCCTTGAGCTTATCAGGCGTAACGTCATTGCCTTCTGGATCCACAATGGTTACACCTTTAAGTGTATTGAGCATAGAAGACCGGAAAGACTGGAGATATTCTGCACGAAGCTTCGTCTGTTCCTTTGCTTCTTCTTCCGACAACTTAGATGATTTTGCTTTCCTTGCCAGTTCATTGATTCTAGCAATTTTATCACTTGATAGCATTGTAAAGCTCCTTTGTAAAAAAATACGTCAAATGACATCTTACTAAAATTTTTACGATTTTACAAGAATAGAGCTTCGTTATTCTTTTGTTTCTATGTACTCAAGATATCTTCGGTTCACTGTTGCCTTAGATACATCGTACCCAAATCCTCTTAATGTGGCGGCAATTTCAGCAAAGGTCAACCCATTATTCCGCAGCTTGACGATTTCCTCAACCGGCATCTCTTTCCGATCACGGCCTGAATGCTCACCTTGATTTTTCAGATTGCGCTGTGGCTTGTACCCATGCTCAATCGCTCGTTTCATGCCACGCTTAATCTTAATATTATGGATTTTCCTCTGATACTCTTCTACCATGCTGACAATCTGCAGCACCATGGAATCTGATTCAGAAAGCTGGAGTTCCCCACTGTGAGAGACACTATATAATTTTACATTTTCTTTTAGGATACAATGAAGAATTGCAACCTTAGCATTACCTCTTCCAAGTCTTGTCTCATCCTGGATTAGCAATGCCCCTATATTCTTGTCCTTGATCAATTCCAGCAGTTCCAGGATCCCTTCTCTTTCAAGATCATAACCACTAGCTTTTTCTTTAATAATACTCGCTACTTCAAAACCATAATTGCTTGCCAGACGCAGCAACTCTTCTTCCTGCCTGACAAGCGAAGTCTCCTGCGTTTCCTTCGTTGTACTTACGCGGCAATAAATAATTGCTTTCATGTTGTCACCTTATTCTAGTCCAATCTATCTTTCTGCTCCCGCAATCTGGGTAGGTTCCATCTGTTCAGCCACAACAGGGATCACCAGTTCATCTCCCGGAAAAACCATTTCCCCAATAATTCCGTTTTCTTTTTCTACCCAGCTAACGAATTCATTTTCGGTAAAATTATGTTCGCTGGCAAACACCTCTGCAATCTCCCACAGTGATTGTCCTTCTTCTATAGTAACAGTTATGTATGCATCTTCGTTATTTAATTGTGCTTTTGCTACGAATGAAAAGATTAAGCTGACTGCAAGCAGGACCAAGGCATATGAATAGTTTTCCCATAGTTTTTTCATTTACGGCACCCCTTAACGAATGTATGTTCGGTTAATTGATTTTATTATAAATCGAACATTTGTTTCGTGTCAACTCAAAAATTCGAACTTATGTTTGTATCTGTGGAATAGACATGGTATAATTAGGACAAGAAAATATACGAGGTGCGTAAATATGACAAAGTTATCTAAGCGGCAACAAGATATATTTGAATTCATAAAAGGCGAAGTCAAGAAAAAAGGGTATCCGCCATCCGTACGCGAAATCGGTGAAGCCGTTGGGCTTGCATCAAGCTCCACTGTCCACGGACACCTTGCAAGACTTGAGAGCAAAGGCTTGATTCGACGCGATCCTACTAAGCCGCGTGCAATAGAAATCCTGGAAATAGAAGAAGATAGCCGCATTCCTAAATATAAAGTGGTTAATGTACCTGTTGTCGGTAAAGTAACAGCTGGTATGCCGATCACGGCCATTGAAAATGTAGAAGAGTACTTCCCTCTTCCTGATCGCCTTGTTCCACATGATGAGCAGGTTTTCATGCTGGAAATCATGGGTGACAGTATGATTGAAGCAGGCATCCTCGACGGTGACTATGTTATTGTTAAACAGCAAAAAACTGCTAATAACGGAGACATTGTTGTAGCAATGACAGAGGATGATGAAGCAACAGTTAAGCGTTTCTTCAAGGAAAAGGATTATTTCAGGCTCCAGCCGGAAAATCCTACGATGGATCCAATCATCCTACGTAACGTATCCATACTTGGTAAAGTCATCGGTGTATATCGTCATATGCATTAAAAAAGCAAGCGGGCTTCGCTTGCTTTTTTTCTATCTATTAAACTTTTATCATATGAGACTAGCACATTTATGAAAAAAATAGGTAGAGACCCTAACAACTCGTCCCTCTCCACATAAGATATCGTGTAAGTATCTTTCATGATGGAAAGGAGTTGAGTTTCTAATGGGATACAATCGTAATGACAATGATGTAGCAGGTGTATTTTTCCCTAAGCGTGACAGAGACAGAGTCAGGGCAACTGTTGATTTTGATGACCTCTGCCGTGCTGTGCGCCGTTGTATAATTGAGGATTTAGTAGCCGGTGCTCGAGATGATCGGGATGATGATCGGGACCGCCGCCGCAGAAAGTGCGGTTGCGGACTCTAACACCTAACTGAGAAATCCCGAAAGGATTAGTCCTTTCGGGATTTCTCTATTTCCATTGAATATTTTGAACAGGCAATACACCTTTTAACTCTTCATAGTACGCAGCTTTTTGATTTTGATTAAGCCATACATGTACGGTTCCGCTATCTTGATTGGTTCTGATCAATCGTCCCATTCCTTGTCTTAGGCGTAGGAGCATATATGGTATATCTACCTCAGCAGCTGGATTATCCGCATGCTTTCTTTTCGCCTGGAAGACTGGGTCATGAGGCGGGAATGGCAATGACGAAATGATGACTTGAATCAGTGACTCTCCTGGTACGTCGAGGCCTTCCCACAGGTTGTAGGAACAGAGAACAGAATCGATGTCATTCTGGAATTCCTTTACGGTTTCACTGATTTCACGGTCTCCCTCAAACAAGATTGGGAAACTCCATTCTTGTTTTTCAGTCCATGCCCGGAATCGTTCCATTTCCTGCATAGAAGAGAAGAGCACAAGCGAGCTGCCATTCTTACTTATAATGTCATCCCCTATTTTGTTCCATTTCTTTATTTCATCATCCTCGATGTGTGCTACGAATTCCATTTGCTCTTCATAGTCGAATGGTGAAGCTACAGTAAAGGATGAGTATGTTTCAATTCCAAGGCTTTTCGCTATATAGCTGAAATCTCCAGCCTGGGACAGGGTCGCTGAAGAAAATACAAACGGGATGTTTTGGGCGAATACTTCTTTTTTCAAAATATCCTCAACGAGACGAGGCATGATGACTAGCGATGTTTGCACTTCATTCTCTTCTAGCCAGAAAATCCCTTCGTCGTTCTTTAAGAAAATTGAAAGACCGTATGCAAAAAACTCGAGGTATTCTTCCATGATTTTTAAATGGTATTCGTCAATCAGGAACATTTCCGAGTCAAATACTAGCTGGTCCATTAAATCGGAAACCTTTTTCTCCAAGGTTTCTGCTGTTTTTCGGATACTCGATAACATTTGCACTTCTTTACGATTAGATCCTTCGACTAAAGACGAATTTCCCACTAAAAGGTCAAACCATGCATCATGAAGCTCTAAAATATCTTCGATTAAATAAAGAGACTCCTCACGGACATCCTGGTGCATATATCCCGTCAGGACAGTATTCAAAGTTTGTGAGTTGAACCTGTATGTTAGCCCCTTTTGCGCTGCGAACTCAAGCAAGTGGCCCTCATCAAAAATCACGGTACTTGATTCTGGCAGCAATGGCATCTGCCCTTCCCGTTTACGAGAATCTTTCGTCCAGACATGCTCCATGTAAAAGTCATGTGAGCAAATAATTAAATCGCCTGCATGACGATAGTAATCACGATTCAAAGTTTGGCCGCAGCGGTGGCGCCAGCTGCATGTTGAGCATTGCTGAAGAGGATCCCAGGCCATTGATGCCCATTTTTCATTCGTGACCCATGGATATTCCTTCCGGTCGCCATAACGAGTGAATGAATTCATAGAAATCCCTTCATCAAAGATGAAATCTGGCAGCTGGTCATGGACGTCCAGGATTTCTTTTTCATTTGACGTGTTTGAAAGGTCATCAAGCTTCTTCACGCACACATACTGTTCTCTCGCTTTTGCCAATCGGACATCGACCTTCAACCCTAACGCCTTTTCGAGCTTTTCGATATCCCCGCCCTCTTTTACGAGCTGCTCGATCAGTGTTTCATCAGAGCAGGAAACAATCGCCGGCTTGCCCATGTATCTTGCGTATAGAATGGCATAAATAAGATAGACGAAGGTTTTTCCGGTACCGACGCCAGCTTCGGCGAACACAATTCCTTTATTCTTAAAGGCCTGCTCCACCTGGAAGGCCATATAAATCTGCTCATCACGGAGTTCATAGCCCTTTTCAGGCAAAATATCGTAAAAGACATCACCAATGTAATCCCCTAATAAATCAAAGAATGTATCGTTTTTACTTATTGTAAATGGAAGTTTATTTGTCATTCAGGTTCTCCTCGACTATTGATTCCGGCAAAAAAGCCAGCTTTTATCATAACAGATAATCAGTCATTTAGTGAAAGAAATGAAATATAAAATATAGGCAAAAACTCTAATACCATTATTAGGAATAAACTGTTAAAATAATCCTAAATCTGCTTAAGGGAAGTTTTTATGAAATCTAAAAAAATCATCTACATAAATATTGCTCTCATTGCTTTATGATTTTTCATTAATATTTACCAGTACAACAGAATTACTGAATTTGAGAGTCAACTAGGATACAACTTCCAACGGACAATTCGGGACTCTCTATTTATATTGGAGAATGATGGTGATCCAAACATATGGATCAAGATATTGAAAGAAAAGGAAGGTGAAATCACATTAGCCTCTCACATAGGAGAAATAACTCGACTAAGCAGACAATATTATACGATGAACGGAAAAATCTCAGTCATCGGAGACATACTCGATTCACTTGCAGATGATTATCATCAATTAGCAGTTTCTGTAAAGAAAGATTCGGATCACTCAAAGAACCAAGAGGAAATTAACCTTAAAATAGACTTTCTTATTACATTGTTAAATAAAGCAGACTCAATATCTGGCGAAAATGAACAACAATATTATAAAGAATTTACTGACTCGGAATCTAAAACTTCCAACCTGATATGGAGGGAGTACAAGAAGTATGAAAAAAAATGATTACATCATCCGTCAGGAAAATCCTGATGATTATTCAGGAATAAGAGAGACTAATTTTATGGCTTTTGACACGGGAGAAAATGAAGCACGTTTAGTCGAACTAATACGGGAATCAGAACAATTTGTCCCTGAATTTAGCCTAGTCGCTGTTAAAGATGACGGAGAAGTCATCGGACATATCCTTTTTAGTATTATCCACCTTGTTACCGAGCAAGGAACTGTTCCTACTTTAGGTCTTGCTCCAATGGCTGTGAAACCAGGTTATCAAAATAGCGGAATCGGTTCTGATCTCGTCAACGAAGGTATCAAAGCTTGCAGAGCTTTAGGATATAATCATATTTTTGTCCTTGGGCACCCGAACTTTTACCCTCGGTTTGGCTTTTCGCCAGCAAGCCAGTTTGGAATAGATTCTCCTTTTCCTATGCCAGACGAAGTATTCATGGCACTTGAGTTAAAGAAAGGCTCCTTGAATGGATTACAGGGAAAAATTGAGTATCCGCCTGCGTTTAATTCTGTAAGTTAGTTTAAAAAGTGAGGAGAAATGAAGCGAATTTACCTCTCCTCACTTTTTTTAAACAATAAATCATAAAAGGTGATGCCAAGAGCCAACCCAAGAGGAGCTCCAAAGTCCAGGTTATCAAGCCGCTCTGGCCAAAGTAAATAGTTTGAGATATAAGTTACAGTCATTAAGAATACAAAGGTTCCCGAGAATTTCAATATCCGCCTTTTAATATCAATCCCAGGCAATTTCTTAATACTCATAATGACGAGGATCATTTGAAAAAGCCCAAATAACAGCAGGAATATAACAAACCCAATTACAAATCTAAAGGAATTTGGCGTGTCGATATCTGTTAATACAATACTCATCGCTAAAAGCAGGCCGATCAGAAATACTATATATAGCAGAATTGAAATCCGGTTCTCTTTTTTGCTTATCATGGTTATCCCCTACTCCCCAGCCAACAATTCAGATTCAAGAACATCTACCTGCACTTTATCTGTTAACCTTCCGTAACCCTCATTTTCATTATCACTGATAATCGTAGCCGTTTCTCCTTCAAACCATATCCGATAGTGATATAATCTTTCAGGCATTTTCTTTTCTTCTTGAATGAAAAACGTGGCGACTATATCTTCTTTCCTTGCCATTTCAGCTTTCGTGTTAGGTGACCACTTAACTTTACCGAATGCTTGCTGGATTTTCTTTAGCCTTTCATTTGAGGCAATGATCTTTTCTTCACCATTATTTTGGCCCTCTTCAGATGTTTTTTGCACATCCATCCTAGTAAGCTCCGGTTCAAAACTGGCACTACACCCTACAATGCAAAGAAAAATCACAAGTAATCCTGTAGTAAGTTTTTTCATCTCAATCCCCAGTCCTGATTCTATTTGCTTTTAAATCAATCAGTTGATAGTCTTCTTCTGCCATTTCCTCATTCGAGGTGATCACTTCAAGAAAGCGCTTGTACAATACCTGAATTTCCGGCTGCCGATCTATGATTTGAATACAGTCATTATAGATTTTCTCATTCTTATAGATGTGTATTTCCAGCCATTTCGTTTTATCCTTCTTGCTTTGGAGATGAAGTGTCTTTTCGTCAATGAAGCTAGAATAAATACCATCTGCTTCTTGCTGGATTTTTAGGTATTCTTCTTCTTTGTCCGATTTTATATGGTAACTATATAATTTCACAAACAATTTTACACCCCTCAAATCCGTCGACTAGTTAGCCTCTGTTCCAAACACTCTTTATGTACCTTCGTTAAATGAAGCAAATTAAGTTGATTCCCTTCGATCTGTTTCTTTATAGCATCAGCCTCAGAGACCGCGATATAATAAAGTTCATCATCAATAACACCACAAGATAAAGCCAACTCTAGTTCATCGGCATCTTTATGAAAGACTTCTCCTGCAGGAAGGATAATAATGTCCAAAAAGAGATCGTCCATCCACGGGCGATCATTATCAATGCCATTTTGATAGCATATATCGATATACCATTGGACAATTTCCCCTGCCACATTAAACATTGTTGTGACTGAATGACGTGCCCCCTTAGGAAAATGCTGCAGCCAGGTATACCCTTCGTCTATTATGCAGACCTTCTTATCCCCGTATTGGGCATGTAAAGGTTCAGTTATTTTGATTACCTTTAACATGGTAACGTGACCCTTAAAACCATCTTCATCGAAGAAATCCTGAATGAATTCCCTTTTAACAACACGAGTCCAATCAGCCCGGTCACCATATTTTCTTTTTAACTTTAACTCATTCATATAAATCTCCCATATTATTAGTCAGGGGAACATTGTTTTCTTGGAGCTTCTCCATGATTTTGAATCTGTTGTTCTGCACCTTGCTGTTATAAGGCAGTTCGATTACATCTCCAGCTTTTGTGACAAGATTTAAATGGTCCACTACGGTCACTCCATTACTTTTCACGAAAATTTCTTTTGCTTCTTTTACATCCTCCCAATAATAGGAGTTGACGGTGTTGAACGTTTTATAATCATTAAAATGCATTCCCTGGTCATCAAGGTAATAATAGTTTGACACGCCGAACATGAAGAATGGTACGCAGCCTAGCATAATGAGAAGTGTGATCCACTTGATGCCCTTCCATTCGAACTTCCACGTGAAAAATAAATACAGAAATAGAGTTACCGCTATCCAAAGCATGCCAACCATGAAAATTACATACGCAGATGATGGTGTATCATAAAACCATTTATCAGCTGATAGGTAAAGATAATCCTGAATAATATAAACAAAAACGAGAGGCATGAACAAACTACTGATGATTAAAATAATTGCTGTCACAAGGATTATATTAGATGAATTCTCTGTATTGAAACTTAAACGCGCCATCATTATTCCTCCTTCTTCCTAGATAAATGTTAATACGTTTATCTAGGAAGAAGGTTTCAAATATTCCAAAAATTTACTTAAGGAAAATTCATTGAACTATCCACATTAAAAATGCTTTTCCATTGGCTCCGTACACTGTGTGTAGCCATTTCTTCCATAAAACTCGATGCTCGTATCGCTGGGCCACACGATGATGAACTCAAACTTCTTTTCTTCAGCCCATTCATTGACACGTGACAGCAACTTGCTCCCAGTCCCTTTTCCCCTATATTCGGGAACAGTATATACATTGGTCATATAAGCAAACGGATTGGTAATCCTGCCTGGACGTGGTACCTTATGGATCAATTCAATGTAAATATGGGAAACTATTTCTCCGTTATTCTCGGCAATCCAGACAAACCATTGCCCACTTTCCATCGCAGATTCGAGGAAACCTCTGCATTCTTCTTCAAAGGAGCTATACTCCACTCCCTCCCCCATTTCAGTGTAATCCTCGAGTGTAAAGTCCCATCTCATTTTTATTAATTGATTAATATCGCCTTGATTGGCTAATCGAATTTTCATATTCCCCTCCGTTGATATAAAAAATGTTTGCCGCTAGTTTTGCTGCCACTTATCTGCTTTCCTTTCTATGTTTTGCAAAAAAATAACTCAATCCGAAGGGAAGCAATAGAACTAGAGCTAACAGCCTAAATGCATTATTAGCTCCCAGAAAATATAGGGACGGAAGGGTTACGGCCATTCCACACATAAGTAGAAGCTTCCAGGATTTATTTATCAAGCCCCAAAAAAACAGGAAGCCTGACGCCACAATAAGTAGCCAAAATATCATTCCAGCCATGCCTTTTCCTCCTAAAATACTTCATGAGTGTTTTTCTTGAGTGCACCCAAATCATAGAGAATACCAGCATCGCTATTCTCACACCACATTTCCTTCACTTTACTGCCTTCAAATGTAAAAATCATGATACCCGTCTCTTTTACACGCTGATTTTCAGACGGGATATCGAACCAGCCGCCTTTGTATGTCATCCAGCCGGTGTAACGTACTACCAGCTTATTGCCCTGTTCAATCAAATCATCCAGCACCCAAACATCGTCATGAAAAACGGATCGGTACCATTTCATGAAATCAACCATCGATCTGCGTGAGTTTTCGCCATTTCGCGAATGGTAAATAAAGCCCTCTGTAGTCAGTTCATCAATCACATCGAGATTACCTTCTGTAAAATATTCACTGAACCATCTTTCAGCTAGTAATCTTTTATCACCGCTAATCATATCCCCACTCCTGTTCATAGTTATTTTTCCAGCAGCCACAGGCCACCAATGTTAACACCTGTGAATTCCTCCATATTACCTTGTTCATCTTTTAGAAATAATGCTCCTTTGGCGAACAGAAAATACCAATCAAACGAGTAGCCCTGGATCGAATAAGTTTCGATCTCAGTCTTCAACTCATCCTCTATCACCACTTGAGAGACTTTCACACATTCAATGCTAAAACAATTGTATTCTGTATGATCACTGATATGATTTAGAAACGATTGTTGATGGTTCGGTACACCAGCTCCCAAATAAATCAAAAGAATAATAATGCTACTGATTAAGTATGAAAAGTTAAACTGATGGTCTACCAGCAAGATCCATAAAGCAACTGCTGAAAAAAAACTAATCCATAGCAACCAACCAATGTCGAAAAACCTATTTGCAAGGAATGAATTGATAGAAAGGAAGATCAAATAACGAATAACATTGGCGATTGGACGGGCCTTCATCTTCTCTTCTATTTCTTGCTCCAATCCAGCTGTCTTTTTACTAATAAACAGATGATAAATAAAGTATAAAATGGCTATGGTCATACCTATGAAAGAAATCACTAAAATACCTTTATCCATAAAATTCACCCTAACAGAAAAATTTCAACATCCTAAAAAAACAGTTTAAACCAGCGGCCATGGCCTTCGGTTTCGCCAATGGTGTTCAAGCTTTCTTTTCCATCGAGATAATAATCGAGGTGAAGCTTTGCATCATAAATATTATTGTATATATGAAAAATTGCCCTTCGTTTTCCTATTTCTTTTATTTGCCCCAGAAGCTTCTCCTTAGTCTCGACAGGCATTTGATTGGCAACATGGGTATGGAAAACACAGATAGTCTGATCTGTTGGAATTTCAGCAACAAATGAATTAAGCAATTCCACTCCATCTCCCTGAATTAAACTCAACTTCTGATTGCCTATATAGCTTGCCGCTTTTTCAAATAACTCCTGTCTTTCACTGTGTTCTGGCCAGATCAATGCCTTTAGCCATAAGTATTCCTCTGTATTTCTAACATCATTTATATGCAGGTCGACTCCTATTCTTGTTGCAACATCAAAATGGTGCAATGGATTCAAAAGTGATTGATCTCCTCTTATTTCTGATCTAAGGTGGACTTCCGAATCAAGATTCCCGAAAATCTCTTCTGTGCCATATGAATAACTGTACTTATCCACGAATAGTTGCAAACCTGCACTTGTTCCGATTTCAATTAGCGCCAATGGCTTTTTAGTCAGATGAGAAATGCGACTGAATACAGGATATAGATATGAACATCGTCTGACCTCATTCGTCTGGACGATTTTAGTTTTTAATATTTCAATAATCTCTTCAGAGTATCGCCGGCAAAAATGCACGAAAGCAGGATATGAATCTTCTGCCTTCCCTGGATGATTTGTTATGATCGGATAAAAATCCGTTAAGGCATGTTTATACTCTTTCAATAATAAAAAGTGGACAGCACCGAAAAACAGATTGGGCACTGGCTGCCCCTTTTGTGCTGATGATGCCAGTTGTATCATCTCTGCATCTTCAGCGATTTTTAAAGAAAGAAATTCATATAACGGACTAGACTCACTGCATTCATGAATCGCAAATCTTCTGAATTTCATCGAGAGATCATTAGACATCAAGCATCACCTAATCCTTTTATACAAAGACACAATACCAAATAAAATCAAATAAACAGCAAACACTGCTGTCACCACAAGAATCAAATAGTTTCCTGCTATTAATGTTGTGGGATGCTCTAGCGGACTAACGAATCCCAGTTCAAACGGATAGGCGTCCTCCAACGGGGTCAACGAGGTATGCTGTTCAATTACTGGCAATGGCAGTCCAAGTCTATGATTGGTTAGATCATAATCCGAAGTGACAGTGACGGAATCAAAGAGAGGATTAATGGTCACCCCAATCCAGCCAATAAAAATAGAAACTATTAATAATTTGTGTCGCAGCACTTTATTTTTCATATCAGTCCCACCATAAGTACAACTTCCTTGTTTCTTCCATTTCTTCAATTAAACCATTGATGCTTCCTGATCCTTGTTCCACGATATCAGGACAGAATTTGTAGATTTCTTTTGCAAATGCTTTTAGGGCTTTCCCTTCAGGAAAAACTTCAAAGTTCGCTTCTACCCAATCGTAATCTGCGCCAATGATGATAAATGGATAACGTCTATACCAATCCTTGAGCTTAGAAATAACCTTTTCATTACTAATATCGTAGTTATCCCCATTCGTCTGCTGGACCCTAAGGATATCAAACTGGTCTGATCCAGGAATGATGCCGATTTTTTCACGATCAGATTCGCATATAAAAGGCAAATAGTTTATCGACTTAAGTTGCTCTTTTAGTTTCAAAACCAATTGTTCCGCTTTTTCCTGTTTGGCTTCCACACAAATCCCCGTAATTTCAGCTGGTTTTTCAGTATACAAATCCACTTTGTAAAAAGGATGAATTCTACCATTTATACTTCTTTTGACTATTGCTAGTGCCTCTTGTGAAATTCCGCTTTGTTCTACTATAAACTCGGTTTCCTTACTCCTGCCAAAGTTAAATAGCTTTTTCCAAATCATTTTCCATCACCTGCAGTTTTAGTTAATCAGTTCATAATAAGGAATGACTAGATCGGCTTTTTCTACTGGCCGGAGTTTTTCCATGTAGTAGTCCTCAGCTTTCCAGTATCTGTTCCTGAACTTTTCGATGTTCTGCTGGGTTTGAAAGCGTTCCCGTGCAAACCTTATATCTCTTGGACAATCTATAAAGACGGTAAAATCAAAATATGGTCTCCATTCCTCTCTCTGGAGAAAAATCCCTTCAACAATAAAGACGTCTTTCCCGGTCAACTGCAGCTTTTGATAAACATGTTGATCCAACTTATTATCATAAAACGGGAGTTCAATTTCATTTTGATGGATCAAGTTATCAAGCAAGGATTTCTTTAACCACTCTACATCCCACTGCAAGAAATAATACTCCTGCCATTCCTCGTGGCCGGAATTGTACCTTTTTGACCGTCCAACTATGTGGTCATCCAGGTGAAAGACCATATTTTCAATCTGTTTTTCAGAAAGAATTGAAGCGAATTTCCTCACAAATGTCGTTTTTCCTGACCTGCTGAGACCATCTACACCTATAATGACGCGTTTATTTTGACGACCAGCACACACAATTTTTGTCAATAATTCTTCTACAGCGTCCATAATCGCAACCTCACATTTCAAAGTTGAAAAATACCTATACTTATTCGCTAAGTCGACACGTATTTCCTTTTTTAGGCAAAAATAATACCACCTTTTAAAGGCGGCATCATTTGTATTGCAATTTGTTATTTATTTTCTCTGCCTCTTCAATGCTTTCTTTTAACCAGAGGGGAGCTTTGGGATGGGCAAAAATTTCTGCTGCCGTCATCCAATATACTGCCTCAACTTCATCTTTACTTTTTGGATATGGTTCGCCAGTGTCAATTTCACAATAAAATACGAGATCGAGTACTTCCCTTCCATCCGGAAGAACAAAAGAAGTATTCCGAACATATTTAACATCATCATTTATTGTGATGCCCACTTCCTCGAAGAGCTCCCTTTTCAAAGTCCTCTCAATCAAGTCTTTTGAGAACCCCTCGTTTTCTGCGGTTCCTCCAACAAGCGAAAGAAGCCCTCCAGCATGTTCCTCTTTGGAGCTCCTTTCAATAACCAGCCACTTTCCTTCCCTGTAAATAGCGCCTTCTACATTCAAAACAAACATTCGTGATCCCCTTTCCAATTGCTCTTCTTTGATTCGCATACACTCATTTGTATCCCTTCTTTAAGCCTAAAGGCCTGTAACTTATTTTAAAGGTCCCAAATAATAATTTTTACCAAAAAGTTACACATATTTATTACCATTAAAATTTACTGAAAATTCGATAAATTTACACATGCTTTTCCAACATTACTACTTGTATAATAGTAATACACCCTAGAGTTACTGAGGGTAGACCAACAAAAATAGGAGAGTGATCAATTTGTTAGAAAACGTTATTTTCGCAATGGTCATCGGTGGATTTGTTGGACTGACAGCTCATGTGAGAAAACGAGGCAAGATCATCATGCCCCGAAGAACAAAGAAATTCATTTACCTTGGTTTCTTGGAAGAAATCCTTACCGGTTCATTAGCAGCCGCACTTTTAGTGGTCTCATCCGAAGCGGACTCATTACTTAGAGTTTTTTTGATGTCAATCATGGCGGGTTTTGGGGGTGATGCCTTACTAAGAGGACTAGAATTATTTCGAATAGGAAGCAGTAACCCGGGCGGGGAGGATATTGGCAAATGAAAAACACAATACCCCAGCCTAAGAGAAAGAAGTTTGCTAACGCCATTGGTCAAGCAGCTTCCAGAGTGCTTGTTTTTTTTTGATAAAAATAAACTTGGGAAAATTTTATCCTCGAATAAATTTGCTTCTCTTCCCCTCTATCCGACTAACCCTCCACCCATAAGTAAACTTTCCATTTATAAGTCCGTTCTTTTTCACATTATTATTTCTGACATGGGAAAATTAAGATAAAAACCATGAGGAGAACAATATGGACTTAAGACTTTTTCAGCGTATTAACAAGCTTTCAGGACGACTTTCGCCCATTGATAACCTGATGATTTTCATTTCAAATCGGGGCCGTTATGTTTATGCTTTTATAATCCTTGTGCTGCTGTTCAAAAACCGGAAAAACAAACAAATTGCCATCGAAACGGGAAGTTCAGTGCTACTAAGTCTTGTGGTGCAATTTTTCATAAAATTGTTTTACGATAAACCGCGCCCTTTCGAAAAAAGACGAGTCGGGATTCTCATTCCGTCCAAAATGGATTCGTCCTTCCCAAGCAAGCATACAATCTTGGCCTTTGCAGCGTCGACTACTATACTGATGTTCCATCGGAAATTAGGAACAATCATGATGTGGATATCAGCGTTAACTGGCTTTTCCCGCATCTGGGTTGGTCACCACTACCCATCCGATATCATTGGGAGTGCCATACTCGGATCACTGACAAGTATAGTGACACGAATCATTTCATTCAGTAAATTAGGAAACAAACCTTAAGGTCAGCTAACAAACCCTTAGCCTTAGTGACGGACACTTTTTCCTTGTTTGCTATGATTTCTGTCCGTCATGACCTTGATCACGGATACTTTTCCGGGACTTCTCTAATTTTCTGTCCGTCATGACCTTATTGACGGACACTTTTCCGGCACTTCTGTAATTTTCTGTCCGTCATGGCCTTGATGACGGACACTTTTCCGGCACTTCTGTAATTTTCTGTCCGTCATGGCCTTGATAACGGACACTTTTCCGGCACTTCTCTAATTTTCTGTCCGTCATGACCTTGATCATGAACACTTTTCCGGGACTTCTCTAATTTTCTGTCCGTCATGACCTTGATGACGGACACTTTTCCGGTTCTTCTCTAATTTTCTGTCCCTCATAACCTTGGTGACGGACACTTTTCCAGGTCTTCCTCTCATTTCTGTCCGTCATAACCTTGATGACAGACACTTTTCCGGACTTCTCTAATTAACTGTCCGTCATATCAGTGAACCTCAGCCTTAAGTTTGTAAGCAGCCAACTGCTCTCCCCAGGGTGCTATTTCTGTCTCCATAAATCCGGCTTTCTTATACGCAGCTCTTGCCCCTTCGTTCTCCTGATTATAGCCAATCATGATCGTTGGGATTCCGTTCGTGTTCATTCTTTTAATCTTTTCAACTACTAATTTTACCGCCGCAGATCCATAGCCTTTACCCTGATGCATCTCATCGATCATTAAACGATAAATCCAATAATTATTGTCGTCCCGATCAATGCCAAACATCGCGAACCCCACCATCTGATCTCCTGCATAAATACCACTTGCTGTAAACTGATCAAGAAATTGGACTTCAGCGATGGAGTACAAATTAGAAGCGACAAAGTTCTTTTGCTCTTCCTTAACTTTTTACTGTATTACCTCTTCCCAGTTATGCTTTGTAATCGGTTTTAAAGTTAACATCATAAAATCACTCCTAATTTAACTACAAAAATAAAAATCTTAACCGATGTAATTCATGTTAATATTTTAGATAATTTTACCATTAACTAGTGAATTCTTAACCTTCTTTATAAATATTTCTAAAATACACGTGTAACTTTACCCGGTTTCAACTGTCTATGTTTTCCAGAGAGAGGGGGATGAAATGTCAGACCCAAGAATTGAATTATATGAGACCTACAAGAATGCGATTTTCTTATACTTATATCGCTCAACTTTAAATCAGCATATTGCCGAAGATCTTACCCAGGATACATTTTTCAAGGCCTTCCAGTCACTGTCGAGCTTTCGTGGTGATTCCTCATTGAAAACCTGGCTTTTTAAAATAGCAAGGAACACATATATCAATTACAGCAGGAAGAAACAGAACAAAATGGAGTTCCAGACAGATTTAATTGACATGCACTGGTCCCAACAGCCAGATCATTACAAACGTTCCGATGATCAGCATCAAATCGAGCTAACATTACTGAAGCTGCCGGAAAATTACAGAACGTATATTATCCTGCGTGATGTCAATGCCCTTTCATATGAAGAAGTTGCCCTTATAACAAACGAATCAACCGGCCAGGTAAAAGTTGGATTATACCGAGCACGGAAGAGATTCAGGGAAATCTACCGAGAAATGGAGGATGGAGAATGAAGCTGGAGCATGATGTTGTACAGGATTTATATCCATTATATTTAGAAGATGACTTAAGTCCTTCAGTAAAAACCGCAGTTGATGAGCATCTGAAGGAATGTGAGGAATGCAAAACTTTTTACGAAACAGGAGAGAAATCATTTCAAATAAATGAAATTGAAGAGCCTATAGTACCTCAATCACTAGATGAAAAGATCATTTTAAAAATGAAGCTGACTCGTCTGCGGCTTATTTCTGTCGTGCTAGCAGTGATCATTTTTTCTATGATTTTAACTGACTATGTAAATGAACGGGAAAAAATGTTCATGGCTGTTAGCGATTATTATGTTGCGATTGAAAACTCACCACAAATGTTCGATTCTATTAAAAATAAAGAACAGAGCGATCTTATGCACATTGAGCAAACGTTTTTTCAGTTATTCGAGGGAATAATGGAGATTGAAGAATATATGAACTTTATTGAAAGCAAATTTTATGACTCGACAGCCTTCCATCTTAGCCTAAATACCCAAAGATTGAATTCCATGGTCCAAGTAATGAAAACTCGCTATAACCAGGGTAGATGGTCTGAAACCGATGAAGCAGCATTCCAGGCACTTAAGGAATACTTTAAGAAACAGGAAGACATCACTAGTGTGGAATATTCGAAAACTCACCATGGCTACAGTTCATACCTCCACATTCTGGACGTAAAAAAGCTGGATAAATTTTATGAAAATGTAAATTTATTAAGCTACAGCTATACCCGTTTTCACAAAATGCCTGAACAAATCAAAGTGCTGAGAGAGGCGGAGTTAAAAAGTAGGATCGCGTCCACTCTGGACATTAATAAGGATGATATCGACTTAAAAAAGGAAAACCCAGTCAATGCCATGTATGTCTACCGTTTTGAGATTGGTAATGGCTATGGAGGAGAAATTGATGCAATTAGTGGACAAATCACTCATTACTTTGGAGATACTGGACCATTAAGGGATGGGCCAATCATGGACCAAAAAGAAGCAGAAAAAAAGGCCATGTCCTATTTAGAAAAAATTTATGGAAAAGATTTAAATCTTGAACTCGTTTCTTTGGGTTTTAATTTCAACTCTTTTGCGGATGATTCCAGATATAAGGTTTATAGCTTCAAAGCTGTCCCTAAAGTAAAAGGTTATACATTGTATACCCCTTTAGAGACGGAGACCATATTAAATTTAAATGCAAGGAACGGTAAGCTTGAAAGCTTTGATCACAATCGTCATGTCCCTTCATTCGATGAACTGGATGTTGTTGACCTAACAGGTTCATCTGGCAATATTGATGATAAAAAAGCGGTCATCATATACTCTGCTATAACAGGTAATTTTGAACTTGTCTTTATGAAACCTGATTTAGAATACTTCCAGGAAGATAAATTTATTTCTGTCAAAACAGGACTTGAAGAGAAAATTTATATAGATGCATTTTAGAGTTAAATACTACCTTACGATTAAATGGGAAAGTAAATTAGCATAAAAAATGCTTGGAGCATATCATAAGGCTCCAGGCATCTTTATTAATCAATCCGTATTAAAGATAAACACCCGTTGAATAATTGTCTATTAAATTAGTTCCCGACTAAAACAAAAACATTGCCATCCGGGGCTTTCATTACTGCTACGTGTCCACCTAAAGAGTTTGGAAATGGAGTGCGTATCCACTCTATTTCCGTATTAGTTTTTAATGTTTCGTAAAAATCCTTAACATCTGCAACGACAATTTCGATTTCAGCAAAATTTAAATTCGGATTGTTCTTTAATACTAACTCTGAATTGCCATCAGGAAATCTCATTCCAATAAGACGCCAAAGTTTTCCCTCGTCTTGATAGGTTTCCCAAGCCTTGATTAAACCCATTGATTGATAGAATTTCACTGACTTATCAATATCATTTGTATAAATTGCAAGACATTCGATTCTGTTCCACACAAGAGGCTCCCCCATATCATTTCCCAATGCTGAACCAATTAACTATGTAACTGAGCTTTGTAGCATGGACAAAAAAACTTAACATAATATATTTATAATCACCTTAAATTCTCTGCCCCCCCATTTTATTGCTTGTCTTTACTCAATCGCTCAACCTCTTTTTACAGAAAATCAAGTCGTCGATGGATCCGGTATATTATCGGTAAGTATGCAATAATAACATGATGTACCATCCCATTGTTTTCCTCCTTAAGTATGCTAAATAATAAATTTTTAAATCTACAGCTAATAACTATTTCGATTTTCTAAGCATATATCCTTCAAAAAAAAGAATATCTGCCTGTCTGGTATTGGATTATTTGAGTTTACTTTTATTGTTTGTTACAGTTAAATTAAGGAGACTTAACACTATCTAGATGTTGTTAAATAATTTTAGTATATTGCCGGGGAGTGTACATAAAAATGGAATCAACTTTTAACCAAAGAGATGAAGTGACCGATTTCATTCAATCCAATAGGGAACTTTTCGAACAACACTTGTTATCAGAAGCGGTGAATGTAGCTTCGAAGATTAATGAGATTCTTCAAAAAGGGAATATCGACCTTTTAAAAAACGCTGAAAATTTAATTGTCTACATAGTGGAGCAGCAAGAAGAGAATTTGGTTGCTTTTGCTGAACAAGAGGGGATTGCCTGGGCAGAACATTCGTTGACTGTTGCTTTCAAGCTGGAATGGATTCAGGCCATTCGCCGAACTTTGTGGCACTTCCTTAATAAATATGATCAAATGTATGACCGATTTTCTGACCGCGAGGAATTCTTCCAACTCGAAAAAAGGATCAATGACCGAGTTGACCAATTCCTTAATACCTTCTTCCTTACTTATACAAAGTACAAAGATGAACTGCTTAACTCACAGAGGAAATTGGTTGAACACTTATCTGTTCCAATTATCCCTGTCAGCGCTACTGTTGCTGTACTTCCTCTAATCGGTATGATGGATGACTACAGAATGCAGATTATTGAAGAGAAGGTCCTGATGGATATTTCAAAACTGAAGGTCCAAACATTGATTATGGATCTATCTGGGATTGCAGACATGGAAATGAACGTCATCTCCCATTTCCAAAAAGTATTGAGCGGGGTATCGATGATGGGTTCAAACGCTGTCATTACTGGAATGCGTCCCGAGCTTGTAAGACAAATGATACATGCAGGAATCACTTTTGACCAAAAGGCAGAAACCAAAGGTACGTTACAGCAAACACTGAGATCCTATCTGGATAACGAAGTAACAAAATAATGAAGAAAGCCCCTATTCCTTACATAGGGGCTTTCCTGTTGGCTATAAAAATCTCTTGTCGAGCTCAGACACTAGTCTATTATTTTCTTCAATGTCCTGCTGAATTCCATCTATTTCGGAGGATATATTCAATTCCTGTTGTTTGACTGAGCTGATTTTCATTTGCTGGGTTTCGTGCTGTTCTGTGATCTTTCGCAAACGGTCTGCAAGGGACATGCTGTCATCCCTAATGGATAAGATACCAGATGAAACATTTTCGAGCTCTTTATTTTGCGATTTCACCTTTGCGTCTATCTCCTGCATAAGGTCATCAAAGTCAGTGAATGAAGAAAAACTTGAACTGATTTTGTTCTCTATTCCTTCTAATTGTGTCGATATATTTTGTGAAGCTTCTGCAGAGGCAGCCGCCAGCTTGCCAACTTCTTTTGCCACCACAGAAAATCCTTTACCATGTTCACCTGCACGTGCTGCTTCTATGGAAGCATTTAAGGCCAAGATTTTCGTTTGTCCTGAAATCGATGATATCGTTGAGCTGATGCTGCCAATGATTTTAGTTAAACTTACAAGTTCCTTTAACAATTCTGATGTTTGATTCATATGCTCGACAGCCTGCTGATTATCCTTTATGACAGCAACAGAGCCCACTGCTACTTCTTCAATTGCCCCGCTGTACATGCTAATCTTTGATTCCATTTGTTCAAATACGGTAAAAAATTGGGATAGTGCTTCTTTATTTTCAGTGAGCTCGCTCTCCAATCCATTAATAGAAACTAGATTACGATTCACACTCTGTTTAATCGTCTGGGTGGATAAAACAATATCATTGAAGGTTTCTTTCATTGCACCAACGAATACCCCTGCTTGTCCGTGTTCATTTGCTTCTTCTCCATCCTGACCTGATTGATGGATTTCCTGGACAATATTCAAAATACCATCCATCGCTGGACGGTCAAATTGGGAATCCCCGATATAGCTGTAGCGAATCACGTGGTTTTCGTCCAAGACATACGTGCTAGGTATCGCTATCCGGAAACTGTCCCATTTTATTGGAACAAACACCTCGTATTGTTTAATCACTAATCTCTTTTCATCAGAAAGAATCGGGATCTTGATGCCTTCCTGATCGACATACGCCTGGATTCCATTAATATTTTGTCCGGCAATTCCAAGAACCTGAATCCCCTTTTCTCTTAAGAAATCATATTGTTCATTCAGCTGAACCAGCTGATTTCGGCAGTTTGGTCACCAAGTGCCTCTTAAGAAAACAATAATAACAGGCTGACCTGCAAAGTCTGATAAGCTGTATTTTGTATTATGTGTTCCTGGCAAAGCAAAATCTGGTGCTTGCTTGCCTACGTTCAAACCTCTATTGGCCAAAATAATCTCTCCTCTAACAGCATTGTGTCAAAGATTATTATCGGCTTATCTTAAAATATATTAATGACTCAACTCTCTATATCTGCAAAATTTCGCGGATATCTTCCTCTGTCAGGGATGCTGAGCTTTTTTCTTCAATAATTTCTTCGATCATGTTCCGCTTTTTGTCCTGCAGATCATTCATCTTCTCTTCGATCGTTCCTCTGGCGATCAATTTGATGACCTGGACTTTATTCTTCTGTCCCATTCGGTGGGCACGGTCGGCGGCCTGCTCCTCAACGGCTGGATTCCACCATAAATCATAAAGGATAACTGTGTCAGCTCCTGTTAAGTTCAAGCCTGTGCCCCCTGCTTTCAGAGAAATCAGGAAAAAGTCTCGTTCTCCTGCGTTAAACTTTTCGCATGTTTCCACTCTATCTTCAGGAGGTGTTTGTCCGTCCAAGTAGAAAAAAGGAATGCCCTCATATGTTAACTCCTTGCCGATCAAGTCAAGCATTTTCGTGAACTGAGAAAAAATGAGCACCCTTCTCCCGGCAAATCTGGACTCCTCGATGATTTGTTTCAATTGTTCAAATTTAGCGGATCTGCCCTTGTATCCATCTATAAACAAGGCTGGATGGCAGCATATCTGCCTTAATCTTGTCAGGCCAGCCAGGATTTTGATCCGGTTTTTCCTGATCGTATTCTTATCCAGTTGCTTCAGGGTTTGATGGCGAAGCTTTGCTAGATAAGCAGCATAAAGCTTTTTCTCGTCAGGCAACAATTCAACTCTGTCGATTGATTCGATTTTTTCTGGTAGCTCCCCAAGCACTTCTTCCTTTATCCTTCGCAGTAAAAATGGACGAATCCTGCGGGCGATGGCCTTGCTCGTCAGGTTACTATATTCCTTCAACCCCTGGAATAACTCAGGAAAAACCACTCGGAAAATGGACCATAATTCCTCGATCGAGTTTTCAATCGGAGTACCGGTCAACGCGAAGCGGTGGTCTGCCTGTATGTTCATCACTGCTTTTGCCGTTTGAGTCAACGGATTTTTGAACGCTTGTGCTTCATCGAAAAAGACACTATGAAAATTGATTTTTTCGTATAAGTGAATATCCCTGCGCAGAAGCATGTAGGAAGTAATAACAACATCAATACCCGAAACATCCTTTAAAAGCTTGGACCGCTCCTCTTTATTGCCATCGATGATGACTGCCTGAATATCAGGAGTGAATTTCAAGAATTCACTGAGCCAGTTATAAACTAGGGACGATGGACAAACAATCAGGACGGGTTGTTCCCTTTTCCTTACATGTGATAGTTCTGAAGCAATATATGTGATACTTTGCAGTGTTTTACCAAGCCCCATATCATCTGCCAGAATTCCGCCAAATCCGTAACTTGCGAGAGTTTTCATCCATTGGAAACCATGTTTCTGGTATTCACGTAAAATGGGCTCCAATTTATCAGGGACATCGAACTTAACTTTTCCAGGGGTGCTGATTTCATCAAGAAAATTACGGAAAGAATCCTCTAACTGCAGTATGGATCTATCCTCGAAAGATTCTAGCATTTGCATCCCACGGACAATCGGAACATTTAACCCCTTTTCCAAATCTTCATCCTGGATTGGACCTGCCTTCAAGAAACGCTGGATTTCTTCCCATTCCTTCGTTTCCAGTGACATCAATGCCCCATTGCGTAAACGATAATATTTCCGTTTTTCTTCAAGAGCTTCAAGGATATCCCTGATATGTTTTTCAGGAATCCCATCCATTTCAAATTTGAATTCAAGCCAGTTTGTCCGCTCTTTTTTTACCTTGACTCGAATCTGCGGTCTGGCCGGCTCCCTGAAAATCCGATTCCTGACAGCTGTCGTAGCGTATACCTGTACAATCTTTTGCAGCTTTGGCATGAGATGATAAAGAAATTCATATTCAAGCTCTTCATTATGCAAAAAATAACCGCCATCCGTTTTCACGAAAGAACCTTCATTCAGCAACTCAAGGATCTGGTCCTCCTTGACCATGTCCCTGATTAACAGTGAATTGACTTTCGGTTCCCTCTCCTCGAGCGGATTGAAAACGATTTTTCCATACTGGAATTCGATTCCTGCCAGTAATCGGTTATTCACCCGATCAAGGTAAAGCTTTGCGATCAACGGCTCTGTTAAAAATTGCTTTGTTATGTCGCCATCTATTTGGACTTCCCCAATACGCCGCAGGCCTGGTACAACTTTTTCCACAAAGAAACCCATCTGGTCCTGTAAAATCGGTATGCTAGCTGTTCTTGATTGAGCGAGCACGTTTTTCAGTTCAAATAATCTGCTGCAATCCTCGGTGCTGAGCTGGATCAACCGGGTTTTCAACCAAACAAGGTCATATTTATGAAGAACAATAAGATCAGATATACCAGCAATTTTTAACGAATAGTCTTTCTCCGTGATTTTTTCAAAATTAAACAAAAGCGGCAGCCTTTCGTTCGAAATAGAAAACTGCCCGGTAACTTCGCCCGCCTCTATTAACTTAACATCCGGAGCCTTTTCCAGCAGCGGCACTAGCTGATGCCAAAAGGATGGCGGAATGATCAAGGTTGAGGAGTCATTCTCATCTTTCAACGATAACTCTGAGTCATGGACGATTTGGATAAGTATTTTGATGATAGAGTCGATATCGTTTTGAAAACAATGAAGCTTCGGGTTATAAGTGAACAAGTCAGATAGCAATGCAGTCTCCCGGCTCGCCACACTCTTCAGGAATCCTGAGATATCTTCTATTTTAATTGGACCAATACTCATCGAGACACCCAGCATCATTTGCTGATCACTGGTTTCAACCGGCTTGATTCCGAACATCGTGTTCAGGGTCTTCCTCGTTTCAAAGTGGAGCTGGTGGCCGCTTTTCCTTCGAGGTTTTTGACTGAAAATGGTAAGCAGTCCTTCTGCAAGCCCATTTCCAGGCCGCTCATTACTTTTTATTGCATTTGATGTCCCTTGCTTTTGCTCATCCAAAATAGCCAGCAATACTGCGGCCACATGCTGACACTCATGTTTGACAGACGCAAGCTTCGGACATGTGCACTCAGCTGCGAAACGGCCTTCAACATTTTTCGTAACAGTGATATGAAATACATCCGCCCCTGTCACGGTTGCTTTCACGTGATTTTCATCGTAGTCAGTAAACCCGACTTTTCCCGCACGGTAAAACGCATCCCCCCGCTTGAAGGAAACAGTTCCGCATAAATCCTTGATGAGTTTTTGATTTAGTTTGATATCCATGCTCTGCTCCCTCCTCGAAGATGCAATAATCGATAATTATTAGTGTAGACCTTATGTACTCATTTGTTAAGCAGGAATGTGAAAAGCATGGAGAATACCCCATGCTCGGAAATTTTCAAAATGGAAATGTAGGCTTCCAGGACACCTGAAACTTAGTCATCATCACATTCTACCAAATTTTTCAGTGCTGAAAGTTTGTTATCCCAATATATCTCGAAAAACGAAAGCCATTCCTGCAATTCCTGAAGCGGTTCTGGCTGTAATGAATAGCGGGTTTCACGTCCAATTTTCTTACTTGTTACCAAACCTGCTTCAGATAACACAAATAAGTGTTTGTTGACAGCCGTCCTGGTAATCGAAAATTCTTCGGTTAGGGACACAACCGGCATCTCCTTGTCTGCGAGCAGCTTCAGGATTTTACGTCGAGTAGGATCCGCGACAGCCTGGAACACATCATGTCTTGCTGCAGAAGATGGCATGTTAACCCTCGATATAGGATGGAAGTGCTTCGTTAACGATTTTATCCCATCCATTATCCATGATTCCCTGAATAATCGTATGAGGCTGTCCAAATTCCGTAACCTTTTCAGGATCCCAACCTGAGTGAATTAAGGTGAACTCTGTCTTGCCTTCCAGCTCCTTCAGTTCGAATACAAGGTTCCAATCCTTCCCCCAATCAAAACCCAGACGATTCGGTGGATCCAATTCCGTCACTTTGCACGGCGAATCACCAAATGGGCCTGCGTGGAGAATGAACTCTTTGCCAACTTCGGCTTCAAATGTATTTGGCATCCACCAGGCTTCGATTCCTTCTGATGTTGCGACTGCTTTCCATACTTTTTCAATTGGCGCATTTAGAACAATACTTTTACGTATTTCTCTTTGTGTATCCATGTTTTTAGCCTCCATTATGTAATAACACTAATTGGTGTCACTTTACAAATATATAACACCTTTTAGTGTCATGTCAATAAAATGGACCAGGCACAAAGTATCGTACCTGGTCCACTATGAAAATTAAATCTCAATAATAATTGGTAAAATCATCGGCCTTCTTCTTGTTTTTTGGAAGATATGCTGACCAACTGCTTTTTTGATGCCCTGTTTAATGACATTCCACCGATGGACATTGTCTTCCTGAAGTTCTGTCACCGTTTTCGTCACAATGCTGTTCACATCTCTCATTAGGTCTTCGGAATTTTTCACAAAAACAAACCCACGCGAGATTGTATCTGGTCCAGAAATAATTTTCCTTTCTGCTTTGCTTAATGTCAGGACAATGACTAGCATTCCATCCTCGGATAGCTGCTTTCTGTCCCTAAGCACGATTTCACCAACATCGCCGACACTTACGCCATCAACATACGTATCACCTGCTGGCACATTACGGGTCTGGCGCGCTTCTCCATTTTCAATGTCAACAACATCACCATTTTTAACAATGAATGTATTCCCTTTTTCTACACCAACGGATTCTGCCAGCAAGCGGTGGTGATGCAGCATCCTGTACTCCCCGTGAATCGGGATGAAATACTTAGGCTTCATCAAGGTCAGCATCAGCTTGAGATCTTCCTGGTAGCCATGGCCGGAAACATGCATGCCAGTTGTGCTGCCGGAGCCATAAATGACTTTCGCACCGAGTTTGAACAAATTATCGATAATCTTGGAAACATCCTTTTCATTCCCGGGAATCGGCGACGCAGCCATGATGACTGTATCTCCAGGATAAATAGAGACATCGCGAAAATTTCCGGTTGAAAGGCGGGAAAGCGCGGCCATAGGCTCTCCCTGGCTGCCTGTACAAAGAATCGCAACTTTGTCAGGATCCAATTGGTCGACAACATTTGGTTGAATCAGCATTCCTTCAGGAACGTTCAAGTAACCTCTTTCTATGGCCACATCAACAACATTGACCATACTCCTGCCTAGCAATGCTAACTTCCTGTTTGTCTTTATTGCTGCCTCGACAACCTGCTGAACCCTGTTGACGTTAGAGGCAAATGTTGAAACGAAAATTTTTCCATCTGCCTTCATGAAAGCTTCTTCAAGATGGCTCGCGACCATTCGCTCAGAGGGGGTCAAACCAGTACGCTCAGCATTCGTACTCTCGGATAACAGGGCGAGGACACCCTCAGTGCCGATTTTCGCCATTTTATGGATTTCTGATTGTTCATCATTAGCAGGCGTTAAGTCAAACTTGAAGTCTCCTGTATGGACAACATCCCCCTCTGGAGTGTGGAATACAATCCCAATACAGTCTGGGATGCTGTGACTTACTTTGAAAAAAGAAACCTTAACCTTGCCAAAATCCACTACTGAGTCCGAATTGATTTTATTCAGCTCAGTCCCTCTGAGGAGCTTGTGCTCACCAAGTTTCAGTTCAATTAACCCGAGTGTAAAATCTGTCGCATAAACTGGCGCTTTTAGTTTCTTGAAGAAATACGGGACTCCTCCGATATGGTCCTCGTGTCCATGGGTCACAATCAATCCGCGGATTTTCTCTCGATTTTCTTCAAGGTAAGTCATTTCCGGAATGATTAAATCGATTCCTAATAGACTTTCATCAGGAAACTTCCCACCACAGTCAATCACAAAAATATCGTCCTCATATTGGACAACATACATATTTTTTCCGATTTCATTAATACCGCCCAAGGCGAATATAGATAAAGTCACGTCATATCCTCCTAATCCGTAATCGATTTTGTTAGTATTGCCAGTTTTTAACCGATTATTTAGTCTCTAAGAGGAATTGGGCTTCACCAAACAGGTATTTCTAATTTTTATTGAAGAAAATTAGTGTTTTTAATCCGGATAACTGTTTATTTGAAGAAAACTCAATGATTTTAAGTCAGCAAGAAACACTTATTGGCGATAATTTAATTTTATTGGCGATTTTCACATATTTATTGGCGAAAAAATGATTTTATTGGCGATTTTCACACGTTTATTGGCGAAAATAAAACTTTATTGGCGAACTGGAAAAAATCATAGTTTTTTTCCAGTTTCTCCACAAAAATAGGCCAACTCGCTCATTAGCGAAATTGGCCATCTTAACTTATTTTTCAATCCATGTATACATATACTGGTCGTCTTCGATATCCTTGGCTTTCTTTACTGTTTTCAGCGGTCGGAAGGTATCGATCATGACCGCTAGCTCTAGTGTTTCTTTTTTGCCGATGCTTGCTTCTGTCTTGCCTGGGTGTGGTCCGTGCGGGATTCCGCTTGGGTGCAATGTAATCGAGCCTTCCTTGATTCCCTTGCGGCTCATGAAATTGCCTTCCACATAGTAAAGCAGTTCATCGCTGTTTACGTTGCTGTGGTAATATGGCGCCGGAATCGCTTCAGGATGGTAATCGTAAAGCCTTGGCACGAAGGAACATACCACATAATTATGGCCTTCGAATGTCTGGTGCACTGGCGGTGGCTGATGGATCCGTCCCGTGATCGGCTCGAAGTCCTCAATATTGAAAGCCCATGGATAAAGATAGCCATCCCAGCCAACAACGTCAAGCGGGTGGTGGTTCAATACGTGGCGGTGCAGATGACCGCGTGTCTTCGTGATGACTTCATGTTCCCCTTTTTCAGAGAAAGTTTCCAGTGACTCAGGTCCTCTGATATCGCGTTCACAGAACGGACTATGCTCGAGCAGCTGCCCATATTCATTGCGATATCGCCTTGGAGTAGTAATCTGGCTGAACGATTCAACAATCAATGCCTTTGTCTGCTCGGAATCATCTGGAACAACCCTGTACATCGTGCCGATTGGAATAACGACATAATCACCAGGGCGATAGTTTATTGTTCCAAACATTGTTTCTACCTTGCCGGATCCATGATGGAAAAAGAACATCTCGTCTCCATCGCCATTTCGGTAAAATTGCTTCATCGGTTCAGTAATATTCGCAAACCCAATCAAAAGATCGTCATTGCCGAGGATATATTCTCTCCCACTTAACGCGTCCCCATTTTTCGTGATCTGGTCAGTCAGGAAGTGCCGATGGTTCAGTGAGCCCTGTTCCTCATATTCAGGCAAGTAGCTGCCGATCAATTCGCTTCTCACAACCTCTGTTGGCATATGGTGGTGATAAAGAATTGACTGTGTACCAGAAAAACCTTTTGTTCCCATTACCTGCTCCCTGAACAGCGAACCATCTTCCTTTTTAAAAATGGTATGGCGTTTCTTCGGGATTTCTCCCAGCTGGCGGTAGTACATGAAAACACCTTCTTTCTACTCTTCTATAATTTTATTTTTCAGGACACCGAGTCCTGTAATCTCTAGTTCCACTACATCGCCCGGTTCAAGCCAGCGATGAACATCCGTTCCTAGTTCGAGGATGCAGCCTGTTCCGACTGTTCCTGAGCCGATCACTTCTCCGGGATACAGAGTCGTACCCGCTGATGCACGCTCGATCATTTCACCGAATGAATAATAAATGTCCTTCATATTTCCCTTGGACAGCTCTTTGCCGTTGACACGAGCAACCATTTCAAGGTCATAGCCTTTCCCCGCTTTGAGGTAGTCCAGCTCATCTTTAGTGACCAAATGTGGACCGAATGAAGTAGCGAAATCTTTCCCCTTCGCCGGACCAAGTCCGACCTTCATTTCCTGTCGCTGAAAGTCACGGGCACTCCAGTCATTCATGATAAAAAAGCCAAAAATATGCTGTTCGGCATCCTTCGCTTTAATATTACGGCCTTCCTTGCCGATGACACAGGCGATTTCCAGTTCGTAATCCATCCATTCACAGTTCTGTGGGCGCCTGATGTCTTCCTCAGGACCCTTAATGGCAAGATGGTTGGTAAAATAGAACACCGGAATCTCATACCATTCAGGGATCATTTCAAGGCCTCGGTTTTCCCTTGCTGTTTTTACATGCTGCTCGAATGCGTAAAAATCACGGACACTCCTCGGATTCGACAGCGGCGATTTTAAGCTGACTTCATCCAAAGAATAGGAACCACTGCCAGTTTCAATCAGACCTTTATTTTTCTCGATATACTCCATGAATACATCATGGTTCTCGATGAATGCCAGCATATTGTCAGGCAATGTACCGTTCGATGCTTCGTGCATATCGACAGCCTGATTCTGCGAATTAATCCAGCCAGCACGGATTGAACCGTCTTTTTTCATAAAAGTTATAAACTTCATATCATCACCTATTTCCTTTGCAGCTCAAAGGTTTTTGCCAGTGGGAGCGTGTAGGTCGCTCCTGCCAGCCTGCCTACCGGATTCAATTTTTCCGAATTGATGCGCCCGCTTTCATAAAGATCATCGGCGACATGTACATGAACGACCTTGCCGATGACAAGGCTGCCTGCTCCCGACTCTTCACCGCCAAAGTGAAGAACCTGGTCCAGAACACATTCAAGGTGGACCTTCGACTCCTTGACCCGTGATGGCTTAATCGCCACACTATCGACCTTGTTCAGGCCAGAAGCTTCAAATTCATCGACATCTGACCCGAATTCAGTAGCGCAGTCATTCATCTGCTGGACGAACTCCTCACTGACAATATTGATAACAAATTCCTTTGTGCTTTCAATGTTTTTCAGCGTATCCTTTTTCGCCCCATCAGTCCCTCTTCTCATTGGCGAAAAGCATACCATCATCGGATTCGCGCTGATAACTGTAAAGAAACTGAATGGAGCCAAATTGGCGTTCCCGTTTTCATCCTGGCTGGAAACAAAGGCAATTGGCCGCGGCAGGACAGAGCCTTGCAAAAGCTTGTATGCGTCTCTCCATTCAAGTGTATCTGTTTTGATTTCCAAGGCTTACACCGCCCTTTCATGAAAAAGCTGGCTGACGATTTGGAGAATGAACTCATGATCTTCACGAGTGCCGAGAGTAATCCGGAATGCTTCCTTGTAGCCCGAAAGCTGCATTTGCCTGACAAGGACTCCGTTTTTCGTCAGCGTCTGGATGACCGGCCTGTTCGTGAAGGCAAACAGGAAGTTGGATTGCGATGGGAAACTATCAATCCCCAACTCTTTGAACTTTGCACTCAGGAAGTCTCTTTCTGCACTATTTTTACCAGAGCAATCTTGGATGAATGCCTGGTCTTCCAGTGCAGCCACCGCCGCTGCTTGCGCAAGCTGGTTGACATTGAAAACATCCCTGACTTTGTGGAGCTCCTTGGCAATTTCCTCATGCATGATGCCGTAGCCAACACGCAGGCTCGCAAGTCCATAGATTTTTGAAAAAGTCCTTAGGATGACAATGTTTTGATATTGATCAAGCAACGGCATCGTATCAAGGTATTCTTCAGAATCCGCATATTCAAAATAAGCCTCATCCATGATGATCAGGACGTTAGAAGGCACCTTGTCGATAAACGAAAGCAATTCCTGTTTGGCGACGATCGTCCCGGTCGGATTGTTCGGATTGCAGACGAATACAATTTTTGTTTTTTCGTTGATGGCTTCCTGCATTTTTTTAAGATCATGCCTGCCGTCGATCATCGGGACGGTGACAGATACGCCGCCCTCAATCAGTACATTCGTTTTATAGCGAGGAAAAGTTACCTCCGCCATGACCGCTTCATCATTTTTATTGATATATGCCCTTGTAAGCAGGCGAATGATCTCTTCTGAACCGTTCGAAACAAGAAAATGCTTCTGTTCTAATTTATAATGCGATGACAGTTTCTCTACGATTCCTGTTGTCATTCCGTCTGGATAGAATGCCAGATTAGCAGATGCCTGCATGATTGCTTCTCTGACCTTTGGTGAAGTGCCATAGACATTTTCATTATCCGAAAGCTTTCTTACTGTTGTGATTCCATACTGTTCCTTGATTTCCTCAATCGTCTGGCCGAGGGCATATGGTGTGATTCCTTCAAGTTCTGCTCTTGCTTTAATATTCATATTCATCCCCCATTTTTTCTGTCGCCGTTTATAACGAAAAGGGAGCGAATCGCCCCCTTCTGTCCCGGCTATTAAAGGTTGCCGCGTCTTTCCTGTTCACGCTCGATTGATTCGAATAGAGCCTTGAAGTTTCCTTCACCGAAACCTCTTGCGCCTTTACGCTGGATGATTTCAATGAAAAGCGTCGGACGGTCTACGATTGGCTTCGTGAAGATTTGCAGCAAATAGCCTTCATCGTCCCGGTCCACAAGAATGCTAAGTTCTTTTAACTTATCAATCTCTTCGTCAATTTCGCCAACACGCTTTGAAAGCATTTCATAGTATGAATCAGGTGTGCTCAGGAATTCCACTCCATTCTCACGGAGTTGTGCTACTGTGCTGACAATATCCTCTGTCAAAATCGCAAGGTGCTGGACGCCTGGGCCGTTGTAGAATTCAAGGTATTCCTGAATTTGTGATTTGCGCTTTCCTTCTGCCGGCTCGTTGATTGGGAACTTGATGCGGCCGCCATTGTGCATTACTTTTGACATCAGCGCTGAGTATTCAGTCACGATATCCTTGTCAGTGAAGTGCTTCATTTCCTTGAAGCCCATGACATTCGCATAATAGTTAACCCATTCTTCCATTCTCTCAACATTGCCGACAACATGGTCGATGCCAATGAATCCTGCGTCATTCACAGGAACAGTCGTTTCGAATTCAACAAAGCCAGGCATGAAAAGGCCATTATAATTTTTTCTTTCAACGAGTGTATGGATTGTATCTCCATATGTACCGATTACGGCCTTCTTTAAAGTACCTTGCTCATCAGAAACTTCATGGGGCGGCTGGATTTCGATTGCGCCTCGCTTAACCGCTCCCTCGTATGCCTTCTCGACATCATCGACTGCCAGCGCGATATCCTTGACACCATCGCCATGAGTCTTGACAAACTGTGCTACACGAGATGAATCGTTGTATGTTCCAGTCACAACCAGACGAATCTTGCGCTGCTGAAGTACATAGGATGTGGTTTCACGGTTGCCTGTTTCAAGACCTGAATATGCCACTACCTTAAAGCCAAAAGCAGTCTGGAAAAAGTGAGACGCCTGCTTGGCGTTTCCTACATAAAGCTCTAAATAGTCAACATCCTGAACCGGGAAAAAATCCTCAGTACTTTGGCCAGATACCATAACTTTCTCTTGCATTGTAAAACCTCCTGGAAGAATATTTATAATATTTAAAATTATTTTATAGTAATTATCCCTGCCCTCTCAAGAGCGCGATGTAAAGCTATAATGCTTTTGCGTGGTAAAGTATCGACTCTTAATACCAGTTACATCAATTCCAACAGCATCATTTTTGGATTCTCTATCAACTGTGCGAAACGGTTTGTATAGGCAACAGCAGTTGCCCCGTCTGCGACTCTGTGATCAAAAGCCATTGACAGATTCATGATTGAACGGATGGCAATCTCATCTTGATCTGTGACAACTGGCCGTTTCTTTGTTTTATGGAAAGAAACGAGCGCTGTCTGCGGATGTTGGATGATTGGTGTTGCTCCAATACTGCCGCCCAGTGGACCGACATTGCTAATAGTAAATGTACCGCCCGATATATCCTTGACCGTTAGCTTGTCATCAAGTGCAAGCTTTGTCAGACGCTTCATTTCATCATGAATTTGCTTTAGATTCATTTGTTCAACATTCCTGATAACCGGCACAATCAGGCCTTCAGGAGTATCTACGGCAATTCCAATATGATGCTCACGCAGCAGCTGAATATTTTCGTTTTCTTCATCGAGCTTTGCATTAAAGATCGGAAATTCCTTTAAAGCAATTGACAGGACTTTAATAAAAAAGGCCGTCGCAGATATAGAGCTTCCGGAACCCTTGATCTCTTCTCGCAAAGCAATCAACTCGCTAACATCTATTTCCTCAAAGTGGGTACAGTGAGGGATCGTATACATGGATTGGACCATCTTTTTCGCAATCTGCTTGCGGCGGCCGCGGAATGGCAGTATATCCTGGTGGCTGAGCTTATTTTCGGTCGGAGCCCTTTCTTCAGAACCCACTTCCGAAACCTTCGGAGCCTTCGGTTCGGAAGCAGGTTTTGAAACGTTCGGAACCTCTTGTTCAGAAGCAGGTTGCGAAATGTTCGGAATCTCCTGTTCGGAACCAGCTTCCGAAGTGCTCGAAACCCCGTGCTCTCTTAATTTAACAAAGGCCAATATATCTTCTTCGGTAATCCGGCCTGCTGGTCCGGTTCCTTTTACTTCCATAATGTTAACGGCATTTTCACGGGCAACTTTCCGCGTATAGGGAGAGGCCAGAATCTGTCCAAGTCGCGCACTTACACCTACAGGCACCTTGACTCCAGCGGGTCTGTCCAATACAGCTACTGCAGTTTCTTCAGGTTTGGCTTCTGTTTTTACAACATCAGCGACCTTCTGGGACTCGCTAGTTTGGACTCCACCGGAACTTTCCTCTATGATCAGCAGGGTAGTCCCTACCTTTACCGTTTGCCCCGGGGTTAGCAATAGTTCTTTAATTACACCTGAGCGGGGAGCGGGAATCTCTGCGGTCATCTTGTCTGTCTGGACTTCAACCAATGGATCATCAGCCTTGACGAAATCTCCTGGTTTCACCAGGTAACAATTGATGTCCGCTTCGGTCATGCCTTCCCCAATGTCGTGGAGCTTTACTTCAACCATCGGCACGCCTCCTAAAACTTCATTACTTTCTCGATTGCAGCTGCGACTCTTTTCGGAGTCGGCAGATAATGATCTTCAAACCCAAAATACGGAACAGGCGTATCATAGCCTGTAACTCTTTCGGCCGGAGCCTTTTGATAAAGGAATGCCTCATCATTGATCAGGGAGATCAAATCACTGCCAGTGCCTCCCGTTGCATGTGCTTCATGGACAATCACCGTTCGTCCTGTCTTCTGTACTGACTCTATGACAAGATCTTTGTCAATTGGATAAAGTGTCCTCAGATCAAGGACCTCACACTGGACACCCTTTTGTTTCATATCTTCTGCAGCCTTCATCGCTACCGGTATCATCGCGCCCCAGGCAATAACCGTTACATCGTCGCCTTCGGTCAATTTCTTTCCTTTTCCTATTTCAACTGTATACTTCCCTTCCGGAACCTCACCGCGTGAGGAACGATAACTTCTCATTGGCTCTAAAAAGAGGACAGGGTCCGGATCTTCAATTGCAGCGATCATCAGGCCTTTGGCGTCATAGGCATTGGATGGGCAGACCACCTTCATTCCCGGCATATGGGTAAAAAGGGATTCCGTGCTGTCACAATGGATTTCAGGTGCACGTACACCGGCGCCATAAGGAGCTCGGATAACCATTGGCACGGTAAAATGCCCCAATGTCCTCATTCGCAGCCTCGAAGCATGGGTCATGATTTGTTCATAAGCAGGATAAATGAAGCCCAGGAATTGAATTTCCACCACGGGTCGGAATCCATTAACGGCCATGCCAATCGCTGCCCCTACAAAACCTGCTTCACTCAAAGGAGTATCTACTACGCGGTCCTCTCCATATTTCTCCTGAAGACCATCAGTCGCGCGGAATACCCCGCCATTTTTTCCGATATCCTCACCGAGGAGGATGACATCCTTGCTTTCACCGAGCATCGTATCCAGTCCATCGGTAATCGCCTGGACAAGCGTCAAGGTCTTTGTCTGTATTGCCGTATTCATCAAGCCTCTCCTCCGATCAGCTCAAGGTATTCCCGCTTTTGTTTCTCAATTGTCCATGTAGGCTTTTCGAAAACATAATCAAAGATCACTGCCGGGTCAGCTTTAGGGAACTTTTCCATTTCCTGTACAGCTGCATCAATTTCAGCAGCTGCCTGCGCTTCTATTTCCTTCACCCATGCTTCATCGTAAAGTCCTTCGTTTTTCATCCAGCGTTCAAGCCTTAACAATGGATCAGTTTCCATACGCTTCAGCGCACTTTCTCCCTGGTCACGATATTTCGATGCGTCATCCGCAGTTGTATGTGATCCATACCGCCACGTCATCGCTTCAATCAGTGTCGGGCCTTCGCCATTGCGGGCACGCTTAAGTGCCTTTTCCGTTTCAGCAAAAACGGCAAAAATATCGTTGCCATCAATCCTCACGCCGGGAATATCATACGCTAACGCTTTTTGCGCAATGGTTGCGGAGTTCATCTGCTTGCTGATTGGAACTGAAATTGCGTATTGATTATTCTGACAAAAATATACGACCGGAGATTTGAAGACACTTGCAAAGTTCAAGCCTTCATGAAAATCACCTTCCGAAGTCGCTCCATCACCGAAATAACAAATCGCCGCATTCTTTGTATCTTTTTGTTTTTCAGCAAAAGCTGCCCCTGCAGCATGTGGAATCTGGGTTGCAATTGGGATGGCGGGCGGGAAGATCTTTTTCCCATCCGGCGGGACACAGCCTTCATTTCGTCCATTCCAGAACAGCAATATATTCCTCAGAGAGTGGCCGAACACCATGGCAGCACCGTGGTCTCGGTACGTCGGGAACATCCAGTCATCACTTTCTAGTGCAAGAGCGGTTCCAACCTGGGAAGCCTCCTGCCCTTCAAATGGCGCGTACGTCCCAATACGCCCCTGGCGCTGAAGACTGATAGACTTCCTGTCCAGCGTCCGGATCCTTACCATTTCCGAATAGAACTTCTTCACTCGCTCTTCGGTCACCAAATCCTTATAATCCTCAGAAACAATGTTTCCGTTTTGGTCCATCACTTGAAAAATCGGAAAATCCTTTTCCATCGGCTCACCCTTTTTTAAAAGTCTATGATTCTATTACATTCTCACTGCCCATTTTGGACGCTTCATATGAGAGAAGAAGCTGTTTCGTCTTGTTCTGGCTTCAATGCGGTTTTCGCAAAATTTATTAGCGGCTTCAACAGTCGTGATTCCCTCCCGCTCTGCCTGCTTATAAATATTTAACAGAGAATTATAGATAGCCTTCGTCTTCTTCAAAACTCGTTCCTTATTTGGTGAATACAGCTCATCCGCCACCTGGATCAATCCGCCAGCATTGACGATGTAATCAGGCGCGTAAAGGATACCCTTCTCCTGAAGGATGTGACCATGACGTTCTTCCTTCAGCTGATTGTTCGCAGAGCCAACGACTGCTTTTACCTGAAGCTGTGGAATTGTGTCATCATTGATGATTCCGCCCATAGCGCACGGTATGAAAATATCAGCAGGCTGGGAATAAATTTCGTCACTGTTAACGACTTTGATTCCTGCTCCCATTTCTTCCGCTTTCTTAACGATCTGGTCGATTGCTTTTTGATTAATGTCCGTAACATACAGGTCTGCGCCATTATCAAGAAGATACTCTGCTACCTTGTAGCCTACCTTTCCCAGCCCCTGGATCGCATAGGATTTTCCGGACAAATCATCCGTATCCCAAAGAGCTTTGCTTGTTGCCTGCAATCCAAAGATGACACCTTGAGCCGTTGGTACTGATGAATCACCGCTTCCGCCATATACTTCATCTACACCAACGATGCAATTTGTTTCTTTTAATGCATGGACAAAATCTTCTGGATCTGTGCCCATGTCGGTTCCTGTATAGAAACGTCCCTGGATCGACTCAACAAACTGGCCAAATGCCCTGAACAATTCTGGGCTCTTATCTGTTGTAGGATCGCCAATTATAACTGCCTTTCCTCCACCGAAATCCACATCAGCCGCAGCGCATTTATAGGTCATGCCTTTTGAAAGCCGCAGTACGTCTTCTAATGCATCGTCAACTGATTTATAAGGATACATACGGCAACCGCCCAATGCTGGCCCTAACCGTGTACTATGAATCGCAATGATCGCCTTTAATCCAGTTGCTTCATCATTACAAAATACAACCTGCTCGTGCTCACGAATTTGTTCAAACATATCCATTGTTCTTTCCCCCTTTATTCCGTTAAACCATGTTAGCGCTTACATTTTTGCGCAAAAATTTTTAGCTGCCTGTAAGTAATTCATTTATCTTTTCTTTAGGAAGGACCACTTGCTTTACTTCCCCCACTCCTATAAGGCGACCCTTACTTTCTGCCCGTACATTGGTAAGAATGGTATTGGCTTGAAGGCCTGTGACGGTTGCAGTTACGGTAACCTCGCCCCCTTCAATACATGGAGCTATGTGTTTAACTGTTACCGCGCCGCCCATACCTTCTTCATGATCCTCTAAAAAAGGAACTATAATTTGCCGCGATACCCACTCCATGTGATACACCATCGATACAGTGGAGTATACTGGATGGACGACTTTTCCCTCAAAGCGGGCAAACATTTCTGGTGTAACAATGACATCGATGGAGGCCGTTCGCCCAGCTATCAAACCATCTCGCATCATATCCCACCTTTCCAAGTTGCAAATATGTATAACGTTTATTTAACGTTATCATAACATTTCGTTAAATAAATGGTCAATAAATTGTAAGAAATTTTGGTATTTTCTTAAAAATAATTTTGATATAATAATTAACTATTAACTTTCGTACTAACATTTGTATTACCACTCCACTGATGAAGTCCTTACAGGATAGCTTTGTTAAATTGGACGGTTGATTTCCACTCCAGGTTGCTTCGCTTTCCGCGGGAAGAATTATGAAAAATCCATAATGCCGGCTTTTTCAAAGAGCGAATTCTTCCTGGGGCGTGCGGTGAGCCTCCTCAGCGCTAAAGCGCCTGCGGGGTCTCACCTGTCCCGCTGATCCCGCAGGACATTGATTGAGCATCCTCGAACCTGCCCACGCACGAGGAAAATGCGTTAGCATTTTCGGAGGAGTCTACGCACCTTCCGTTCCAATCAACCTAGTGCTATTAAACCTTTTACAAAATAAATAAGACTAAATCGAAAAAAAGCCGGAATCATTCCAAAAGGATGGAACATTCCGACTTTTTTTATAATCTGCAAATATTTTTTATTAAATAGGCTTGTTTGTTTAGCTTAATAAAGCCCGGTCGCTTGCCATTTTTGTTCCGCGGATGCGCTGGAACTCGTTGAGCAAGTCTTCGATTGACAGCTTAGCTTTTTGTTCTTCATTGACTTCAAGGATGATCTGGCCTTTGTCCATCATGATCAGCCTGTTGCCGAGATCGAGTGCTTGCTGCATGTTATGCGTGACCATGAGCGTAGTGAGATGGTATTTGTCGACGATTTCTTGTGTTAAATTGGTAATCAACTCGGCTCTTGCAGGATCGAGTGCCGCGGTATGCTCATCCAGTAATAGGATCGATGGTTCCGTGAATGTCGCCATCAGCAGGGAAAGCGCCTGCCGCTCACCGCCTGATAACATCCCAACCTTGGCATTCAGCCGGTCTTCAAGCCCGAGGTGCAGCGACTCAAGCACCTCCTGGAAAAGCTCACGGCGTTTTTTCGTGACGCCTAGGCGAAGCGAGCGGCGCTTGTTCCGTGAATAAGCAATCGCAAGGTTTTCTTCAATGGTCATACTCGGAGCAGTACCTGCCATCGGATCCTGGAAGACACGACCGATCATTTTTGAGCGGTTGTATTCGGTCATGTAGGTTACATCCTTACCGTCCAGTTCCACCTGCCCATGGTCTGGAAGCATTACACCGGAAATAATGTTCATTAACGTCGACTTTCCGGCACCGTTACTGCCTATGACTGTAACAAAGTCTCCTTTATCCAGTGTGAGATTAATATTATCCAGGGCGATTTTTTCATCTGGAGTACCCTCATTGAAGACTCTATGAATCTGATTTAAGTGCAGCACCAGCCTCACCCTTTCCCTCAGAAGGAACAGCTACCATTTGCATGTTTTCAAGCTGTCTTTTTACCTTCCGTTTTTTCTCTTTGTAGCTTTCTATCATTTTCGGCGCAGTCAGTGCCAATATGACGATAATCGCTGTGATCAGCTTCATGTCGCCTGGCTCAAGGAACTCTACCCTTAGTGCCAGTGTGACTACGATTCGATAGATGATAGCCCCGCCAATGACAGCAAGCGTTGTTCTAGCAATCGATTTTGTACCGAATAGGGCCTCACCAATAATGACAGAAGCTAGACCAATGATAATCATCCCGATACCCATACCGACGTCTGCGAAACCACCCTGTTGCGCGATCAAAGCCCCAGAAAAAGCTACCATCGCATTCGAAAGGCCAAGGCCAAGGATAATCATCAGGTTTGTATTGGATGAGAAACTGCGGATCATCCTTTTGTTATCACCGGTTGCCCTGATTGCAAGTCCAAGTTCTGTCTTAAGGAATGCATCAGTAAGGAATTTAATTGCCAATGTCACTACAATCATGAACAATAGGATCCCCCAAGTCCGCGGAAGACTGTCTCCCAGCCCGATAGCCGTTAAAATGCCATTGAAAAATCCATCGATTCCCGTCTTATCGAAAAAGTCCCTCACTGCGGTCATCGCCGTATCAGTGTTCAACAGGGGGACATTCGATTTACCCATGATTCTTAAATTGATAGAATACAAGGCAATCATCAACAGAATCCCCGACAGAAGTGCATTCACCTTTCCGACTGTATGGATGATGCCTGTTAAGCACCCAGCGATGAAACCGGCAACCATGGCTACCATTGTAGCAGCGAAAGGATTTGCACCATTCACAATCAAGATAGCAGCGACCGCAGCTCCAGTTACAAAGCTGCCATCAACCGTCAAATCAGGAAAATCCAGTACCCGAAAGGATAAGTATACACCCAGAGCCATGATGGCATAAATGATGCCTGACTCAAATGCTCCAAATATTGAAGTAAACAAGTTGAATCATCCTTTCTCTTATTCTTCGTAAAACTCTGCGTCGTCTCCCCATTCTTCCTTGACTTCAACACCCTGCTCCTCAGCAGCTTTTTTGTTGATTGTCAGTGTTAAAGATTTCGGAAGTTCAACAGGGATCTCAGATGCTTTCTTGTTGCCAGATAAAATTTCAGCAGCCATCAAGCCTGACTGGTAACCGATGTCATAGTAATTGAAACCGCTGGCTGCAACTGCGCCGCGCTTCATTGAATCAAGCTCTCCAACAAATAACGGGATTTTTTTTCCATTGGCTACAGAAATGACAGATTCAAGTGCAGAAACGACCGTGTTATCTGTAGGAACATAGATGGCATCCACACGTCCAACTAGGGATTCTGCAGCCTGCTTAACTTCAGCTGATGTAGAGATTGACGCTTCAACAACCTTCGCTCCATTCGCTTCCGCAAGCTTCTTGACTTCCTTCAGCTGGACCTCTGAGTTCTGTTCACCAGCGTTGTAAATTACACCGATTTTCTTGGCACCTATTTCATTCGTCATGAAGTCGATCGTCTTTTTAGTAGCATCAGGATGGTTATCGGTAGTACCTGTGATATTGTCCCCAGGCTTATCGAATGCTTCAACAAGTCCTGCTCCGATAGGGTCAGTCACCGAAGTGAAGATGATTGGGATGTTCTTTGTCGCATTTAGTGCTGCAACAGCGCTCGGTGTAGCGTTAGCGAAAATGAGGTCGACCTTGTCACCTACAAAATTGTTCGCGATACTTGCGGTGTTATTCATGTCTGCCTGTGCGTTCTGGAAGTCATACTTTACATTGTCTCCCTCTTTGAATCCTTTGTCCTCAAGAGCTTTCTTGAAGCCTTCAGTTGCGGCATCAAGCGATGGATGTTCCGCGAATTGAGTCAAGCCAATCTTGTATTGCTTTTTGTCAGATGAACCGTTTGATGCTTCATTTCCTCCGCATCCTGCCAAAAGCAATGCACTAGCCAGGACAAGAGAAATAGCTTTTACTGATTTTTTCATAAAAATCCCCCTTGATTATTTATAAACCGGCACTAAAACTATGTAGATATTAAATAGCAGGCAGCCGGAACGCACCATTATGAATCTGTCTTCTCTCATGTTGGGTAAAAAGCTCCAGAATCTTTGAAAGCGATTCCAAAAAGTATGATATTCACTATAGACACCGTAAATATAACGTTATATTAACACCAGCTATAATTTAAAGTCAATAAAATTCCGAAAATTTAGTATGTTATGATTTTTAATTATTAAACCATCACTTAAGAAAACTATCAAGACATTTTTTAGAAATAATAAAACTTTTTCGCTTTTATGCACGAAAGCGGCTGTAAAACTCAGTATTTATAAGCTTCTAACCTTTTTTTCTTTTAAAAGCTCCTGAAATTAAGACCGATTAAAAAAACAATAATATAAAAAAGCATGCTCCTATTTGAAGCATGCTTTGAAAAATCTATAATAAGAGTGTTGCAATTCTCAAGCGTTCTTTCGCTTCTTTTACCATTCGCTCCAATAATTCCTGGACGGTCGGAATATCAGAAACCAGTCCAGATACCTGGCCTCCATTCATAAATCCGTTTTCTTCGCTTCCTTCCAGTGCACCTTTTTTATGTATTTCCTCAGTCGTCAGTTCGGCAAACTCTTCTACGGTAATTCCCTGCTTTTCAGCTTCCAGCAGTTTTCCTGCATAAGAAGTATTCAGCAGCCTGCGGATTCTTCCGACAGATCTGCCGACTATGACCGTTTCATGGTCGCTTGCCTGCAAAAGCTTTTGCTTATACTTTTCATGGAACGGAGCTTCCTTTGTGGCGATGAACCTCGTTCCCATCTGTACACCGCTCGCTCCAAGTGCAAGCATGGCTGCAAGGCCCTTTCCGTCCCCAATTCCCCCTGCCGCTACAACCGGAATGTTTACCTGGGCGACAATTTGAGGAATCAGCGCCAATGTCGTCGTTTCCAGGTTCGAGTTAATCCCTGCAGCTTCATATCCCTCAGCCACTAAAATATCAGCACCTGCAGCTTCCGCTTTTTTGGCTTGTTTTACAGACGCTACAACAGTAATAATCTTGATTCCAGCCTCTTTTAGCTTTGGAATGAAAGGTGCAGGATTACCCGCTGATAAAGTTACTACTTGAACCTTATGTTTGACTGCCAAGCGCAGGATCTCCACCACATTCGGAGAAACACTTAAGGCCACATTCACAGAAAAAGGTTTTGATGTCCTCGATTTTGTTTCAAGAATAATTTGCTCAACTTCTTCAGCATGCATCGTTCCGGCACCTATTGTGCCCAGGCCGCCCGCTTCGGAAACACCCGCTGTTAAAATGGCATTGCTTATGTTACCCATTCCACCCTGGATGATTGGATATTTTATGCGCAGAACAGAAGTAATTCCATTCACAAAAATTCCCCCTTCGTTAAATTAATGTTATACTAGTTCTAAAATTATGACAATTGAAAAGGGGGATTTTTTCATTGATTCTAAGTTATTTAGATAAAAAACCGGTCATAGATGAAACAGTTTTCCAGGCACCTGGGAGCTACATCATCGGTGACGTGAAAATCGGCAAAAATTCCAGCGTGTGGTTCAATGCAGTTTTACGTGGCGATGAAGATACGATTACTATAGGAGAAAGCTGCAGTATCCAGGATAACGTAACATGCCATCTGTATGAAGGCTCTCCGCTTGTCATTGAAGATGAGGTCACCGTCGGCCACAATGCAATCCTGCATGGATGCACCATCAAGAAAAAATGCATTATCGGCATGGGTTCAACAATCCTTGACGGAGCTGAAATCGGCGAGGAATGCATTATCGGTGCCAATACATTGATTCCTGCAGGCAAAAAAATACCACCCCGCTCACTTGTTGTCGGAGCACCTGGAAAAGTTGTGAGGGAAATCAGCGAGAAGGATTTGGAGCTGATTCAATTATCGATCGATACATATGTTCAAAAGGGAAAGGAATACCGTGAAACTTTAAAAGATATCAAATAAAAAGTTAGAGCCAGGCAGACGCCTGGCTCTTTTGCTTTAATAGAGGCTACACTATACCCATTTAACTATGTCATCCAATGGTCTTCTTGTTTTTGGATTAGGCTCTTTTACCCGGTAGCCGAAGGCACACATGACGGAAATTCCGAAATGGCCATCGTCAAGCAATCCCTCATCTGCCAGAAGTTTGTTCATCTTATCGAAATTGAAGCCTTCAATCGGACATGAATCAATGCCAATTTGCGCTGCCGCCGTCATCATATTAGCCAGGACGATATACGTCTGCCTGCACGCCCAATCAAATAGCGGGCGGTCTCCGTCGAGCAGTTTAAAATCAGTCTTCTGGAATTCCTCGATTCGCTTGAGGTAATTGGCCATGAATTCCTCAGGCATTTTCTTCTTATTTCTAAAATGATCCTGCAGATATTCAGAATCGTATTTTGTATCAAGTTTAGTCCTCGCAAGGATAATCACAAAATGGCTTGCTTCCGGAAGCTTGCCAAATGCTCCCCAGGCGGTATTCTTAACTTTCTCCCGAAGCTCTTCACTCTGGACAACAAGAAAGCGCCAAGGTTCAAAGCCAAAAGAACTTGGTGATAGCTGGCCGGTCTCCAGGATAAAACGGAAGTCTTCCTCTGGAATCTTTTTACTTGGATCAAATTCCTTTGTGGCATGCCTAAAATGGAAAGCGTCAAGAATCTCCTGCTTCCTAGTCTCTTTGTCTCGCATATGTATCTCTCCTTCCAAGATATGTTTTTTTAAACTTATCATATTTTATTTAAAATTGCCTACAAAAAAGGATAAGCTTCAACCACTCTTCCTTTTCTGCCTTTAGTGGTTTCAGCCTGTGATAATGAATTCAGGATTGCTTCCTCGGTTGCTTCTGCTGCAGCCGCGAACAGTTCGTTCATCAATGGATGGTCATCCCTAATCAGGTTGATTGATTGAATAAATCCGTCGGTGTAATGCATTGTTTGATTGGCTGTAGAAAAAGCAATCACAATATCGCCGCTTCCATGACTGAAATGACTCCCAGTTCGGCCCAGGCCAATTCCGCACCTCTTTGCCAGGCGTAACAACTGGCGGTCACTTAACGGGGCATTTGTAGCAAGGACGATGATGATGGAACCGTCTGCCGTCTCGGATAATCCTGACATTATTGATTCAATCCCATATTTCCCTGCCATGAACTCTTCTTTTTTGCCGAAATTGCTGAGCACCAGACAGCCAATAGTATAAGTGTCGGCACTTTTTACAACCCGTGATGCTGTTCCAATACCGCCTTTATGACCGAAGCAAACCATACCTTTTCCCGCTCCGACAGCACCTTCTTCTGCTGGCATGGTGGAAGCTTTTTTAATCGCTTCTTTTGCATGTTCAGGTTTGACTGGAAAATGGCGAATTGAGTTTAAATAGCTATCATTGCATTCACCGACGACAATATTAATGGTACCCGTCGTCTCACCAATATCTTCATTTTCAGAAAGCATATACTCCAGCGTCCCCTGAGTAACAGCAGGTACCGCAAATGTATTTGACAGCATAATGGGAGCCTCGATCGTTCCGAGCTCATTCACCTGGACGAGGCCAGTCGTTTTCCCAAATCCATTAAGGACGTAGCTGGCAGCAGTCACTTTCTCTTTGAATACATTTCCGGCATGCGGCAGGATGGCCGTAACACCAGTGCATGCATACCCCTCGCCTTTGTCATCCAATGTATAATCCAGTGTTTCATGTCCGACTTTGACACCAGTCACATCGGTTATGCAGTTATTGCTCCCGGGGGACATCCTGCCAACCACAACCCCTCTATCGCGTACTTTCATTTTAACCCTCCTATAACACCTTATTGGGAGAAATTCGTTATCCGCCGTAAAGCTCAAGCTCGGCTTCTGACAGCTTTTCCTCTTCTTCCTTCAAACCTGTCCGAACTTGGGGCTACTTCTGACAGCTTTTCCACTTCTTCCTCCAAACCCGTCCGAACTTGGCGCTACTTCTGACAGCTTTTCCACTTCTTCCTCCAAACCCGTCCGAACTTGGCGCTACTTCAGACAGCTTTTCCACTTCTTCCTTCAAACTTGTCCGAACACCGGGCTACTTCTGACAGCTTTTCCTCTTTTCACACCAAACCTGTCAGAACTTCAGGCTTCTTCAGACAGCTTTTCCTCTTTTGACATCAAACCTGTCCGAACACGGGGCTACTTTTGACAGCTTTTCCTTTTTTCCCTGCAAACCTGTCTGAACCTGTAGCCACTTCGCACATCCCACCCAAGTAAATGATAGAAGAAAGCCACCCAAGGCTGTGCAAGGATGGCTTGATACTATTCTAAAATATACGGGTGGTCCATTACGTTATAGTCCACGTCTTTATGCTTGATTTCATTTCCTTCTTTGAAGACGGACTCAAAGAAGCGGGATGCTGGTTCTGCGAGTTCTTTGTAGTATTCGCTGAATAATGCGGCGGCGTGGCTTCCCAGCCATTTTTCAGGCAAAAGCTCTTCTGGGAGGCCTGGGTCAAAGAAGAGGAACTTCCTGTATTCATGTACCAGCTTTGTGCGCTCAACGAAGCATTCGGCATCTGACATGCTGCCCTTTTGTATCTTGTTTTTATCAATGATGTATTTCTGACTGTATTCACTGATAAAATCCTGATACTTTGCGTTGATCTCGCCAAGGTCCCAGCTTTTTTCAACGAGGCGCTGATTTTCATGCGGGCCTTTGTACTCTGCTACAAAAAAATCGACGTATTCTTCGATTTCATATTTCTCGATCAAGTCCCTTACCTGTCTCTCGAGATTATTGGCTGAAATCCAGAAGCTGTTCGACATCGATCCGAAGCCACTCCAGATCAATTCCTTGCGCAGTTCGTCACGAACATTGCGGATTTCCTCGGGAATCGTATACATCAGGATTCTCCACTTTCCGTCCCAATCTTCAGGCTTTAACTTAAAAATACGCTTGCCTGCCTCATCAATCCTCTTTTGGCCACGCGGCGTCAGTGAATAATAGCTCTTATTCCCGATTTTCTCAGCCTGCACCCAGCCCTGTTTGTTCATGCGCGAAATCGCCGCTCTAACCGACTGGTCATTGTGGCCAAACTCATTCAGCAGCCGAATCAGGCTGCCAATCCAAATCTTGCTTCCATAATGGGAGATATAGTCACCGTATAAGGTAAAAATCATTGATCTTGTATTCAAGCTTATGTCATCCTCATCCGTTTTTGTTGTACGTAATAAAACCGTTATAGAATATTTTACAATATTATCATTATTTTGCAAAAACAATTTGCTTAAAAAGTGAAAAACCATAGGGATTTCTCCCTATGGATTATTATTGCGCGGTAAATACAGGCTTGCGTTTTTCACTGAATGCCTTCAACGCTTCCACGCGATCTTTTGTAGGAATGGTAACCTCATAAGCTTTGGATTCAATTGCCAGCCCTGTCCGAAGGTCTGTGCTGCTGCCATGCTGGATCGCATACTTCGCCTGTCTTACGGCAATCGGCGCATTCTGGAGGATTTCCTCGGCAAGCTCCTTGCAGGCAGTCATTACATCTTCTTTAGGTTTAACAGCTGTTAGAATTCCTAGCTCAAAAGCCTTCTCGGCAGAAATCTTCCTTGCTGTAAAAATCAATTCCTTCGCCTTCATTTCACCCACCAGCCTTGATAGACGCTGCGTGCCGCCTGCACCTGGAATGATGCCCCAGCTCACCTCTGTCATGCCCATCAAGGCGCTTTCAGCAGCAATTTTAAAATCACAGGCCAACATCAATTCAAACCCGCCGCCAAAAGCAAAACCGTTCACAGCAGCAATCGTCGGCTGAGGCAGTTCGGCAATCGCACTGAAAACATCGCGAATCTTTTTTACATTGCGGCGCACTTCTTCCTCAGTAAGATGCTTCCTTTCTTTCAAGTCCGCACCAGCGCTGAAGGATTTCTCCCCTGCTCCTGTAAAAATGACGACTCTCACGTCTGAATCTGTATGCAGCATGTCTACTAAATCCCCTAGCTCCTGGAGTGTTTCATAATTGAAGCAATTTAACGATTCCGGACGGTCAATCGTTACATATGCGATATGCTGCTCTTTCTGCAATTTGATGTTTTTCATTTATCTCTCTCCTATATTTTCGATGATCGTGGCGATTCCCTGGCCGACACCTACACACATGGTCGCAAGTCCATACTTGGAATCCCGCTTTTTCATTTCATATAAAAGGGTTGTCAAAATCCTCGCTCCACTTGCTCCCAGCGGGTGACCGAATGCGATTGCTCCCCCATTGACATTCACCTTTGACTGATCCAGCCCCAGCTCCTGGATGCATCCTATTGACTGGGCTGCGAAAGCCTCGTTCAATTCAATCAAATCGATATCTCCAACGGCCAGATTGGCACGCTTTAGAGCCTTTTGAACTGCATATACAGGCCCCATGCCCATAATCGATGGTTCCAGTCCCGCTGTAGAAGACACAATATATTTTGCCAGCGGCTTTAAGCCAAGCTCCTCCGCTTTTTCACGGCTCATCAATAACAATGCCGATGCACCATCATTCACACCTGATGCATTCCCAGCAGTAACAGTGCCATCCTTAAATAAGGGTTTCAGTTTTGCCAGCTTTTCGACTGTAGTTCCTGGGCGTGGATGCTCGTCAGTATCAATCACTGTCTTATTACCCTTTTTATCTTCATAAACAACAGGAACGATTTCATTTTCAAAGCGCCCGGTCTCCATCGCTTTTTGAGCGCGAAGCTGGCTTTCTGCAGCGAATTCATCCTGGGCTTCCCTGGAAATGCGATACTTTTTTGCTACATTTTCTGCCGTCTCAGGCATACTGTCCGTACCGTACATTTCCTTCAGCTTGCTGTTCACAAAACGCCAGCCAATGGTTGTATCAAACATTTCCATATTGCCGCGCGGGAATTCAGCGTTAGGCTTTGCCATCACGAATGGCGCCCTTGTCATACTTTCCGTTCCTCCTGCGATGAAGATGTCACCTTCACCTGCTAAAATCGCTCTTGCTGCATAGTTGACTGCATCAAGTCCGGAGCCGCACAAACGATTGATTGTTGTACCGGCAACCTCGACTGGCAGTCCTGCCAAAAGGCCTGACATTCTTGCGACGTTTCGATTATCTTCGCCTGCCTGGTTCGCATTACCCAAAACTACCTCTTCAATTTCAGCTGCAGGTACGTCTGGATTGCGCTCGACCAACGCCTTGATGACAACCGCGCCTAAATCATCCGGGCGGATATGGCGAAGACTGCCATTGTATCTTCCTATCGGTGTCCTGACTGCATCGACAATTACAACTTCTTTCATTGCCATCCTCCTTTATTTAGTGGTAACTGACTCTCTATAATCGTACACACCGCGCCCGGTCTTCCTGCCGAGGCGGCCTGCTTTTACATATTGTTCAAGCAATGGTGCAGGGCGGTATTTTTCCCCAAGCTTCTCATGCAGGTACTTCAAGTTATTCAATCGTGTATCCAGCCCAACAAGGTCGCCCAACTCGAATGGGCCCATCGGATAATTTAACCCTAGCTTAATAGCCTTATCGATATCCTCGGGGCTGCCCAATCCTTCCTGAAGCATGTAAAAGGCTTCATTGCCGACTAGCGCGCTGATTCGACTTGTGACAAAACCAGGGAATTCGTTGACGATGACGGTTTCCTTGCCCATCTGTATTGCAGCCTTCTGGATCGCTCCAGCTGTTTCATCGCTAGTTTCCAGACCGCGAATGATTTCAACAAGCGGCATTTTATGTACAGGATTGAAGAAGTGCATGGCGATAACCTTCTCAGGACGCTTTGTAAAAGAGGCGATTTCAGTAGGACTCATTGTCGAAGTATTGGACGCAAACAGGCAATGTTCAGGTGCATGCTGGTCAATCACTTCAAAAATCGTTTTCTTGATATCTATTTTTTCAGGGACTGCTTCGATAACAAGGTCAGCATCCTTCACGTTATCAGCGAGGAAATTTGAGTAATTGAGTCTTGCTTTCGCCAACTCTGCGTCTTCTTGAATGATTTTGCCCCTGGCAATTCCTTTTTCAAAAATGTTGTTGATTTCCCGTTCGGCGTTAAGAAGTTGTTTTTCATCAACATCGATCAATACAGTATCAAAACCGCCCAGGCAACTGACGTAGGCAATCCCTCTGCCCATGACGCCTGAACCAATTACGACGAGTTTCTTCATTATATAAACCTCCTGTAGTAAACATTGAAAGGCGAGCACCCGAATCGAGGAGTGCTCGCCTCTTTTTTATACGTTAAACGGGTTAAGCGGGCGGCTGCCGTAATAAGAGACGATACTCTTAGTTTCTGTATATAAATCTAGTGTTTCGATGCTGAGCTCACGGCCGAATCCTGATTGCTTATAACCCCCGAATGGTGTGCCAGGGAAAGCCGAGAATGGACAGTTGATCATGACGATTCCTGCTTGGATCAACTTAGAAACTCTGGTAGCACGACCGTAGTCCTTCGTCCAGATGGCAGATCCCAGTCCATATTCACTATCATTTGCTAGTTTGACAGCTTCTTTTTCATCCTTGAACTTCATGACGACAACAACCGGTCCGAAGATTTCTTCTTTAACAGCCTTCATGCTGTGGTCTGTATCAGCGATGATGGTCGGCTCATACCAGTAGCCATTTTCATAGCCTTCCAGATTGGCGGCCTTTCCGCCTGTTAAAACTTGTGCTCCATCAGCAACCGCTGATTTCACATATCCATCGATGACATCCATTTGGTCCTGGCTAATGACAGCGCCGACATGAGTATCCTTTTCAAAAGGATTTCCAAGCTTAAGCTGCTTTGTTTTTGCCACGAATTTCTCCATGAACTCATCATATACATCCTCATGGACATACAAACGAGAACGTGCTTCGCAAGATTGACCTGTATTGTAGAAGATCCCGAATAGAGAGCCCGCTACTGCAGCATCAACATCTGCATCTTCGAAAACGATGCTCGGTGACTTTCCGCCAAGCTCAAGTGTCACACGCTTTAGAGTCTGGGAAGCTCTTGCCATGATATCCTTGCCGATCGGAGTTGAGCCTGTGAACGCAACTTTGTCGACTTTATCGTGCTCGACTAGATAGTTCCCTACTACTGAACCAGAACCCGGAATAACGTTCACAACACCTTCTGGTACACCGGCTTCGATACAGATTTCACCGAGCAGGATTGCCGATAATGGTGTCAGTGATGCTGGTTTGACGACAACCGAGCAACCTACTGCAATCGCAGGGGCGATTTTCCATGCCGCCATCATCATCGGATAGTTCCAAGGAATGATCTGGGCACAAACGCCGACCGGCTCTTTTTCAGTGATATTCTGGAATGCACCAGGCATGCTGTTCACAGCTCCGCGGTGGCTGACAATCGCACCTGCGTAAAATTCGAAATCCTCGATCGCCTGCATCACCTGTCCCTGTGCAGCAGCAAGGGATTTTCCTGTATCAAGAATCTCCAACTCTACCAGTTCATTGAAACGTGAGCGCATGATTGAAGCGATCTTATTCAGTGTGCGTGAGCGCTTGTTCACAGGGAAATGACGCCACTTACCAAAATCGAACGCATTTCTTGCCGCCTGTACCGCAAGCTCTGCGTCTTCTTTTGAGGCCTTCGCCACAGTTGCAACTTCCTCGCCTGTCGCTGGATTGTAGACTTTGTACGTTTCACCATTGACACTGTCCTGGCGAACTCCATTGATGATTAGCTGATATGTCTCGCGTTTTACTGCCATTGCTTCGAATTTTTGTTCTTTAACTGTTGTCACGCGTAACATCTCCTTTTAGTAGATTGATTGATCGAATTTAGTCACCCTTGAAAACCGGTTTTCTTTTTTCCATGAACGCTTGGACGCCTTCCTTATGGTCGGCAGTCTGCCCGGCAATTCGCTGGCTCTGGGCATCCCTCTCGAGATAGTCTTCGAGATTTGAATGCCAGCTGGCTTTCAGGTTCCTTTTAATCAGGCCGATTGCCTTCGTTGGCATATTGGCAAGTTTTTCTGCAAATGCAGCGACATTGTCGTTCCAGTTGTCCAAAGAGTAGACTTCCGTGACCAGACCAAAATCCTTTGCCTTATCTGCCGGTATTTTTTCTCCGAACACAGCAAGCTCCATCGCTTTCGCGTGGCCAATAAGTCGAGGAAGATAATACAGATTGCCGGCATCCGGCACAAGGCCGACATGGATAAACGCTTCTACAAAACTTGCTTTTTCCGATGCGATCCTGAAATCACAGGCAAGCGCAAGGCTCATTCCAGCTCCTGCCGCGACTCCATTTACTGCAGCAATCACTGGCTTTTCACAACGTTCAAGTTCCAGCAGCATCGGATTATAGCGTTTACGAAGTACCTCGCCATGATCCATTTCATCCGTAACCCCTGCCAAATCCTCTCCTGAACAAAATGCCCGGCCTGCACCAGTGATGACCAGGGCTCTTACCTCTTTGTCACGGGAAGCAGACTTGATTGCACTCTGGATATCCTTATTCAACTGCTCTGTGAAGGCATTCAATTTATCAGGACGGTTCAGGGTAATGTAGGCTACCTGATTCCGCACTTCATATAAAACGGTTTCAAACACAGCTATGTACCCCCTTATTTCCCTTTAAAATCCGGCTTCCGTTTTTCCTTGAAAGCCCTCATGCCTTCCTTCTGATCTTCTGTCGCAAAAAGCATGTAGAAGTTTTTGCGCTCGTATTGCATTCCTTCATATAAAGGATAATCAACCGCTTTCAAAATGGATTCCTTGATCAGCCTTACTGCGATTGGAGCCTGATTCGCGATTGTGTCCGCAAATTTCAGCGTCTCCTCCATCAGAACTTCTTCAGCAAAAGTCGAATTGATGATTCCATGGTGCAAGGCATCTTTTGCAGAAATCCGTTTGCCGCTAAGAATCCACTCCATCGCCTTTGTTTTGCCGACGAGCTTTGTCAGCCTTTGCGTACCTCCTGCTCCCGGCATGACACCTAGATTGACTTCCGGGAACCCGAACTCCGCATTTTCGGCAGCGAACAGCATATCGCAGCAAAGTGCCAATTCAAAGGCACCGCCAAGAGCGAACCCGTGTACAGCCCCGATGACCGGTTTTTTAATCCAGGCAAGTCGGTCCCAGTCAGTGAACTGGTTCAACGTTTCCATTGAGACCGCGTCAGCATCCATCATTTCATCGATATCGGCGCCTGCAGCAAATGCCCGGCCCTTACCTGCGAGGATAATCACCTTAATATCAGCATTTTCATCGTATGCTTCCATAGCCGAAAGCACCTCAGAAACCATTTGCCTGTTCAGGGCATTCAGGACCTTCGGGCGATTCAGCTCGATTAATCCGACTTGGCCTTTTACAGACGTTTCTATCATTTCATAATTTTTATTCATTCACTTCTTCACCGATCATCATCGTGACCAGATCACCCGCAAAGCTCATAACATCCTTTCCAGAAGCTTTGCCTTCAGCAGATTTCATGCCGGCTTTTAATGCTTCATGGTCGTCATAGTACATTTCGCACATTAAATAATATTTGCCTTCTCCACCCATTGGGCTGCCGACGATGCGTGTCACTTCCATTTTGCGAAGACCAGGAATTTTTGCTGTCAACGGAGCGTGCGTTTCAAAATAATGCTTGTCAAATGCCTCTTTGTCCTGTGGATGCTTGTAGATCGCGATTAGTTTTACCATTAAAAATCTCTCCCTTTTCTTCTAAAGTTTTATAGACCAAATAGAATATATGCTTTTCTTCTTGAAGCTATTAATCAATTGATATGACAACAGGGAATCTTTTTCGATTTTGTTCTCACATCAAAGTTGATACTGGTTTCATTGCCTCGAATGGATTTTTGCACGACTTGCAGTATAAAATGCTGCGGCAAGCAGTTGGACCAAAGAGGTTTTCCATCGTCGTATAGGTAGATCCGCAGTAAGGGCAATCAGCCTGCCACTCACCCGTTTCTGTAATATGTCTTGGCGGCGGAGCGATGCCGAATTCCTTCAGCTTTTCCCTGCCCAAATCACTTACCCGATCTGAAGTCCAGGGCGGGTGGAAAATGAATTTCACGTCCACTTTCTCAACTTCATCAATGGATGAAACTGCTTTGACGACATTATTTTTGATGATATCTAGCGCTGGGCAGCCCATGAAGGTCGGCAACAACTTTATCAAGACTCCATCATGAATGATTTCGAGTTCTTCGAGCATCCCTAATTCAATAATCGATACACTGTCGATCTCAGGGTCTTTGACGCTTTGCAACGCTTCGATGATTTTCTCTCTCAGCATCAGGCATCACCAGCTCGCTGCCGGATCAAAGTTGTAGACTTCGCCTAATGTATCGAGAGCAGTCTGCAGATCAGAAGTATGCTCGCCGTTTCTTCCATTTCCGCTCTTTGTCCCGAAATTCTTCGGCATCTTAAGGTCCAGGGATTCAAAAACAGGTATCATCATTTGCATCCATCTCGTTTTCAAATCATCCTCTGAATCTATCAAATTGTGCCTCGTGAACTCATCGCCCTGTGCCCCCATGGAGAACAAGCCTTCAAGTTCATCAAAAGCCTTCTCCATCGCCGCTTCCATCCTGGTTCTCGCTTCTCCACCTGCACTCACAAGCTGAGAGAACCACGTCTTCCAGTGCAACAGATGGTAGTAAAGTTCCATATTGATCTTTACCGCTGCTTCCGCCAATGGCTGGTATGATGAATTCTTCAGGGACTCCATTTTCACTTTTTTTGGCCTGGGCGTAAAAATAGTTTCTCACAACCGCGAATGCCCAGTCATAATGCGGTTCTGTCAAATACGTACCCGGACCGTTTACTTGTTCTAGTAAAATCGCATTCTTCCGTTCTGCAGCTGGCCTTGCATGTGCGAGTTGGTCTGGATCACCGGCTCCCAGGTCGCTTAGAAGCTGATAGAACATCGCCGCGTGACCCATTGTATCCTGGCTGATTGAGGAAAAAGCGACATCCTCTTCAATATGAGGAGCGAGTCCTAGCCACTCGGAACCACGGTAGGCGATCATGAAATCATCATCCGCAAGCTGGAACAGGAGTCCAACTGCAGCGTCGCGAAGGGCTTCATTTTTCAACGCATCTTCAAGTTCATATTTCATTTCTCCTGCTTCCCTCCCCATGACAAAATCTCTTTTTCATCAAGCATTTCCTGCTCATAGTGGCGCCATTTCTTTTTCAAATAGCCATAGCCTTTTGTATTGCGGTAATCTTTGTTATCGAGCCTTTGCAATGTTTGGCGCTCTTCAAGCGACATCTTTCTGACATCGTCCCGCTTGACGACCCAAATATCAGCAACCGGTTCCCGCCGCATGAAATTTTCCTGTGCCAGTACAAGGGCCATCTCGTGGTTCGGTGCCAGCAATGAGAACTGGTACTGCATAGGTGATGTGGCAGTCCGCTTGCTGAACACTTCAAATTCCTGATAAAATCCATTCCCAGACATGAATTTTCGCTCCTTTCCTGTGGTATTCCGGGACAGCTGTCCCCTGTTGCTTATGCTTTAACACTCAATGCATCGATGACCCACTTGTTGTTACTGTAGGAAATCTCCCTCAGCCTTAAACGATCCTTTGATTTCGGGCCATTGTTCTTGATGATTTGCTTGAACTTGCTCCAATCTGGCTGCTTGTATTGCCACATGCCTGACTCCTGGTCGAAATGCATTGTTTCATCCGGCAGCTTCAGACCTAGCGACAGGACCCTCGGAATGTATTTTGTGAAAAAATCCTGGCGGAGCTCCTCGTTCGTTTTCGTCCTGATTCTGTATTTGATGGTTGTGTCTTGTTTCGAAGTTCCAGTCGTAGACGCATCTGCAGGACCGAAAAACATAAGAAGCGCTTCCCACCAGCGGTCTAACGAATCCTGGATCATCGCTTTCTGCTCGTCTGTTCCTTCTGCAAGCGCCATGATGATCGCCTCGCCATGCTGGGCGTGGAAAACCTCCTCGGCACAGATACGCTTCAACGCTCTTGCGTATGGACCATAAGAAGCATCCAGCATATTCGTCTGGGATATGATTGCTGCACCATCAACAAGCCAGCCGATCAATCCAGCATCTCCCCATGTTTTTGCTTCCATATGGAAAACATTGTGGAATTTCAAGTCGCCGGATAGTAAATCCTGAATGATGTTCTCGCGTGATTTTCCGAGCGGCTTCATCAAATCCTCGGCCACCCTTAAAAGCAGTTGTCCGTGTCCCATCTCATCCTGCACCTTCGCCATGATTCCCAGCTTTCTTTTTAAAGAAGGAGCTTTTGGCACCCATTCCTTTTCAGGGAGCGCGCCCATGATCTCACTGATGCCGTGCATTGAAATAAGCTTGATCAGTGTCATTCGATAGTCACCCGGCATCCAGTCTTCTGCCTCGATTTTATCGCCAGCTTCGATTCGCTTCATGAAGTGCTCGTATTTAGCTTCTTCGGTCAGCTGGTCGAAGAAAATTGTGTTTTCCATGCTGCCTACCTCCTTAGATTTAAGTTCCAATCGGTTCTTTTGTTTTATCAACAATCCTTACTGCCTTGCCTTCAGAACGAGGGATTGTTTTTGGCGATGCACACGCACCTCCATTGAAATCAGGCACTGGCTCTTAAGTAATGACTGAATCCTTTGTTCCAATTGATAGACCGAATCCGAAATCGGATCAGCCCCGATCATCGTGAAGTATTCTTCGTTCATCTCAACATGCAGCTCAAGGACCTTCAACGTGCGTTTCTGTAAAATTTGAATCTGGTAATGCGGGGCAAGCTCAGGTACTGCCAGCAGACAATGTTCAATCTGTGACGGAAACACATTGACTCCATTGATAATCAACATGTCATCAATTCGCCCTTTGACTCGTGACATTCTAACTGTCGTCCGACCGCAGCTGCATTTTTCCTTTGTCAAGGAAGCGATATCCCCAGTCCGGTAACGAATGACCGGAAAGGCTTCCTTAGTTAGACTGGTAAAAACCAGTTCTCCTTCTTCCCCATCAGGGACAGGTTTCAAAGTATCAGGGTCAATGACTTCAACGTAAAAATGATCCTCGGCCACATGGAGCCCTGCCTGTGCCTCATGGCACTCACTTGCGACCCCAGGCCCGATCACTTCGCTCAGCCCATAAATATCGCATGCCTTGATTCCGAGCTTTTCTTCGAGCGTCTTTCTCATTTCTTCGGACCAAGGCTCAGCCCCGAAAATACCGTACTTCAATGAAGTATTGCGAGGATCCTTGCCCATTTCCTCCATTGTTTCAGCGATATTCAAAATGTAAGAAGGAGTCCCGCAAATGACTTGCGGTTTAAAATCTTCAATTAACATGATTTGTCTCTGGGTGTTCCCTCCAGAAACCGGTACTGTGACCATCCCTAGCTGTTCGCTTCCGTAATGCAAGCCCAACCCACCTGTGAAAAGTCCGTAGCCATAGGCATTGTGGAGGAAATTGCCTGGTTCTCCACCGCCAAGAGCAATCGCCCTGGCGACAATCTCTCCCCACATTTCAATATCCTTTTGTGTATAGCCAACGACCGTCGGCTTGCCGCTCGTTCCCGATGAGGCGTGTACCCTGACTAATTCACTTTGCGGTACAGCGAACAACCCGAATGGATAGTGATTCCGCAGGTCCTGTTTCTCTGTACAAGGAAGCGCTTCCAAATCTTCAAGACTAGTTAGCATTTCAGGAGAAAAATTGGCGCTCTCAAATTTCTTCTTGTAAAATGGCACCCTTTGAGCGACCTTCTCAACTACTGTCTTGAGTCTTTGAAGTTGAATTTTTTCTATGGACTCACGACTACTTGTTTCGATTTCATGTAAAATCAAGATTTCGCCCCCTGTATTACATAAAATTTTATTTATATAACGTTATATTACCGTAACACAATAAATGTGTTATATATTTTAAAACAAAGATAACGTGTATATAGGAAAAAGTCAATTATTTTTCTGAAAATTTTAATATTTAGTGGTGATTTCTTTGGTTGCAGTTGGTAAAAGTAGTGATTGTTGTCGTTTTCGTAGTGATTATTGGTAAATTCGGAGTGATTGCGGTTGTTTTCGTAGTGATTATTGGCAAATTCGGAGTGATTACCGGAAAAACCGGAGTGATTTCCGTTGTTTCTGGATTGTTTAACGGAGAAATCATAGTGAGTGCTGTTGTTTGGGGATTCTTTACCGGAGAAATCGGAGTTATTGCGAAGGTATCCATAGTGTTTTTAAAAAAAAAGCGGCGTGATTGTTGATAAAATCCAAGTGATTCTATTTATAAGCTTCGAGCTGACCATTGATAACAGCTTGTTTGTGCCAATATCTCTGTAGACTTTCTTTTTTATCTAAAAAAATGACCTCCTGACAGTGTCAAGAGGCCAATTTGTTCTATTAATACATGCTCATGTACTGCTCGCGTTCCCATGGGTGGACTTGAGTACGGAACATATCCCATTCAATCTCTTTTGCTTCGATGAAGTGTTCGAGGATATGGTCGCCAAGTGCTGCGCTGATTACTTCGTTCTTTTTAAGCTGGTCAAGAGCTGCTGCCAATGTTGGTGGCAGATCATCGATTCCTTCTTCAACACGCTCTTCCTTGTTCATCACGTAGATGTTGCGGTCTACTGATGCTGGAGGAGTCATTTTGTTCTTGATTCCGTCAAGACCTGCTGCAAGCAATACTGCCATTGCAAGGTATGGGTTTGCTGCAGGGTCAACGCTACGAACTTCAACACGTGTGCTCAAGCCGCGTGAAGCAGGGATACGGATCAATGGTGAACGGTTCTTTGCAGACCATGCAACGTAGCAAGGCGCTTCATAGCCAGGTACTAGACGCTTATAAGAGTTTACAGTTGGGTTGGTTACAGCTGTAAATCCTGATGCGTGCTTAAGCGTTCCAGCGATGAACTGGTATGCAGTTTCGCTTAGCTCAAGTTTCTTATCTGATGGATCATAGAATGAGTTCTCGCCATTGCGGAACAATGACATGTTGCAGTGCATTCCGGATCCGTTCACTCCGAACAATGGTTTTGGCATGAAGGTTGCGTGCAGACCGTGTTTACGGGCAATTGTTTTAACAACAAGCTTGAAAGTCTGGATCTGGTCACAAGCTGTCAAAGCATCTGCATATTTGAAGTCGATTTCGTGCTGTCCAGGAGCAACCTCGTGGTGGGATGCTTCAATTTCGAAGCCCATTTCTTCAAGTTCAAGCACGATATCGCGGCGGCAGTTTTCACCAAGGTCTGTTGGCGCAAGGTCGAAATAACCACCGTTGTCATTCAATTCAAGTGTTGGCTCACCGTTCACATCGAGCTTGAACAGGAAGAATTCCGGTTCTGGTCCAAGGTTGAAGTTAGTGAAGCCTAGCTCTTCCATTTCCTTCAGGACACGCTTCAGGTTACCGCGTGGGTCACCAGCAAATGGTGTGCCATCAGCATTTTTAATATCACAGATCAAACGTGCAACCTTACCTTTTTCAGCTGTCCAAGGGAAGATTACCCATGTATCCAAATCAGGGATCAGGTACATATCAGATTCTTCGATACGAACGAAGCCTTCGATTGAAGAACCGTCGAACATCATTTTATTATCAAGAGCTTTTTCAAGCTGGCTGATTGGAATTTCCACATTCTTAATCGTTCCTAAAATGTCAGTGAACTGCAAACGAATGAATTTTACATTTTCTTCTTTTGATAATCTTATAATGTCTTCTCTTGTGAACGTCTTAGCCATTGTTAAAGTTCCTCCTAGAATTTTAATGATAGATAATTTGGATTACTAATGAAAAAATTTCGACATGTCTCCGTGATTGCCAGATCGGTTAAAGCGTCCTGCCTGCTGTAATTCCTTGCGAAGCAATTTCCGCAAATCTGCATCAGATAACTCACGTCTCGTTTTTTCAGCTTGTTTTTTCTCAGCAGCACTAATGGCTGTCTGTTGTTTAACATTAAAAATTTGCTTGATGCCTGCCATGTTGACTCCCTGGTCAATCAAGTCTTTGATCTCGAGGAGCTTGTCAATATCGTTTAAGGAAAAGAGTCGTTTATTGCCCTCTGTTCTTGCCGGAGAAATCAATTCATGCTCTTCATAGTATCGAATTTGCCTTGCGGTTAAATCTGTTAGCTGCATGACAATCCCGATGCTAAAGAGCGGCATATTCCGGCGAATTTCACTTCCGCCCATTTTGATTTCTCCTCCTTCCCTATTAAGATAATCTCATTATATTCAATGTTAGGTATTCTGTCAAACATATGTAAGATAATCTGACATGAAAAATCATAAAAAAAAGAACAGGACTTATTTAGCAAGCGTCCTGTTGTATATTTACCTATTTTATAAGAATTAAACCTTTTTCGATTAAAGAATCGATTGCAATACAAACGGCCATCTTCACGTGGGAATAGGTTAAGCCACCCTGAACATACGCGACATAAGGCGGTCTGATCGGTCCATCAGCAGTTAATTCAATGCTCGCTCCCTGGATGAATGTACCAGCAGCCATAATCACATCATCCTCATATCCGGGCATATAAGCAGGATGTGCCGTTACATGGGAATTGATTGGGGATGCATACTGAATCGCCTGGCAAAAAGCCACCATCTTATCCCGGTCGTCGAATTGGACGGCCTGGATTAGATCAGTCCGTTCCGCATTCCATTTAGGCGATGACTTCATCCCTAAACGGTCCAGCATTGCGGCTGTGAAAACAGCACCCTTCAAGGCCTGTGCAACAATATGCGGTGCCATGAAGAATCCCTGGTACATTTCCTGCAATGAATATAATGAAGCGCCGGCCTCTGCCCCGATTCCTGGGGATGTCATCCGGTAGGAACATGACTCTACATATTGTTCCTTACCTACGATGTACCCGCCTGTTTTGGCAATACCGCCGCCAGGATTTTTAATCAATGAGCCAGCCATCAAATCAGCGCCGACATGGCAAGGTTCAAGTTCCTCGACAAACTCACCATAACAGTTATCAACAAACACAACGACGTCTGGTTTGATCTCCTTAACAAATTTGATCATTTCGCCAATTTGCTCAACAGTGAAAGATGGCCTTGTCGCATAACCTTTTGAGCGCTGGATTCCGATCATTTTTGTTTCAGGCTTGATTGCTTTTTCGACGGCACTCCAATCGATTTCTCCTTTTTCCGTAAGATCGACAGTATTATAAGAGATTCCAAATTCCTTTAATGAGCCGTTTCCGGTACCTCGTATCCCGACAATCTCTTCTAGCGTGTCATATGGTTTTCCAGTAATGTATAAAAGCTCATCGCCAGGTCGAAGAATCCCAAATAGTGAGATGGAAATCGCATGAGTTCCCGAGATGATTTGCGGGCGAACCAGCCCGGCTTCAGCTCCAAACACCTCCGCGTAGATTTTCTCAAGTGTTTCCCTTCCAGCATCGTCATAACCATAACCGGTGGTCGGGATAAAATGAGAATCACTCACCCGATGTTTCTGGAAACTCTGCAATACTCTGAACTGGTTTGAATCAATCCGTTCATCGATTTTCTTGTGCACAGGTGCAATTTGCTGCTCAATTTCGCTGACAAGCGGCTGCAGCATCTGCCCGTTTTTTAATTGTGTAAACATGTTGCTCTCCTATCTGTATAAAAGGCTGTTTTCGTAAAGATTGTTTTTAAAATCCTAAGGCCGATTTTAACTTGATAAAAAGCCATTTTGTAGTTCGGTATTAAGTGTGCAAGCTCTTTTCTCATAATAGATTTTTTTGTGAAGAAGCATAATTCATTCAATCCTATTTTGTAGTCAATAGCAACAAAGTTTGAGAAAAGAGCGTTATGAAAAATCAATTTAAATCGAAAATCGTTTCAGCTGGCCGGTAATTTGATGGTCTACCAAAGAGAACCCTCTACAGACATAGCCTTGCTTTTCTTCATCAAAAGCAAGTTCCCTAAGGATGGTCTCATTTTTCAGTTGTGCCAGCAGTTTCCCCTCATCGGACGGCACAAGGACATGAAATGGCTCCATCATACCAATGATTGACTGTTCGATTTTTAAAAGGAGGTTTCTGCGGTCTTCCTCACTGAACGCGCTTATAAAGGCCGTTTCATTTTTGGCATTTGGCACAAAATCCTGGTGTGCGATATCCCGTTTGTTATAAACAGTAATTTGCGGGATGTGGTGAACTTCCAGGTCCTCCAGCAATTTATTGACAGTCTGTTCATGTGAAAAATAATCTTCACTCGACATGTCCACTACATGCAGAAGCAAATCCGCCTCCCGGACTTCCTCCAGTGTCGAACGGAAAGCAGCGATCAATGTTGTCGGCAAGTCCTGGATGAATCCGACCGTATCTGTCAGGAGAGCCGTAAAGCCGCTAGGTAAAATCGCTTTCCTAGTCATTGGATCAAGCGTAGCGAATAATTGATTTTCTTCAAATGACTCTGCTTCCGTCAACCGGTTAAACAGCGTCGACTTTCCTGCGTTTGTGTATCCGACTAGCGCAATCTGGAACGTCTTATTCTTCTTCCGGCGTTCCCGGTAGCGGTCACGGTGCTGAACGATTACTGACAATTGAGTTTTAATATCGTCAATTCGTTTCCGGATATGACGGCGGTCTGACTCCAGCTTTGTTTCACCAGGCCCTCTTGTTCCGATTCCGGCACCAAGACGAGACATCTCAATCCCTTTTCCGCCAAGTCGAGGCAGCAGGTACTGCAGCTGAGCAAGCTCAACCTGGAGCTTCCCTTCTTTGGACCGAGCCCTTTGAGCGAAAATATCGAGAATCAGCTGTGTACGATCAATAACCCTCGCCTTTAAACCAGCAGAAAGATTGCGGTTTTGGCTTGGCGACAGTTCATCATTGAAGATAATTAAGTCCGGCTCGAGTTCCTCCTCTAGTGCTTGAAGCTCTTCCACCTTTCCTTTGCCAATGTATGTAGCAGGATGAACCTTTGGCCGCTTTTGGACAACTTGCATCAGGACATTTCCCTTCGCTGTTTCCGTAAGTGATTCAAGCTCCTCCATCGAATATTGAAAACGAAGATCTTCTTCAGTCGTCTGACAGCCAACAAGAATCACTTTTTCAAATACGTTTTCCTGTTCCAAATAACACCCTTCTTTCCATATATATAGCTAAAGACATCATACCAAAATAAAGCCGCAAACAAAAATTCTGAAAGTCGATGGAAAAATGGTTGTAAATTAAAATAAACATGATAAAATCAATATGTTTTCATTTAACTATTTTAGTATTCAGGCATCATTTTAACAAGAGGAGAAAAACATGATGACATGGGAAGTACTCAGCATGATTGGAACAGTAGCATTCGCGATCAGCGGTGCGTTTATTGCAATGGAAGAGGAATATGATATCTTCGGAGTTTATATATTAGGAATCGTTACAGCATTTGGCGGTGGGGCAATCCGTAACCTGCTAATCGGCGTACCAGTCTCAGCATTATGGGAACAGGGCACATTCTTTAATCTGGCCTTGATGTCAATCACCATCGTTTTCTTATTTCCTGGAAATCTATTAAAACACTGGCAGCGATGGGGCAACTTTTTCGATGCCATCGGGCTTGCTGCCTTCGCGATCCAGGGAGCAATTTACGCCTCAAATATGGGCCATCCATTAAGCGCCGTCATTGTTGCAGCTGTGTTAACCGGAAGCGGCGGCGGAATAATCCGCGACCTGCTCGCTGGCAGAAAGCCACTAGTATTGAAGGCAGAAATCTATGCAGTGTGGGCTATTCTTGCCGGACTTGTCATCGGCCTTGGAATGGCTAATCAAGCTGTCGAACTCTATGGACTATTTGCGGTTATCACAGCACTCCGCGTACTCTCTTATACCTACAAATGGCATCTGCCAGTCCGTAAACTTGGAGTACATTAGAAAGGCTCAAGCGCCTTGGTCAGTCCCGACAAGCGCTGGAGCTAGACAATTCTCGAAGCAAAAATTTATACTACTTATCTGGTAAAAAAAACAGAGCTGATTCATCATGAATCAGCTCTGTTTTTTTATGATTATATAATTTTTCTCCCCATCTGCCCGATTGCATAATGGATTCCATGCTGCAGTGTCTGGAAGCAATCGAATTTCGACAGGTTAATCTTAGATTGGGTGATTTCAATCCCAAGAGTGGATGAAATCCCAACCAGTATTGTTTTCGTGCCGATTAGCCTTGCTGCTGATCCGATTTTCTCGATCAAACTGACCGCATGTGGTCCGATTTCCTGGTCCATGCCTGTCAAATCCAAAACGAGATAGCTGGCTTTATAGGACGGCAGTCGGTTCAGCGTGTTTACAATCAGCTGATCTGCCCTGTCTTCCTCATATTTCCCAATCAGGGGAACGACGACGACTCCTTCAAGTACCGGGATGATTGGGGAGGAAAGCTTATTGACCAGCTCCTTTAATTCAGCTGTTTTTTCTTCAACAAGGCCTTCGAGTTTCCTGATTTGTACCGACTCCTTCTTTCGTGCCAGCTGGTGGATATTATCGGAAATTGTTACATCAGAAGGGAAGTACTCAATCACACTGTGTTCATGCCCTTCCAACTGATGCTGCTTAATTTTATACCAAATATTTGTCCCGAACAGTCCCGAAAAAACTCCAGCGTAATGCGCGGGCAGGAAACTTCCTCCCTTTGTCTTCCCCTGGGCAACATTTACTTTATGCTCCCAGCTGTCTTTCATAAATGCGGTAAATGTTTTCGTTTCAAAGTCCAGATCCTTTATAATCGTCAACCCCCAGCCGGCGGTTGCATATGTATTTGTAATCATGTCAGCAGCTTCAGATACGTTGACTTCTTTCATTTTCTCAAAATATTGTCCGACTACGAGTCCCTGGCGAAATCCAGTCGATTCAAATACAAGGTTTGAAGCCTCTTCTCCTGAAATCTCTTCAATCGTATCGAAAAACGTCTTCATTGCCGAAGAGATCCAAAAAAGCACTGCATCCTGTCCCTCGAACGTGAACTTTCCGGATTTTACATCCCAGCCGAAATCATAACCTGCAATATCGTAATTGTACTCATACCCCATTAATAATTAGCTCCTTTTTTATCTATATAAATCGTTAAGCTCCCTATTTATAATAATGATTAGTTTTGCCAAAAAATCTTTAAGGAAACCCCAATGTTTTACCACTTATTGATACTCCTCAAACCTAAACCCCTAAAAAAACATAGAAGGTAAAAACTCCACACCACCACTAGACTATTGTGATTACCAGCCTCAGTATGTTAAATCGTGGTTAAGAGGCACATCAATAATGGATGAGTTTTGGTAAGCCAATCCCGATGGATCTTCGTCCAAAAAACGGATGGTTAATATGAAGGGATTTATATTTTACACGGAAAATAAATAAGGATTCCAGCATTACTGGAATCCTCTGGAACTATTTTAAGAATGACATAACTGAATTAGGATCGAAGCCTAATACCCAGTTTCCGTTTACGTTTGACTGAGGCACACCCATTTGGCCAGTTGCATTGACCAGCCTTTGTGCGGCGATTGGATCTTGCTGTACATTCACTTCTTTATATGCGATCCCTTTATCGTCGAGGAAGTTCTTCAGCATGGTGCAGTAAGGACAAGTATTTGTAGTGTAAACTGTAATATCGTTCATTCTAAATTCCCCCAGTAGCTAATTTGTATACCCTTATGGGTATACTATCAAAATCAAAAAATAATGTCAACAAAGCTGCTGACATTATTTCCCCTTATCATCTGAAAAAACGAGGTCATTGCTGCGGAGAGTCATAAGTTCATGTCGGTCGTATTGATTTTGCATTAACAGCCGCATTGCCTGTGCCCGGATGGATTTCTCAATCACGTTACGGACATAGCGCCCATTCGAAAATGCTGCGGCACCAAGTGTTGATTTAACATTCACAAGGTGCTCCCGCAACTTCCGTTCAGCCTCGTGGCTCAGACTATATTCTCTCTCCTTCAGCATTCGCTGGCCGATTTCCATAAGCTGGTCTATTGAATAATCGGGAAAATCAATGACGAGCGGAAACCTTGAATGAAGCCCTGGGTTCAGAGTCAGGAAAAATTCCATTTCTCTCGAATACCCCGCAAGGATCAAAATAAACTCATGCTGTTTATCCTCCATATGTTTAACCAGGGTATCAATCGCTTCCTTGCCGAAATCCTTTTCTCCACCACGGCCTAGGGAATAGGCTTCATCAATAAACAAGATGCCCCCCATTGCCTTTTTTATCAGATCTCGCGTTTTTTGCGCGGTATGCCCGATATATTCACCAACAAGGTCAGCTCTCTCCGCTTCGATTAAATGTCCCTTCGAAAGGACATTCATTTTGAGGAAGAGCTTCCCGATAATCCTGGCGACCGTTGTCTTCCCCGTTCCCGGATTGCCCTTGAACATCATATGCAAAGCCTGTTTTCCAGCCTTTAGCCCCATTTCTTCCCTTTTCTTATTCACATAGATCCAGGCATAAATCTCTTTGATCATCCTTTTCATTTCTTCCATGCCCACAAGCGCGCCGAGCTCTTCCTCAATTTCTTTTAAAGCTGCGTGCTCCTGCGGGATTGACTTTGGAACCAGCTGCGACTCAGGCAATTCCTTTGTCAACGTCTTCCTCTGCTGTGCGTTCAAAACAATGCTGATTTGACCGTTGTTTTTCTTTCGTAGGTGTTGGTCCAAGGATTTCACCTCTCATTCTGGAAACAGTATACGCATCCTTGCTGTATTTGTGATATTCGCCTATAACACCATGCATGTTAAACACGAAGGACTTAAAGTTAAACAGGAATCCTCCCCGCAAAATTAAGACTCGCTAAAGTACGACAAACTACAGCAGCATTTATTTACTTTTGTCACAATATGCGCTTTCCCAAGAAATAAACTTCTATATTTATATGTATTCAAGGAAGTGGAAATTCATTTTTAAATTAAGGCTCTTTTCTCAAACTTTGTTGCTATTGACTACAAAATAGGATTGAATGACCTTGTTTCTTCAGAAAAATTAAAGCTTGTTATGAGAAAAGAGCCGGCACACTTAATACCGAACTACCAAAATGGTTTTTTATCACGTTAATATCGGTCTTAGGATTTTAACAACAATCGCTGCGAAAACAGCCTAAAATAAACAATTATCGCTTAAAAGTAAAAGAACAATGGTTTGAAATTGTCCCCTTATCATGTTGGTATTACTTCTTAAGGGTGCATTTAACTTCGAAACAGACCCTTCTGCGGTTGGTTTTACACTCATAAAGGTAAATTCCCATTCCAACAATATGCTCCTAGAAAAATATTTATAAAAAGAAAAAACCCGCACTAGGCGGGTTTCCTTCGTCATTATTTAATTAAGCTTGCCCCTCGAAATCGATCTGGACATTCTTTTGCGGTGCGAATGTTGAGATCGCATGCTTGTAGACAAGCTGCTGTTTTCCTTCAGATTCGAAAAGCACGGTAAAGTTATCAAAACCTTTAATCTGGCCTCTCAATTGAAATCCGTTCAATAAGAAGACGGTCACATTGATATTGTCTTTGCGTAGCTGGTTTAAATACTGGTCCTGAATGTTCACTTGTTTCATGGGCGGATCCTCCTCTTTTATCTCTATTATTATGTATTCGCTTTTATCTCGAGCTTTCCTTCAATGAACTTGGAAATTTCGGCGAATTTTTTTTCAGCGTCTTTAGACTCTGACATATCAAACCATTCCACATTCATCTTGTTTCGAAACCATGTTAGCTGCCTTTTTGCATATCGGCGGGAATTTTGCTTTAAATTCTCGATTGCTTGCTCCAGAGAAATCTTGCCATCAAAGTAGTCGTAAAGCTCTTTGTATCCAATTGCCTGGATGGACTGGCAGTCTTTTAAGCCCTTTTCGTAAAAGTACTTAACCTCATCAAGGAGTCCCTGCTCCATCATTAGCTCGACACGGAAATTGATCCGGGTGTATAGCATCTCTCTATCCATTGTCAGGCCGATTAGTGCTGTATCATACAAAAGTTCGGGTGATTGGTTCTCCTGCAGTTCTCCCGCAGTTTTGCCCGTGCAGTGAATGATTTCCAGCGCCCTGATGACACGCCGAACATTGTTAGGGTGAATTCTTGAAGCACTTTCGGGATCAACCTCTTTTAATTTTCCATGTACAAATTCCTGGCCTTTTGTCTCTGCTTCTTCCTCCAGGCTGCATCTGAAGACTGGGTCAGAAGGAGCTTCAGTGAAATGATAATCAAAAATCACCGACTGGATGTATAATCCTGTACCGCCAACAATCATCGGCATCTTCCCACGGGAGCTTATTTCATTTATTTTCTTGCGTACAAGTCCCTGGAATTCTGCGGTTGAAAAGCTTTCATCAGGCTCTTTGATATCAATTAAATGGTGGGGGACTCCCTCCATCTCTTCCTGGGTGATTTTTGCGGTTCCAATATCCATCCCTTTGTAAATTTGCATCGAGTCACCACTGATGATTTCACCATTGAATTTTTTCGCAAGTTCAATGCTCAGCTTCGTTTTGCCAACTGCAGTCGGCCCAATTAACACAATCAATTTCTGTTTTTGTTCCAAAAAATTTCACACTGCCTTTTCATAGAGCGTGTCAGCAATTTTGCATCTGACATCATTAATTTATTTTACCATTAAATAGAAAGCAGTTGAACATCTATGCATTATACCCGAATTTTGCAGGTATTATTCTCTTATATCATCTTTTGAAAAAATTTTCCTTAACTTTTACAGTTAGATAACGATTCAGTAACAAACGCACTTTCACCCCCACATTCATGATAGTTTAATAGAAGTCTATGAGTGGTTTAATAATTTATATAGAACTGGGTGAAAACAAAATGTTATCAACTACAGAAATAGGAATTGATTTAGGAACAGCTAACACTCTTGTATATAGTAAAAATAAAGGAGTCGCTTTGAACGAGCCTTCCGTCGTGGCGATTGATACTGAGACAAAAAATGTCCTTGCTGTCGGCAAGGAAGCGAAGGAAATGATCGGGAAGACACCTGGAAAAATCGTGGCCATCCGCCCGTTGAAAGATGGAGTCATTGCTGATTTTGATGTGACAACAGAAATGCTGAAACAAATCATGAAAAAAGCATCCAAGAAGGGCGGTTTCTCACTCCGCAAGCCGGACGTCGTCGTCTGCACACCTTCTGGTTCAACAAGTGTTGAACGCCGTGCGATCCAGGATGCGGTAAGGAATGCAGGCGCAAAGAAGGTACATCTTATCGAGGAACCAGTTGCTGCAGCAATTGGCGCAGGATTGCCTGTTGATGAGCCTGTAGCAAACGTTGTCGTTGATATTGGCGGCGGCACAACTGAAGTCGCAATCATCTCATACGGCGGTGTCGTTGCTTGTCATTCTATCCGCATCGCTGGTGACAGATTGGACGAAGACATCGTCCAATACGTACGTAAAGAATACAATGTACTGATTGGTGAAAGAACGGCTGAAAGAATCAAAATGGAGATTGGGTACGCGCTTGTTGACCATGAAATGATGGAAATGGACATTCGCGGACGCGACCTTGTAACCGGCCTGCCAAAGACCGTTACCCTCAATTCATATGAAATCAGAGACACTCTCAAAGAATCCCTGCTTCATATCATGGAGGCTATCCGCGCTACTCTTGAAGATTGTCCTGCCGAACTAAGCGGTGATATTGTTGACCGCGGTGTGATCCTTTCCGGTGGCGGCGCGTTGCTGAACGGAATTCAGGATTGGCTCGGCAGTGAGATGGTTGTTCCTGTACACATCGCACCAAACCCGCTGGAATCCGTCGCAATAGGGACCGGTAAAGCGTTGCAGTATATCCATAAGCTTCAGCCAGCTGTGAGGTAAAACCAAAAGAAAGATTGCCAGTTTTTAATTGGCAATCTTTCTTTTTTAGATTCAGAATCTTGGGTACATTCGTGGATAGGATACCTTATCTGTCAAACTTCACTCTTTATACTGTTTCCTTAGCCTATTAAAATACAGGAATACTGGCAAAGGAATCACTATAAAGCCCAGACTCTTGATGATTTGATTAACCGCTCTGTCTTTTTGCCGAGCCTTTTCTTCTGTAACATACATGTCATAATTACTGCGAAGTTCTTCCTCAGTCATGTCTGTCTCGGAACCATCAATTTTTCCATTTAACGTCATCTGCTTATATTCTGTAAAACTTTGATAATAACCTGTTGGGCTGACTAGATCCGCTGTCGCCATGAAGATCGAAACCCCGCCGCCAATTACCATCATCAATGTAGCAAACAATACTAGATAAGTATATAAATGTCTGACCACTTTCTCTCCCCCTTGCTCTTTATTTTTCACTGCAAAAGCTACTATAAAAATCAGTACAACTACAGGTAGTATGGAAAATAATAATGAGAATACGAACAATATATCGCCCCCTTTGAATATTATAAGAGCCAATAACCCATTTAATGAATAGATCATTTGATGTTTAATAAATTTCCTATTAGTGTAATTTTACACTAAATTTATATGGAATAGAAGAATTTTCATCCAACTGCAGTGAATTTTTTCATTAAAAAAACAGTGCCCCCAATTGGGAACACTGTTTCTTCTCGTAGAATAAGAGAGTATAAATTTTTACTTCAAGAATTGTCTAGCTCCAGCGCCTAGCCCCTCGAGTCGCTTCCGTCCGCCCATTGAAGTCAAAAACGACTTCACTGGGCAGCCCTCCAGCGCTTGTCGGGGCTGACCAAGGCGCTTGCGCTTTTCTAATTACATTACCCGCTTGAACATTTTCTCCATTTCATAAGTGGAATAATGGACGATGATTGGCCGGCCATGCGGGCAGGTGAACGGGTCGGATGAACGCCGCAATTCATCGAGCAATGCCTGAATCTCATCGTTGCGCAGATGGTGATTAGCCTTGATCGATGCCTTGCAGCTCATCATGATTGCTGCTTCCTCTCTAAGCTTTTTAAGATTGACTTTCTTCATCAACAAGAGTTGTTCAATCATGTCTTCGATCAGATCTTTCTCCTCTCCGCGAGGGAACCACTGCGGGTGTGATCGAACGATGAAGCTGTTGTAGCCAAATGGCTCAAGGAAGACTCCTACTTTTTCGAGCTCATGCTGATGTTCATTTATTTTAATGCACTCATCCGCTGAATACTCAAGAGTGATTGGCACGAGCATTTCCTGCAGCTCAGTCACCACCTCGCCTACCTTGTCCCTGAAGTACTCATATTTGATTCTCTCCTGGGCCGCATGCTGGTCAATTATATATAAACCACGCTCATTCTGAGCCAGAATATAGGTTCCATGCATCTGCCCAATTGGATAAAGAGGAGGGACTCGTGAAGCCTGCACTTCTGCAAAGGGTTCTTGGGCTGCAGGAGAAGTGTCTGGCTCGAGGATTTTTTCTTCATCATAAACGAGTTCTTCATCAGCGACAGGCGCAGTGGCCTCGAAGGTCGGGTTTTCTTGAGCTACAAAGGCATTCCTCCAGTCAGGAGCTCCCTGCTGTGAAAGATTTGGTGGTTCGGCAGCTTTATAGTTCCTGCTTAGCTCAACAGCCTTCTCCTCTACAAATGGCCTGCGTTCAATTGTCGATTGCATAATAGAAGGTCTATCTTCTGCTTCCGGCAAATGGTCCAGCTCCATGAAGGTTTGCTCTGACTTCGGTTTTTCCTGTTTCTGAGTGACCATTCCAGCCGGAATTAATTCCTTCGTTTTAAAAGCATTCTTTATGACACTTGAGACTAGCTCATTCAACTCCTGCTCCTTGCTCAACCGAACCTCCATCTTTGACGGATGAACGTTCACATCAATTAAGAGTGGATCCATTTCAATATTCAAAAGAACAACTGGATACCTGCCGATAGGGAGTAATGTATGGTAGCCTTCCTGAATTGCTTTTACCAGGGCATAATTTTTGATAAAACGGCCATTAATCATGGTCGAAATATAGTTTCGGGATGCTCTTGTGATTTCTGGCATCGATATATAGCCGCTTATTTTATAATCCAATGATTCTCCAGAAATAGGAATCATTGATTTAACCATATTAATACCGTAAATGGCAGCCAGCACCTGTCGGACGTCTCCGTTTCCCGTCGTCTTTAAAAGCTGGCGGCCATTATGGACAAGTCTGAAAGAGATATCTGGATTTGCCAGCGCAAGGCGGTTTACGACATCAGTAATATTGCCAAGTTCGGTATGAATGGTCTTCATGTATTTAAGGCGTGCCGGAGTATTAAAAAACAGGTCTGAAATACTGATATCCGTTCCTTTACGGCTGTCGGCTTTCTCTATTGACTCGACCTTGCCGCCTTCGATGACCACTTTATTGCCTTCAATTCCAGTCGATGTTTTCATTTCAAGCCTTGAGACGGAGGCGATACTCGGCAGCGCCTCTCCCCTGAACCCGAGAGTCCTGATCCGGAACAGGTCATTTTCATTCTTGATTTTGCTCGTGGCATGACGCTGGAAGGCGACGAGAACGTCATCTTCCTCAATCCCGTCTCCATTGTCTGTGATCCTGACCCGGGCAAGACCAGCCTCTTCAAGATCGATTTCAATCACAGTACTATTAGCATCAATCGCGTTCTCTAGCAATTCTTTAACAACAGAGGCCGGCCGTTCTACTACCTCACCGGCAGCAATCTTATTTGATAAAGCATCATCTAGTTGAATAATCTTCGCCATTCCGTCACCTCCAGCTTTTATTTATTCGCATGTGGGGTTTTGCAATCTAATTCTTTCTATGAGCCCTTTTTCTCGATCTTTCTTCACTTCGGGCTTATAGAATTTTTCTATAAGACCTTTTTCTCGATTTTCTCACATTTCAGGCTTATAGAATCTTTCTATGGGCCCTTTTTCTCGATCTTCTTTCATTTCGGGTTTATAGAATTTTTCTATACGCCCTTTTCCCCAGTTCCTGACCCATTTAGGGTTTATAGAATCTTACTTCCGCAGCTTCTTTTGTAAATCGTAAAGCATGTTCATTGCCTGCAAAGGGGTCATATCAAGGATTTCAAGCCCGTTTAATTGATCTAGAACCTGCTTCTCCTTTTTGCTTGCACCACTTGCTTTCTTCTGTTCGGGTTCTTCATCAAAGAATGATAACTGAGACGCGGCTGCTGTTTCTGCTGCCTGAAGCATGCTTTGTTTGTCTTGCTCATTTTGCAATGTTTCCCTAACAGAGTCTAAGCTCTTTTGACTCTCAGACCCAAGCGGAACCGGTGTGTCTGTTTGCTCAAGTATGTGCAGGATTTCCGCAGCACGTTCTATCAGGTCTGCCGGCAATTCAGCGAGTTGTGCAACATGGATGCCGTAACTCTTGTCCGCTGCACCCTCCCTGATTTTATGAAGGAAAACCACTTTGCCGTTCTGTTCAACTGCGCTAACATGGACATTCTTTAATTTTTGCAGTTCATTCTCAAGTGAAGTCATTTCATGATAGTGCGTCGAAAACAGCGTCTTTGCGCTAATTTTATCATGGATATATTCAATCATTGCCTGGGCGAGTGCCATGCCATCATAAGTGGATGTGCCCCGGCCAATTTCATCAAAAAGAATCAAGCTATCCTTCGTAGCATTGGTAATTGCGTTCTTTGCCTCAAGCATCTCGACCATGAAGGTACTTTGTCCTGAAACAAGATCGTCTGCCGCACCAATCCTGGTGAAAACCTGGTCAAATATCGGCATTACAGCCTCGGTCGCCGGGACGAAACAGCCAATTTGTGCCATGATCGCTGTCAAGGCAACCTGGCGCATATATGTGCTTTTACCAGACATATTCGGTCCAGTAATCAGCAGGACTTCGCGTTCATTGTCCATGTAGCAATCGTTAGGCACATATTCCTGGGCATTCATTACTTTTTCGACAACTGGATGGCGCCCATCCTTTAGGACGACTTTCCTCTCAGCTGAGAACACCGGCTTTACATATTGTCGCTGTTCACTAAGCTCTGCAAACCCTAAAAGCACATCGAGTTCACTAAGAGCCCTGGCAAGTCCCTGCAATCTAGGAATATATTCTTTGATCGTCTCACGAATTCCGGTAAATAGCTGGTATTCAAGCTCGACGCTTTTTTCCTCGGCAGCCAGAATCAAGTCTTCCTTTTCTTTCAGCTCAGGAGTGATAAAGCGCTCCGCATTCGATAACGTCTGCTTTCGTTCATACTGGCCTTCCTGCAAAAGATGCAGGTTCGCTTTTGTTACTTCAATATAGTAGCCAAACACACGATTGTAGCCGACCTTCAATGATCTTATGCCAGTTTTCTCACGCTCGTCACGTTCAAGCATGGCAATCCAAGTCTTGCCGTTCCGGCTGGCATCGCGATACTGGTCAAGCTGATGATTGTAGCCATCACGGATGATGTTCCCTTCCTTGACAGAAAGCGGAGGGTTATCAACGATTGCCTGTTCCAGCAGATCAGCCGCCTCCTCGCAAGGATCGAGTCTGTCTGCCATGAGGGCAGCTTCCTCATGGGAAAGACTCTCCAAAATATGCTTTAGTGACGGTACTTGTAATAAAGATCTCTTTAGCTGCATAAGGTCTCTTGGATTTAAATTTCCAAAAGCAACTCTTCCAGCCAATCGTTCAAGATCGTATACCTCTCTCAACTTTTCCCGCAATTCCTGGCGTTCAAAAAACTGTCCGACAAAAAGCTGCACCAATTCCTGGCGGCGGCCGATTTCTGCTTTGTCAATCAGCGGCCTGTTGATCCATTGCTTCAGCATCCTGCCGCCCATTGCGGTCATCGTCTCATCAAGCAGCCATAAAAGTGTTCCCTTTTTCGCTGTAGACCGTATTGTCTCTGTCAGTTCAAGGTTGCGCTTTGAAAAATAATCAATTTTCATATATTGCTGAACCTTGTATACTGATACTTTTTGTAAGTGGTCCAGGCTGCGCTTCTGGGTTCGGTACAAGTAATTGAATAACCTGGAAGCTGTGTTTTTTAATTGTTCATTTTCCAGGTCAGCAAAAAGTTCTGAAAAGCTTTCATTGAGATCGGTGTTATCCTCAATTGAAAGCGCCAGGATAGAACGCTCCTTCAACTTCTTCTGGACTTCCGGCGAAAGTGAGCTTTCGATGACAACTTCCTTTGCTCCAGAGATCGATAATTCGTTAATAAGCTCTTCAACACTGCCGTTAACTATTGTCGCCCTGCTTTCCCCTGTCGACAGATCACTGCAGGCAAAGCCATATGTGTCTCCAGGAAAAACTGAAACGGTAGCGATAAAATTATTTTCTTTTTCTAAAAGACCTCGACCTTCCATTACTGTTCCAGGAGTGATTAGCTGGACAACTTCCCGCTTAACGACACCTTTGGCAGTCTTAGGATCTTCTGTCTGTTCGCAAATTGCGACTTTATAGCCTTTGTTAATCAGCTGTTCAATATAGTTAGGAGCTGAATGATAAGGAACACCGCACATCGGAATCCGTTCCTCACCGCCGCCCTCTCTGCTTGTCAGTGTTATTTCAAGTTCTTGGGATGCCTTTAACGCATCATCGAAGAACATTTCATAAAAATCTCCCAAACGGAAAAATAAAAAGGCATCCTGGTAATCCGCCTTCACTTGCAGGTATTGCTTGATCATAGGGGTATATGTAGCCATATTATCCTCCAAAATTCACTTTGCTTTATTGTTATGGTTGTGCAGAGATTCTGCCTCTCCCATTTGATTTTATCAATTTCGGGTAATGCCAGGTGACCTGCCTTTACCCTTTCCGCCATATTCTCTTATTTTCGGGCAATGCAGCATGTCTGCTTTTACCCGAATAACTTTATCTATTCTTGTTCGGTCAACCCAAAAATCATTATTCGACTCTTACTCTAAATATCTATTATAACTCGACAAAATATAATTTTCGATAGAATCCCCTTAAAAAGAATTACCAGTCCAAAAATGGACTGGTAAACATCAATCATATTTCATTCTTTTCAGGCCGATTGTGAAAAATAGTAAGCTGAATGCAAGCAAGATTAATGCTGAATTACGGATGGCGGGAATATAAAGACTTCCACTGACAATTTCACGGAATCCTGTAATCATCCAGCTCTGAGGCACAGCCTTGGCTATTTGCTGCATGAATTCCGGAACAATTTCCAGTGGCCAGTATACGCCTCCCAGCATACATGTACTGACGATCAACACCGCACTTAGTGCACTTGCCTGTTGTCTTGTCTTCACGATACTAGCCATCATCAGGCCAAACCCGACAATCGTTATAATCACTAGTGCTGCAAATGGAACAAAGTAAATCAAATTACCCCACATGGAACCATAAATTAAATTCATCACGACCATAAGGACGAATAATTGGATTGCCCCCATCATGAAATATGAGAATAAATATCCTATCATCACCTGGATCTTCGACGTTGGTGACGTGAGCAGACGCTGCCATGTTCCTCCGATTTTTTCATCCAGAATGGTTGAAGCCGCTCCAGAAATCCCAAACATCATGAACATGATCGTAAAGCCGATCGCCAACATGCCGACTGAACCAGTTTTTGATTCTTCTTTTTGAATTACTTCACTGCTCAAATCCAGCGTTTCTCGCTCTGCTGCTTTATCAAGTATAGCGTTGACGGCAGCTGTATCTTGTTCGGGGACCATTTTAAATGTTTGGATAACTGTCCTTCCAACACCCTCTATATAACTGCTTAGTGCTAGATATTCCTGGTCTTTTTCTTTGGACAACGATTTGAAAAAACGGCTTTTCCGATTCCAAACTCTCAACTATCGATTCAGCGATAAGCACCGCTGCAATGGCTTCCTGATTTTCAACTGAACTCCGGGCTTGTTTTTCATCTGCCTTAAGCCAGGTGTATTGGTCATTTGAAGACAGTAGATCCACGATCCTGCCGTTACTTTCATTTTCTTCCGTAACCACCAGGACGTGAGGTTTATCTTGTGAAGATCCTTCAGAGCCAATACCTCCAAAAATAATACTGAACATGATTGGCATTATGAACATCATAACGATTGCAGATGGTGTTCTGAACAATGTTTTTAAATGGAGAATTGCGATGGACATAACCTTACGCATAGTAAGCCCTCCTTTTTGCCGAAAGGGATACAAATGCAATTAAAAGTGATCCGAGACCAATCGCAACTAAAATGCCGGCTTCGATCAATACTTGCCAAAGGTTTGCACCAGACATCAACTCCAGGAATGTTTGTAGTGCAAGGGCATTGGGAAGGACTTTCACGACCGTATTGACCCAGTCCGGAAAAATATACAATGGGACCATGCTTCCCCCAACTGCAGCCATTATTTGAGTGGCGAGCATGCCGGCAGCGTTGAATGTCTTCTCCGTTTTGACAAGAGTACCAAGCAGCACGCCGAGTCCGCATACGCTAAAAACAAAAGAAAACCCAAGTAGTATGACACCTGTCATCGATTCTCCCCAACGAACATCATAAAGGTACCGTGTCCCAATAATTATGATTAAAAATTGAATGGAAGACATAAACAACAGACCAATAAATTTACCGATTAAGTAATGGAAATCGGTCAGTTTTGTAACAAGCAGACGATTGTATACATCTTGTTCCTTTTCATCAATCATGGCGCTTACTCCGGTAATTACCGTCATCAACAAGAACATGACACCCATACCAGCGGCATAATACTGGAATGACCCTACTGGTTTTTGGTCCCGTTCTACCGCAGCTTCTTCAACTATGTTAATATCAGCATCCGTGAATTGAGACATAGCAGGAATGGCTTTAATCATCTCTGATGGTCCAGCAGCCTCCATGGCTATTACATTTACGGCAGCACTCTGAGTGAATTGCAGCACGACATTCTCCACAATTGATGACTGAATCGAAGCGGACGGAATGGAAATGACTTTCACCTCAGATTCTCCACCCATAATGATATGATCCGAAAAATCTCGTGGAAGAATAATTCCGACGGACAATTTCTGCTGCTTTAATCTATCTTCCAGTTCTTTTTGGGTCATTGCTTCTGCAGAAATCAGTTCAGGAAGACCTTTCATGAATACTTCTTCTGCCAAAGCATTACCTAGTTCACCTTCATCAAGATTGACTATACCTACTTGGAACTTTTCAATGGAGGCCACTTCTTCTTCTCCCATCATATTGCCAAAGGCTGCCCCCAGGATCCCAATCAATAAGATTGGCATGAAAACAAGCGTTAACAATGCCTTCCGGTCTCTTCCCATAAGGAGCGCATCTTTCAATGCCAGCCACCAAAACCCCATTTTAATAACCTCCTTAATCCCTTAAGCTTCGACCAGTAAGATGGAGGAACACACTCTCGAGATTGGGTTCAACTATTTCAACTGAGGCGATTTCAAAACCGGCCCCTGTAACCGACTGGATCAATTCACTTAGTATTTTTTGTGGTTCCTTATGAAAAATGGCAAGCTCATTGTGATTCATTAACAGGTCCTTTTCAGATATCTCAGAAGTTAAAATCGATTTTATTCTTTCAAGTTCGACTGCTCCAGAAAAGTTCATGACAATACGAGAACGATCACCGATTGTTTCCCTTAATTGCGAAATAGTACCTGAAGCAATGAATTCTCCTTGATCCATAATGCCAATCTTTTCACAAAGATACTCAACTTCCTCCATATAGTGACTTGTATAGATAACTGTCATCCCTTCACCATTTAGCTTTTTTACCGTTTCAAGAATGTGACTGCGAGATTGGGGATCTATCCCTACGGTCGGTTCATCCATGATCAATAGCTCGGGATTATGTAAGATCGCAGCTCCGATATTGACTCTCCGCTTCATCCCTCCTGAAAAAGTCTCTACTTTTTCCTTGGCTCGATCAGCCAACCCGATGATCTCAAGCACATCATTTATTCTTTTTTGCAAGTGGTCTCCGCTTAAACCGTACATTCTTCCCCAGAATGACAGGTTTTCCCTAGCACTCATGGTTTGGTAAAGAGCAATTTCCTGAGGGACGATTCCTAAAAGCCCTTGCCCACGCTTTGGCTGCCTGACCATATCAATGCCAGCAATTTCAATGCTTCCTGAACTCGGAGGAAATAAACCTGTAATCATTTGAATCGTTGTTGTCTTTCCTGCTCCATTGGGTCCGAGGAGACCGAAAGACTCACCCTTTTGAACGGAAAAAGAAACTTTCTTGACTGCCTCGAAATCTTTAAACCTCTTAGTCAATTGCTTCACTTCCAAGACTCCCAACCGAAACACCTACTTTCGACCTATGTTGATTTAATTATCTCAAAAATTCATGTCTTATGAAATAAATTCCAATTAATATATGAAAATATTTAGAAAAAATTCTAATGAACTAGAATTCATTCAGTATACATTGGCCAAACAAAAAAGCAAGACATCAGTATGTCCTGCTTCTAAGGTTGAAAAACATTATATTTCCTTGCTGTTTCTACCCATTCATATCGCTTGTGTGTTCCTAGCTTTTCACCAATTTTCTGACGGTGGTTTTCAACTGTTTTGACTGATATATCAAGCCTTTCAGCTATGTCTTTCTGGGAATATCCCTTAACCGTAAGGATGAATACCTCCTTTTCTCGCTTGGTGATCGGAAGGTCGACCAGATTGAATTGGTCACCCTCAATATCATCCTCCCATATATGTGTATCGAACACCTTCTGGTTTGCTAAAATTTTATCCAGAGATTGGATGAGATCATCCCGCTTCAGCTGTTTGATTAGATATCCGTCAGCTCCGGCTTCATAAGCCTTCTTTTGATACCCGATATCATCATGCATTGAGAAAATGACTATTTTTGCGTCCGGGAGAAGTTTCCGAAGCCTTTCCAATGTCGTCATTCCATCCAGGCCGCCTGGCATCGAGAGGTCCAGAAGTACCAGGTCGGCAGGAAAGTCAACCGCAGCTTTAACAGCTTCATAGCCGTCGCAGGCACAAATCCTCCCATCAATGCAAAAGGATTGCTGCAAAAGCATGCTCAGCCCATCCCTGACGATTTCATGATCATCGATGATCATTAGGTTCATCTTTCCTCACCCCTTCCAATTTTGTTAAAGACACAAACCCTTCCACCCGTGTAGGTCCGCCTTCCTTGCTGATCCACTTAATGTCCCCATCAAGCATTTTGCAGCGCTCGTACATATGCTTCAAGCCGAGCCCTTTCGTTTTACATCCTCCTACAATAAAGCCATTGCCATTATCATATAACTGAAAAAATATATATTGATAGTATGTCTTTAAATGAATGGAGAAATAGGTTGCTTTACCGTGGCGAACCGAATTTGTGATGCTTTCCTGGATGATCCTGAATAGATGAAGTTCTTTTTCTGGATCCAGTTTCTGTTCCTTATCGAGCTCCATCTCCAAAAAGATTTCTATCTGGTATAGTTTTCTCCAGTCCTTTACTGCTTGCCGAAGTGATTTTTCCAAACCTATGTCATAAACAATCTCAGGCCTGAGGCTTTTTGTCAGGCGTTTGATATCTTCCAAAGTTTTCCTCATGACATTAACCATGTTGGTGACATGATTTTGATACTTATCTTCGCTAATGTTCTGTTTAATAACCTCGAGGCCAAGAAATATGCTATAGACACTTTGTCCAATATGGTCATGCAGTTCCATGGCAATCCTTTTACGCTCTGCCTCCTGAGCGAGCAGCGTTTCTTGTACAAGCAGCTCATGGAATCGTGCCCGCTCACTATTTTCATTCTGGACTGGAGGCCGTATCCTTAGGACAAAATATACCTCTTCCGATATAGTCATTTTTTTTAAAGACATCTCAAATTCTTCAAGTCCCTCATACACTGCCAGATGGGAGTTAAAAGAAGGAATAGGATTATCAGAGGTTAAGATACAGCGATTCTCATCCTCTTCGAGTTCTCTTTCCTGGCAATAAGTACAGTAAGGTACCTTCTCTCCAAGCTTCCAGCCGGTCATGTCAACTGCTTTTTCATTAAGATAATGTATCGTACGATCTTTATCCATAACAATCATACCCTCAGGCAGATGGTCGACAATTTCCTCCAAATATTCTGTTTGCATCAACATAAGTGATCCCTCGCTAAAACTTCTCTTCGTCGCAACTCCATTTTAACCTCTATTTCAGGTGATACTTCGCCATGTTTATTAACATTAAGTGAAATCTCCAGCTGTTTATGTCTCCATAAAAAAAGACCCAATAAGGGTCAGAGTTAAGAAAATAACTTTTTCTCGTATTTACTGTGATGGTCTGTTTCACCGAGGTAGTGAAATCCGTTCTCTAAATAGAACTGATTCAATTTGCTGTTATCTGCTACACAGTCTAATTTTAGATATGCTTTGTCCGTTGAAAAATTCTTCTCAATCCAATTTAATAGCTCTTTTCCAAGACCTTTGCCTATATGTACTGGTAATACTGCGAGCCTATGCAAATACACTGAATCTCCTTCAGTTTCCCCACCAAAAATATGTCTGTCCCAATCACTTTGGATTGTCGAGAGGGTAAACGTTGCGATTAATTCTTCGTCATTCAGGACAATGAATGTTTCTTTTTGTTTAATCGCTTCCAGAATTTCCTTATCATCCCCTCCATTCAATAGATATTGCCACTGATTAATCTCCTGTTCACGCATCCACTGTGCAACTTTTTTCAGCATCTCAATGACCTTTGGTCCGTCTTCTTTTACAGCAGGTCTTATCTGAGCATCTTCAAGCAAAATCACACCCGCTTTCTATTAATTTATTTTACTATTCGATAATACAATTGTTTTTCCTTCAAAAAAAACAGGCTGAGTTCAGCCTGTTCAAAAGTAATAACATCATTTCAACGTTTTAAGAACTTCCTCAATATCTTCATTGGTCATTTCAGCTGCCTGAGTCATTGTCCTGACATCCTTCGATGCCCAGTAATCATATAAACGTGCCAGGTCATTACGATTATATACCTGATTACCATAGTGGCTGTAGAAATAGGCAACCAATAGATTGACTACATTGGCCGGTAGTTTATTTCGGGTTGAAATCGACCTTAATGCAATATTCTCAAGTCCGCGGATGTTATTATCAGTGAATTTTTCTACCACGTCAATTGGCATAGCGTTTTCACAAAATGAAAGGAATTCTGGATCGGTTAATTGTTTATTCATTTGAAAATCTCCTGCATAGTTTAATTATTCAGATTGTTTCCAGCGCGTACTCTATAAGTTCAATGTCCTTTGATATTGATTGTTTTAGTGTGGCACTTTCACACCGCTGGTATTCTTTATGAAGTCTTCTTAGTTCCTCGTAAAAAATCCGATACTCAAAGTTGTTAATCATAATCGCCCTCATTACTTTTTACTGTTCTAAGAAATATTTTCCCATTTATACCTATTGTCAAACAAATAAATAATGAGGATTTGATTAAACTAACATTACCATTAAGCAGGCGAGAAAGGGAAGAGGTAATTTGGTTCATTTGAATTTCCCAACAAAGCTGATTACAGACTTGTACCGTGGTGACCTTTTCATCAAGCAAGGCAGAGATATTTCACCTTATATTTCCTCATTTTTTTCAATCAAAACCAAAGCCTTTTGAAGGGCCCAGCTCTGATGTTCATGAAATAACATTTTCACTGCTGCGCCAGTTTCAACCCATCTAAGTTGATGGTCAGCTTCCACAGGTTCCCCTGCCTCTCCGGCTATTTCCGCAAAATAAAAATACCCTTCACCAAGATAATATTCAGAATCCTTCTCCGAATAAAAATAACGCTGTGCTTTTCCAATCCATTCTCCAATTTCCAGCAGACTACCCATTTCTTCAATGCCTTCCCTAACTAGACACTCCTTGTGACTTTCACTTCCTTCCAACCCACCGCCTGGAAGGAAGTACTTCCCATCACCCGTTTCAATCAAGGCAATCAAATTCTTTTGTTCATTAAAAATTATTCCATAGACACCTGGCCGTAATGTATAGCTTACTCCTAATTCGATTTCACCAAATGTAATCATTCATACATCCCTTCAGTCCAAAAGAGTCCTGTCAATACATCCGAGACATCGAATCTTGCGGCAACGGGCCATCTTTTGAAGAGATGTCTCGATTTAAATAGCGATCAATAGGTTGTAAAAACAACAAAAGTCGACGAAAAGAGGCCTAATAAAAGAAAAAATCAGTGTTTCTTGGCGTAACGCCCTGAATCCATAATGCTTCTTCCGTATTCCTGGCGGTGAATGCAAATTCAGTAGCCCAATGGCCGGAATGGAAGATGACTTCACCGTGAAACATTAAATTTACCGTGAACCATTTGAACCTATTATTCTTTTTATATTTATTTAAAAGTATATCTTGTACATTTTTATCATTAGAGATTTCAATAATAGTCATGTGGCTGCCAACCTGAACAGAACTGTTCAGTACAGATTGTATTCCCTGAATTGCTTCCTGTTCTTCATTCCAGCAATGTATTTCTACAGTATCTGTTCTTTCAAGGAAATGCTTGACTAAAGGTCTCCAATACTCATAATCATCTGGAAGTGGAAAGGTAGTGTCCACTTCATCAGAATAACTCCAAGGTACCGTAAATTGCACCTCCATTAACATCCCTCTTTTACATAAACGTTGGGAATATAATTCTGTATTCCAGGCTGATATCCCTTCTTTTTTAAGAAATAAAAAGCGTAAGAATTCTATCGAAACATAAAAGACCTAGACTTGTTTAGTCCAGGCCAGCTTTCAATTTTTTATAAAAATATTACCGGTACTGCTGCTGCTAGCAATAGATAGCGTAGAATGAAACCGCCTGCGAGTACGGCACTTTCTGTAATCAAGGTAGCTGTAATTCCGTAAGATCCGGAAGCTGCTACTTCAAGTCCAGCCTGGCTCTGATGAATTTTTTTCGAATTCCATAATTCGAGAGCCTCAATACTAATAGGAACAATCAATCCGATAACAATCAATCCTACCCAGAATAAGGGGCTATACTCACCAGAGAGTAGCATGCCAACAGATTGTGCTGCTGACTCATTGGTCGATGAAGTGATCAGGAACATTGTGAAAATCAGGAATACTTCGGAAATCAGCAATGTTAAGTGAATTTTTTTGATAGACATCACATGATGGATCATCTTTTTATCCAAGATAGCTGACACGAGCATTGTACCGGCAATTCCCGTTGAGAATGCCGACACGACGAACAGGATTGGCAAAATGGCTGTATTCCATAGTGGCACAGCCCCAATGACACCAATCAGGAAGCCGGTGTAAATGGCTGTAGCGACAGCAAATACGATGCCGACATACTCCACAATTTTGTTTGTATCTTTTTTCAGCAATTCCATCAGGGCGATATAAGCTGCAGCCATCATGAAAAAGCTAATGAAATAAGTACCGATTGTCATGACAGAACTGAAATTTGTAAACAAATAGATGAACCTCAAAGGATCCTTAAGACCTGCTTCTGCATCGACAATAAGAAGCAATAGTCCTATCCCCATAAGGATCGGGCTGATTAACCTTCCGACAATCCTGACTGTTTTGGCATCAGGATATTTCCTTGCTGCATAGGAAGATGTTAAAAACGCACCGGCACTAAGTCCAGCAAGGAATAAATAAGCAGCGATAATTGTTCCCCAAACCATTATAATCACCTCACGTAGTAAATTTTTGCCTTGCCTAAGTCCGGCCTTAAAGGCTGGGCATTCATTTTAACGATTGCTTTTGAAACTTCACTGTTCGGATCATCAAGGTCACCGAAAATACGGGCATTGCTGATGCATGTGCTGACACAGGCTGGCTGTTTACCCTCAGCCACAAGTTCAGCACAGAAGCGGCATTTTTCAACTACCCCGGTATTATGATCCTGTGTTCTGGCCCCATAATGGCAAGCCACCATACAATACTTGCAGCCGATACACTTATCAGCGTCAACTAGCACGATGCCTTCTTTTGTCGTGTAGGTTGCCTTTGTCGGGCAGACACTCACACATGGGGCATCCTCGCAGTGCTGGCATTGTACCGGGATGATTTCATTCTTGACGTTTGGGAATACACCCGTTTCTTTTTCGTAAAACTTAATATATGACTCTTCTACCGGAAGCTCATTCTGCATCTGGCAGCTTACCCGGCAAGCATAACAGCCGACGCATTTTCGTGTGTCTATTACCATTCCATAGCGTGCCATCAGCCATTCACCTTCCTAACTTTCACGATTACTTCGTGGATATTTCCTGCGCCACTCCATTTTTCAAAATCGAATGGTACGTGTTCCATATAGCCAAATCCTATGCCCTGTCCTGTCTTTAAATCCTTTGAAGTGATTCCATAATGACTTGGCACAAAAATCGCTTCTGGGTGGATTCTTTCTGTTAGCTTCACTCGAATTTTGCTTGTTGCTTCACTGGATTTCAATTCAACCATATCTCCATCCTTGATTCCCAGCGCTTTGGCACGAATAGGGTTGATCCAGATTCTCTCTAAATCATAATCTTTAGTAATCTGCATCAAGATTGGTATATTCGCAGTTTGAGTATGGCTGTGGATTGCCTGTTTACCAGTTATCAGGCGGAAAGAATCGTCTGCCGGGCTTACCTTTGGCTCAATCCATTCAACGATCGGTTTAAACCCTGCTTCTTTATATGTTTCACTGTAAAACTCAACCTTGCCAGAAGGCGTTTTCAGTTCTTTCATCTTACCTAAGGTGATTTCTTCATTAGGGAACATGATGGTTCCTTTTTCCCTTAGCTGTTTATAGGTAATACCTGTAGGCGCAAGCATCGCTTCGTTCAATTCATCAAGGGAGAAGTTGAAATATTGTCCTACACCGCAGACTTTAGCTAACTCAGTATAGATTTCATGTATTGGTTTTGTCTCCGGATGAACCTTCTCAACCATTTGTTGACGAAACGCAATTCCTGGTATTTTTCCTGATAAACCTTCAATCACCTCATCACGTTCAATATAAGTCACTTCCGGAAGGACATAATGTGCCAGTTGTGCCGTTTCAGACATTTGTACATCGATAGCCACGACGAGATCCATTTTAGAAAGAGCTTCCTTCATTACTTTGGGATTTCCATAGCCTAGCGCTGCATTAGAATGGTAATAAATTGCCGCCTTCATTTTGCCTTCCAATGCTTCTTTTGCCACGATTGTTGCAACACCGTTATTTGGGTATGCAATCGGGAATTCCTTTGAGCCAGCCTTTGGAGCTTCTGGTTCCTTTGGATTAGGATGTTTTTCTTTATTCAGTTTGCCTAGCGAAGGTTTCCCGCCAAATATACTTCCGCCTTTTTGCTGGTAGTTACCAAGTAAAGCATTGAACATTGCAACGGCTCGGCCGGTTTCTGTACTATTTTCATAGTTGCATCCGAATGCTCCTCTCCAAGATTGCTCAATCAATGCCTTTGGTTTGGCCTTGCCCATATCCATGGAAATCCGTGTGATAGCATCAGCAGGGAGACCGGTGATTTTTTCTGCCCATTCTGGTGTATATTTTTTCAGTTCTTTTGCATATTCTTCAAATCCAATTGTGTAGTTCTTAATGAATTCTATATCGTGAAGATTTTCTTTAATCAACACATGTGACATAGCCAGCACAAGAGCCAAGTCAGTGCCTGGTCGGATTGCCAGCCACTCTGTCGCAAGATTGCCTGTGTTATTCAATCGGGGATCGACAATGACAATCTTGGCTCCGTTGTCTTTTGCAGATGCCAATGCTTGTACAGAGCTTGGTCTAATTCCGTCTCCATAGCTTCTGCCTATGAACATAATGTATTTCGCATTACTGATATCTGCACTCGTAGCCGTTACTCCTACTGTATGAAGGAAACCTGCATCCCTTGAGTTTGAACAAACAACATGGTGTGTATAATAGTTCGACGAACCAAGCGCATTAATGAATCTAGGAGAATAGAATTTCCCTGAAGCCCGTGGGTCTTCCGTCAGTGCTACTGACTGTGGGCCATGCTCTTTTATGATCTTGTTCAATTTTTCTGCAATTTCCTTGTAAGCTTGTTCCCAAGTAATCGGCTCAAATTTCTTTTCACCAACACGTTTTAAAGGCTGTGTCAGCCTATCTTGGGAATAAACAACTGTAGCGTAACCATGCCCCCTGGCACATAGCTTCCCTTTCGAATAAGGGTGATCAGGGTGCCCTGTCAGCTTCCATAATCGCCCGTTTTTGACATGGCCGATCATCCCGCATTTACTTGAACATGCATTACATGTACTAGGTATTTCCTTTATTTCTGCATTTGCTCCTGCTTTTACATATTCACTGGACCATTCATTAAAGCCTACTGTTCCCGCAGATGCCAATGCAGCAGTTGCTGCAGAGGCTTTAATGAATCCTCGACGTGATAGTTTTGTATCCACCATTTTCTCTAGCCCTCCTTTTACTCCAGACCGATAAAACACTTAATAATTTTTGCCTTTACCGTTTATGCAAGGCATTTTTGTGATTGATGCTTTCTTACATTACTGCTGAATGTAAAACTCATTGACTCTTTCGCAGAGTATCCGGTCCCTTTAATGGTATCTGTTATCATAGCTCTTTTAAAAAGGATGTCCTTTAAGATTTAGAGCCTTACAGGTAACTATTTCGTTGTGCTTTTAATATTTCCATCAATGCTCTCGTCAATCTCTGATAAAATGGGTGAACCGTTACTTCCGAAAGCTGCGATTCGAATTCATCGAGCCAATCGAAATGATCATCCAAAAATTCAGCAGTGGAATTTTCGGGGGCATGCTCAATGAAATAAGCCAACAACTCCAACAGGATTGCTAGATGGTCCGGCATACCCTGTAATTCATAAGGGATTTCGATCTTAAGCTTTTCTAACAGGTAATTGATATGTAACGCCGAATCTCCCAATATATAACCTTTGTCTCTAGCAAAGGGTAGAGTGCACGTTTCATCCAGTGTCCACTGTTTATATAAAGACTCAATCGGAAGTGCAGCCTCCTTTTGCGTGCTGCCAATAGAGGTCATGTATAATTCAGCAAATTCTTCATAGTTCTCTGGCAGGACCTCCTCTATTGAAAAGTCGATACTAAAAAGTTCGTTGACCGATTCTTCCAGCTTCTTCAGTAGATCCTGCTGCTGAATCTCATCCCAGATCTCTCTAGTTGGTTGTTTATATAAATCTGCAAGGACTATAAAAACATTCGCACATTCTGTTTTTTTATCTAATCCAATCACCGGGATTCACCACCTTTCGATTACAACTTCACTATATTGCAATCAAGTTTGTGAAACAATATACATTCTGTGGATATTCCCCCATGCGTATGTGAAGGATTTCACCTAATTTAATTGTTTATTTTTTTGTGCTGATTATATAAAACTATTAAAAGACACTGAAACAAAGGGTTTATAACGCTTACAGCCGGTATGGAAATGTGAACATTCCTTTAAATATGTTTGAATATCCAGCAAACTCGCCACTTATCATGAACTTTAGTCGTAGAATAGAAGTATATGAATTATCACTCTTGAGGTGACCTATATGTCGCTACTAACCAATTGGCTCGAAAGCTTGAGCTATGAACTGGAAATATCAGAAGCGTGTTCAAAAAAGAAAAGTCCATTGAGTACCTGTACAGCTTGTATGGATGAATGTCCACAAGGTGCACTAATTATTGAAGAAGGAACTCTTAAGTTAGATGAAAAGTCTTGTTCTCTCTGCGGTATCTGCATAACGGTATGCCCGCAGCAGGCAATAAAAGGGCAGTCGCCAGCAAGGAAGGTCATCCAGGATCATCTTTTATTACAAGATGATTCCCCGCTTCCAACCTTCTTGGAATTGCTTTATTTCCATAAAAAAGGAGTCCGCTTTATTCAAAAAGCTGCTGCTGATGAGGAGTTAGAAAAACGCATAGGGAAAGTCAATGAACTTTTGAACGTCATGGAACTTGATCCAGTATTGATCACCAAGACCCTATCACTTAAGCAAGAGGCTCAACCCAAACTATCAAGACGTGGTTTTTTCACAAAACTCTCGATGGATGGCAAAAAAACTGTTCTGTCTTCAGTAACGCCAGTAAAATGGCGGTTCAATGAGGACAGCTTTAAGTCGTCTAACCTTTATAATGAATGGTCGTTACATGAAGTAAGGATACATGAGGAGAAATGCACATTATGTGAAGCCTGTTTTAACATCTGCCCTACACAGATTTTCACACTGGAGAACGATACACTAAGCATTGATGAAAAAAATTGTTCCGGATGCAAACTTTGCATGGACATATGTCAGCACAGCGGAATTCAGGTTGCTCATAGTATCCACAAGGTGCGTGAAGTTGCCTATCATGTGTATAAAAATGAATGTACTACTTGCAGAAGCAGTTATTACTCCTGGGAAGAATCAAAGGAATGTGAAATCTGCAAAAAAATCGAGAAACCAAATTTTTTCCTTTAAAGCCCTTTCAAAATAAAGAATGAGGCACCGGAACCAAAGCTGTTGCAGTTGCATAAACAGCTTCGAAACCGGTGCCTTCTCTTTGTTCACTTACAAAAAAAAACTAGGAAGTGAAAGCTTCCTAGTTCGATGTTATTCTTCCTCTCCCAGGAGGAAGTCTGGGTTCAAGTCTTCGAATTCGTCATCGTCGATGCCATGACCCCACTCGTCATCATCGCAATCGCATCCGCCTGGATGAGTGACAACACATACCTTCGTTTCACCAATGACTTCTACAAGGAATTCCCTCTCGACGTGAACGATGATTTTGTTGCCATTAGGCGAAATGACTGCTTCAATGCAGTTAGGCTGCTGCAGGACCTCTACAAGGACATCATGGTCATCCATGCAGTCAGGGTCACGGTACTTCAGCTTGATGACATCGCAGTAAGTTACTTTCTCCGTCACTACTTCAGTTTTTGTATTATCATCAAAGGAGTACCAGATGTTGGCTTCGTAAGACCCGTTTACTTCAACCACTTTCCCTACCTTTTTTGCCTTATACTTATGGTTTATGACCCAAGCGCCCAGAATGCTGCTCGGATTATGCGCTGGGTTGATCGTATGATTGGACTGCGTGAATTTGCGTCCCTTCGCTACGACGGCTTTCGTAATAATCTCTCTGTAATCTCCCATTGCGAGCGAAACCTCCTCAATCTTTTTCAATTCATCCTATGCGTGATATTAGACTAGTGTGCGATTAATTTTAGAACCGCTGGTAAAAACTTAGGCATAGTTCATTGTATGCCCATATGCCCTGAATGTTCCCGATTGATGAAAGTTGGTGGGGATTTAGATTGCATTAAAGTGACACGCACAGGGGAGGTACTTGCGAAGGCTAATCAAAAATTAAGGATTCAATCGTCAGCTATAAATAAAAAAATGGCACCTGAATATTCAGGTACCATTTACTGATCGATAATTAATGGTTGTGTGTATGGCAGCTTGCTTCGGTTTTCAGAGCTGCTCCTGTTTCACCGCGAAGTATATCTCCGCCAGTTGATGCGACTACTTCATCTGTAACCGTATTTGAAATCGTTGTGGCCACTAGCTGAAGCAATTCATTTACATCGATTTGCGACTGCTTGAATTCCTGGACCACCGGGATTTCATCAAGTTGTTGTTCTAGAGAAGCAATTTTTGCTTCAGTCTTCTTCAATGCTTCTGTTTTTCCATAGTGTTGGAAGTTAACAGCCTGTTTTTGAAGACCTTTAATAGAAGAAATAAGTGTTTTCACTTTTTCATTCTCATGGATTTGTGCTTCTGCACGCTTGAAGAAGTCAACTTCTTCTGTTTCCGCAATCATTCTTGCGATTTCTCTTGAACGCTGGATAATGTCATCTTTATTATATTTTGCCAACTTAGTTCACCTCAACTGGTTCGATTTCTTCTACCATTTCCCCGTTTAAAGACCATGTTTTTGCACCTGTGATCTTTACCTTGACGACTTTGCCGATTGCTGTTTTAGGCCCAACAAAATTGACAAGTTTCAACTTGCTTGTATAACCTGCAAGAACATCTGGATTGTTTTTGCTTTCGCCTTCTACCAGGACCTCAACAAGCTGATCCTGATATTTCTTCATAGACTGTGCAGATTGCTCATTCACAAGTGCGTTCAGTCGCTGCAGACGCTCCTTTTTCACTTCCATAGGGACATTATCCTGCATTTTAGCAGCAGGAGTTCCCTCCCTTGGAGAGTAAATGAAGGTATATGCTGCTTCATAGCCAACTTCACGAACAAGTGACAATGTTTCTTCAAACTGCTCATCCGTCTCGTTCGGATACCCTACAATAATATCCGTTGTCAATGTAACATTAGGAATTGCAGCTTTGATTTTGCGAACGAGTTCGAGATATTGTTCCCGAGTGTACTTCCTGGCCATTATTTTCAATACATCAGTAGAACCTGATTGTACTGGAAGGTGGATGTGGTCCATCAGGTTACCGCCCTTTGCCAGAACTTCAATCAAGTGATCATCAAAGTCACGCGGGTGACTGGTTGTAAAACGAATCCGCGGAATATCAATTTTACGGATTTCATCCATCAAGTCACCAAGACCATATTTCATATCTTCCAGGTCTTTTCCATAGGCGTTTACATTCTGGCCGAGAAGGGTAATTTCCTGGTAGCCCTGTGCAGCAAGCTGACGGACTTCCTGGATGATATCTTCAGGACGGCGGCTGCGTTCTTTGCCTCGTGTATATGGAACGATGCAGTATGTGCAGAATTTATCACAGCCATACATAATGTTTACCCATGCCTTAATATTGCCTTTGCGCACCTTCGGAAGGTTTTCAATTACGTCCCCTTCCTTAGACCAAACTTCTACGACCATTTCTTTGGACATGTATGCTTCTTGGAGAATATGTGGCAGGCGATGGATATTATGCGTACCAAAAATCATATCAACCTGGTTATACGTTTTTAGAATTTTGTTAACGACGGATTCTTCCTGGGACATGCATCCGCAAACTCCCAATAGAAGATCTGGCTTTTCTCTTTTAAGATGCTTCAAATGTCCAAGTTCACCGAACACCTTGTTCTCAGCATTTTCCCTGATCGCGCATGTATTCAAGAGGATAACATTCGCGTTCTCGACACTGTCAGTAGGTTCATAGCCAAGACCAAGGAAAATACCTGCCATGACTTCTGTGTCGTGCTCATTCATCTGGCAGCCATAAGTGCGGATGTAGAATTTGCGCCCCTGTCCCATGCCAATGAATTCTTCAGGGATGTCGAAGTCTTTATGATACTGGACTTCTTCCTTGCCGCGTTTTTTCGCATCCTTCAGGGAAGGAGCTGTATATACTGTTTCAAAGTACTTGCTGTAATCCTTGCTGGATTTTTTGTCCGAAGAATTTTCAGTTAGTACGTGCTGTCCTTCCAAGCGTTGATTTTCGTTCATTATAGATCTCCTTTCATTAGAAAGCGAGCAGGCAGATTGATAGAGCCTGGAGCCAGTGCTAGCTTCACAAACAGTTCTGCTTTCTACTTTTAAAAGGGCTATATTTCACCCTGAAAATATAAAATATACACATTATAATAGTATAAACTCTTCAATCAATGAACACAATAGCAGGCACTGGAAATACAGCTTTCTTGGTAAAAAAAGCCGACTTAATAAATTATATTACCTAACAGATTATTATTTTGTAGTGATGCTTGTCACTAATTCTAACAATAATAACAAAACCCCAATCTTGGTCGATTGGGGTTTTATTTCATTCCGGCTTGATTTCCGGATTTACATTACATGAATTCAGCAACTAGCTTATCAAAGTGAGCTTGATCTAGCTTCAGGTCAGCTTGAGATAGCGGAGTTTCAGAATAACCGCTGACTAGCTCCTGATAAGACTTACGCTCTGTATTTTGATAAATTAATCCAGTCACAAGACCATTGTGCTGCATCAATGTCTGCATTGCAGCTTCACGGTTTGATGGATCATACCCTTCGATGTCGCCAAGCTTTGTCAAGTTTTCCTTGAACCAATCGTAAGTGTTCACCTTGTTATATGTTACACAAGGGCTGAATACGTTGATTAATGAGAAACCTTCATGCTTGATTCCAGCCTCGATCAGAGCTGTCAAGTCCTTCAGGTCAGTTGAGAAGCTTTGTGCCACGAAAGTAGCGCCAGCCGTCAAAGCCAATTCCATTGGAGAAATGGCCTGCTCGATCGAACCTGCAGGAGTTGATTTTGTCTTGAATCCAGCAGCCGAACGCGGGGAAGTTTGTCCCTTTGTCAGACCGTAAATCTGGTTGTCCATGACAATGTAAGTGATATTGATGTTACGGCGGATCGCATGGACTGTATGTCCCATACCGATCGCGAAGCCGTCTCCGTCACCGCCGGAAGCGATAACTGTTAAATCACGGTTAGCCATCTTTACACCCTGCGCGATTGGAAGCGCACGGCCATGGATTCCATGGAAACCGTAAGAATTGATATATCCAGAGATACGGCCTGAACAGCCGATACCTGAAATTACAGCCAGGTCTTCAGGCTCTAAACCCACATTGGCAGCAGCACGCTGCATGGCTGCCTGTACAGAGAAGTCGCCGCAGCCAGGGCACCAGTTTGGTTTTACATTATTGCGAAATTCTTTAAAAGTCGCCATCCTAGAACAACTCCTTGCATTTTGTGTGGACTTCCTGCGGCAAGAATGGATTTCCGTCATATTTGAGGATCTTATGGATCTTCTCATGACTTCCGACATTCATCTTCATGATGTTTGCCAGCTGTCCTGTCGCATTGTTTTCAATAACTGCAACTTTCTTTGCAGATTGTACAAGCTGCATCATTTCATCAGCCGGGAATGGATGTACCAGGCGCACATGTGCGTGGTTTACCTTCAGGCCATCCTTCGCAAGTCTTCCCATTGCCTCTTCAATTGCACCTCTTGTAGAGTTGAAACCTACGATCAACAGATCAGCTTCCTCATGCGGAGCATTCTTGTGGATTGGCGTATTGAACTTCAGATTGCTGATTTTACGCATACGCTTATCCATTTGCGCAATACGGTTAGCAGCAGATTCCGAAGGTTTTCCTGTTTCATCATGTTCAACACCAGTAACGTGGTGGATTCCGTTCTTCATACCTGGGATAACACGTGGTGAAACACCATCTTCAGTTACTTCATAACGCTTGAAGTAGCCTTTATTATCAATTTCAGGAAGTGCTTCTGTAGCCAATTTCCCACGACGGATTTCCACTTTATCAAACTCAAGCGGTTCAACAGTCTGCTTTCCTAACGATAACTGCAGGTCAGTCAGCATAATGACAGGACACTGATATTCTTCAGCAAGGTTGAATGCTTCAGCAGCATCATAGAATGCTTCCTGGACAGTACTTGGAGCAAAGACAATTTTAGGGATTTCACCGTGTGTTCCATAAATCATCGCCATTAGGTCTGACTGTTCCTGTTTTGTTGGAAGTCCTGTTGATGGACCGCCACGCTGTGTATCTACGATGACAAGCGGTGTTTCAGTGATACCTGAAAGGCCGATTGCTTCCATCTTCAATGAAAGACCTGGTCCAGCAGAAGCTGTAATGGCACGTACGCCGCCATAGTTAGCACCGATTGTCATAGTGACAGCAGCAATCTCATCTTCAGTCTGTATCACTGTTCCGCCAAGAGCAGGAAGTTTCTTGATCAGATATTCCATGATTTCTGAAGCAGGTGTGATTGGATATGCAGCCATGAAGCGGCACCCTGCTGCTACTGCTCCAAGAGCGATTGCATCATTGCCAATCATGAACATGCGTTTCTGGCCATCAGCCTTTTCAAGCTGCATTGTCTCAGCGCCGCCTAATTGTTCTTTCGTATATTCGTAGCCAGCTTTGATGGCTTCCATATTTTTATCGACAACTTGTTGTCCTTTGCGTCCGAAAATCTCCTGGACGACTTCTTCAAAAACTTGGATATCCAAGTCTAGAACTGCACTAGTTGCACCGATGGCAACCATATTTTTCATAAGAGATGTTCCCAATTCAGTAGCCATTTCCGTAAATGGAACCGCATACATCGCAGCTTGAGTATCCTCAGGCTTTTTCGGGTCAAACTTCGCATCAGCAATAATTACGCCGTTCTCATGCAATTCTTTGTAGTTTACATCGATCGTTTCCTGATCGAAAGCTACAAGAATATCTAAATCGTCAGAAATAGATCGAACCTCTGTAGTGCTCACTCGAATCTTGTTATTTGTGTGTCCGCCCTTGATACGTGATGAAAAGTGACGGTAGCCATACAAGTAGTAGCCTAGACGGTTCAATGCAATAGAGAAAATTTCCCCGGTAGATTCAATTCCTTCTCCCTGCTGTCCGCCAACTTTCCATGAAAGTTGATTGATCATCTCTTACACCCCTTTAGATACGTAAAAAAATATGTAAAAACGCTTCGTTATTAAGTGTAGCACTTTTCCAAGTAATTCACTAGAATTAAGCGGTTTACATCTTGCATTTATTGCAGAAATCTAGCAAATGGATGGTACTAAACGCTTACAATTCTAGACCTATGTGTAAAAAAAAGCAACCCTTTCAGAATAATTATTGACGAAAATATGAATATTTTTTTATTTATTAAAATATTATAAGTTTCTTACTCTGCAACCCTTCGATTACTATGCAGAAATTCGCTGTCTCCATGGAATTTACGCTCTTTGCACAGATAATCTGGTGGCCATATTCCCATATAGGAACTTACTCACTTGTATATCAGAATAATATTTTTGCAATTCGTTCCAAAGGTTTTCATATTGTTCGTTACCCTTAAGGTTTTTTACAGTGAATTCAATTCCATCAAAGTCTGATCCAAATCCCACATGATTTTCTCCCCCGAGAGAACAAATGTGATCAAGGTGGCGGAGGACATCATCTATTGAAGCAGTATCCTTTTTACCTGATAAGAATTCTGGCACAAAGGTAACACCAATGACTGAATCTCGGTCAATCAGCTCTTTGATCTGATTATCCTTAAGATTGCGGGGATGGTGGCAAAGTGAATAACAGTTTGAATGGGATGCAAATACCCGGTCAGCTGCTTCCATTACATCCCAGAAGCCCTGTTCAGATAAGTGTGAGACATCGCAGATTGTTCTGGTTTCATTCAGAAGCTGGACAACCTGATGTCCAAACCTTGAAAGACCCGCTCCCCGTTCCTCCAGGGCACCATCAGCCACAAAATTCCCAAAGTTCCACGTTAATCCCACAGACCGTACTCCCAACCTCAACAAAGTACGTAATTTCAATAAATCCTGCCCAATCGCATCACAACCTTCCAGGGTCAGCACTGCACCAATTTCATCTTCGACGAGCAGGTCAATGTCCACCCTGTCCTTAATCAGCTTGATTTGGGGATGCGGCCTTAAGACTTTTTCATAAAATAAATCCGCCATTCGCAGTGCTGCTTCAAATTTTAGATCAGGGTGAACTGATTCAGGTACATAGATGGCAAATAATTGGATTTTGGTAGACGATGCCTTCAGCCGTTCAAGATTGACTTGCAATTCAGGGGATTTGGCAAAATCAAGCGTTGGGTCCATGAATAATTTATATAGAACATCACAATGAGCGTCATAGATTTTCACAAACATACCTCCTCTTTACATTCATAATACTCCATTCAATAAAATAAACCTGCTTGCAATAGCAAACAGGCTGAAAGTGACTATTGAAAATTCTTTAGAGTGCTAATCTATCTATAGCGCTGACGCTTTCATCTGGGTTCAACAATCAATTTAATGGCTGTCCGTTCCTCGCCATCAATCAGGATATCAGTAAATGCCGGGATGCAAATTAAATCGACTCCGCTAGGTGCTACGAACCCTCTTGCGATCGCTACTGCCTTAACGGCCTGATTCAATGCACCCGCCCCGATAGCCTGAATTTCTGCGCCCCCTCTTTCGCGCAGTACTCCAGCAAGCGCACCAGCTACAGAATTAGGATTAGATTTTGCTGAAACTTTTAATATCTCCATTCCTGGCTCCTCCTTATTTATCCCGTCCTGGACGTCTTAAGTGGACATCCAGTTTAGTCTGTTCCACTGCTACTATATTCAGGAGGAAGCCCACATATGACCTTCACTAGAAAAAAGGATTGCAATTGATGATAATGATCCTGTTTGTTAGAGTGAATTGTTTTTTTGGGGAAAGGTCTCTTTTGTCTAGGTACTTCCCTCTTGCATAGATTTGTCTCTTTTTCAATCTGCCTTCAATGGGACTTGAATGGTACCTTTATGTGGGCTTCTGGTGCATCATGAGGGTACATTTCAGCGGGAATAGCATCCTTATGCGCTCTTCTTCCTTTTTATAAGGGTATCTTTACTCCAGCTGCCCTGATATAGCCAACTCATACTGAAAACGCCTCCCATAACTAATTCAGGACAAATTAATAGACTGCAGGAATACTGGAATGAGTTCACCTGCAGCCTAAAAAAGGTTATCCATATATTTTAGTCATAAAAAGGATGATCATCATTAACAAGGATCTTCTGGATTTTCACCGCTTTGCCGGTCTTCTTATCCAAATCTATCAATACTGCAGATAGCTGATTCCTTCCATCCATAGCCACTTCAAATCGGGTTGGGAGACTTGTCATGAACCTTCTAAGCACCGCTTCTTTTTCTACTCCCAAAATTCCATCATACGGCCCGGTCATGCCTACATCAGTCAGGTAAGCTGTACCAGAGGGCAAAATCCGATCATCTGCTGTCTGAACATGAGTATGTGTTCCGACTACAGCGGAAACTCTTCCATCGAGATACCAGCCCATAGCCTGCTTTTCGCTAGTTGCCTCTGCATGGAAATCTACGAAAATGAGGGAAGTGCGTTTTCTTGCTTCCTCTATCAATTCATCTGCTTTTTTAAATGGGCAATCAAGTGGCGTCAAGAAAGTACGGCCCTGCAAATTGATTATAGCCAGTTCTTCCTGGTTGATCTTTAAATAAACGATCCCTTTTCCAGGTACTTCTTCAGGAAAATTCGCGGGCCTGACCAGGTATTTAGCATTATCAATGAATTCAAAAATATCACGATTATCCCATGCATGGTTTCCTAGAGTTACCGCTTGGGCACCCTGCTCAAGAAACTGACGATAAATCTTTTCGGTAATCCCTTTACCGCTCGCTGCATTCTCACCATTTATGATCGTAACAGTCGGGCGAAATTTCCCCTTTAGCTTTGGCAGGTATTCCGTAATCATATCCCTGCCCGGGGAACCTACAACATCCCCTACGAATAAAATTCTCATTGCATTCACTTTCCTGTCTATAAATTAAGATATTTAGGTGTAGCTCTTTTCTCAAACACTATTGTATTAAGCTCCAGTTCTTATGAGCCGCCTAGGAAATTAAAGCCCCGAATCTTTAACACATGTAAAACATCCATTATTAAAATTGTACCATAACATCGAGATTAGAGGAAAACCATCAGAACAGAACTATTTGACCAATATAAAAAGCGGCGCCGAAGCACCGCTTTATTTTGCATATTCAACTGCCCGTGTCTCACGGATAACTGTAACTTTGATATGTCCAGGATAATCGAGCTCTTCCTCGATTTTCTTGCGAATATCACGTGCGAGGCGATGTGCCTGCAAGTCATCAATTTGATCTGGCCTAACCATGATCCTGATTTCTCTACCAGCCTGAATAGCGAATGATTTCTCGACTCCCTCATAGGACTCTGAAATCTCTTCCAGCCTTTCGAGACGGCGGATATAGTTTTCAAGCGCTTCACTGCGGGCTCCAGGCCTTGCAGCTGACAATGCATCAGCAGCAGCGACAAGTACTGCAATAATCGAAGTAGGCTCAGTATCACCATGGTGGGAAGCAATACTGTTGATAACAACAGGATGTTCCTTATACTTAGTAGCCAGCTCAACGCCAATTTCAACGTGGCTGCCTTCTACCTCATGGTCGATCGCCTTACCGATGTCATGCAGGAGTCCTGCGCGGCGAGCTAATGTTTCATCTTCACCTAGCTCTGCAGCAAGCAATCCGGACAATTGAGCTACTTCCATTGAATGCTTAAGTACATTCTGTCCATAGCTTGTACGATACTTCAAGCGGCCAAGAATCTTGATAAGATCTGGATGCAGTCCGTGTACTCCCACTTCGAAGGTAGTCTGTTCCCCAACCTCTCGAATGTGTTCATCAACTTCACGGCGCGCTTTCTCAACCATTTCCTCAATTCGAGCCGGATGAATACGTCCATCCTGGACAAGCTTCTCAAGAGCTAGACGGGCTGTTTCACGTCTGATTGGGTCAAATCCGGAAAGGATAACTGCTTCCGGAGTATCATCAATAATGAGATCAATTCCAGTCAACGTTTCCAGGGTGCGGATATTTCGTCCCTCACGTCCGATAATGCGCCCTTTCATTTCATCATTCGGAAGATTTACAACTGATACAGTCGTTTCAGCAACATGATCTGCTGCACATCTTTGAATGGCCAGTGAAAGTACTTCTTTCGCTTTCTTATCGGATTCTTCTTTCGCCCTGTTTTCGTTTTCCTTAATCATTAGTGCAATGTCGTGAGCAAGTTCTTGCTCAGTTCGCTCCAAAATGATGGATTTAGCCTCATCACGCGTTAAGCCCGAGATGCGTTCTAGTTCAGTCTGCTGATTTCGTACCATCTCGTCCACTTTGCTTTCCATCTCTTCAATATGCTGTTGTCTTTTGGAAAGAGCGTCATCTTTTTTCTCTAAAAGATTCTCACGTTTGTTCAACGACTCATCTTTACGATCAAGATTCTCCTCTTTTTGCAATAAACGATTTTCTTGTTTTTGCAGTTCATTTCTTCGTTCACGAATTTCACGCTCTGCTTCTGAACGCAGTTTGTGATTTTCATCCTTAGCCTCCAGCAGGGATTCCTTTTTCATAGCCTCTGCTTCACGCTTCGCATCTTCAACAATTTGTTCTGCGGCGTTTTTGGCACCTGCAATTTTTGCTTCCGCAACGGATTTACGATAAAAATAGCCAACAACTGCACCGACGAATAGGCCAAGCAAAATGGAGATGATTGAAATAATTAGATCCATCATTTTCACCTCCTCTTGCTATGAACTTGTGTTACGTTTTTTAAAGTGTCGGCATGTACATTGTTACAAGCATCAATATACAGCTCAAATGCTTTTAAACGTTTTTAATACCATGAAAATGTAAAATATACATTTTTAATTGTAAAGCTGTCAAATTTTATTGTCAAGGGTTTGTCCCATAACGGTTCTATTGGTTTGATTAATTATTCAATCAATTATTATTTTTGTGCTTCGCCGGAAGATTTTCGTTCCAGGCGCTTCACTGTAAGCAAAAACACAAACAAGGTCTCCTAGCTTTCAGGAGACCTTGATCATAAACATAGATAATCTATTAATCCAATTTGAGTTCTTCCTGGTCTTCATCAGTTTCAGTTACAGTGAACTCGCCATCAAGACCATAGTGATTACGGATCTTCTGTTTGACTTCAAGACGAATGGACGGATTCTCTTTAAGGAAAAGCTTCGCATTTTCCCTTCCCTGCCCAAGACGCTCACCATTATAGGAATACCATGAACCGCTCTTATCGACGATATCAAGGTCTGAACCCATGTCGATGATTTCTCCCTCTTGGGAAATCCCTTCACCATACATAATATCCACTTCTGCTGTACGGAACGGAGGAGCTACCTTGTTCTTAACAACTTTAATCCTTGTTTTGTTACCAACCATGTCGTTACCCTGCTTCAATGTTTCTGCACGGCGTACTTCAAGACGCACGCTTGAATAGAACTTCAATGCACGGCCGCCTGGTGTTGTTTCAGGGTTACCGAACATAACGCCGACTTTTTCACGAATCTGGTTAATGAAGATTGCAATAGTCTTAGACTTGTTGATCGCACCGGAAAGCTTACGTAATGCCTGGGACATTAAACGAGCCTGAAGACCGACGTGGGCATCACCCATCTCACCTTCAATTTCAGCCTTAGGAACAAGAGCTGCAACGGAGTCAACAACAATAATATCAATTGCTCCACTTCGCACAAGTGCTTCTGCGATTTCCAAAGCCTGTTCTCCTGTGTCCGGCTGGGAAAGAAGAAGTTCATCGATATTTACACCAAGCTTTTGTGCATATACAGGGTCCAGAGCATGTTCGGCGTCTATGAAAGCCGCCTGTCCGCCATTAGCCTGTACTTCTGCAATCGCATGAAGCGCAACAGTTGTTTTACCTGAACTTTCAGGTCCGTAGATTTCAACAACACGCCCGCGAGGATATCCGCCTATTCCCAGTGCGACATCCAGTGCAAGGGATCCACTAGGAGAAGTAGATATCTTTGTGTCTGTCTTCTCTCCTAATTTCATAACTGAGCCTTTACCAAATTGCTTTTCAATCTGTTTTAACGCCATATCTAAGGCAGCTTGACGATCACTCACTCAAATTCCTCCTTATTATATAAAAACGAACCAGCATACTGCTTGGCCGCAAATCTCTTATTTAAAGCCTACTATTACTATACCTTTTTCCTAGGTGTTTGTCTATTAAAAAATCGAACATTTATTCGTTTTTTTTAGAACAAGGGAAATTGAGAAAATTGAATTTCATGTGAATGTTTCACTAGTTTTCAAACAAACTGTACCCTTTAAAAGAGGATTTTCGCAAGAAATCTTTCTTTTTTGTACCCTAATTAATAAAACACGGAAGTTCATAACTTCCGTGTTCCTGATAATCTATTAATTATAATCTGGGAGCCAAACTTTACAGCCCTTTTCCTGATAGCGGTGCGGGAGCCACTCAGGCTAAGTTTTTCTGAATGGACTGGTTGGCCTTTTACGTGTAGCCCGATAAATAAGGTCCCTGGAGGATGACCTTCCAGGCTGTCGGGACCTGCTACTCCGGTAAAACTGATGCCGATGTCAGAGTTGGTAAGCGATGCAGCATTCATTGCTAGCTCTTCCGCACATTCACCGCTTACAGCCCCATACTTCTCAATTGTTTCCGGGTTAACCTTAACAAGTCCTATTTTGGCTTCGTTCGAGTAACAAACCAAGCCGCCTTTGAAAAGGCTGCTTGCACCGGAGACTGAAGTCAATTCCTGCTGGAACATTCCGCCTGTCAAGCTTTCAGCCGCTGATACCGTCAAGTTTTTGTTTTTCAATAGTTTCGAAAGCTCGATCATTAACGAAGTTTCATCGTAACCATAAAAATACTCACCGACTCTGTCCATGATTTCTGCTTCCACTCTATCAATCAATGCTTGTGCTGTGTCTTTGGAATCATCCCTGGCCGTAAGTCTCAGTGTAACTTCCCCGTCACCAGCCAAAGGGGCGATGGTTGGATTGCCCTGCTTGTCAATCAAATCTTCTATTTCCGATTCAAGGGCTGCCTCTCCGATTCCAAAAAATCGCAGGACCCTTGATTCAATTTTAGCCTGATTGCCGGTCATGCTTTCTATAGCCGGCTGGCCATATTTCAAGAACATTGGCTCCATCTCGGATGGTGGTCCTGGCAGAAGCATGAACTTGCTGTCTGCTGTTGCCAGGAACATTCCCGGTGCCATGCCATGTTCATTTTTCAGGACGGTTGATCCCTCAATCACGAGAGCTTGCTTCCTGTTATTTTCAGTCATTACCCTGTTCGTTTTTTCAAAATACAATTCGATGGACCTCATCGCTTCTTCATTAAGAACAAGCTGTTTTCCAAGCTGCCCAGCAATTGTATCTTTTGTCAGGTCATCTTTAGTTGGACCTAAACCGCCAGTGAAGATAATCAGGTCTGCGCGTTCCCGTGCAATTCCCATCGCGTTCTTCAATCGATCAGGATTATCCCCCACGACCGTATGGTAGAAAACATTGATTCCCAGGTCGGCAAGCTGCCTGGAAAGGAATCTGGCGTTTGTATTGACGATTTGCCCAAGGAGCAACTCAGATCCCACAGCAATGATTTCGGCATTCATATCTTTTCCCCCTGACAAAATCATTATTTGGAATTACGGAACACTTGCATATTTTTAGCGAAGTAATCCCATCCGGACCAAATTGTAAAGATCATCGCCACCCATAATGCAATATCTGCAAACGGAATAGAGAATGCTTCAAAAATGATATTGTGCAGCAACAGCGCGGAAATTGCCACTGTTTGTGCCCACATTTTAATTTTGCCAGGCATTTTTGCTGCAACAACCTCACCACCGCCTGCTAGCAGTAAACGAAGTCCTGTCACCGCAAACTCCCGACTGATAATAATGATGACAATCCACGCAGGGGCATACCCCAGTTCAACCAACACAATTAATGCAGAGGAGACAAGCAGTTTATCCGCGAGGGGGTCAAGAAATTTCCCAAGATTGGTAACTAGATTGTGCTTTCGTGCCAGATAGCCGTCAACCCAGTCTGTCACAGACGCAAATATATAAATTAGCGCTCCCACAAAATGAGTGACCGGCATGGTTGTGCCAAGAAGGGAAATTTCCCCCCATGAAAATGGGACAATCATAATGATCATGAATAACGGAATCAATAAAATTCGTGAAACCGTAATTTTATTTGGCAAGTTCATATACTTTTCCTCCAGATGAAAAATTACAAAGCCATTACATTGACTTCTTTCATTATATCCAATATGTATAAATCATCATTAAATATGCCTACTATAATTTTAGCCCGTATAAACAAAAGTCCATACGGGCATTTTGATAAATCCTAGTTTTAAATGGCTCTTCAAAACACAAAGCCTTTAAACTTATTTCACGAAATTAATCGTAATCTCCTGGGTCATAACCTCTTCAGGAGGTACTGCATATTCAAGCTTTTGGTCATTTACATAGATTTCGGTATCTGGAGCAAAGCCAACTTTGATCAAAGCCTGAGTATCGTTTGTCAGGTCAGCGGTCTCGCTGACTTTAACATCTTTATTCAACTCTTCGCCAAAATAAGTCTTGCCTGCCCCGTTTTTAACACTGACCCATGTCCTGCCTAAAGAAACAACCTTCACGACGAACTTGTCTGTATTCTTCAATTCATATACCGTATTGCTGCCGGTGTTCGAGGCAACCGTAAGCTCCTGCGCAGGTGTTTCTGGCTCGGCTTCCTCTTCAACTGGTTCTTCTTCCTCTGCAGTATCTTCTTCCTCGCCTGTACCATCGTCACCGCTATCATCTGCAAAGTCATCAGTCTCTTCAAAATTAGGTTTGCTCTTGTCTGTATTTGCAGGCTGGTCAGCTCCATCACCTGCACTCTTGACAATAAGATACCAAACGAGGGCAATGGCACCAATCATGAATATGGCAATTAGTATTTTCGGTAAGAAGTCTAAGACTTTCGAAGTCTCCGGAGAGATGCTTTTCCTCGACTGGACACGGGAAAGCTGGTCAGGCAACTCTTCGTTGTATGTAGATGGAATTTCATTTTTGTGCTGCTCAAACAGTTGTTCTGGATCAAGCCCGACAGCTTCAGCATATTGTTTTATGAATGCACGGACATAAAACTTTCCTGGCATCATTGAATAATTGCCCTCTTCAATACCAAGAAGGTAGCGCTTTTGTATTTTCGTGATGGACTGCAGTTCGTCCAGGCTGAGGCCCTTAGCTTCACGTGCTTCCTTTAATATATTTCCTAACTCAGTCACGATAACACCTTCCAATACTGTTAAAAATCAAATCCTCCAAAATCAGAATCGGTAAACATGTGATTCTTCTGAACCATGTCATAAACGATTTCTTCATCAGGATTATTGCGAAGTTCAATAATATAATCAAAATCATCCATTGTATATTCTGTGTTTTGGACAAAAATATCCGGATGTTCCACAACTTTCACCGCAGGCAGGCGCATAATTTCCCTGACAAGCTGCCAGTGCTTTTCATTTGCCCTCCTTGTGGAAACGATTCCATCAATAATAAATAGGTTTTCTGCGTTATATTCATCTTCAATCAATTGATTCCGTATTGTCTGTTTCAATAATGTTGAAGAAACAAACAACCAGCGCTTATTTGCACAAACGCTTGAAGCCACAACCGATTCTGTCTTGCCAACTCGCGGCATCCCGCGGATCCCAATCAGCTTGTGCCCCTCCTGCTTAAACAATTCTGCCATAAAATCGACGAGTAGTCCAAGCTCATCCCTTACAAACCGGAATGTTTTTTTATCATCTGCGTCACGCTGTATATACCTGCCGTGTCTGACTGCCATTCGGTCACGAAGCTTGGGTTCACGGATTTTAATTACCCTTATTGTATCCATTGTATTCAAAATTGACTCTAAACGCTCAATTTGGTCATCATCTTTCGCAAGGATCAACAGACCACGTCTACCTTCATCGACTCCATTGATCGTAACAATGTTGATGGACAGCATACCAAGCAAAGAGGATATATCACCTAGCAGTCCTGGACGGTTAATCACTATTTCATATTCCAAGTACCATTCTTTCTTTTCCATCGTTCTCCTCCTCTGCTATAAGGTCACTTGATTGCGACACATTTTGACATCAAATATCTAGCTACTATATTATATGATTTTCAAGGAAGATGAAAGGAAAAACAAGCCAGAAGTTAAAAGTAAAAAAAAGCCGTGTATATGTTTCTATTTCAAGAAAGGGACAATAAAAAAAGAGAGGATTCTGGATGTCCTCTCTCAAATCTAACACATTATTTAGTGCCGTTGTTCTGTACAAGTTTAACCATCATTGTAGCGATGGCATGCTGTTCTTCCGGGCTTGCCACTGACCAAAGGTCTGCAAGCACTCTTTCCTGCTCATTTTTAGGATCGACGTTCTGAGCAAGATAGTCCCCGATCTGGTAGGCAAGGTCTCCCATAACTTCTTTATTCATTCCCTGGTCCTGCGCCTGATGAAGGCGGTCTCCCAAGAAATCCTTCCACTGATTCCAATTATCCAATACGGACATATTGACAACCTCCTTGTCTAAAATAGTACAAGGTTATTTTGCATACGAACGACAATTATTATTCATTACAGTACATGTTTTGAAAAATTGTCACATGTCCGTCACGTTAGCCAGCCACCATTCACTGCCAGGACCTGTCCTGTTATATAGGAGGACTTTTCAGATAACAGGAATTCAACACTACTTGCTACTTCTTCAGCTGAACCCAAACGTCCTGATGGAATATCCTCGGTAATGCCCTTGATCTCCTCATTGGTGAATCCTTCAACCATCGGGGTTTGAATGGCACCTGGAGCTACGGCATTCACCCTGATCTTGGAGCTTGCCAGCTCTTTGCTCAGAGCTTTGGCGAAGGCTATTTGCGCGCCCTTCACAGTCGAGTAGGCTACTTCATAGGATGCGCCTGTCTGTCCCCATATCGATGACACGGTGACGATACTTCCACTCCCCTTGGCCCTTAGCTTTGGAATAAGCTTTTTTGTCAGCATCAGCGGGGATACAACGTGAATCTGTATAAGTTCCTCTAAATCATTTTCCTCTAAGTCCTCAACAAGTCCGTATAAGGCATTACCCGCATTATGTACAATTGCATCAAGCGAAAAAATATTGGCAGCTAATTCCAAGTATCCTGATTTTGATGCCAGATTTGCCTTTATTGGTATATACTCACCGCCAAGGTGTTCAATCTGGTCCACAAGTTCTTCTACCCCTTTTTCATTCTGGTTAAAGTGCAAGTAAAGCGAATAACCTTCTGATGCAAGCTTCATGGAAATCGCCTTGCCAATCGCTCCACTTGCTCCTGTTACGAGCGCGAATTTCTTCATATTCTTCCTCTCCAAATACCTCATTAAATAATGCGCCGGTTAGGACCGGCGCACATCTCATTGAAAGGTGGGTTATTTCTTATCTTTTGGCACTACCTGACAAACCGTGAATCGCTCTTCGGCAATCAGCTTGTCAGCCGCCTGCTTGATATCGTCTAGCGTCAGGCTTTCAAGTACTGGAACAACATCAAACAGATCCATATCATTGAAAGCGTATCGTGTGAATTGGTTCGCTATATATTCAGGTGAATTGACCGCCCTGAGGAAAGCTCCTATTTTTTTCTTTTTTGTTCTTTCGAGGTTGTCATCTGTCAATCCTCGTCCGGCCTTTGCATCCATCAGCATGGTTTCAAGCTTACTGGCAAGGACATCAGGTTCGTTTGTATCACCGCCAACCATCGCAAAACCAAATCCCTGCTCCTCCGTATAATCGTATGAAAATGTGTCATCGATTAACCCAGAGCCGTATAACTCGGTGTAGTTCTCAGAACTTTTACCAAAAAGTATATCCAGCATCACATTGATCGAAAGCTCTTTTTTCAACATCTCCTTGCCTGACTCAGTTGGGGCGGCCGCCTTGATGCCAACAAGGCACTTTGACGTCTGGACATTCATTTTTAGAACCTGTTTCTTTTCAGCAACCCCAGCCTGTTCCTCATCAAATACGCGCTTGATTTCAGGCTGGTTCTTGTATTCCTTCTTCCCCTGGTTCTCTTTTATCAAGCCCATGATTTCATCAGGGTTAACTTGACCAACTACGAACAATAACATATTACTTGGATGGTAGAAGGTTTCATAGCATTCATACAGCATATCTTTCGTAATATCGGAAATCGATTCAATCGTACCTGCGATATCAATGCTTACCGGATGGTTCTTATACATATTCTGGATCAGGCCAAAATACAATCTCCAATCAGGGTTGTCATCATACATCGTGATTTCTTGCCCGATGATTCCCTTTTCTTTTTCAACTGTCTTCTCTGTAAAATATGGTTCCTGAACAAAGTCAATCAACGTCTCCAGGTTCTTCTCTACATTGGATGTACTGGAGAACAAATAAGCTGTCCTCGTGAAGGAGGTGAATGCGTTCGCAGAAGCACCCTGTTTGCTGAACTGCTGGAACACGTCCCCATCTTCCTTTTCAAACAATTTATGCTCAAGGAAATGAGCGATGCCATCGGGCACCTTCACATAATCATCCTTTCCCGGCGGAAGGAAGTGATTATCGATCGACCCGTATTTAGTTGTAAAAGTAGCATATGTTTTATTGAAGCCTTTTTTCGGAAGGATGTAGACATCAAGCCCATTATTCAGCTTTTCGTAGTACATTTCTTCCTGAAGCTGTTCAAAAGTGATCTTCTCCATTATTTGTCCGCCTCCAATCCAGTTAAGAAGTAGACCGTATCAAGCTGAACCTTTTTGGCTACATCAACGATTTCTTCTTTTGTGGTTTTACTCATGCCCTGAAGCCAGTCATCGAGGCTGACATTTTGATGTGATACAACATTATGATACAAGACCTCTACCATCCCTCTTGCAGTATCCATTGTTTCAAGCATTTGGTTTTCAATCACTGCCTTTGTTTGTTCGATTTCCTGGTCAGTAAAATCGCCTGCTTGCATTGCTTCCATTTGTTCACGGATTATTTTTACAGCCAGCTCGAAATTTTCAAATTCAATGCCTGACATTACCATCATCAAACCTTTATGGCTTTCAAGGCGGCTTGCGACGTAATAGGCAAGACTATTTTTCTCCCGGACATTCAAGAAAAGCTTGGAATGTGAAAAGCCTCCAAAAATTCCGTTGAAAACCTGGAGAGCATAATAATCGTTATCACCATAAAGTACATTTGTTCGGTAGCCTATATTCAGCTTTCCTTGTTTGACATCCTCCTGATCCTTGACAGTTTTCTCTTCGACATGGGCATCTTTAACAGGCTCAACGAGTTTCGGTGTGCGCTGGTCAAATTGCAGGAGTTCTTCGGCAATCGACTGGACTTCTGTCTCATCAACATCTCCGATAATGAACAAGTCAAGCTCATCTTCTGCAAAGGCTTTTTTATAGTATTCATAGAGATTCTTCTCATCGATTTGCGGAATGTCATCAATCTCGCCATTGACATGGAGCGCATACGGTTCATCCTTGCACATTTCCTGGACGAGCCTGAAATTGGAGTATCGCATTTTATCATCATAGACAGCCTGAATTCGCTGCTTTAACGTTCTTTTTTCCTTTTCGACAGTTTCTTTGTCAAAAGCCTCATTATCTGCAAGCGGATTCACTAAAATTTCCGCCATCAATTGCATTCCTTTTTTCAGTAAAGGGTTACGGTCGCTTAAAAATTTTTCATTGGCAATTTCCAATGAAAAACTGAGGACCTGATACTCTCCCTTTTTTGAAACATCAACAAATAAATTTGCTCCGTAAAGCTCATCAAGATAGGAACGAAACTTTGAAGTGGAAGGGTAAGCCTTAGAGTTGCTTTGCAGTACGTAAGGGAGCAGCGCCCTTTTTGTTGCATCCTCACTGGTAAGCGGTGCCTTCATCTTCCAAACAATTGTATTCGTCTTGAATTTTTCGGTTTTAACAATATGGAGCTTGTAGCCTTTCATATCCTTGATACTTTCTGAAATGACAGCCATTGAAATCCTCCTTTATTTATAACACCAGGACTTGCTTACAATCATTCTTCTTCACATCATTGATGAAAATAAAACATTCTTCTGTGTTATGTATACGTTGTGAAGTCTATATTTAATATTCCAATAAATATACTCTAACTATACCTTTGACATTCAGGCTAATTCAAGGAATTGGCAGCCAATACGGCAAAAGCTCCCCAATTGGGAAGCTTTTATTGCTTTGAAGCGGCTATTTCATCTATAGCTTTCGAATAATAATATGTATGTATGTCCTGATTCAAATTTCACCTGATTTTTTCCGTTTGCTTTTGCACTGTACAAAAGCTGGTCTGTGTATCCAAGTAGTTTATCCGGCAAAACCTCACCTTTTGAAGCAGCAATCCCAAAGCTCATTGTGACACTAATGCATTCTTTACTGAATTTCTCAGATGACAACCTTCCATATAGGTCATCAAAAAAACTAATCTGCCTGTTTTCCTCTGTGTGCGGTAATAGAAAGGCAAACTCTTCTCCACCATAACGGAAGGCCTGTGCATCGTAATCATCAGCCAGGTCCCGAAAAATCCCGCCTAAGTTTTTTAAGATTTCATCTCCTGTCAAATGGCCAAACTGATCATTGATTTGCTTGAAGTGATCGATATCTCCCATCACAAGCAAGAAGTTTTGCCGAGCACTCGTCATATTTCTTAGTTGTTCTTGGAAATGCCGATGATTGTATAAGCCTGTTAAATAATCAGTGAACATCAATTCATGAAAAATTTCCTTCTGTTTCAAATGCTTCCTTTCACGAATGACGATTAACGACCCGAACCCACCGATAATCCATATGAAAACGAGATTTAAAATAAAGACAAACGTTGTATTAAAATCAAATTGAGCCTGTACAGCAAAGATAGTTGAGTATCCTGCTGTCAACGAAATCGAGGATAAAATTGCCCCTTTTGTTCTCCAGTAAATGGTCGCATGCATGACAACCAAATAAGCAATCGGAAAAAGCGGCGATAAGACTCCATTCGTCAAGGCAAGAAGCCACATCAGCGCAATATAATCAAAAATAATACCGGCTTTCGTAAGTAAATTGAAATACTCGTTTACCGCCGACATTTTAATCAAAGCAACCTGAGTCACGGCCATGTAGACAAATCCTATCACCAACAATATAGGAAATGTTTCTTTAGTGAAATTAAGCCTGTCCGCCAGAGGGGGGAAATAAAATACCATAATCCCTACCAACAAGAATATCCAGCGTAAATAAGAAAAGATTTTTTCTGTTTCACGATCATCCATATATAATGATAGTTTCATATGCATGCCCTCTTGACGATATTATTTTTAGCAAACTTTTCCTTTATATTAACACATATGGAAGATTTATTCTAAAAGGAATATACAATTTCATATGGTATTTTATTCGTTAATAATATAAAAGTGACAAAATAAAAGAGGCACCTTGAGCAGGTACCTCTTTTTACAGTATAAAAGCTTAGCGTTTTCCACTGTCAAATGTTTCTCCAACAGCCTTTGGTGCTTGTGATGACTTGGAGAATATAACAAGTGCGATTAGCGTCACTACATATGGGAAAATCTTCAACAAGATCGGTGGAATAACAGCCAACTCAGGAATTACTTGAGAGACGTTTGCAATCGTACTAGCAAATCCAAAGAATAATGTCGCTGCCAGCACGCCTAGCGGTTTCCACTGACCGAAAATCAAGGAAGCTAGTGCAAGAAAGCCCAGACCTGCAACGGTTCCTGTGAATTCACCTGACTGCGTGACAATAATCAAGGCTCCGCCCAATCCAGCGAAAGCTCCAGAGATTAGTACGCCGCTGTAACGGACTTTCCTGACATTGATTCCTGCTGCTTCAGCAGCCTGCGGGAATTCACCACATGATCTTAAACGAAGTCCAAACCTTGTTTTATATAAAATGAATGAACTTACGAAAAGAATAGCTAATACAAGCCATGTTGTAGGATAAGTTTTTGTAAAAAATAAATCTCCAATCACTGGAATATCAGATAGAAAAGGAACATTTGATGGTGAAAAACCGCTTGAAATCCTTATGTTTCCACTTCCAGTGATATTTCGTGCAAGGAACACGGTCAGGGCAGTGGCAATCATATTGATTGCCGTACCACTGATGATTTGGTTTGCATTCAGATTAATGCTCGCAAACGCATGCAAGATGGAGAAAAGTATACCAGCAAGTACAGCAGCCAGCAATCCAAGCCATAGTACCAATGTGTGGTTGTCCAATACGCCGCTCAGGTAATGGATGGACAGAGCGCCAGAGAAGGCTCCAATGACCATTAATCCCTCGAGGGCAATATTAACAATACCGCTTCTTTCACTAAAAAGTCCGCCCAGCGCCGTAATAAGAAGAGGAATTGTAAAGATAATCGCGTAAGGAAAAATTTGTTCTATTATTGACCACATCTTATGAATCTCCCTTCTCGACTACAGGACCACTTTTATCTTCTTTGTTTGATTTTTTCGCCTTGAATTTGTTCAATAGACGTTCAATCATTACACTTGTTGCAGCAAAATAAATGATGATCGCGATAATGGTATTTGCCAATTCAGGTGGAATTTCAGTCATAGCATTCATGAACCCAGTACCTGAGTATAATATCCCGAACAGCACTGCTGCGAAGAATACACCTACAGGATGGTTTGCACCGAGAAGAGCGACCGCGATGCCATCATAACCCTGCGCAGGCAGAATACCAATTTGAATGCTTGAAGCATTTCCTGTATATAATGCTACCCCACCGACTCCAGCAAGTGCACCTGAAATCAACATGGATAAGATGATGTTGCGGTTAACTTTCATACCTGCATATTCAGCAGCGAATCTGTTAAATCCAACTGCCTTCAACTCAAATCCAAGGGTTGTCTTTTCGATGATGAAGGCAATAATGATTACTGCGATGACTGCAAGAAACAGACCTAAGTTAATATAAGATCCATCAAACATCTCTGTAAGGAATGGAGTTCGCAAAGTATCTGATTCTGCTAGTTTTTTAGATTCTGTCTCAAGGAATTCTCCCTTGAAATAACCTGGTACAATATAGTAAATTGTCCAGTAGGCGATCCAGTTCATCATGATTGTCGAAACAACCTCATGCACATTGAACTTTGCTTTAAGCAAACCGGGAATGAATGCCCATAAGGCACCGGCCACCAGACCTGCAAGGACCATTACCAAAAGAAGGATTGGCCTGGATAAATCGAAGGTCAAGGCAACTGCTGTCGCAGCAAGGCCACCAACCAGCATTTGTCCGGATGCCCCAATGTTAAAAAGACCTGTGCGGAAAGCAAAAGCGACAGACAAACCAGTGAATATGAGCGGAGTTGCTGTTGCTAAAGTATTACCGATACGCTCTAAGTTTTTCAATGCTCCTTGAAGTAAATAGGAATAGCCTTCAATCGGATTGCTGCCGATGAACAGCATCAAAATGCCACCAGCCACCAGACCTAGAATAATAGATATTAATGATACGATGGTATTTCTCATATGCTTCTCTCCTTACCCACGCCTGCCATCATAAGACCAACTTCATTTTCATTTGTTTCCGCAGCGATTACCTCGCCTACAAGCTCACCATTATTCACGATGGCGATACGGTCTGAAAGCTGCAGGACCTCGTCAAGCTCTAATGAAATAAGAAGTACTGCATTCCCTTTGTCGCGATGCTCAATAATCCTTCTATGGATATATTCAATGGAACCTACATCCAAACCACGAGTCGGCTGGACAGCAATCAAGAGTTTTGGATCCAGCTCAAGCTCTCGGCCGATGATTGCTTTCTGTTGATTTCCACCAGAAAGAGTCCTGGCAATCGAGGAAGCACCTTCACCTGAACGTACATCGAAGTTTTCGATGATATTTTGAGCATACGCTTTCATAGCAGGGAAATTCAATAGTCCTCGCTTAGAGAAAGGCTGCTTGTTATAAATTTGAAGCACCATATTTGATACAAGTGAGTAATCCAAAACAAGACCGCGCTTTTGCCTGTCTTCCGGAATGTGGCTAATTCCTTTTTCATTCCGCTGACGGATTGGAAGGTTCGTGATTTCTTCGCCACTGATTAAAATCGTCCCAGACTCAGCTTTTCTTAAGCCAGTGATTGCTTCAACTATTTCTGTCTGTCCATTGCCTTCAACACCAGCAATACCGACTATTTCTCCAGCTCGCACTTCCAATGAAAAATCCTTCAAGCCCATAACTTTTCTATTATTTTTAACTGATAAAGAATCTATTTTAAGTACCACTTCACCAGGGGTACTTTCTTTCTTATCCACTTTGAAAGAGACATGACGTCCGACCATCATTTCGGCAAGACTAGCCTCACTGGATTCTGCCACATTGACAGTTCCAATTCCTTTTCCGCGGCGAATTACTGTACAGCGGTCAGCAACTGCCTTTATTTCCTTCAGTTTATGAGTGATAATAATAATAGACTTACCTTCGTTAATAAGATTACGCATGATTTTCATCAATTCATCGATTTCTACTGGTGTAAGAACAGCTGTTGGCTCATCAAGAATCAGTACATCTGCTTCGCGATAAAGCATCTTCAAAATTTCTACCCTTTGCTGCATACCTACTGAAATATCTTCGATTTTCGCATGAGGATCTACATTCAAACCGTAGTGCTTTGATAATTCTTCAATTCTTTTTGCGGCTTTATCAATATCGAGTACCATGCCCTTAAGCGGCTCACTGCCCAATATGATGTTTTCTGTTACAGTGAAATTTTCAACCAGCTTAAAATGCTGGTGAACCATCCCAATACCTAAACGGTTTGCAACATTAGGATTAGTAATCTTCACTTCTTTGCCATTTACTTTTATTAAGCCTCGTTCAGGCTGATACATGCCGAACAGAACACCCATCAGGGTTGACTTTCCTGCACCATTCTCACCTAGTAGTGCATGTATTTCCCCTTTTTTAAGGGTAAGGGTAATATTATCGTTGGCTACGATACCCGGAAACTCTTTCCGAATATTCAACATCTCAACTACATAACTCATAGTAGCACTCACCTTTGTATTAGACTCTATACCTATTAAGAATAGCGTAAGCGCCTTGGTCAGCTTCACAAGAATAGGCCGGGTTACCATGAGGAAGTGATGAAACAAATCCTTGGGAAGGCCGATCGTTTGGAAGCCAGGCTCTGGAGCTGTACATTTCTATATCGAAATGGAAAATAGCTAAACACATTATAAATAATTTCTAATATTTTCCGTTTTGAGTTTGATAGACAAAAGAGACGGAAAAGACCGTCTCTTTTGCAATTTTTTACTTGAATAAATCTCCTTGTTCACCAGAGACCTTGATTTCTTCTGATTTAACCTTTTCGTATACTTCCTTTACCTTGCCAGTAGTTTCTTCGCTTAGGTTAGGGTTCTTCTCAGGAAGACCAATTCCATCGTTCTTAGCATCGAAAGTCAATGTTTCTCCGCCTGGGAATTTGCCATCAATCTCAGCTTGGACCATGTCGAAAGCAACCTGGTCAAGCTTCTTCATTGCTGAAGTCAAGATAACTGACTTGTCGCCATCGTACTTACCATCTTCAAACTGGTCAACGTCAACACCTACGATCCAGACGTTATCTCCAGCCTTTGCACGGTTCTTAGCTTCGTTGATCGCTCCAACACCAACACCACCTGCAGCAGTGAAGATGACGTCTACGCCACGGTCATAGAATTGGGCTGCGATTTGTCCACCAGCAGCCGCGTTGTCGAATGAACCTTGATATACAACGTTCTCAGCTTTCATTGTTACATTTGTGTCAAGATTTTCATTTGCATACTTAAGTCCTTGCTGGAAGCCCCAGTTGAACTTTTGTACTGCTGGAATTTCCATACCACCGATGAAGCCTGCTTCGCCTTCCTTCAACTCAACCGCTGCAGCAACACCTGCTAGGAAACCAGACTCATGCTCAGCGAAGAATACTGCAACAGTGTTGTCTTTCACTACTGGATTATAGTCTCCGTTGTGTGGGTTTCCGTCAATGATGACGAATTTAGCATCTTCATATTTATCTTGGGCTTGGAAAACTGCTGTTTCAAATTTAAAGCCCGGTGTAATGATAAACTTATATTCTGCATCATATAAGTTGCCGATTTCTTTTAGATATTCAGCTTCAGTTGTTCCAGCTGGCTTAAGGTACTTTGTCTTAACGCCAAGATCTTCCTCAGCCATCAGGATTCCTTCCCAAGTGCCCTGGTTGAAAGATTTGTCATCAATCGTACCTGCGTCAGTAACCATACCAACTCTTAAGTCTGACTCCTTGCCCTTAGAACTGTCGCCTTCGTCACTTCCGCAACCTGCCAACATTGTACCTGCCGCTAAAAGCAATGACATTACCAAACCAAATTTACGCTTTTTCAAGGTTTGTACCCCCCAGAGAATGTTTGTGATTTCGCAGGAATGTTCTGAAAAACCAATCAGTTAGCGTTTTCATTTTCTTAAAAAAAATTAAATTCTTCTTCTAAGGACATGAAAACTGAACTTGTCGGCTTTAAAGTAATTAACCGAATAAAGAATTGGAACATCGTTATCGTCGAAATGCATTTGCTTCAATACAAGCAGTGCTGTTTCCGGCTCGCATTCAAGGATGGGTGAAATCTTCTCATGATAGCCGATTGGCTCGATTTGGGCCACTGCGTATGTCACCTTCCGGTTCGATTTGACCTCAAGAAGATGAAGCAATGACTCATCCTCAAAAGAGTAATCTTCCGGCAGGATGCTTGCGGGAATCTTGTCCAGACAATAGACAACAGGTTCACCGTTTGCAGTTCTGACCCTTTCGACGAGTGTGATTTCATCATCAAGCGAGCATGAAAAACGACGAATATCTTCTTCGGTTGGCCCAGTAGTCGTTGAGTTTAAGAAGATTGTACCAGGCTTCATCCCTGCCTGCTCAATCATGCCCGTCACGCTGTTAAGCTGTTCAATGCCTGACTCAAACAATGGTTTGGCGTTGACAAAGGTTCCTACACCATGCCTGCGAACAATGACGTTTTCTTCTTCAAGGATTCGCAATGCTTCGCGGAGAGTCGCTCTGCTAACTCCAAGTTGTTTGGCAAGATCGAATTCTGAAGGTAATTTCTCTCTCTCTTTATATATACCTTTTTGAATATCTTGCTTCAGGTGATCGATTACTTGTAAATACAGGTGCCGGTTATCTGACTTGATCGACATGAGGCGTTCCTCCAACCTTTGCTCAAGACATCAGACATCTGATGTATAGCATTCCTACTAATCGAAAATACTATAACACTTTTTCTGACATAAATAAATAGTGTTTCAACAATTTGTCGAAAAAAGCTAGAATAACCAAAATTGTCACTTTTTCCGGGACAATCAACCTATATTTTTGATATAATAGTAATTTGTAAGCGGTTTTAATAGTATGACATTATTATTCCTCTTATAGGAGGTATCTCCTATATGAAAAGCAAAAGCCGGATGTGACCATCCGGCTTTTGTCTCTTTTCAAGTATCGATTTTATGCCTCTTCTGACTTAGCCACCAGGACGGTCCTTGGTTTACTTCCTTCATAAGGACCAACGACACCGCGCAGCTCCATTTCATCAATCAGCCTTGCCGCGCGTGAATACCCTATCCTGAATCTCCTTTGCAGCATGGATACAGAAGCTGTTTGCATTTCCACCACAAGGTCTACAGCATCACCGTACAATTCATCTTCAACCTCAGACGTGTTCTCAGGTATATCTTCTGGAATCATTTCCTCCTGATACTGTGCCTTTTGTTGGCCAATGACGAAGTTTACAACCTCTTCAACCTCTTCATCCGATAAGAAAGCTCCCTGCACCCTGACAGGCTTGGATGCACCGACCGGCAGGAACAGCATATCTCCTCTTCCTAGCAGCTTTTCGGCGCCGCCCATATCAAGAATCGTCCGTGAGTCTGTCATAGAAGAAACGGCAAATGCAATTCTTGATGGAATATTTGCTTTGATTACCCCTGTAATGACATCAACAGACGGTCTCTGCGTAGCAATGATCAGGTGGATCCCCGCAGCTCGTGCCATCTGAGCGAGTCTGGTGATTGAATCTTCAACATCAGAAGATGCGACCATCATTAAGTCAGCTAGCTCGTCCACAATTACGACAATGAATGGAAGCAGAGGCTGGTTGGCTTCTTCCTCGCTATTATACTTCTTAATATATTCATTGTAGCCTTCTATGTTCCTTGTACCAGTGTGTGAGAAGAGCTCATAGCGCCTTTCCATCTCACTGACCACTTTTTTCAGTGCCTGGGATGCTTTTTTCGCATCGGTAACGACAGGGGCCAGCAGATGTGGAACTCCATTATAAACATTTAACTCTACCATTTTCGGATCAATCATCATCAGTTTGACTTCATGAGGCTTTGCCTTCATGAGAATACTAGTGATGATACCGTTAATACATACACTCTTGCCGCTTCCCGTAGCACCAGCAACAAGAAGGTGGGGCATTTTATTCAATTCTGCGAGCACTGCTTCACCGGTAATATCGCGACCTAAGCCAATTTGCAGTTTTGACCCAGGTTTGTTGTGCTGTTTTGAATCAATAACTTCCCGTAAAGAAACCATTGCCACCTCGGAATTAGGCACCTCTATTCCAATGGCTGATTTCCCCGGTATAGGCGCTTCGATCCTGATATCCTTCGCAGCCAAAGCTAGTGCGAGATCATCGTTCAGACTAACAATTCTGCTGACCTTGACACCGACGTCGGGGTGCACTTCATATTTCGTAACAGCAGGACCAAGATGCACCTGGGTAACCCTTGCCTTTACGCCAAAGCTGTGGAATGTACGTTCAAGCTTGGCCGCATTGGCATGGATCATTTCGTATTCCCCGCTCTGGTCGGTTTTATTAGGCAGCTTCAATATATCTATCGGCGGCAGCTCATACGAGGTATTCTCTACCTCAGTAAAAGTAATGGGCTGTGGCAATTCGTCACCGTCAACTTCTTTGTCAGTTGCAGGCTTAGCCTTCTTCTCCGACTGCTGTGGCTGTGCTTCAGCAGAGTTTGCATAGGCTCGCTCCGCAAAGCTGGAGATGATTGGCTCCGGAGCTGGCTCCGAGTTAAGGTCAATTGTTTTTTCAACAGTTACTTCCTGCGTATCAGCCTGTTTGCTCTCGATTTTTGCCTGTTTCGCTTCGAGCGTCTTGGCTTCCTTTCTATGCTGTTGAGCTTCTTTCCACTGCTTTAGATCATCAATGAATGAAATCCATTGACCTCTGATAAAACTGCCAATCGGTGTAAGTATTTTCCCCGCAACTTCACTAAAGGTCTTCCCTGTAATGAGAATCGCTCCAATGATAATTAGTAGAAAGGCAATCAATTGAGATCCTGCTGCATCAAACAAAAAGTAAAACAGTGCAAACATCACAGCCCCGATCATCCCGCCTCCGAGGTCTGTCGTGCTTGTCTCTCCTTTTGCTTCCATGACATATAGCTCAAAAGTATTTTTAATGACACTAGGATCCTCAAACTTGCCTCCATTGGATAATAGTTCGAATAACGTCACGTGACTTAATAATAAGATTGCACCAACAATCAGATATGTACCAAGCAATTTGGTATGGAATATAAATGGGAGGCTGCGTTTCCACATTATATAAATACTGAACACGACCAGCCCTACTAGACTGAGCATATACCATTCCCCGAAGAAAAAGCGAAAAAACATCACGACCGCCCTTCCTACAGCACCTAAATCCGCCATCGCTATGATGGCCAACGCGAGCAGTGCTAACCCGGCAAGTTCATATTGAACTGTTGTTTTCAATGTACTCTTCTTTCTCGATTGCCGTCTTTTCTTTTTGGCCATTTTATCACCTGAATATTTATAGCTTCACTATCAGCATAAACAACGAGTCCTGTTCTCAAACTTCAGTAAGAAGAAAAGCAGCCCTATTCGGCTGCCAATGCTTTAGTGTAACCATATTATATCATATTTGCCAGTAGAATCGGCACAATCGTTTTATTAATAACTGTGCTGGAGCACTTTTCTAGGATGCATCTAAACTGTTTACATTTTTAGCGCTCGTACTAACCTTTTTAATTAAGTCGAGAAATCAACTTATCTAAGATAGTGTAAATGTCGAACCCGGTAAACATGTAGGTTCCATGTAATGGTTTGGATCAGTACTCATTACCCTTACTACCCGATATTCGTGATTCTCGGTCAATTCAGCCATGATAGGGATTCCGTTATAACTTACCATAACCTGATTTACGGCTCCCTCTTCTGGAGGGAATACCTGTTCATGCGGCATCATAGTATAAAGGATCATTGTACAATCACTTCAGACTTTTGTTTATTCATATCTATCAATTCATTTAACTTTTTCATCGCCTGTCCAATGCCACCGACTTCATGGATCAGACCAGTCTCAACTGCATCATGGCCGACAACGTTCGTTCCGATGTCCCTTGTCAGGTTTCCTTTGGCAAACATCAACTCTTTGAATGTTTCTTCAGCGATATTGGAATGCTTCGTAACAAAGTTAACTACTCTTTCCTGCATTTTATCGAGATATTCAAAAGTTTGCGGAACTCCAATGACGAGTCCAGTCAACCTGATCGGATGAATCGTCATTGTGGCCGTCTCCGCAATGAACGAATAATCACATGAAACCGCTATTGGCACTCCGATGGAATGTCCGCCGCCCAGGACAATTGAAACTGTCGGCTTTGAGAGTGAAGCCAGCATCTCTGATATAGCCAATCCTGCCTCCACATCCCCCCCAACAGTATTCAAGATGACAAGCAACCCTTCAATATTCTGGTTTTGTTCAATTGCAACAATTTGAGGAATCAAATGTTCATATTTTGTCGTTTTATTATGAGGCGGAAGCTGCATATGCCCTTCGATTTGACCGACAATCGTCAAACAATGAATTTTTGAATCCTGAGACAACTGGGGTACATTCGTCTGACCAAGCTGTTGGATCTTCTCAAGAAGACCAGATGGTTTGTTCTCCTTATCCCCTTGCTGACCTTCCTGGTTTTCTGAACTGAATTTATTCATATCCTTTTGCTCCCTTCAGGCATGATAATTTTAGTATGAACATCATCATCAATTTCATTCCAGAGCTAAAAGAGACATCAACATTTATAATTAAAAAGCACTGGCTTTGAGCCAGTACTTTATCGTGCTTATTTAACTTCCATTATGATTGGCATGATCATTGGGCGGCGTTTTGTTTTTTCATATAAGTATTGGCTCAGTGAATCACGTATATCCTGTTTTAGACTGTTCCAATCGAATGACTCTTTATTTGTATTTTTCTCTACGACCTCTTTTACCAGGGTAGTTGAATCCGCCATCAGCTTTTCTGATTCACGTACATAGACGAAACCGCGGGATATAATTTCCGGGCCGGCTGCGATTTTTCTGTCTGCTTTATTCAGTGTGACGACTACAATTAAAACACCGTCCTGCGAGAGCAGCCTGCGATCACGGAGAACAATATTGCCTACATCTCCTACTCCAATTCCGTCAATCAATGTATTCCCTGCCTGTACCTTCTCTGTGGACTTTAGTTTTCCACCAGAAATGTCAATAACGTCACCGCGGTCCGGGATGTAAATATTCTTTTCCGAAATTCCGCATGACTGCGCTAACTTTTTGTGGGCCTTGAGCATTTTGTATTCACCGTGCACAGGAATGAAAAATTTTGGGTTCATTAAATTGATCATGAATTTCAATTCTTCCTGGCTTCCATGGCTTGAAACCTGAACACTTTTTTTGCTTGATACTACGTTTGCTCCAGCTCGGTAAAGCATATCCATTGTCTTAAAAATAAATACTTCACTTCCCCTTAATGGAGATGCTGCAAACAAGACTGTGTCCCCTTCCTGGATATTCACCTGGGGATGTACTTGTTTAGCCATTTTTTGAAGGGCTTCAATTGGCTCTCCCTGATTTCCCGTGGTTAAAATAACTACCTGATTATCTTCATAGTTCTCCAAATCATTTACCGATATAATCAAGTCCTTTTCAACCTGTATGTAGCCAAGTTGTAATGCTATGTCATAGACACGTTTCAGGCTTTTTCCTGCAACAGCTACCTTTCGGGCATTTGCCGCCGCACTGTCAAAAAGATGCTGGATTCTGTTTAGGTCAGAGGCAAAGCAGGCAGCAATGATTCTGCCCTGTGCATTATAAAATACATTAGACAACTCAGAAACCACGGTTGATTCAGATGGAGTATATCCTGGTCTCTCAGCCTCTGTACTGTCAGAAAGCAGGCAGAGAACTCCTTTTTCACCAATTGCGGCCATCTTGCCTATTTCAGGCTTGTATAGTGGGGCAGCAGCCTGATCGAATTTAAAATCCCCTGTATGTACGATTGCTCCTTCTGAGGTATCTATGCTGATGCCAACTGAATCAGGGATACTGTGATTGGTCTTGAAAAAGGAAACAGAAACACTGTCGAATCTCAAAACAGTATCTGCATTGATTTCATGAAAGTCAACTGAACCAGAGAATTCCTGTTCTTTCATCTTCTCCTTCGCAAGGGCAATAGTAAGCTTTGTTCCATAAACAGGAACATTTATTTTTCTCAAAACATAAGTTAATGCGCCAATGTGGTCTTCATGCCCATGCGTCAGTAGAATTGCCTTTACCCTTTCACTATTAGAAGTTAAGTAGGAAAAATCGGGAATAACAATATCGATCCCCAGCATCTCATCTTCAGGGAACATTAATCCCGCATCAACAACAAAAATATCACCGTCCACTTCGGTGACGTACATATTCTTACCGATTTCCCCCACTCCACCAAGTGCGATGATTTTTATATTTTCATTTTTCTTCGTATTCAAGTCTACGCTCCTCCTATGTTGTTATATCTCCGACCGTGACCAATTAATAACATTATACTTGATGACAGAAAATCTTGACAACTTAATATCCTGAGGTATTTTCTTAGCTGACAGGAACCCGATTTTTCATTAATCTGCTTTTATCCTTTATTAGACATTTTGGAACATGAGCACTTTCAATATGTCCAAGACACTGTGTTTATTAGACATTTCGGAGCATGGTCACTTTCAATATGTCCAAGAAGCATTATTTATTAGACATTTCGGAGCAAGAGCACATTTTATATGTTCAATAAGGAAGACATAATGACATTTCGGAAATTCTATAGGTCGAAATTGCTTTTTTTACATATCAAAGGCCAACCCCGAAAAGGTTGGCCTTACACAATTTATTGAAATAGTTTAGCGACTGCGGTTCTTTCAGGTTCTGTCAATGGTACCATTGGCAAACGTACTGATCCCACATCAAGTCCTTTTAGCTGCAATGCTGTTTTGACAGGTGCCGGGCTTGGAGCCGCGAATAGTCCTTGCATGATTGGCAGCAGGCGCTGGTGCAGTTTAGCTGCGTCGGCATTTCTTCCGCTGAAGTATGCATCGACCATAGCTTGCATTTCATTTCCAATTACATGTGAAGCTACAGATACAATCCCAGTACCGCCTATTGCAAGCACTGGCAGAGTCAATCCATCATCTCCACTGTATAGAAGGAAATCGTCCGGTGTATTTGCGATGATTTGCGTCATGGCGTTCAAGTCACCGCTCGCTTCTTTTACAGCGACAATGTTCGGGATTTCAGCAAGCCTGATGATTGTTTCTGGCAGAATGTTGACTACTGACCTGCCCGGAATGTTATACACCATTACTGGCAGTGAGGTAGCTTCAGCAGCTGCCTTAAAATGCTGGTAAAGGCCCACCTGGTTTGGCTTATTATAGTATGGTGCTACGATCATGATCGCGTCCACACCAATCTCTTCTGCTTTTTTAGTCAGCTCGATGGTAGCATAAGTGTTGTTGCTGCCCGTTCCGGCAATGACAGGAACCCTCTTGTCAACAACCTTCACGACGTGCTGGAATAATGCGATTTTCTCTTCTTTAGATAGAGTCGGGGATTCACCTGTTGTCCCTGCAACAACAAGCGAATCTGTCCCGTTATCGATCAAATGGTTTACTAGCTGGGTCGTTTTATTGAAATCAATGTGACCTTTGTGGTCAAATGGGGTCACCATTGCTGTGGATACTCTTCCGAATTGAACCATTCCTGTTCACTCCTCTTCTGAAAGGCTTCCGCTTTAGAGGCTGGAAGCAAAATCTTTTTAAATATCTTGACGCTCGAAATCTGCTGTTTCCTCTTCGAGTTGGAAGGCATCATGCAACGCATTTACTGCCTTTCCTAAATCCTCTTGTTTGACCAATACCCAAATGGTTGTATGGCTGTCAGCGGACTGAAGGATGCGGATCCCTTTTTCAGATAATGCTGTAACAATTTTTGAGGTTACACCCGGGACTCCTGCCATTCCTGCTCCGACAACCGATACTTTCGCACAATGTCTCTCAATTTGCGGAGTGTGTCCCAATCCTTCTAATACTCTTACAGCCCGGTCCGTCATTTCGTCTAAGACAGTGTAGACCACTCCATTTGGAGAAATATTAATAAAATCTACGCTGATATTTTCATTGGCCATTGCCTTGAAAACCTCAGATTGGAGATTGTATTGGTCTTTTTTTGCAAAGACCTTTATTTGGCTTACATTTGAAACATGCGCAATTCCTGTTACAGGTCGTTCCTTAATGTCAGTTCCTTTATTTTCACGATTAAGGGTAGTAACCAGTGTGCCAAGGCCTTCCGAATAGGTAGACCTGATTCTGATCGGAACTTTTGCCTGCATGGCGATCTCAACGGCACGAGGGTGGATTACCTTTGCTCCCTGGTAAGCCATATTACAAACTTCAGTATATGTTACCACGGAAAGTGGCCGTGCGTTATCAGCAATTCTCGGATCAGCAGTCATGATTCCTTCGACATCGGTAAAGATGTCAATCCACTCCGCGTTTAACGCTGCGCCAAGTGCTGCAGCAGATGTGTCACTGCCACCCCTGCCGATTGTTGTCACGTCCCCATTTTTTGCTGCGCCCTGGAATCCTGCCACGACGACAACGTCGACCTGATCCAGTTCTCTTAGCAACCGGTCGCACTTCATATCCAGAATTCTTGCGTTCGTATGCTCGCTATTTGTCCTGAAACCTGCCTGGGCACCTGTAAGCGCAGTTGCATTAATACCATTTTCAAGCAGCATATTGGTAAAAACGACACTAGAAATCGTTTCTCCACATGATAGCAACAGATCATGCTCCCGCTTGCTGATCTTGCTGTCACTTCCTCCCAGCAGGCTGAGGAGAGTGTCAGTAGCGTACGGATCTCCCTTCCTGCCCATCGCAGAAACGACAACCACCGCTTTGTATCCATCCGCGATCGCCTTCTTAATATGACTCATCGCTTGGATGCGGCTTTGTTCGTCTCGGACAGATGTACCGCCAAATTTTTGAACGATTATTTTCATCGTAACACCTCAGAATTTCTGTCATTAAATCAATTATGTGTTTACTTTACTATTCCTAGCTTTACAAGACTTTCAGCAATCTGGACTGAGTTCCATGCTGCACCTTTTAACAGGTTGTCAGAAACGACCCACATATGGAAGCCTTTGTCATTGTCTAGATCCTTCCTGATTCTGCCGACAAAAACGTCATTTTTGCCAACGCAGAATGCAGGCATTGGATACAGCTGCTGTTCAGGATCGTCCTGCAGGACAACTCCTGGTGCATCAGACAAAAGTTCTTTAACATCAGCTGCGGAAACACCGTCCTGGCCAATTTCAATATACACCGATTCTGAATGACCTGTGCCTACCGGCAGACGTACGCATGTTGCCGCAACCTGCAGTCCAGGCATGTGCATAATTTTCTTAGTTTCATTGATCATTTTCATTTCTTCATACGTAAAACCGTTATCTACGAATGTATCGATCTGTGGAATGGCGTTGAATGCAATCTGGTAGTGCTTATCCGCTGACTTGACCGGAAGGATCTTTGGTTCATATTCCTCTCCGTTCAGGATTGCCTGAGTCTGCTCCTCCAACTCCTCGACAGCAGCAGCGCCTGCACCAGATACTGCCTGGTACGTGGATACGATAATCTTTTCCAGGCCGAACTTTTTCCGTAATGGCTCCAATGCAACGACCATCTGGATCGTAGAGCAGTTTGGGTTAGCGATGATTCCATTATGTGAATGCAGATCCTCCTCATTTACTTCAGGCACGACAAGTGGAGTGTTTTCATCCATGCGGAATGCACTTGTGTTATCCACAACGATCGCACCGCGTTTGACTGCTTCTGGTGCCAGTTCCTTGGAAACACTTCCTCCTGCGCTGAACAAGGCGATATCTACACCTTCAAAGCTTTCTGGCTTGGCTTCCTGTACTGTCAGCTCTTCGCCTTTATATTGGACCTTTGTGCCTGCTGATCTTGATGATGACAGCAATAATAGCTCAGCCACAGGGAAGTCCCTGCTTTCAAGCGTCTGGATCATCTGCTGCCCTACTGCTCCTGTTGCTCCAACTACTGCTACACGGTAACCTTTTCTCTCTGACATTGCTGTTTCCCCTTCCACTACCATTATCGTTTTAATACCCCGCATATTAGCTGAGGTTGTTTTAACCATAAGTATAAAACGGCGGTTTATAAGAAATAACCGCCTAGTATATTATCCTATATTTTATCATAATCAATCATTAAGAAAAGAAACATTTTGCTTCACTGCCGGAGAAAAGCATTTCCAAATTCTAATATGCAGTATTCGTGTTGTTGTTTATGAGATAAAGACTCTTTTCGCATTGATTGTTGATATCCGTATATTCCCTTGAACTCCGCGTTTATAAGCTTCCAGGCTCTTTTTGAAGTTGCCTTGAACAGATAAGGCTTTGCTTGTGTAAAATTCATTTTTTGACCCAGCAAGCAACAATGCTTTCGAAAAGAGCCTTTAAATTAGGCTTAGTTATCCTTGTAACGCTCGACTAATACTGGCTGTAACTGTTTTCCATTCATCGCTTCAAGGATTGTTTCGGAAAGCATCTCCATTCTTGCAACCATTGAATTTGGCTTTTTCACTGGATCATCCTGGCCAAAAGGAATCATGTAAATATTCTTGGTTGCCATCAGCCTCATAAGGTTCACGCCGTTAAGCCCCAATGCATCGTTAGTAGAAATACCAAGGACAACTGGCTTTTGGTTCCTTAATGTTGCTTTCGCAGCCATCAAAACTGGAGAATCTGTCATTGCATTTGCAAACTTGCTCATGGAGTTACCTGTCAGAGGCGCAATGACCATGCAATCCAGAGGGATTTTTGGACCTAGAGGTTCTGCCTTTACAATCGAATCAATCACTTTATTACCTGTTAGCTCTTCAATGCGCTGTACCCAATCTTCACCTTTTCCAAAACGTGTTTCTGTATTTTTAACAGTGAATGTGACAACCGGTAAAACTTCAGCTCCTGCATTCACTAACTTTTCAATCTCCGGAAAAACAGCATCATACGTACAATGTGAGCCTGTTAATCCAAATCCAATCTTCTTACCTTGTAAACTCATACTTCTTTCTCCTTTCGGTTTATAAAGTCATCCATAAGCAGCTGAGAAAGAACATTCGCCAAAATTTGTCCCGCTGTTTTCGGGGCCACGATTCCTGGCAATCCAGGTGCAAGCAATGCTTTGATTCCACGTTTTTCCGCATAGCGAAAATCCGTTCCACCTGGTTTGGATGCAAGGTCAATGATCAAAGTATGAGCAGGCATCCTCGAAATGACTGACGCAGTAACGATTTGATGAGGAATCGTATTGATGCAAATATCGGAATCCGAGACAGCATTGCCTATATCGGATAAAAGGAACGGCTCTAATCCCATTTCCGTAATCCTTGCAATGTGTTCGCTTTTCCGGGCTCCGACTTTCACCTTTGCTCCGAGGGCGTGGAAAGTTCTCGCGACACTCATCCCAACTCTTCCCAGACCAAGAACAGCTACCTTTGAGCCGTGGATGGTGAAATCCGTATGTTGGATTGCCATCATGATCGTTCCTTCGACCGTCGGGATCGAGTTATATATTGCAACATCATCACGAGCGAATAACTGTACGAGTTTCCTGTTTGCTTGATTTGTAATCCCAGTTAAATAGGAATTACTGATGCCTGAATAAACTGTGCAATGTCCAGGAGTCTTTTCAAGCATTTCTTTTATAAGGACTACTTTTTCATTCGAGAAAATGGTCTCGACCTGGCCCTCCATACTCGTACCTGGCACAGGCAGGATCAAAGCATCCTGTACGGAAAAATCAACTTCATCTATCTTTTCTTTTGAGGCACCTGTAAAAGCATGGTCTAACTGCTCGAAGCCTATTAAAGAAAGCTTTGCATCAAGCTCTGTCAGCTTGCGAATAATCTCCAGCTGTCTCGCATCACCGCCGATAACCGCGATTTGCATTCCTGTCAGCATGAGAACAATCACCTTCTTTTCCATTAATCCTGGAATATATATTTCATTCAATTTGAACTACTTCAACATCATATGTATCAGACTTGGAATAGGTGAGTTTTCCATAAAAGAAAAGCGCCGGCCCATGGCCAGCGCTCAAAATCGAATAGAAGTAAAGGATTATTCTGTTGATCTTAAATCAATACTACATAAATACAGAGGCAAAAAATAAAGCCGGCTTTAGGCCCGCTTTTACTCTTCGTCATCTGGGATGTCGATGATAATCATGTCTGAACCTATTTTTTTGATATGCTTCCATGGAACCCTTACTTCTCCTGATTGTTTACGGAGGCCGAACCATTTTAAAGACGGAATGATCAAGGCCTCTATTTGGCCCGTCCTTTCATTGATTTCCAAATCTGTCTGACCAAGTACGCCCAATCTTTCTGCCCTCTTTACATCTACGATTTCTTTTCCTCCGAGTTCACTTAATTTCATGATGCCCTCCCCCTGTCACTTTGTCCTTATTCTATATGTATCAATCCGGGAAGTTTTTTAGAATACATATCAGTGAAAAAAGGGGCATTGTTGTCAAGAATCTGCTGTTATATAGACAGCTTTTCAGGAGTAGAAGCTCTAGCTGGCATGATTGCTTCATTTTCTTGACAGCTTTTCAGGTGTAGAGACCAAACCTGTCACGATTCCTTTGTTTTCTTAACAGCTTTTCTGGTGTAGAAACCAAACCTGTCATGATTCCTTCGTTTTTTTGACAGCTTTTCTGGAATAGA
>NZ_BASE01000070.1 GCF_000813125.1 Mesobacillus selenatarsenatis SF-1
CTTCCTTCCCACATTTTCGGGCAATGCAGACGCTCTCCTTTTACCGTTTTCGCTTCTTTTCCTCATTTCATTCCCTCGTTTTCGGGCAATGTAGTATGTTCTTCCTCTTTGGCGGAGTACAGCAACCTTTCACATATGATTTTCCTCTAATTTACTAACACAGAAAATGTTCGTATTAGGGCAAGCTATTCGAGAATACAGAGGAAGGGATGGATTTCTATGTCTATGGAATGGTTTGATCGTGTAGTTGGAGAGCTGCAGGACCATCTTGAGTCTATTTGCGAAAAATATGATCAGGAAGGCCAGATGGCGGTTGAGAGAGGATCGAAGCATCCAAGGATACAGTTCTTTGTGGATTATGATGATGGTGAAAGAGACTATTTCTATATATTATATTTTGATCCGCATAATGAAGAATTCTATACGGAAACCATTGATGAGGATCTGGAGCAGCCTGCGCGTGTCATTCTTTCGGATATTGATGACATTGTCGATGCGGTTCATGAAGGTTTCCACGATTACATAAACGATGATGAGGATCAGCTTGATGTCGTTTATGCAACGGAAGAGGATGAAACGGTATATTATGAAGACGACGGAATCGATGAAGATGATGAGCTATATGTTGCGGAGCTTATAGACGAAGACGATATCCTTGAGGAAATCGATGTTGAGTGGGAGACACCTGAGGTTACAGCATTTTTAAAAGAGGATGAGGTTGAGGTTACCTACCAGTTCGGCCTTGTTGAGGAGACAGGTGACGGGGTCCTTCGCCGCATCAACCGGATTTGGACCGAGGATGATGAAATGATTAAAGACGAAACGAACTTTATTTTCACTAAGGAAGAGGCTCCAACTATCATCGCGATGATCGCAAGCCATATGGATTCCATGCAGGGATATGAGGATTAAATAGTTTAGGCGGGGGCATAGAATGATGCCTCCGCTTTTTTCGGCTAGTTTCTCACCGATTTTTGCATTTCGGACAACAAAATAACCAATCTACTCATGGATCCGAATTACTTTTATTATGATAACAACAATAATTACGTTTTAAACAGCTCGTCAACGACTGTTTTTAACACTTGAAAAATTTTATTGGCGATTTTCACAATTTTATTGGCGATTTCTTCATTTTATTGGCGATTTTAAATTTTTATTGGCGAAAATCACCCACTTATTGGCGAAAATCAAAATATATTGGCGAACTGGAAATTCAGCCGGTTTTTTCCCAGTTGGAGATCCTCCCTCCCCGCACCTCCCTGCAATAATAAAAAAAGACCCCCAACCAGAGGTTGAGAGCCTTTCCGAAGCGTAAAGATTAACGCTTTGAGAACTGAGGTGCACGACGAGCGCCTTTAAGACCGTATTTCTTACGTTCTTTCATACGAGCGTCACGAGTCAGTAGTCCAGCACGCTTAAGTGTTGGACGGAATTCTGGGTCAGCTTGAAGTAACGCACGAGCGATACCGTGGCGGATTGCGCCAGCCTGGCCAGTGTATCCACCGCCATTTACGTTAACGTGGATATCGTAGCTTCCTACAGTTTCAGTAGCAACAAGTGGCTGCTTAACTACTTCACGTAGAGCTGCGAATGGGATATAGTCTTCAATTTCACGATCATTGATTGTAATTTTTCCAGTGCCTGGTACTAAACGAACTCGCGCAACGGAGCTCTTACGACGACCGGTACCGATATATTGAACCTGTGCCAAGTTAATTACCTCCTCTTAATTATCCGCGAAGTTCGTAAACTTCAGGTTGTTGTGCTTGATGTGGATGCTCGTTTCCAGCATATACATGAAGCTTTTTAAACATTTGGCGTCCAAGAGAGTTCTTTGGAAGCATGCCTTTGATTGCAAGTTCAAGCATCTTTTCAGCGTAGTTAGTACGCATTTCAAGAGCTGTTCTTTGCTTCAATCCACCTGGGTGCATTGTGTGGCGGTAGTAGATTTTATCTGTAAGTTTTTTACCAGTAAGTTCGATCTGTGAAGCATTGATGATGATTACGTGATCACCAGTGTCAACATTTGGTGTGAAAGTTGGTTTATGTTTACCACGTAGAATAGCTGCAACTTCAGTTGAAAGGCGACCAAGAGTCTTGCCTGCAGCGTCAACTACGTACCATTTACGCTCGATATTGTTGGCATTTGCCATAAACGTTGTACGCATGAGTTTCCCTCCTAAATAGTCAAAAAAAAATCAAGTTCATTGTTGGTATATTTTCAAACACGATAAAGCTCTTCCGGGGCTGATCGTGGGTTTAAAATACATACATATGATATCTTAACCTGTGGTTGAGAGATTGTCAACACCAGGATTAGTTGTCATATCATTTTTTTAAAATTTATTTTCGAATTGCTAAAACTTCTTCGTCATAAAAAACCTTCCACAAGTAAAGTCCGTGACCAGGAGCGGTCTTGCCGGCGAGAGTTCGGTCCTGGTTAGCAAGCAGCTGAAGCATGCTGTCAGCGGCTCTCCTGCCTGTCCCTACCTCCAGTAATGTTCCTACAAGTATCCTGACCATATTGTACAGAAAGCCATCACCGACAAACCTGAATACCAGGAACCCGTTCTCCTCGTAAAAATCGATTTCCTTCAGCGTCCTGACCCGGTCTTCTACTTCTGTTTTGGCTGAGCAAAAACTAGTGAAGTCATGTGTCCCTAGCAACTGTTTGCTAGCTTTCCTCATTGCGTCATGATCGAGTTCATACTGGAACTGGTAGGCATAGTTCCGCTGGAAAGGGTCCCGATGCTTGGATAGCAGCAAGAAATAACGGTACTCCTTGCCAACTGCGTCAAAGCGTGCATGAAAATCTGGTTTCGCTAAGTCTACTGAAAGAACGAAAATATCATCAGGCAATAATGAATTTAGCGCTATGTGCCACCTGGCAGGCTCAATTTCAAGCGTTGTGTCGAAATGGATAACCTGGCCGCGGGCATGTACTCCTGCGTCTGTACGGCCAGATGCACTGACCCTGATGCTTGTACCCTTGTTCATCTTTTCCAAAGCCTTTTCCAACTCACCCTGGACAGTCCTTTTGCCAGGCTGCACCTGGTAGCCGGAAAAACCAGTGCCATCGTATGAAATTGTGCATTTGATTCGCGGCATAATGATTACCCTCTTAAAACTATTAATAGAACCGTGACTGCAGCCAGGAACAGAATCATCATAGTATCCGGCATACCCCATGTCAGCAGGCGGTATTTGGTGCGTCCTTCGCCACCCTTGTAGCCTCGTGCCTCCATTGCGACTGCCAGTTCCTCCGCCCGCTTAAACGAACTGATGAACAACGGAATTAGCAATGGAACAATCGCTTTGATTCGGTCTTTGATCGGACCGCTGTTATACTCCACTCCCCTGGCAGTTTGAGCCTTCATGATTTTGTCTGTTTCCTGCATGAGCGTAGGAATGAATCTCAGGGAAATCGACATCATCAAAGCCAGCTCATGGACGGGGAATTTTAATTTCTTTAAAGGATTCAGCAATGTCTCCAGTCCGTCCGTGATTTCGATTGGCGTAGTGGTCAAGGTCAATAGTGACGTGATTAGAATCAGCAGTAGGAACCTTAGAGAAATGAAGATACCTTGCCTGAGACCTTCTTCATATATTTGCAGCCATCCCAATTCGAAGATGACATCGCCTTCTTTTGTCATGAAGATATGGAGTAGGAACGTGAAGATCACCAGAAAAAATACTGGCTTGAGTCCGCCGTATAAGAACCTCAGCGGAATCCTCGACAGACTGACCATAATAAGCGTATAAGCAGCTAACACTCCGTACGTCAAAACATTGTTTGCGATAAATACGACAATCACAAAAAGGAATACGATGATCAGCTTGGAACGCGGATCCATCCGATGAAGGATAGAGTCTCCCGGCACATAACGGCCAAAGATCATTTTTTCCATCATTTTGGACCGCCCCCTTCCATCAACTCTGCCACCATTTCGGCGAGTTCTTCCTCGGAAAGGCTGATTTTGCTGAACTTAGTATTGAAGGCTTCTTCGATCTTCAACTGCAAGCCAACTACTTCCGGTACATCCAGTCCCAATTCCAATAAAGCCTTAGGATCCGAGAAAATCTGTTCAGGCGTCCCTTTTGTAAAAACCTTTCCCTGATGCATGACGACTATATCATCCGCATAGCGGGCAGCATCTTCCATGCTGTGGGTAACAAGTACAGTAGATAGATTTCTTTTTTTATGAAGTGAATAAAATAAGTCCATTATTTCTTTGCGTCCGCGTGGATCCAGACCTGCAGTAGGCTCGTCCAATACAATGACCTCTGGCTCCATTGCCAGCACTCCGGCAATGGCTACACGGCGCATTTGTCCGCCTGAAAGATCGAACGGTGATTTTTCAAGGATTTCTTCCGGTAAACCGACAAGATTGATTGCGGATCTTGCCCGTGCCTTCGCTTCTTTTTCTGTAACGCCAAAATTCATCGGGCCAAACATAATATCCTTTTCGACCGTCTCCTCGAATAACTGATGTTCGGGAAATTGAAAGACAATACCCACCTTCTCGCGGACACCCTTTAAGTTCTTCTCTTTCCGGCCAGCCTTGATTTCCCTGCTTCCGATCAGAACAGAACCTTTTGTCGGCTTCAAAAGCGCATTCAAGTGCTGCAGCACAGTTGACTTGCCTGATCCTGTATGGCCAATAACCGCAAGATACGTTCCTGAAGGTACATCTATGGATACATCTGAAATCGCGAGACGCTCGAATGGGGAATCAGCCTGGTAACGATATTCTACATTTTTGAGTGAGATGTCCATAGTTCCGTCACCAGCTCTTCTTCTGTCAAATATGATTTCGTAAGTGTAATTCCTTTTTCACGCATGATTTTGCTCATTTTTACAGGGAAGGGAATATCCAGACCCAGCTTAATCAGCTCTTCATCCATTTCAAAAATTTCCTCAGGAGTTCCTTCACGGTATAGCTCCCCTTTGTTCATGACGATAATCCTGTCCGCTTTCGCAGCTTCTTCAAGATCATGGGTTATCGAAATGACCGTTATGTTCTCACGATCCTTCAACTCACGAACCGTTTTGATTACCTCTGCACGGCCTTTTGGATCAAGCATGGATGTTGCTTCATCCAAAATAATGATCGACGGCTGCAGTGCAAGCACACCAGCAATGGCAACACGCTGTTTTTGGCCGCCAGACAGATGGTGCGGCTCTTGATTTAGAAAGGTTCCCATATTGACTTTATCAAGTGAAGTCTGCACGCGCTCTACCATTGTTTCTCTAGGTATGCCGTGATTTTCCAGACCAAAAGCCACATCATCGCGAACCGTTGTTCCAACGAATTGGTTATCAGGATTTTGAAAAACCATTCCTACATTTTCTCTTACATCCCATACAGTATCCTCTGACAAAGTGACTCCACAAACCTCAATCGAACCTTGCTGCGGAAATTGCAGGCCGTTTAAAAGCTTTGCAAGCGTAGATTTACCAGATCCGTTATGCCCGACAATCGCAAGCCACTCACCTTCAAATATATCAAAACTGATATTTTTTAACGCGGGAGTATGCTGCCCTACATAACTGAAAGATACATTTTCTATTCTAACTAAGGGTTTGCTCATCTCCGCCCTCCTCTCAACTCTTCTTAACTGGCTCTTCTCTATGTTTTTACTTTTTTATAATATGAAAATTCTTTGTATATAAAAAAAGCCTGCACCTCTCCCCGGGCGGAAGCGATCCGCAACTGCAGGTCCTATTAGGACTGGGGAGAGGTACATGAGCTAGACGAGACAGGCAGAACAGCTCCGGTTATAAATAGATGAAGCATCTATCGCTAACCGATTCAGGAGAGTCCTGAAGTAACCGGCCGATGGGGCCAGTGAACTCTTCTTTCCAAGTGGCCTGCTCATCATAACGCTCGTTTTGGCTTGTGCTGCTTTTTTCAGTTTTCGACAGGGGCTTTTGGCCTCAGTATAAGAAAAAAAGGGGATGAAACAAGTTTGTATAAACTGTCCATCGCCCTTGTTTGAGTGTGTTTAATGGTATTAAACTAACTCGATAATTACCATTGGCGCACCATCACCGCGACGTGGTCCAAGTTTCATAATACGAGTGTATCCACCTTGGCGCTCAGCATAGCGTGGAGCGATGTCAGCGAATAATTTTTGAACTGCATCCTGGTTTGTTTCAGCGTTTGCAACTTCGTTACGAACCCAAGCAGAAGCTTGACGGCGAGCATGAAGATCTCCGCGCTTTCCAAGAGTAATCATTTTCTCAACAACTGAACGAAGCTCTTTCGCACGTGTTTCAGTAGTTTCAATACGCTCATTGATAATCAAATCAGTTGTTAAGTCACGAAGCATTGCTTTACGCTGGGCACTTGTGCGTCCTAACTTTCTGTATCCCATGAGTGTTTCCCTCCTTTGTTGAAGTCATAAACCGGCAGTTTTAGTACTGACAGCAAAATGCCTAGTTAATCTGCATTAACTAGTCATCTTTGCGTAAGCCTAAGCCTAGCTCTTCTAGTTTTGCTTTTACTTCTTCTAGTGATTTTCTGCCAAGGTTGCGAACCTTCATCATATCTTCCTCTGTCTTGTGAGCAAGCTCCTGGACAGTGTTGATACCGGCACGCTTTAAGCAGTTATATGAACGAACAGAAAGGTCAAGTTCTTCAATTGTCATTTCCAGAACTTTTTCCTTTTGGTCTTCTTCTTTCTCTACCATGATCTCAGCATTTTGAGCTTCGTCAGTCAAACCAACAAAAATGTTCAAGTGCTCAGTCAGGATTTTAGAACCTAGTGCAATAGCTTCCTTAGGACCAGTGCTGCCATCTGTCCATACGTCAAATACCAGCTTGTCATAATTCGTCATTTGCCCTACACGAGTGTTTTCTACTTGATAAGTTACGCGTGAAACCGGCGTATAGATTGAGTCGATTGGAATGACACCGATTGGCTGGTCTTCCCGCTTGTTTTGGACAGCAGGATTGTATCCACGGCCTCTTCTTGCAGTGAGGCGCATACGCAATGAACCTTTGCTTGAAAGAGTAGCGATATGAAGATCCGGATTAAGGATTTCAACATCACTATCGTGCGTTATTCCAGATGCAGTTACTGGACCCTCGCCCTGTATGTCGATTTCAAGTGTCTTCTCTTCATCAGAGTAGATTTTCAACGCTAATTTCTTAACGTTTAGAATGATTGATGTTACATCTTCTACGACGCCTTCAATTGTTGAGAACTCATGAAGTACTCCATCGATTTGAATCGATGTGACAGCTGCACCTGGGAGTGAGGATAATAGGATACGACGTAAGGAGTTACCCAAAGTTGTACCATATCCACGCTCAAGCGGTTCTACGACAAACTTGCCGTACTTGGCATCATCGCTGATCTCAACCGTTTCGATTTTTGGTTTTTCTATTTCGATCATCAAATATACCCTCCTTCAAAACGTCGAAACCCCGGCAGGTTCTTTACCTTACCGAAATTCCCCCATGTATACGTTCCCGTTTGTGCACAACAACTGGATTAATGATTTCTGTATACCTAGAAAATATTTGTATCATATCCCATTATAGACAGGACTACAAATTCTATACAGAAAAATTAAACACGGCGACGTTTTGGCGGGCGGCAGCCGTTATGTGGAACCGGAGTTACATCTCTAATAGCTGTAACTTCAAGACCTGCAGCTTGAAGAGCACGAATTGCTGCTTCACGACCTGCACCTGGTCCTTTAACAGTTACCTCTAAAGTTTTCAAACCATGTTCCATGGAAGTTTTAGCTGCAGCTTCGGCTGCCATTTGTGCTGCGAATGGAGTGGATTTACGTGAACCCTTGAAACCAAGCGCACCTGCACTAGACCATGATAATGCATTACCATGTACGTCTGTAATAGTTACGATAGTATTGTTGAAAGTTGAACGAATATGCGCAACTCCACTTTCAATATTCTTTTTGACGCGGCGTTTGCGTGTATTAGTTTTACGAGCCATTTAAATGTTACCCTCCTTTACGTATTATTTTTTCTTGTTAGCTACAGTCTTACGTGGGCCTTTACGAGTACGTGCGTTGTTCTTCGTGTTTTGTCCGCGAACAGGCAATCCACGACGATGACGCAAGCCACGATATGAACCAATCTCCATTAGACGCTTGATGTTTAATGAGATTTCACGGCGAAGGTCACCTTCAACCTTTAACTTGTCGATGATATCACGGATTTTGTTAAGTTCTTCTTCAGTAAGATCGCGAACACGAGTGTCTTCAGAAACACCAGCCTCAGCTAGAACCTTTTCAGCAGTTGGTCTGCCAATTCCGTAAATGTATGTTAAAGCAATAACTACACGCTTTTCACGTGGAATATCTACACCAGCAATACGTGCCATCTAGATGCGCACCTCCTTTAAAATTATCCTTGTTTTTGTTTATGTTTAGGGTTTTCACAGATCACCATAACTTTGCCTTTTCTGCGAATAACTTTACATTTTTCGCAAATCGGCTTAACAGATGGTCTCACTTTCATTACTCTAACCTCCTTGATAGTACGGAGTCACGGTTTATTTAAAGCGGTAAGTAATTCTTCCGCGAGTCAAATCATATGGAGAAAGCTCGACTGTTACTTTATCTCCAGGCAGGATCCGAATGAAGTGCATTCTAATTTTACCGGAAACATGAGCCAACACTGTATGACCATTCTCTAATTCTACCTTAAACATTGCATTAGGCAAAGTTTCTAATACTGTGCCTTCAATTTCAATTACATCATCTTTCGCCATAAACTGGTCTCCCTTCTTTATTCAAATCGTATTAAATCATATACTCCGCGTTGACGGAATGTAGCTCCCTATTTGTGACACGTTCTAAGCAGCAAGCAATTGAGAATAACATTGAGAAATACTCAACCTTATGATTATATCATAAAGCTGGCATCCCGTCCGCATAGAAATCACATTTCCGCCTATTTAAAGACTAACAACAGAGCCAGACGGCCAATCACTTTACTCAGGCTTGGGTTAATATCTCAAAACCAGTTTCTGTGATCGCGATTGTATGCTCAAAATGGGCACACATTTTACCGTCAACCGTTACAACAGTCCAATCATCGGCTAACGTATTAACATAGCGGCTTCCTGCATTCACCATCGGTTCTATACATAGAACCATACCAGGCTTCAGCCTAGGTCCTCTGTTAGGAGGTCCGTAATGAGGAATTTGCGGGTCCTCATGCAATTCTTGCCCAATTCCATGGCCGACATACTCACGAACAATAGAAAAGCCTTCTGATTCCACATACGTTTGAATCGCATGGGAGATGTTCGAAAGACGTTCTCCTGGTTTGGCTTCTTTCAAGCCTCTGAACAAAGACTCTTCAGTAACGTCCAATAGACGCTGGGCTTCCTCATCAATCTTTCCTACCGGGTAAGTCCATGCAGAGTCCCCGTGGTATCCGTTGTACTTTGCTCCGATATCAATACTGATGATGTCGCCTTCATTAAGAACCCGTTCGCCAGGAATCCCGTGAACTAGTTCGTTATTAACTGATGCACAGATGCTGCCGCGAAAACCATTATAACCTTTAAAAGAAGGAGTTGCATCTTGTTTGCGGATGAAATCCTCGGCAATTGCATCCAGTTCTTTAGTTGTAATGCCAGGAGCAATATGCTTTTTCAACTCCTGGTGAGTCATCGCTACAATGCGACCTGCTTCTCGCATAATCTCTATTTCACGAGAGGTTTTACAAACGATCATTAATTTAAGCCCCCAAGCAATTCTTCGATATCAGCAAATACGACATCAATGTCTTGCTGACCGTTAATATTGCGTAAGTAGCCTTTATCTTCATAGAAGTTCAACAGAGGCTTTGTTTGCTGGACATTTACATCCAGACGGTTTTGAACAGTTTCGGCGTTGTCATCAGCGCGCTGGTAAAGCTCGCCGCCACAACGGTCACAAACGCCTTCCTTTGCAGGAGGGTTGAACACAAGGTGGTAGGTAGCGCCGCAGTTCTTACAAATCCTGCGTCCTGTCAGACGTTCCATTAAGATGCTTTGATCAACATCAATGTTGATGACAAAATCGATTTTTTTGCCAAGATCAGCAAGCATAGTATCCAGAGCTTCAGCCTGCGCTACTGTGCGTGGGAATCCATCTAAGAGGAATCCATTTTCACAGTCAGCTTTGCTTAAGCGCTCACGGACTATCCCGATTGTTACTTCATCAGGAACTAGCTCTCCTTTGTCCATAAATGATTTCGCCTGTAATCCAAGTTCCGTTCCTTCTTTGATAGCTGCACGGAACATATCTCCTGTTGAGATATGAGGGATGTTGTATTTACCAACAATTTTATCGGCTTGCGTGCCCTTCCCGGCACCCGGAAGCCCCATCAGAACCAAATTCACAAGATTTCCCCCCTCAGTCTCTATTAAAGATTCAGGGAACTAGAGAGTCCCCTAAATCTTATTTTATAAAGCCTTTATAATGGCGTTTTACAAGCTGAGCTTCAAGCTGCTTCATCGTTTCAAGCGCAACGCCGACCACGATCAGCAAGCTTGTTCCGCCAATCTGTACGGATTGAGGCAGACCAGCAAATTGAATGAAAAATACTGGCAGCACAGAGATTACCGAAAGGAAAATCGCGCCAACGAATGTCAGACGGTATAGAACCCTAGTCAGGTACTCCTGTGTGTTTTTGCCCGGACGGATGCCTGGGACATATCCACCTTGCTTCTTCAGGTTTTCGGCAACCTGTTCAGGATTCACCTGGATGAACGCATAGAAATACGTGAACGCAATGATCAATGCCACATATACGATCATGCCGATCGGCTGTGTATAATCAAACGTCTTCTGGATCCAAAGTGTCACATCATTAGTGCCGAAGAACTGAGCGATTGTCGGAGGTGTAACGATAAACGAAATCGCAAAGATGACTGGGATGACACCAGCAGCATTCACTTTCAATGGAAGGTGAGTGTTCTGGCCGCCAACCGCGTTGTTTCCTGCGCTCATGCGTTTAGCGTACTGGATTGGTATTTTACGTGTTGCCTGCTGGATGAAGATAACACCCACTACGATTGCGATAACAGCCAATAGAATAAGCAGCATAGTCACAATGCGAAGGAACAATGCGTCCCCTGCATCAGAGAATTGCTGTGCATAGATCTGGTTGGCCATTGTCGGAATACCAGCAACGATACCTGCAAAGATAATGATTGAAATACCGTTTCCTACGCCTTTTGCTGTGATTTGCTCACCGAGCCACATAAGAAATGCAGTTCCAGCAGTCAAAACCGTAGCAATCAGCAAGTAAGTATCGATACCGGCATTCTGGATCAATAATCCGCCTGCCATATTGTTAAAGCCATAAGACATACCGAGGGCCTGGATGAAACCGAGAACGATCGTGAAATAGCGGGTAAACTGAGCTAATTTACGGCGACCGACTTCTCCTTGTTTCGACCATTCAGTAAACTTTGGCACAACATCCATCTGCAAGAGCTGGATGATGATTGAAGCAGTGATGTACGGCATGATTCCCATCGCGAAGATGGAGAAGTTCTGCAGCGCACCGCCACCGAAAGTATTCAGCACACCGAAGACACTCATGTCATCCTGTGCTTTCAAAATATCTGCATTTACGCTTGGTACAGGAATAAATGTACCAAGTCGAAATACAATCAACATTAAAAGGGTGAAGAGAATTTTATTTCTAATTTCACCCACGCGCATAAAATTGGAGATTGTCTGGAACATTAAATCACCTCAGTTTGACCGCCGGCAGCTTTGATCGCTTCTTCGGCTGCAGAGGAGAACTTATGAGCTTTAACAGTTAGTTTCTTTTCAAGGCTTCCTTTAGCAAGTACTTTAATACCCGCTAATTCTTTCCTGACAAGACCTGTTTCAATTAAAAGTTCTGGAGTCACTTCAGTTCCATCTTCGAATACGTTCAAAGCATCAAGGTTAACGACTGCGTACTCTTTGCGGTTGATGTTCGTGAAACCGCGTTTCGGCAAGCGTCGGAATAAAGGAGTTTGACCACCTTCAAAACCAGGGCGTACACCGCCGCCAGAACGAGCGTTTTGACCTTTATGACCTTTACCAGCAGTTTTACCTTGACCAGAACCGATACCACGTCCAAGACGTTTGCGTTCTTTACGGGAACCTTCTGCAGGCTTTAATTCATGAAGTTTCATGTTGGCACCTCCTTATTTTAAAAAGGATAAATTATTTTTCGTTTACAGTAACAAGGTGAGAAACTTTGTTGATCATGCCGCGGATTGCTGCATTATCTTGTTGCTCAACTGTTTGGTTCATTTTACGTAAGCCAAGAGCCTTAACTGTTTCGCGCTGATCTTGCGGACGACCGATCAGACTGCGAGTGAGGGTAATTTCTAATTTGTTAGCCATTTGATTTCCCTCCTTATCCTAACAGTTCTTCCACAGATTTACCGCGAAGTTTTGCTACGTCTTCTGCACGCTTAAGTTGAGATAGACCTTCAAGAGTTGCACGAACCATGTTGATTGGAGTGTTAGTTCCAAGTGACTTAGACAGAATGTCAGCAACACCTGCTAATTCTAGTACCGCACGAACTGGTCCGCCAGCGATAACTCCTGTACCTTCAGAAGCAGGCTTCAGAAGGATTTCACCAGCACCAAAGTGTCCGATAACCTGGTGTGGAATTGTAGTACCAACCATAGGTACTTGGATTAGGTTCTTCTTCGCATCTTCGATAGCTTTGCGAATCGCTTCAGGTACTTCTTGTGCTTTACCAGTACCCATCCCGACATTACCGTTTTTATCTCCTACTACTACAAGAGCAGAAAAACGGAAACGGCGTCCACCTTTAACAACTTTAGCAACACGGTTAATCGTAACTACGCGTTCTTCAAGTTCAAGTTTGTTTGGATCAATACGACGCATCTTTGTATGTCCCTCCTTTTTTTATTAAAATTCTAAGCCGTTTTCGCGGGCAGCATCAGCAAGTGCCTGGATGCGGCCATGATAGAGGTATCCGCCACGGTCAAATACTACTGACTTATAACCTTTTTCCACAGCACGCTTAGCGATCAATTCACCAATTTGCTTTGCTGCTTCCAGGTTATTGCCTTCAACATTAACTTCTTTATCTAAAGTAGAAGCACTCGCTAGAGTTACTCCCTTTACATCGTCGATTAGTTGAGCATAAATGTGCTTGTTTGAACGGAACACATTTAGACGAGGACGAGCTTCAGTTCCGCTAAGTTTCGCACGGACACGACCGTGTCTTTTACGGCGAGTAGCGTTTTTATCAGCCTTCGTAATCATTTACGTCACTCCTTTCGTTAACCTATGCGGCATTACTTACCTGTTTTACCTTCTTTGCGGCGTACATATTCGCCTTCATAACGAATACCTTTGCCTTTGTAAGGCTCTGGTGGACGTACGTCACGGATGTTAGCAGCCAATGCGCCAACACGCTCTTTATCAGTTCCCTTTATAATCACCTTAGTGTTTGAAGGAACTTCGATCTCAAGGCCTTTTTCTGCCTCGATTTCAACTGGATGAGAGTATCCTACGTTAAGTACAAGCTTGTTACCTTGCTTAGCTGCACGGTAACCGACACCTACTAGCTCAAGACCTCTTTCGAATCCTTTAGATACACCCTCAACCATGTTAGCAAGAACCGCACGAGTCGTTCCGTGCAATGCACGATGTTCTTTGTTATCAGTTGGACGAGAAATGTTGATTACGTTCTCTTCAATCTTGATTTCGATGTCAGAGTGAAAAGTACGAGACAATTCACCTTTTGGTCCTTTTACTGTTACGTGATTGTTATCAAGAGTAACAGTAACACCAGCTGGAATTTCAATTGGTTTTTTACCTACGCGTGACATTTGTTGCACCTCCATTCATTCAGAAAAATCTATTACCAAACGTATGCTAGAACTTCTCCGCCCACTTGCTTAGCGCGAGCTTCTTTGTCAGTTAAAACGCCGTTTGAAGTTGATACTAGAGCGATACCTAAACCGTTAAGTACACGTGGTACTTCAGTTGATTTTGCATAAACGCGAAGTCCTGGCTTACTGATTCTCTTAAGACCAGTGATAACACGCTCATTGTTTGCACCGTACTTCAAGAAGATACGGATGATACCTTGCTTATTGTCTTCGATATATTCAACGTCACGCACGAAACCTTCACGCTTAAGGATCTCAGCGATTTCTTTTTTAATGTTAGAAGCAGGTACTTCTAGTTTTTCGTGACGAACCATATTCGCGTTACGAATACGAGTTAGCAAATCTGCAATCGGATCTGTCATGACCATTTAATTTACCTCCTTCCAGAGCTTTCAGTTTTACCAGCTAGCTTTTTTCACACCAGGAATTTGTCCTTTGTATGCTAATTCACGGAAACAAATACGGCAAAGCTTAAATTTGCGGTATACAGAGTGCGGACGGCCGCAGCGCTCACAGCGAGTGTACTCTTGTACTTTATATTTAGGCGTGCGTTTTTGTTTCGCAATCATTGATTTCTTAGCCACGTTTTCGCCTCCCTCTTATTAGAGATTACTTTTGAAATGGCATTCCGAATTGTGTTAATAGTTCACGAGCTTCTTCATCAGTGTTAGCAGTCGTTACAATAACAATGTCCATGCCACGTACTTTATTTACTTTATCGTAATCAATTTCAGGGAAGATTAACTGTTCTTTAACACCAAGTGTGTAGTTACCGCGACCGTCGAAAGACTTCTTAGAAATCCCGCGGAAGTCACGTACACGTGGTAAAGATACTGAAATTAACTTGTCGATGAATTCGTACATGCGCTCACCGCGAAGTGTTACTTTCGCGCCGATTGGCATACCTTCACGAAGACGGAAGCCAGCGATTGATTTCTTAGCACGAGTCACGACTGGCTTTTGGCCTGTGATTGTAGCTAATTCCTCAACTGCAACATCAAGAGCTTTAGCGTTGGCAACAGCGTCACCTACACCCATGTTGATTACGATCTTTTCAAGTTTAGGAACTTCCATGATTGACTTATAGTTAAACTTGCTCATAAGAGCAGGAGTAATTTCATTGTTGAACTTTTCTTTTAGGCGGTTCATCGATTGTACCTCCCTTCTTCAATAGACTATTTATCTAGAACTTCACCGGATTGTTTAGCAACGCGTACCTTCTTGCCGTTCTCGACAGTGTAACCAACTCGGGTTGGCTTGCCGGATTTCGGATCTACAGGCATTACGTTTGATACATGGATAGGTGCTTCCTGGTTCAAGATTCCACCTTGTGGATTTACTTGAGAAGGCTTAGCGTGTTTTTTCACGATATTGATTCCTTCAACAAGAACACGGCTTTGCTTTGGATAAGCTTCAAGGATGATCCCTGTTTTGCCTTTGTCCTTACCAGAGATGACCATTACTTTGTCACCTTTTTTTACATGCATCTGTGTGCACCTCCTTAAAGGCATTTGAAATAGATTATAGTACTTCTGGAGCTAATGAAACGATCTTCATGAAGTTGTTGTCACGAAGCTCACGTGCAACTGGTCCGAAGATACGAGTACCACGAGGACTCTTATCGTCACGGATGATTACACAAGCATTCTCGTCAAATTTGATGTAAGAACCGTCTGTACGGCGCATACCAGTTTTTGTACGAACGATAACTGCTCTGACAACGTCACCTTTTTTAACAACGCCACCTGGTGTTGCTTGTTTTACTGTGCAAACGATAACGTCTCCAATATTAGCAGTCTTACGGCCAGAACCGCCCAAAACTTTAATAGTAAGAACCTCACGAGCACCTGAATTGTCAGCAACTTTTAAACGTGTTTCCTGTTGGATCATGCGAGTAACCTCCCTTCGGAATAAACCTTAATCCGAACAATTAGATAATAACAGCTTTTTCCACCACTTCTACAAGGCGGAAACGTTTTGTGGCAGATAGCGGACGAGTTTCCATGATACGTACTACGTCGCCGATTTTTGCCTCGTTTTGCTCATCATGAGCTTTGAATTTCTTAGAGTATTTTACACGCTTGCCGTATAATGAATGCTTTTTGTATGTTTCAACAAGAACAGTAACAGTTTTGTCCATCTTGTCAGATACAACGCGTCCAGTATAAACTTTGCGTTGGTTGCGTTCACTCATTGTGAGAACCTCCTCTCAATTATCTGTTAACGCCGATCTCTCGTTCACGAATTACAGTTTTCATGCGAGCAATCGCTTTGCGTACTTCACGAATGCGAGCTGTGTTTTCAAGTTGTCCAGTCGCTAATTGAAAGCGCAGGTTGAATAGCTCTTCTTTTAATGATTTAACTTTTTGTTCAATTTCAGCAGTGGTAAGGTCACGAATGTCATTAGCTTTCATTAGATTCACCACCAATTTCTTCTCGTTTAACAAACTTGCACTTTACAGGAAGTTTGTGTGCAGCAAGGCGTAATGCTTCACGTGCGATCTCTTCAGAAACGCCAGCAACCTCAAACATTACTTTGCCTGGTTTAACAACTGCTACCCAACCTTCAGGAGCACCTTTACCAGAACCCATTCGGACTTCTAGAGGCTTTGCAGTATATGGCTTGTGAGGGAAAATCTTGATCCAGACTTTACCGCCACGTTTCATGTAACGAGTCATTGCAATACGGGCAGATTCGATTTGACGGTTCGTGATCCAAGAAGCTTCAAGAGCTTGCAAACCGAATTCACCGAAGTTTACTTCAGTACCGCCTTTGGCTTGACCGCGCATCTTGCCACGGTGTTGACGGCGATATTTAACGCGTTTAGGCAATAACATATTATTTGCCTCCTTCCTCTTTTTTCTTCTTCGTAGGAAGGACCTCTCCACGATAAATCCATACTTTAACGCCTAGCTTACCGTAAGTTGTATCTGCTTCAGCAGTAGCATAATCGATATCGGCACGAAGAGTATGAAGTGGAACTGTTCCTTCGCTGTAATGTTCTGAACGAGCGATGTCTGCACCGCCAAGACGGCCGGATACCATAGTCTTGATACCTTTAGCGCCAGCACGCATTGCACGTTGGATAACTTGCTTCTGTGCGCGACGGAAAGATACGCGGTTTTCCAATTGGCGTGCGATGTTTTCAGCAACCAATTTCGCCTCGATATCAGCTTTTTTGATTTCAAGAATGTTTATATGAACACGTTTGCCTGTAAGTTCGTTTAGCGCTTTACGAAGTGCTTCAACTTCTGTACCACCCTTACCGATAACCATTCCTGGCTTCGCTGTGTGGACAGTTACATTCAAGCGGTTTGCAGCGCGCTCGATTTCTACTTTAGAAAGAGATGCATCGCGTAAACGCTTAGTGATGTACTCACGAACCTTAAGGTCTTCGTGTAAAAGATCAGCGTAGTCTTTGCCTGCGTACCATTTTGATTCCCAATCACGGATGATTCCGACACGCAAACCGACTGGATTTACTTTTTGACCCACTGATTATCCCTCCTTCTTTTCTGATAAAACGATAGTAATATGGCTAGTACGTTTGTTAATAGCACTTGCACGGCCCATAGCACGTGGACGGAAACGTTTCAACGTTGGTCCTTCGTTAGCGTAAGCTTCCGATACGACAAGGTTATTAACATCCATCTCATAGTTGTGCTCTGCGTTTGCTAATGCAGATTTTAACACTTTATCTACGATTGGAGAAGCTGCCTTAGGGGTAAGGTTTAAGATAGCTACCGCTTCACCAACTTGCTTTCCTCGAATTAAATCTAGAACTAGTCGAGCTTTACGAGGAGCAATACGAACTGTTCTTGCAACAGCTTTAGCTTGCATTTGGATGCCCTCCTCTCATTAACGTCTTGTTTTCTTATCGTCATTACCATGTCCTTTGTAAGTACGAGTTGGAGCGAATTCTCCAAGCTTGTGGCCTACCATGTCTTCAGTGACATAAACAGGTACATGTTTGCGACCATCGTAGACAGCAATCGTGTGTCCGATGAATTGTGGGAAGATCGTTGAACGGCGAGACCAAGTCTTAACAACTTTCTTCGCTTCAGTTTCATTTAACTTTTCGATCTTTGTGATTAAGTGCTCATCAACAAAAGGTCCTTTTTTTAAGCTACGACCCATGATTGAACCTCCCTTCGTGATTGCCCTACGGTTCCCGCGAACCGTAGCTCAATCCCGTTATTTTTTACGACGACGTACAATAAACTTGTCGGATTTGTTCTTCTTCTTGCGAGTCTTGAAACCAAGAGTCGGCTTGCCCCATGGTGACATTGGTGATTTACGTCCGATTGGGGAGCGTCCTTCACCACCACCGTGTGGGTGATCGTTAGGGTTCATTACAGATCCACGAACTGTTGGGCGCTTGCCTAACCAGCGTGAACGACCTGCTTTACCGATGTTGATCAATTCGTGTTGTTCGTTACCAACTTGACCTACAGTTGCACGGCACTCAGAAAGGATCATACGTACTTCGCCTGAGTTCAAACGAATCAATACATATTTGCCTTCTTTACCAAGAACCTGTGCAGAAGTACCTGCAGAACGAACTAATTGTCCGCCTTTGCCAGGCTTCAATTCGATGTTGTGTACTACTGTACCAACTGGGATGTTTGCTAGTGGAAGAGCGTTACCTACTTTAATGTCAGCTGTTGGGCCAGACATAACTTCCATACCTACTACTAGGTTTTTAGGAGCTAGGATGTATCTCTTTTCACCATCCACATAATTAATTAACGCAATGTTTGCTGAACGGTTTGGATCATACTCAATTGTGGCAACGCGTCCTGGAATGCCATCTTTTGTACGTTTAAAGTCGATGATTCTGTACTGACGCTTATGGCCGCCACCTTGATGACGAACAGTTAACTTACCCTGGTTGTTACGACCGCCTTTTCTGTGCAACGGAGCAAGCAAGGATTTTTCCGGCTTGTCAGTTGTAATCTCAGCAAAATCAGATGCTGTCATATTACGACGACCGTTGGAGGTAGGTTTGTACTTTTTAATCGCCATTTCGTTTCCCTCCTCTTCTTATTGGATTATTATACTTCGAAGAATTCGATTTCTTTGCTGTCTTGAGTAAGTTTAACGATCGCTTTACGACGCTTATTTGTGTAACCGCCGAACTTGCCCATACGCTTGAACTTACCTTTGTAATTCATGATGTTAACTTTTTCAACGTTTACGCCGAAAATAGTTTCAATCGCGTCTTTAACTTGAGTTTTGTTAGCTCTAGTGTCAACTTCGAAAGTGTACTTCTTTTCAGTCATTAGATCAGAAGAACGTTCTGTTATAACGGGGCGCTTAATGATATCGCGTGCATCCATTATGCAAGCACCTCCTCTACTTTTTCAACAGCTGCTTTTGTCATGATCAGCTTATCATGATTTAGAACATCCAATACGTTGATTCCATCAGCAGTAACAACAGTTACTCCAGGAATGTTACGTGCTGAAAGTGCTACGTTCTCTTCAAGACCTGCTGTTACGATCAGGACTTTCTTATTAACAGAAAGACCGCTAAGTACAGTTTTGAATTCCTTTGTCTTTGGAGCTTCAAAAGCAAGGCTTTCAAGAACAAGGATGTTTTCAGAATGTACTTTTGATGATAAAGCAGATTTGATTGCTAAACGACGAACTTTTTTAGGTAATTTATAGCTGTAGCTGCGTGGAACAGGACCGAATACAGTACCGCCACCGCGCCATTGTGGAGAACGGATAGAACCCTGACGCGCACGTCCAGTTCCTTTTTGTTTCCACGGCTTACGTCCACCGCCCGCTACTTCAGAACGAATTTTAGTTTTATGAGTTCCTTGACGTAATGAAGCTCTCTGCATTACTACTGCTTCGAACATTACGTGGTTGTTAGGCTCAATACCAAATACTGAATCGTTAAGTTCGATATCTCCAACTTGTGAACCAGCTTGGTTAAATAATGCTACTTTAGGCATTCTTGTTTCCTCCTTTCCTGTAAAAATTACTTAGCTTTTACAGCAGCTTTGATTTTTAGAAGGGCTTTTCTAGCGCCAGGAACGTTTCCTTTGATTAGAAGAAGGTTACGCTCTGCGTCAATTTTAACGATTTGCAGGTTTTGAACAGTGATCTGCTCTCCACCCATGCGTCCAGGTAGAAGTTTACCTTTGAATACGCGGTTTGGAGCAACAGGACCCATTGAACCAGGGCGGCGGTGGTAACGAGAACCGTGAGCCATTGGTCCGCGAGATTGTCCGTGGCGCTTGATTACACCTTGGAAACCTTTACCCTTTGAGATTCCTGTAACATCTACGATATCGCCTTCTGCGAAAATATCAACTTTGACTTCCTGACCAACTTCATATCCTGCTACATCGACTCCGTTTAATTCTTTTACGAAGCGCTTAGGAGCAGTGTTTGCTTTTGAAACGTGGCCTTTTTCAGGTTTGTTAGAGAGCTTTTCGCGCTTGTCTTCAAAGCCAAGCTGAATTGCTTCGTAGCCATCTGTCTCAGCAGATTTCACTTGAAGCACTACGTTTGGAGAAGCTTCTACAACAGTAACCGGGATAAGGTCGCCGTTTTCAGCAAATACTTGAGTCATACCAATCTTTCTTCCTAAGATTCCTTTGGTCATTTCAGTCACACCTCCTGTGAATTATAATGTTTATTTATTAAAGTTTGATTTCGATATCTACACCTGATGGCAGGTCTAAACGCATTAGTGAATCGACCGTTTGCGGAGTCGGATTGATGATGTCAATCAGACGCTTATGCGTACGCATTTCGAACTGCTCACGGGAATCCTTGTACTTATGCACCGCACGAAGAATTGTGTAGATTGACTTTTCTGTAGGTAGTGGGATTGGACCAGACACCGCCGCACCAGAACGTTTTGCAGTTTCAACAATTTTCTCTGCAGATTGATCAAGAATCCTGTGATCATAAGCTTTCAAACGGATACGAATTTTTTGTTTTGCCATTACTTTCCCTCCTTTTCGCCTATTTTAAAATAGACATTCTCCGCGAAAATTTCCCACACACTCGCCATGGCAAAGCGGCCGGGTGTGTCAGCAACCTTTCGCATCATCGCAGTCAAAGACCAACATTGTCTATTATACATAAAACATAACCCAAATGCAAGAAGTATTCCGCTTTTTAATTATGTTTAACACACTTTTACTATTATAGCGGTCGCTACTGCATTTTACAAGTAGGGAAAGAGATTTCTAACTATTTGGACGTGAAGAAAATAATTCCTGTAGTGCGTGGGGTGATTAAGTTGGTGAAAACATGCGGCGTTTTGGATTGAAGATATATTGAAGATATATTATAGAAGAAACTGATTTGAGTTTTGGTTTGGATATTATTAATTTGTGTGCGAGGAGTAAGGTGATTCCTAGCTCATTTAACTCAAATTGAAGTCTGGTGATCTAAAAGTACAGAATCTGATGAAGATCGCATAATTATTGACGATAAACTCTCTGGTTTCCTTCTTATCCGCACATTATTGGCCTTAATGTGACGATAAACTCTCTGGTTTCCTTCTTATCCGCACATTATCGGCCTTAATGTGACGATAAACTCTCTGTTTTCCTTCTTATCCGCACATTATCGGCCTTAATGTGACGATAAACCTGCTTGATGCTTCTTTATACGCACATTGTTACATTTGATGAAACCAAGATTTGTTTGTTTCTCCAACAACGGACTATATTCTATTACCAATATCATAAATACTCTTTTCTGAAATATTTAACCAGAATTCTTTCAACTTCTACTACAAAAGATAAATAAAAAAGCAGCTGGATCGTCATCCAGCTGCTTGCATTGTTATTATTAAAATTACTCTTGAATAGAAGCTACAACGCCAGCGCCTACAGTACGGCCGCCTTCACGAATTGAGAACTTAGTTCCTTCTTCGATAGCGATTGGAGCGATTAGTTCAACAGTCATTTCGATGTTGTCGCCAGGCATAACCATTTCTACGCCTTCAGGAAGGTTACAAATACCAGTTACATCAGTTGTACGGAAGTAGAACTGTGGACGGTAGTTTGTGAAGAATGGAGTGTGACGTCCACCTTCTTCTTTTGAAAGAACGTATACTTCAGCAGTAAACTTTGTGTGTGGCTTAACAGAACCTGGCTTAGCAAGTACTTGACCACGTTGGATATCTTCACGAGCTACCCCACGAAGAAGTGCACCGATGTTGTCTCCAGCTTCTGCATAGTCAAGAAGCTTACGGAACATTTCTACTCCTGTTACAGTAGTAGATTTTGGCTCTTCAGTCATACCGATGATTTCGATTACGTCACCGACTTTAACTTGTCCACGCTCAACACGACCAGTAGCAACTGTTCCACGGCCAGTGATTGAGAATACGTCCTCAACAGGCATCATGAATGGCTTGTCAGTGTCACGTGTTGGTGTTGGGATGTACTCATCAACTGCAGCCATAAGCTCAGTGATTTTTTCTTCCCATGCAGCATCGCCTTCAAGAGCTTTAAGAGCAGAACCTTTGATAACTGGAATGTCATCGCCAGGGAAGTCGTATTCAGAAAGAAGGTCACGTACTTCCATTTCTACTAATTCAAGAAGTTCTTCGTCGTCAACCATATCACACTTGTTCATGAATACAACAAGGAAAGGTACGCCTACCTGACGAGAAAGAAGGATGTGCTCACGAGTTTGTGGCATTGGGCCATCAGCAGCAGAAACAACAAGAATTCCGCCATCCATTTGAGCAGCACCAGTGATCATGTTCTTAACATAGTCAGCGTGTCCTGGGCAGTCAACGTGTGCATAGTGACGAGTTTCAGTTTCATACTCAACGTGTGCAGTTGAGATTGTAATTCCACGCTCGCGCTCTTCTGGAGCAGCGTCGATTTGGTCATATCCGCGTGCTTCACCGCCGCCTACTTTAGAAAGTACAGTAGTGATAGCAGCAGTTAGAGTAGTTTTACCATGGTCAACGTGACCAATTGTACCAATGTTAACGTGTGGCTTAGAACGATCGAATTTAGCTTTTCCCATTAGAAAAATCCTCCTTTAATATATGAAAATTAAGTATATTTAATGTGCCGTGGAACAGGAGCACCTATTCCACAGCGTTATGCTTACATTAGTAGTTATACTTGATTAATAGGTGAAAATCAATTATTCACCTTTATTTTTTTTGATGATTTCTTCAGAAACAGATTTAGGAACTTCTTCGTAGTGGTCGAAGTGCATTGAGAACACACCACGTCCTTGTGTACTTGAACGAAGGGCAGTTGCATATCCGAACATTTCTGAAAGTGGAACCATCGAACGGACAACTTGAGCGTTACCACGAGCATCCATACCTTCGACGCGTCCGCGACGAGCAGTAATCATACCCATGATATCTCCAAGATATTCTTCAGGGATAACAACTTCAACCCTCATGACAGGCTCAAGGATAACTGGCTTACACTTGGAAGCCGCATTCTTAAGTGCCATTGAAGCAGCGATTTTAAACGCCATTTCAGAGGAGTCAACATCGTGGTAAGAACCGTCAAACAGTCTTGCCTTGATGTCAACAAGTGGATATCCTGCAAGAACTCCGCGATCTAGAGCATCTTCAAGACCAGCTTGAACAGCTGGGATGTATTCACGTGGAACTACACCACCGACGATGCCGTTTACGAATTCAAAGCCTTTTCCTTCATCGTTTGGAGAGAACTCGATCCAAACGTGTCCGTATTGACCACGTCCACCGGACTGACGAGCAAATTTACCTTCAACGTTAGCTGATTCGCGGAAAGTTTCACGGTATGCAACCTGAGGTGCACCTACGTTTGCTTCCACTTTAAATTCGCGCTTCATACGGTCAACGATGATATCAAGGTGAAGTTCACCCATTCCAGCGATGATAACCTGTCCAGTTTCCTGGTCAGTGTGTGCGCGGAATGTAGGATCTTCTTCTTGAAGCTTTTGCAATGCAGTTGTCATCTTGTCCTGGTCAGCTTTTGACTTAGGTTCAACTGATAACTGGATTACTGGTTCAGGGAACTGCATGGATTCAAGAATAACTAGATTCTTTTCATCACATAGAGTGTCACCTGTAGTAGTATCTTTCAAACCTACAGCTGCAGCGATGTCGCCTGCGTAAACCGTTGAGATTTCCTGACGGCTGTTCGCGTGCATCTGAAGGATACGTCCAATACGCTCACGCTTTCCTTTGGTAGAGTTCTGGACATATGAACCAGAATCAAGAGTACCAGAGTAAACGCGGAAGAATGTTAATTTACCAACATAAGGGTCAGTCATAACTTTGAACGCAAGTGCTGAGAATGGTTCGCTATCATCAGAGTGACGCTCAACTACGTCTTCTGTGTCCGGAAGATGGCCCTGGATCGCAGGTACATCAAGCGGAGATGGTAGGTAGTCAATAACAGCGTCAAGCATTAGCTGAACACCTTTATTTTTGAATGCTGAACCACAGATAACTGGGTAGAATTCAACATTTGTTGTACCTTTACGGATTGCAGCTTTGATCTCTTCGACTGTAAGCTCTTCTCCACCAAGGTATTTTTCCATTAACTCTTCATCAAGCTCAGCTACCGCTTCAACTAACTTTTCACGGTATTCTTCAGCTTTAGCCATATATTCTTCTGGAATTTCCCCAACAGTGATTTCTGTACCAAGGTCATTACCGTAGAAGATTGCTCTCATTTCAACTAGGTCGATGATTGCTTCGAACTCATCTTCAGCACCGATCGGAAGTTGGATCGGGTGAGCATTAGCTTGTAGACGATCATGAATAGTTGATACAGAGTATAGGAAGTCCGCGCCTAGTTTATCCATTTTGTTAACGAATACTACACGTGGAACTCCATAAGTTGTAGCCTGGCGCCAAACTGTTTCTGTTTGAGGCTCAACACCTGACTGTGCGTCAAGTACTGCTACTGCACCATCAAGTACACGAAGTGAACGTTCAACTTCAACAGTGAAGTCTACGTGTCCTGGTGTATCGATGATGTTTACGCGGTGTTCTTTCCAAGAAGCTGTTGTTGCAGCAGAAGTGATCGTGATTCCACGCTCTTGTTCCTGCTCCATCCAGTCCATTTGAGAAGCACCTTCGTGTGTTTCGCCGATTTTGTGAATACGGCCAGTATAATAAAGAACACGCTCAGTTGTTGTTGTTTTACCAGCATCAATATGAGCCATGATCCCAATATTACGAGTTTTTTCTAAGGAGAACTCTCTTGCCATTTGGTCTTTCTCCTTCCTAGTATAAGTGTTTTTAGATTGAAGGTAAGATTACCAACGATAGTGAGCGAATGCTTTGTTTGCTTCCGCCATTTTGTGTGTATCTTCGCGCTTCTTAACAGAAGCACCAGTGTTGTTAGCAGCATCTAGAATTTCGTTAGCAAGACGCTCTTCCATTGTCTTTTCCCCACGAAGACGTGAGTAGTTTACCAACCAGCGAAGACCAAGAGTTGTACGGCGGTCTGCACGCACCTCGATTGGTACTTGATAGTTAGCTCCACCTACACGGCGTGCTTTTACTTCTAGAACAGGCATGATGTTTTTAAGAGCTGCATCGAATACTTCGATTGGCTCTTTGCCTGAACGCTCACGAATGATATCAAAAGCTGAATAAAGGATCTTTTGTGATTTACCTCTCTTGCCATCGATCATCATCTTGTTGATCAAGCGAGTGATAAGCTTTGAGTTATAAATCGGATCCGGCAATACGTCTCTTTTTGCAACTGGACCTTTACGTGGCATGTTATTTCCTCCTTTCAAAAAGGCTAATTAGTTTTGTTTATTATTTTTTAGCTGCTTTTGGTCTCTTAGTTCCGTACTTAGAACGGCCCTGCATACGGTTGTTTACTCCAGCAGTATCAAGAGCACCACGAACGATGTGGTAACGTACACCCGGTAAGTCTTTTACACGTCCTCCACGGATAAGAACAACACTGTGCTCTTGAAGGTTGTGCCCGATACCAGGGATATAAGCTGTTACCTCGATTCCGTTAGTCAAACGTACACGAGCGTATTTACGCAACGCTGAGTTTGGCTTCTTAGGAGTCATAGTACCAACACGAGTACATACACCACGCTTTTGTGGAGATGAAACGTTAGTTTGAGCTTTCTTGAAGCTGTTGTAACCTTTATTAAGCGCTGGAGATTTTGACTTCTCCTCTTTAGAGCTACGCGGCTTGCGCACTAATTGGTTAATAGTAGGCATGATCATTTTCCTCCCTTCACATTTTTGTAAGCCCACACATCCAGGTGGTTCATTTTTTAACAAAAAACAAAGTTCTTGCAGTCCACTGCAAAAACAGTTTTTACTTGGTTATCGCTACAGCTGAAGCTCCTACGGCAATCCCGCATGCCTTCCCCAATTTTTTCATAGAGTCGACATAGGTGATGGCGGTGTTCATTTCCCTGGCAGTCTGCAATAGATTCGCTGTCACTTTCATGTCAGCATCCTTCGCAATGACCAGTTCGATTACTTCGCCAGCCTTCAGTGCTTTCACTGTTTGCTTTGATCCTACTATAATCTTTTTAGCCTGAGCTACTTTTTCATAAGACATGATATCCTCCAAAGTAACCGGTAAATAGGAGCACCTTTGAAATATTAACATTTAGCTCAAGGGATGTCAACAGCATTAAAAAACTTTTTTCGCTAGATTAATGTTTTTATTCATAGATCGTTTCTTTTTTCTTTAAAAAGGCGGCACTTTCTGCCGTGGCAGAGAGCACCGCGCTTCTTATTTTATTCTACAGTGATTACATCTTCGGCATTTTCTTCTTCCATTGAGATTGGCTCAGCTCTTCTGTAGCGCTGCATGCCTGTTCCTGCTGGAACGAGTTTACCGATGATAACATTTTCCTTCAGGCCAAGAAGCTCATCGCGCTTGCCTTTGATCGCAGCATCTGTAAGCACTCTTGTTGTTTCCTGGAAGGATGCTGCAGACAGGAATGAATCCGTCTCAAGTGATGCTTTTGTTATACCAAGCAATACTGGACGTCCTGTTGCTGGCATTTTGCCTTCAAGAAGTGCTTTGCGGTTAGCGTCAGTGAACTGGTGGATCTCAAGCAATGTACCTGGTAGTACATCTGTTTCACCAGCGTCGATAACCCTGATCTTGCGCATCATCTGGCGCACCATTACTTCTACGTGCTTGTCGCCGATTTCAACACCCTGCATTCGGTATACCTTTTGAACTTCTTTCAACAGGTATTCCTGCACGGATTGAACGTCTTTGACTCTTAAAAGTTCCTTAGGGTCGATGGAACCTTCTGTGAGTTCCTGACCTCGTTCTACATGGTCATTTATAGCAACCTTTAGGCGTGCTGTATATGGCGCATTGTATGTGCGGCTTTCGATTTCACCCTGAATGACGATTTCCTGCTGACGATCTTTTCCTTCGTTGATGCCGACTACGACACCTTCCAATTCAGAGATGACAGCTTGCCCTTTAGGATTACGTGCTTCGAACAATTCCTGGATACGCGGAAGACCTTGTGTGATATCGTCTCCTGCAACACCGCCCGTATGGAACGTACGCATTGTAAGCTGTGTACCTGGCTCACCGATTGACTGGGCAGCAATGATACCGACTGCTTCGCCAACTTCGACTTCCTGGCCGGTCGCAAGGTTGCGTCCGTAACACTTCTTACATACGCCATGGCGTGTATTACATGTGAATGCAGAGCGGATCCATACTTCTTCGATCCCTGCTTCTATTACTTCAACAGTCAAGTCTTCTGTAATCAACCCGTTTTCAGGTACAATCACTGCCTTTGTTTCAGGATGCTTGATTGCCTTTCTTGCATAACGGCCAATTAAACGCTCATCTAGAGGTTCGATTACTTCAGTACCATCTTTAAGCGATTTGATAAATAAGCCTCTGTCTGTACCGCAATCGTCTTCGCGCACGATGACATCCTGTGCTACGTCTACGAGACGGCGAGTCAGGTAACCTGAGTCAGCAGTCTTAAGTGCTGTATCGGCAAGACCTTTACGAGCACCGTGAGTGGAGATAAAGTACTCCAATACTGTCAGACCTTCACGGAAACTTGATTTGATCGGCAACTCGATGATTCGTCCAGCCGGGTTGGCCATCAGACCACGCATACCAGCAAGCTGCGTGAAGTTAGACGCGTTACCACGGGCACCGGAGTCACTCATCATGAAGATAGGGTTTGAATTATCTAGTGATTTCATCAGCTTAGCCTGGATATTATCCTTCGCCTGGCTCCAGATAGAAATTACGCGATCATAACGCTCATCCTCGGTAATCAAACCACGTCTGAACTGCTTAAGAACATTATCTACCTTTGTTTGTGCTTCTGAAATGATTTCCTGCTTCTCTTTAAGAACCACGATATCAGCCACACCAACCGTAATACCCGCTTTAGTCGAGTATGTGAATCCAAGACCCTTCATACGGTCAAGCATTTTTGATGTTTCTGTGATTTTGAACTTCTTGAACACTTCAGCAATGATGTTTCCAAGAATTTTCTTCTTGAACGGATCCACCAATGGCATAGACTTGATGACTTCCTTCACATCTGCGCCTTTTTCCACAAAATACTTCTCTGGAGTCTTCTCCTCAAGATTTTGCTTGGAAGGCTCATTGATGTAAGGGAATGACGCTGGAAGGATTTCATTGAAAATCAGCTTTCCAACTGTCGTGATCAAGAGCTGACCATTTTGCCCTTCATTGAATGTCTGGTTGCCAAGTGATGAAGCGGCAACAGCAATACGAGTATGAAGATGTACATAGCCATTCTGGTATGCGATCAATGCTTCATTCGCATCTTTAAAGACCATACCTTCACCAACAGCCTCTTCTCTTTCCAGAGTCAGGTAATAGTTACCTAAAACCATATCCTGTGAAGGAGTAACAACCGGCTTTCCATCCTTAGGGTTCAGGATGTTCTGAGCAGCAAGCATCAATAGGCGTGCTTCTGCCTGTGCTTCAGCAGAAAGTGGAACGTGAACCGCCATCTGGTCACCGTCGAAGTCAGCGTTGTAAGCTGTACATACGAGCGGGTGAAGACGGATTGCGCGTCCTTCGACCAATGTTGGCTCGAACGCCTGGATTCCAAGTCTGTGAAGTGTCGGGGCACGGTTCAGCAATACTGGGTGTTCCTTGATTACATCTTCTAGAACATCCCAAACCTCAGGGCTAACGCGCTCAATTTTACGTTTAGCAGACTTAATGTTGTGCGCTAAACCTTTTTGCACTAATTCTTTCATTACGAATGGCTTGAACAGCTCAAGTGCCATTTCTTTAGGTAGACCGCACTGGTACATTTGCAGGTTAGGACCTACGACGATAACCGAACGGCCTGAGTAGTCAACACGCTTACCAAGAAGGTTTTGACGGAAACGGCCTTGCTTACCCTTCAGCATATGAGAAAGGGACTTCAATGGACGGTTACCTGGTCCAGTTACCGGACGACCGCGGCGGCCGTTATCGATCAACGCATCAACAGCTTCCTGCAGCATACGCTTTTCGTTCTGGACGATGATGCTAGGAGCACCAAGGTCAAGAAGACGCTTAAGGCGGTTGTTACGGTTGATTACACGGCGATACAGGTCATTCAGGTCGGAAGTTGCGAAACGACCACCGTCAAGCTGTACCATCGGGCGAAGTTCCGGCGGGATGACAGGGAGGACATCAAGGATCATCCAAGATGGCTCATTGCCTGAACCACGGAACGCTTCAACTACTTCAAGACGCTTGATCGCACGAGTACGACGCTGGCCTTGTGCTGTTCTTAATTCTTCCTTCAGCATGTCGGCTTCTTTATCAAGGTCGATATCTGAAAGCAGCTTTTTGATTGCTTCTGCTCCCATTGCTGCCTGGAATTTGTTACCGTATTTTTCACGATAAGCGCGGTATTCTTTTTCTGACAACAACTGCTTCTTCTCAAGGGCAGTGTCGCCAGTTTCCGTAACAACGTAAGAAGCAAAGTAAATAACCTCTTCAAGTGCGCGCGGAGACATATCAAGGATAAGTCCCATACGGCTAGGAATACCTTTGAAATACCAGATGTGAGAAACAGGAGCTGCAAGCTCGATGTGTCCCATTCTTTCACGACGGACTTTTGCACGTGTTACTTCAACACCGCATCGGTCACAGACAACGCCTTTGTAGCGAACTCTTTTGTACTTTCCGCAGTGACATTCCCAGTCCTTCGTCGGTCCGAAGATACGCTCACAGAATAAGCCGTCTTTTTCTGGTTTTAAAGTACGATAGTTGATTGTTTCCGGCTTTTTAACCTCACCGAAAGACCATGAACGGATCTTGTCTGGTGAAGCGAGGCCAATTTTCATGTACTCGAAATTATTAACATCTAGCAAGGGGCCTACCTCCCTTTTAATCTAGGGTTTTACCCTTATGGCCACACAAAAAGGAACACACGTGGACAATACTGTTATTCAACTGTTTGTTCACGTGTGCCAATTAGATGGACCTATTCTTTCATTCCTACTTTTTCAGAATTCATTTCTTCTGTTTCAGGAGCAATTGTCAATGTTTCTGCATGCTGCAATTCTTCTTCATCATCAAAATCGCGCATTTCTATTTCTTTTTCATCGCCTGATAGGATCTTGACGTCCATACCAAGACTCTGAAGTTCTTTCATCAATACTTTGAATGATTCAGGAACGCCTGGTTCTGGTACGTTTTCACCTTTTACAATTGCTTCGTATGTTTTAACACGTCCAACAACATCATCGGACTTGACGGTTAAGATTTCCTGCAATGTGTAAGCAGCGCCGTAAGCTTCAAGCGCCCAAACCTCCATCTCCCCGAAACGCTGTCCGCCGAACTGAGCTTTACCGCCTAGTGGCTGCTGCGTAACAAGTGAGTATGGTCCAGTAGAACGAGCATGAAGCTTATCGTCTACCATGTGAGCAAGCTTGATCATGTACATGACACCGACAGATACACGGTTATCGAATGGTTCACCTGTACGTCCATCATATAGGACAGTTTTCGCATCTCTGGCCATACCAGCTTCCTGGATTGTTGACCATACATCTTCCTCACGAGCACCATCGAATACCGGTGAAGCAACATGGATTCCAAGGTAGCGCGCTGCCATACCAAGGTGAAGCTCAAGAACCTGACCGATGTTCATACGTGATGGTACCCCTAGTGGGTTAAGCATGATATCGACTGGTGTTCCGTCCGGCAGGAAAGGCATATCCTCTTCCGGAAGAATTTTCGAGATAACCCCTTTGTTACCGTGGCGTCCCGCCATCTTATCACCTTCAGAAATCTTACGCTTCTGAACGATGTAAGCACGGACCAGCTGGTTCACTCCAGGAGGAAGCTCGTCGCCATCTTCGCGGTTGAACACTTTGACGTCAAGGACAATCCCGCCGCCGCCGTGTGGAACACGCAATGATGTATCACGGACTTCCCTTGCTTTTTCACCAAAGATTGCATGCAAGAGGCGTTCTTCAGCTGTCAATTCAGTAACCCCTTTAGGTGTTACCTTACCGACAAGGAGATCTCCGTCTTTTACTTCGGCACCAACACGGATGATTCCGCGCTCGTCAAGGTTTCTCAATGCATCTTCCCCAACGTTAGGGATATCGCGTGTAATTTCTTCAGGTCCAAGCTTAGTATCTCGGGACTCTGATTCGTATTCTTCTATATGGATTGATGTATAAACATCATCTTTAACAAGGCGCTCACTCATGATGATGGCATCTTCATAGTTATAGCCATTCCATGTCATGAACCCAACAAGAACGTTACGTCCTAGTGCCAGTTCACCTTTTTCCATTGATGGTCCGTCAGCAAGGATTTCTCCTTTAACTACACGGTCACCAAGGCTTACGATTGGGCGCTGGTTATAGCAAGTACCCTGATTGGAACGAATGAACTTAAGCATGAGGTATTTATCAAGGTCACCCTTAACTTCCTGGCCGTCTACTTCAGTAACACGGCGAACCCATACTTGACGCGCTTCAACGTGTTCTACAATTCCTTCATGCTTACAGATTACTGCAGCACCGGAATCCTTTGCGTTCACGTGCTCCATTCCCGTACCTACGATTGGTGCTTCCGGCTGCATTAACGGAACAGCCTGTCTTTGCATGTTCGCACCCATTAGTGCACGGTTGGAGTCATCGTTTTCCAAGAACGGGATACACGCAGTCGCTGCAGATACAACCTGCTTAGGTGATACGTCCATATAATCGACGCGGTCACGTTTGACGACTGTGTTTTCACCACGGAAACGGGCTATTACTTCATCATCAATGAAAGAACCATCATCAGCAAGACGAGCATTCGCCTGTGCAACTACATAGTTATCTTCTTCATCAGCTGTTAAGTAATCAAAATGGCTTGTCACTTTACCTGTTTCAGGATCAACGCGGCGGTACGGAGTCTCAATGAATCCGAAGCGATTAACCTTAGCGAAACTTGAAAGTGAGTTGATCAAACCGATGTTAGGACCTTCCGGCGTTTCAATCGGGCACATACGTCCGTAGTGGGAATAGTGAACGTCACGCACTTCGAAACCAGCGCGTTCACGTGTAAGACCACCAGGTCCCAATGCAGATAGACGCCTTTTATGTGTCAATTCAGCCAGCGGATTTGTCTGGTCCATGAACTGTGAAAGCTGGGAGCTTCCAAAGAACTCTTTAATGGACGCAATTACCGGGCGGATATTGATTAATTGCTGTGGTGTAATCGTATTTGTATCCTGGATGGACATTCTTTCACGGACTACACGCTCCATTCTGGACAAACCAATACGGAATTGGTTCTGCAACAGTTCACCAACAGAACGAAGGCGTCTGTTTCCTAAATGGTCGATGTCATCCGTATCGCCAACACCATGCAACAAGTTAAAGAAGTAGCTGATGGATGAAATGATATCAGCAGGCGTGATGTTTTTGATCGGTTCAGGGACATAGGCGTTTCCTAAAACATTAATTTCTTTCTCGCCCTCAACATCGTTCGGAGAGTAGATCTTAATGCTTTGAAGCGTTACGTCCTCTTCAACCACGCCGCCATATGGGCTGAAATCCTTGAAGCCAACATTCTTCTCCAGTGCAGGTATGATCTTATCGAGTGTACGGCGGTCTAAAGTGACGCCTTTCTCGGCAATGATTTCTCCTGTTTCTGGGTCTACTAATGTTTCAGCAAGCTTTTGCCCGAATAAACGGTTTTTAATATGAAGCTTTTTGTTGATTTTATAACGCCCTACATTTGCAAGGTCATAGCGCTTTGGATCAAAGAATCTTGATACCAGAAGGCTTTTTGCGTTGTCAACTGTAGGCGGTTCGCCTGGACGGAGACGCTCATAAATTTCAAGAAGCGCTTTTTCCGTACTTTCCGTATTGTCTTTTTCAAGAGTATTACGGATATATTCGTTATCACCGATCAGATCAATGATTTCTTGATCAGAACCGAACCCTAATGCACGCAAAAGAACCGTAACAGGGAGTTTCCTCGTACGATCGATCCTTACATATACAACATCCTTGGCATCTGTTTCATACTCTAACCAGGCGCCACGGTTAGGAATAACGGTCGCAGTGAACCCTTTCTTCCCGTTCTTATCAAGCTTTCCGCTGTAGTACACACTTGGTGAGCGCACTAACTGGGAAACGATAACCCTTTCAGCACCGTTAATTACAAACGTGCCAGTTTCTGTCATAAGCGGGAAATCGCCCATGAAGACATCCTGGTCCTTTACTTCACCTGTTTCCTTATTCACAAGGCGGACCTTTACTCGCAATGGTGCGGAGTAAGTAACGTCTCTTTCTTTCGATTCTTCCACTGGATATTTCGGTTCGCCAAGACTGTAATCGATAAACTCTAACGATAAGTTACCAGTAAAGTCTTCAATCGGTGAAATGTCCTGGAACATTTCACGGAGGCCCTCATCAAGAAACCACTGATAGGAAGAGGTTTGAATTTCAATCAAATTCGGCAATTCCAAAACTTCACTGATGCGAGCATAACTTCTACGTTGGCGGTGTCGTCCATACTGAACTAGTTGACCTGTCAACTGATTCACCCCTCAAATCAAGCGTTATTATTCATCTATCCCTGTCTTGTCCATGAAGTTTCCTCCATTTCAAAAGACAAAAAGAAAAAGGGTTTTCACCTAAAAACCACATTTCCTGCAACGAACAATTATTTTGTTAGTTTTCCCTTAATGCCCAAAATTATACAACTTTCGATGAAAATAGCAATTGAAAAGAAAACTAATATATTGGCATTTTATAATATTAACATAGCGGTTTTCTCACGTCAACATTTAACAGATTTGAGAATAAAGTATCCTTTACTTTTTGCCGCAATGTCTACTTCGCCAAATAACTCTTTCATTTTTTCCATCGCGGATGGCGCACCTTGTTTCTTCTGGATAACCACCCAAAGCTCTCCACCTTCAGCTAAATGCAGAAAACTTTGTTCGAAAATATCATGCACGACCTTTTTTCCGGCACGGATCGGCGGGTTCGTTAGAATTGCATCGAATTCTTTTTCCTCCACTCCAGTCAGCCGGTCACTTTCATAGATTTTCACGTTGGTCACTTTATTTTCGGACGCATTTTCCTCAGCAAGCATAATCGCTCTTTCATTGACATCCACCATGTGGACCATCACTTCTGGAAAAGCCTTGGCTAACGAAAGGCCGATCGGTCCATAGCCGCAGCCGACATCAAGAATCAATCCACCAGCTTTATTCAACTCGAAAGTGTCGATCAATAACCTTGACCCAAAATCGACTTCCTTCTTCGAAAAAACTCCATTGTCAGTCTTAAAGCGGAAGCTATTCCCCTTTAATTCAATTTGCCATTTCGCAGGATTGCTTTCGGTACTGGGTTTGCGGGAGTAATAATGTTCAGACAAAATCTTTCACCTCCACGGGGACTCATTTGAAGAATGCGATCGCGGATTGCATTGCTACTGCGGTATTATAAATCACTTAAAACCAAAAAGCAAAATTCGAAACTAATAAAGCGAAAAAAAAGCCCGCTTTAGCAGCGAGCTTTTTATTGTAAGGTTGATTACTTAACTTCGACGTTAGCTCCAACTTCTTCAAGCTTAGCTTTGATTTCTTCAGCTTCTTCTTTAGAAACGCCTTCTTTAAGAGCTTTAGGAGCGTTGTCAACAACTTCCTTCGCTTCTTTAAGACCAAGACCTGTGATTTCACGTACAACTTTGATAACCTTGATCTTCTGGTCGCCAGCAGATGCAAGTACTACGTCAAATTCAGTTTGTTCTTCAGCAGCAGCTCCAGCAGCTCCACCCATCATAGCAACTGGTGCAGCAGCAGTTACGCCGAATTCTTCTTCGATTGCTTTTACTAGATCGTTAAGTTCTAAAACAGTCATATTTTTAACTGCTTCAATGATTTGTTCTTGAGTCATGATTTGTTTCCTCCTAATAGGTTAGTTTTTTTATTGTTAAACGGTAATTATTTTTAACTTACGCGCCTTGCTCTTCTTTCTGTTCTGCAACAGCTTTTGCAGCAAGAGCAAGATTGCGGATTGGAGCTTGAAGTACGCTGAGTAGCATAGAAAGTAGACCTTCGCGAGACGGTAGGTCTGCAAGTGCCTTGATTTCCTCTACTGTAACGATGTTGCCTTCAACTACGCCCGCCTTGATTTCAAGCGCTTCGTGCTTTTTAGCGAATTCGTTTAGAATCTTCGCTGGCGCTACTACATCTTCAGTACTGAACGCGATTGCGTTAGGACCTGTTAAAGATGTGTTTAAGTCAGCAAGTTCAGCAGCTTCAGCAGCACGGCGTGTCATAGAGTTTTTGTAAACTTTGAATTCTACGCCAGCTTCACGAAGCTCTTTACGAAGTTCTGTTACTTCAGAAACTGTAAGTCCGCGGTAATCAACAACGATTGTTGATTTGCTTTCTTTTAGTTTGCCAGCAATCTCGTCAACGATTTGCTTTTTCACTTCGATGATATTGCTCATCCTTACACCTCCTGTAGATTATTGCATTTATACCGATCAAATAAAAACCTCCGCATCTATGACAGACACGGAGGAAGTATACAATAGTAAAAGTGTTGCTCTATCGTATGACCTCGGCAGGTTATTAAGCTATAAGCCCCTGCTGTCTGCGGTACAAATGTTATTTTATTTTCACAACAAGAAGAATTATATCTAATGCTTCTTTGATTGTCAAATACTATTATTTTACAGTTGAAGGATCTACTTTAACGCCAGGTCCCATTGTAGTAGAGATCGTAACGTTCTTCATGTAAGTTCCTTTAGCTGCAGCTGGCTTAACCTTCATCATAGTTTCGAAGATTGTGTTGAAGTTTTCAACAAGCTTTCCGTCTTCGAAAGAAACTTTTCCGATAGGTACGTGGATGTTACCAGACTTATCAACGCGGTATTCTACCTTACCAGCTTTGATTTCGTTAACTGCTTTCGTTACATCGAAAGTAACTGTGCCAGTCTTAGGGTTTGGCATTAAGCCTTTAGGTCCCAATACGCGGCCAAGCTTACCAACTTCACCCATCATGTCAGGTGTAGCTACGATTACATCAAAGTCGAACCAGCCTTGCTGGATCTTAGTGATGTATTCAGCATCGCCAACATAGTCTGCGCCAGCAGCTTCTGCTTCTTTTAACTTTTCGCCTTTAGCGAATACTAGAACACGTTGAGTTTTACCAGTACCGTTTGGAAGCACAACTGCTCCACGGATTTGCTGGTCAGCTTTCTTAGGGTCTACGCCCAAACGGAAAGCAGCTTCAACTGTAGCGTCGAATTTCACAGTGCTTGTCTTCTTAGCAAGCTCAACTGCTTCTGTAACTGTATATGCTTGAGAGCGATCTACAAGCTTTACAGCTTCTAGATACTTTTTACCTTTTTTAGCCATTTTAATTTCCTCCTATATTGTGGTTTTAACGGAATAACCTCCCACGATGAAAAGCGCAGGCGCCTCGACCAGCCTGACAGGCACTGGAGGGCCGACCGATGAAGTCGTTCTTTGACTTCAACGGGCGAACCGAAGTGACCGAGGGGCTAGGCGCCGCAGCTAGACAACGAAAAGCGGAGGTGCTTTTTAAACAAAGCACCAGAGCTCGAAAAGCGAAGGCGCCATAAAGGCGCCGTATCAGACAGATAAAAGGTTGCGAGTGAAATCAAATTCAGCTACGCAACCTGTCAATCCCCTGCAGCAGAAATTAATCTTCGATTGTGATTCCCATGCTGCGTGCAGTACCTTCAACCATGCGCATTGCTGCTTCAACGCTAGCTGCGTTCAGGTCAGGCATTTTCTGTTCAGCAATCTCACGTACTTTATCACGCTTGACTGTTGCTACTTTATTACGGTTCGGTTCACCAGAACCAGACTGGATTCCAGCTGCTACCTTCAAAAGAACTGCAGCAGGAGGAGTTTTCGTAATAAATGTAAATGAACGGTCTTCAAAAACCGTAATTTCAACAGGAATGATTAATCCAGCTTGATCAGCTGTACGAGCGTTAAACTCCTTACAGAATCCCATGATATTAACACCGGCTTGACCTAGTGCAGGTCCAACTGGTGGTGCCGGATTGGCTTTACCAGCAGGGATTTGCAACTTAACCATCTTAATTACTTTTTTAGCCACGAGACACACCTCCTTAAAGTCCGTGATGTGGTAATAGGGGATTTTCCCCTCCCACTCATTTTAAAAGTCTTTATATAAAATAAAGAACTTGACATATAATCTGTCAATCGTCCAAGACATACTGACCTATGAAATATTAACACTTTTTAAATTTGATTTCAAGCTATTTCAGATTATATTTTTTCAATCTGCGAAAATTCGAGCTCTACCGGAGTATCGCGGCCGAACATATTGACAAGAACTTTAAGCTTCGCCTTGTCCTTATCGATTTCTTCGATTGTCCCTGTGAAGTTGGCGAACGGCCCTTCGCTTACCTGGACAGTTTCACCAAGTTCGAAGTTGATATCAACCTTCTTCTCCTCAACTCCCATGCGCTTGAGGATAAACGTTACTTCTTCAGGCAATAATGCGGTTGGTTTTGAGCCTGCACCAGAAGAGCCAACGAATCCAGTTACACCAGGCGTGTTGCGGACAACATACCAGGAATCATCCGTCATTACTATTTCTACCAGGACATAGCCAGGGAACGTCTTTCTCTTAACAACTTTCTTTTTACCATTTTTGAAATCTGTTTCTTCTTCTTCAGGTACGATAACCCGGAAGATCTTATCTTGCATGCCCATTGTTTCAACGCGCTTTTCAAGATTTGTCTTGACCTTGTTCTCGTAGCCTGAGTAAGTATGCACTACATACCAATTCTTTTCCATTATCGAGGACTAAATCGTCCGTCCCTCCCCATTTCCAAATGTCATTAGAAAAGCGCAAGTGCCTTGTTCAGCCCCGACCAGCGCTGGAGGGCCAGGCAGTGAAGTCGTTCTTTGACTTCATTGACTGGACCGAAGCGACCTCGAGGGGCTAGGCACTGGAGCTATACAACATCTAATGTATAGGTGAATTTTTTCAAGCAAATAAAAAACCCGTTATCCGGGCTTTTAAACTTGTCCTGCGTTTATATTTTCCATTATACCATGAGTGCGTAGTGGTTATTCAAGAATTAAGCGAATCAATTCAGAAATACCAAGGTCTAACACTGCGAAGAATAGAGCAGCAAAAGCAACTGTAGACAGAACTGTAATCGTATAGCGAGTCAGTTCTTTACGTCTAGGCCAGCTGACCTTTCTCATTTCACGTCCAACTTCACTGAAAAAATTAGTGATGCGCTGCATTTTGTAACCTCCAACTTATCGGGATTCCATATGATGATCTATCTGAAAACCTTATTTCGTTTCCTTATGAACTGTATGGGCACCGCAGTTGCTGCAGTACTTTTTCAGCTCCAGCCGTTCTGTTTGCGTTTGCTTGTTGCTTGTCGTGGAATAATTACGGGAACCGCATTCCTTACAAGCAAGAGTCACTTTGTTGTTCATTGACACTACACCCGCTTCAAAAGGCTGATTCCAATCTGATGTCATGAAACCGCCATCTATTATATCTTTAAAAAGATATCATGGCTGATAGCTTGTGTCAATAAGCGGTTGCGAGATTAAAAGTCAGTTTTGTGGCTATTTTTCAGCAATTCAACTTATACCGACAGCTCTCTCAGCTCAAGATACCTCTCCAGCTTCCGCTTCACGCGCTGAAGCGCATTGTCGATTGACTTGACATGGCGATTCAGCTCTTCAGAGATTTCCTGGTATGATTGTCCGTCCAAATATAATGCGAGCACTTTTCGTTCAAGGTCACTCAGCAGCTCTGACATTTTCACTTCAATCTGGTCAAACTCTTCCTGGTTGATAAATAACTCTTCGGGGTCCATCACTTTGGCTCCGGATAAAACATCCATCAGCGTCCGGTCCGATTCTTCATCATAAATCGGCTTGTCCAGGGAAACATAGGAGTTAAGCGGGATGTGTTTTTGCCTTGTGGCCGTCTTGATGGCCGTAATGATCTGACGGGTAATGCATAGTTCTGCAAATGCTTTGAATGATGTTAGCTTGTCCTCTCGGAAATCACGGATCGCTTTATATAAGCCGATCATTCCTTCCTGCACGATGTCCTCTTTATCTGCTCCAATCAGGAAATATGACCTTGCTTTCGCACGAACAAAATTCCTGTATTTGTGAATCAGAAAATCAAGTGCATCACTTTCTCCTCTGTGCACTGCTTCTACAATTTCTTCATCTTCCATCAACAAATAAGCTTCATTTAAACGATTCCCGATGTCAGCACTCATTTCGATCCCCCCGCCCGCACATACAGTTAGAAATATTATACAGCAGGCTTTTTTAAGGCGTCAACAGGTCAATGTTCACCTCTGCGCCATTTTTCAAAAATTTCTGCCACTTCTTTTGTAAGCGGAATCTTGGCACTTGGCTTCTTTTCCTGGATCACTTTCACGCTTTTCTCGATTTTTTTGCTGATTAAATTTGTTTCGTTAAGCAGCTCCCTTGCTGATTTCCTTAGTGCTCCCTGTCCAAAAATTGCCCATTGCTCGGTGTAGTCTGAGGTGGCTACATGAATCTGCGTCTTGCGGTTACTGAGGTCGATGGCCAGCCTTTCAATCCGCTCATCCGCAGTTTCATTTTCTTTTGTAAAAATAACTTCCACCTTATAATTTTTATATTTCTTTTGGGTTCCCGATACAAAATGGGCGTCAAAAACAATGATGACGTGATAGCCGGTATATGCCTGGTATTCAGCCATGATTTCTACCAGCCTGTCCCTGGCGGCAGAAAGCTCTCTCTTCTTCAAACTGACCAGCTCCGGCCATGCGCCAATGATGTTATAACCGTCAACAAGCAGGATATCCATTCCTATTCCCCTAGCGGATGACGTTTGCGGTGAACTTCATACATCAAGAGTGCCGCGGCAACTGATGCATTCAAGGAAGTAACATGTCCAACCATTGGAAGACTTAAAAGAAAATCACACTTGTCCCTGATCAACCTGCCCATTCCTTTACCCTCGCTGCCGATCACCAGGCCAAGAGGCAAAGTTCCATCGATTTGACGAAAATCCTGTTTTGCCGATGCATCCGTTCCAGCGATCCAGACACCGCGTTCCTTCAACTCATCGATTGTCTGCGCCATATTCGTGACTCTCGCAACCGGGATATATTCGATGGCACCAGTTGATAATTTTGCAACTGTAGTTGTCAGCCCAACAGCTCTTCTTTTAGGAATGATAATCCCGTGAGCCCCTGAGGCATCAGCTGTCCTCATGATGGAACCAAGATTGTGTGGATCCTCAATTTCATCGAGGAGCAAAAAGAAAGGAGCCTCATTTTTCTTTTCCGCTGCCGCGAACAAATCATCGATCTCCGCATATTCATAGGCTGCGACCTGGGCGATGACACCCTGGTGATTTCCATCGGCAAGGTGGTCGATTTTCTTTTTCGGGACGAATTGGACGATGACATTGGCTTCCTTCGCCATCCCGATTACCTGTTGCATTTGTCCGCTCTGAGAGCCCTCCGCTATCAAGATTTTGTTAATGTCACGCTCCGATTTCAAGGCTTCGATTACCGGGTTTTTTCCGATTATGTAATCCTGGTTTTCGTTTTGTTCTTGAAGTTGGTCAGGTTTTTGCCCATGTTTCTGGTCGCGCCTTGGCTCATGTTTGCGGTCGCGTCTTTGCTCGTTTTTCAGGTCACGTCTTTGCTCATGTTTCTGGTCACGCCTTGCCTCATGTTTCTGGTCCTGGCCTCTGGCTGGTCTGTTCTTTGGCTTATCATCCTGTCTTTGATCCTGGTTCCGAGCTGGTTTGCGCTTCTTGTCAGCAACTGGTTTTTCACTATTGTTCCGGCTTTGTTTCTGGCTCATGGAATCTTTCCTCCCTTCTATTCTTCAGCAAGTGCAAATATTGTAGTAATCAGTTCTTCGATCCGTTTCTCATTACCTGCCAGATATAGAGAACCGATCAATGCCTCAAATGCTGTGCTGTACCGGTAAGTTTGCACGTCGGTGTTTCTCGGTACGGATCCTGACTTCGCATTCCGGCCCCTTTTTACAATCGTCATTTCCGCTTCGGACAGCTTCTCCATTTCGATCAGCTTGTGGAGGTATTTCGCCTGCGATTTTGCCGATACATAAGCGGTTGCTTCTTTATGCAGCTTATTTGGCCGAACCTTGCCGCTTTGCAGCAGGTGATGCCGGACATACAGTTCATATACGGCATCACCCATGTAGGCAAGCGCTAGGCTATTCAGTTGTTTTTCATCTACTTTTTGTTCGTAATGCAGCATCATTTAGCCTCTTTTCCATCTGATGCCTTGCGGAGTGTCTTCGATGATGATATTCATTTCCTTCAACTGGTCACGGATTTCATCTGCCAGCTGGAAGTTCCTGTCCTTGCGAGCCTGAGTTCTTTTTTCGATCAAGGCTTCGATTTCTTCATCAAGCAATTCCTCATCTTTAAGCGACAAGCCGAGAACGCCAAACAAAATCTCGAATTCCTTCATGAAAGCGTTAATTACTTCCTCGGAAGTGTTTTTCTCCATCAAGTACAGATTAGATAGCTTTGAAAGTTCAAACAGAGTGGATACGCCATTTGCGGTGTTAAAGTCATCATCCATATCCTTGATGAACTGCTCACGGAGCCCAGCGATTTTATCCAGCCAACCCTGGTTGTCATCAGTAAGATTAGCGCTTGCTCCGAGTCGGTGCTTCAGATTTTGGTAAGATGTTTTCAAGCGCTCGAAAGCAGCCTTTGTCTTTTCAAGCAGCTCCTGGCTGTAATTGATCGGATTCCGGTAATGAACTGAAATCATGAAAAATCTTAATACCTGTGGGTCAATCTGCTTAATGATGTCATGAACTGTGACAAAATTGCCAAGTGACTTGGACATCTTTTCATTGTCAATATTGATGTATCCATTATGCATCCAGTAGCGGGCAAATGTCTGTCCTGTCAACGCCTCTGACTGAGCGATTTCATTTTCATGGTGCGGGAAGGCCAAATCCTGTCCGCCAGCATGGATATCGATCGTATCTCCAAGATATTCACGGGCCATCGCAGAGCACTCAATATGCCAGCCTGGACGGCCTTTGCCCCAAGGACTATCCCAAGAAATCTCGCCTTCCTTTGCCGACTTCCAAAGCACGAAGTCAAGCGCATCTTGTTTCTTTTCCCCAACCTGGATCCTTGCTCCAACCTTCAGTTCTTCAATGGATTGATGGGAAAGCTTGCCGTATTCTTTGAATTCTCTCGTGCGGTAGTACACATCTCCGCCTGATTCATAGGCAAAGCCTTTTTCAATCAGCGCGCTGATAAAGTCGATAATCAAATCCATTGTTTCCGTTACCCTTGGGTGTGCATCAGCTGTCTTGCAGCCGAGTGCATGGACATCCTCAAAGTAAGCATCGATGAATCGTTGCGCGATTGTCGGTACATCTTCCCCGAGTTCATTTGCTGCTTTAATCAGTTTGTCATCGACATCGGTGAAGTTCGAAACATAATTTACATCATAGCCGCGGAACTCAAGATAGCGGCGGACCGTATCAAAAACGATGGCCGGGCGGGCATTTCCGATGTGAATATAGTTATAAACGGTAGGACCACAAACATACATTTTCACTTTTCCCTCTTCTAGCGGGATAAACTCTTCCTTGTTACGAGTAAGTGTATTATAGATCTTAATTCCCATTTTCCATGCCCCTTCCTTGCTTCGCAACTTCAAGTACTTCATGTAATTTGACTAATTCTAGTTCTTTTTTCAATTTAACCAATTCCATTTCGATTTCCTTGCATCGATCTGCAACAGGATCAGGCAAATCGCGATGGTTAAAGTCCTTCTTGACTCTTACGCCATCCTGGATGACGATTTTTCCAGGGATGCCAACAACCGTGGAGTTTGGAGGTACATCCTTCAGGACAACCGACCCGGCGCCCACTTTAGAATTCTCCCCAATCGTGATCGAACCTAAAACCTTCGCGCCGGTCGCAATAAGAGCATTGTCGTTAACAGTCGGGTGGCGTTTGCCCTTTTCCTTGCCAGTACCGCCCAGGGTCACTCCCTGGAACACAGTCACATTATCCCCGATCTCACACGTCTCACCAATGACGACACCCATTCCATGGTCGATGAAAAAACGTCTGCCTATCTTGGCTCCCGGATGGATTTCAACTCCCGTGAAAAAACGGCTGATTTGCGAAATGGCCCTTGCGACAAAATAAAACTTCCGCTTGTAAAAAGCATGTGCCAAACGATGGGACCATATCGCATGCAGGCCTGCGTATGTCAAAACCACTTCCAGCACGCTCCTGGCAGCCGGATCTTGATCAAAAACAACATCTATGTCTTCCTTCATCATCTTAAACATGGTGAAATCCTCCTTCTTAATAAATTGTTATTGCCCTTTTGCTCAGTAGTGAGCACCCATAAAGCCGAAATTTAATTATTTAGCCTTATAAAATCCTTTATGTGACCGTAACGATGGCTTTCCTGCTTTTTCGGGCACATATTCCTAGTTTATGTGACCGTAAAGTGGCGGTCCCTCATTTTTCGGGCACATTATCCAACTTGCTCGCCAGACACCATATAAAAAAGCGCCCCTGTCGTATACGACAGAGACGCTTGATATGCGCGGTTCCACTCTGTTTAGGCTACCTTAAGCAATAGCCTCAACTTTCACCTGTTAACGGGAGGACCCGCCCGATACTACTCAGGCACTGATTGCCTTTTCGCAAAGGGACTCCGAGGCGCATTTCGAAAAATGAGAGGCCTGAACCACTTTCAGCCGGTGATGGTTCTCTCTAATAAGCGTCATTCTTCTACTTTTCCTCTTCAACACTTTGGTTATATAGAATTACTCTTACTATATTACATTTTTGTATTTCTGTTAACTAAAATAGCTTAAAAAAGTTATTAGCCTAAAAGCGTCTGGACTCTTTCCATCACTTTTTCTTTGCCGATCAGTTCCATTGCAAGCATCAGGTCTGGTCCATGAGTTTGCCCTGTGGCAGCCGCACGGATTGGCATGAACAGCTTCTGACCCTTATGGCCAGTTCCTTTTTGGACTGCCTTGACCGCTGCCTTGATTCCATCAGCCTTGAACTCTTCAAGCTTATCGATCTCCGCAAGGAAAGCATTCAGCACTTCTGGAACCTGTTCACCTGCAAGGACCTCTTTTGCTTCTTCATCATAGTCTACCTCAGCGCGGAAAAACAAATCCGACATCTCAACGATTTCCGCTCCGAAGCTCATTTTATCATGGTATAGGGAAATGAGGCCGCGAACCCAAGCATCTTCTTCCTCTGTACGATTCTCGCTGACCTTTCCAGCCTTAACTAGATGCGGAAGTGCTAGCTCGACAACACGGTCCAGATCAGCTTTTTTCATATATTGATTGTTCATCCATGCAAGCTTCTGCTGGTCAAAGAGCGCAGGAGATTTTGAAAGTCTTGCCGGGTCGAAAATCTCGATGAATTCATCCTTTGAATAGATTTCCTCTTCACCTGATGGCGACCATCCGAGCAAGGTGATGAAGTTAAACAACGCTTCAGGCAAGTAGCCAAGTTCTTCATACTGCTCAATGAACTGGATGATTGATTCGTCACGCTTGCTCAGCTTCTTGCGGCTTTCATTGACGATCAAAGTCATATGGCCAAATACCGGAGGCTCCCAGCCAAACGCTTCGTAAATCACAAGCTGCTTCGGTGTATTGGAAATGTGGTCATCCCCGCGAAGCACGTGGGAAATCTTCATCAAATGGTCGTCGATGACAACCGCATAGTTATAAGTAGGCGTGCCATCTTTCTTGACGATGACATAATCACCCATCCCGTCGGACTCAAAGCTAACCTCACCTTTTACCATATCATCGAATTTAAGGATTTTGCCTGCAGGCACCTTGAAACGAAGGCTCGGCTGGCGACCTTCAATTTCAAACTGTTCCTTCTGTTCTGCTGTAAGATTGCGGCAGCGTCCTGAGTATTGAGGAGTTTCATTGCGTGCAGACTGCTCCTCGCGCTCAGCTTCCAGCTCTTCCTCCGTGCAATAACACTTATAGGCAAAGCCTTTTTCCAAAAGCTCCTGATTGTACTTTTCATATATGTGGTTTCGTTCTGATTGGCGATACGGTCCATAATCGCCGCCAACATCGACACTCTCATCCCAGTCGATTCCAAGCCACTGAAGGTACTTCAATTGGCTTTGCTCTCCGCCTTCTATATTGCGTTTTTTATCTGTATCTTCAATGCGGATAATGAACTTTCCGCCCCTGTTGCGTGCGAATAGATAGTTGAATAGTGCTGTACGGGCATTCCCGATATGTAAATGTCCAGTCGGACTCGGCGCATAACGCACTCGGATATCTGATGACATAGTGAATCCTCCTCTAATATAGCTGTCCATTATTGTATCACTATCGATATATAAAGCGGAAGTGGCTTATCAAGCTGCCTGCGATTTATTTCTCAGTCTGCTTTAACAACACGGTTGCCTGGGAAGCGATACCTTCTCCCCGCCCCGGGAAACCAAGCTTTTCTGTTGTTGTCGCCTTGACGTTCACCTGGTCAGGGGCGCCTTCCAATAAGCCTGCAATCCTTTCACGCATGGCTTCGATATGCGGTGCCATCTTAGGCTGCTGTGCGATAATCGTGCAGTCAATGTTAACAAGCTCGTATCCTTTATCCTTCACAATCTTCCATACATGTTCAAGCAATTTAGCTGAATCAGCGTCCTTGAATTCAGGATCAGTATCCGGGAAATGTCTGCCGATGTCTCCTTCGCCGATTGCTCCAAGGCATGCATCAGCTACCGTATGTAAAAGCACATCGGCATCAGAGTGGCCAAGAAGCCCCTTTTCATATGGAATCGTGATTCCGCCAATGATCAGCGGCCTGCCCTCGGTCAATTGATGTACATCGAAACCTTGTCCAATACGAAACATAATGAATTACTCCTTTTAAAGTTGCTGGGTTTATATACTCTATCAAACACCTGATTCCTTCCGCTTGCGCAGAATCGCTTCGGCAAAATATAAATCTTCTGGTGTTGTCAGCTTAATATTATCATAGTCCCCTTCAATGATGCTGACATGATGTGGGATCCGTTCGACTAGGCTTGATTCATCTGTACCGATGAATTGCTCCCTCATTGCCTTGTTATGGGCCTCAAGCAATACGGAAGCACGGAAAGCCTGAGGGGTCTGGACTGACCACAAGCTTGAACGCTCAACTGTTTCAGCTACCCTGCCGTCGTCCGCTTTCTTGATGGTATCTTTAACAGGAACAGCCACGATTGCCCCGCCATCCTTGCTAGCGGCCTCCACGAGATTGCGGATGGTTTCTAGTCTGATGAATGGACGGGCAGCATCATGGACCAGCACGACCCCATCGATTGAATGGACTGCCCTCAGCCCGTTATATACACTGTCCTGGCGTTCCTTGCCGCCAGTGACAAGCGAAGATACTTTATGTATACCATATTCCTTCAATAAAGACTTAAACTCTTGCTCATCACTCGGGTTAATGGCTAGAATGATGCCTGAACATTCAGCATCTGCTTCAAACACCCTAAGTGTATGGATCAGGATCGGGACACCTTCCAAAGTGAGCAGCAACTTGTTTTTTCCTGCTCCCATTCTTTTTCCCTGACCCGCAGCCGGAATAATGACCTGATAAGGCATGACGAAAAACTCCTATCTCCATTGAAAAGCGCAAGCGCCTTGATCAGCCCCGACAAGCGCTGGAGGGCCTGACAGTAAAGTCGTTCTTGACTTTATTGGCAGGACCGAAATCGAAATGTGTAGCCGACTGCCCAGAAACGCAGAAACTGGAGACTCCGACAAAGAAGCGTTTTTTGCTTCTGCCGGCGGAGTTGAAGTTTCGGAGTTTCTAGGAGGCGAACTAGACAAGCGACTCGAGGGGCTAGGCGCTGGAGCTAGACACTAATCTAAGTTAAAAAAGTAATACTCTCTTATTTAGGTACGAAAAGCGCAAGCGCCTTGGTCAGCACACACAAGTGCTAGAGCTAGACATTTCTATAAGTGTAATACATATAAACGGGCAGTCGAGGCCCTGCTTCACGCCTTCAATGAGTCAATGAAGGAAGCGGGAATCAACTGCCCATAAAGGCTTGGTCCATCCGGGGATGGATCAACTGATTATGCTTTTTTCCAATAGTTTCGGCTTAGCGAAAATCATCCTGCCAGCTGATGTTTGCAGCACACTTGTTACAAGTACATCGATACGCTTTCCGATATAATCGCGGCCTTCTTCGACTACGATCATTGTGCCATCATCAAGGTACGCAATGCCCTGATTATGTTCCTTGCCATCCTTGATTACCTGAATGCTCAATTCTTCTCCAGGAAGGACAACTGGTTTTACCGCATTTGCGAGGTCATTGATATTCAGCACGGCAACCTTCTGCAATTCACATACTTTGTTCAGGTTGAAATCATTCGTGACGACAACACCATTTGTCAGCTTTGCCAGCTTTACAAGCTTGCTGTCGACTTCCTGGATGTCGTCGAAATCACCTTCATAAATCTCAACCTTGATCTTAAGTTCCTTTTGAATACGGTTAAGGATGTCCAATCCGCGTCGTCCGCGATTGCGCTTCAACACGTCAGAAGAATCAGCGATATGCTGTAATTCTTCGAGGACAAACTGCGGGATTACGATAGTGCCTTCAAGGAACCCAGTCTGGCAGATATCAGCAACCCTGCCATCAATAATCACACTTGTATCGAGTATCTTCCACTCTCTTGCACGAGTTTCTTGTTCTTTATCGGCTTCTTCTTCAGTGCCCTTCTTCTTTGACCTTGAAAATAAACCAAGCAGTTCATCACGCTTCTTGAAACCGACCTGGAATCCAAGATATCCAAATAAAAGTGTCAGAAGTGTCGGTGCGACTGTATTCACAACAGGCACCTGGATTGCATTAAGCGCAAATCCTACTAAAAATGCCACCAGCAAACCAAAGAAAAGTCCGACACTGCCAAAGAGGACATCTGTAATTGGTGCCTTGATCAGCGACTCTTCAGCCCACTTCACAAAATTGGTCACAGGATCTACGGCCCAAAAAGTAAGAAGATAAAAAATAAGTGCGCCCAAAACAGCAGTAACATAAGGATTATTGATGAGAGTCATGTCTCCCGCGTTCATTAATGATAATAAATCAGGAATTAAGAATATACCAAGCGTTCCCCCAATGATCAGGAAGCAGGCTTGAATGATACGTCTTAACATCCTTTCACCTCCTTTTACTCATTATAAACAACTTCCAAATTTTGAAACCCTCGTAATGAAAACATTTTCTTTAAATATAAACACCCAAATGATTATACGAATTTACCCTGGCAAAGGTTACGTATTTTGTACAATTAAAATGACAAAAATACAGCAAGATTGCCATAATCTCTATAGGAGTAAATCTCATCTTTAAAGTAGCATCGGGGCATGCATGTGTCAATTAAAAGCAGGCCGCCAATGTTTGGGATTACATTTGGCGGTCCGCCATCAGCTGGTCCCTGATGAGTTTAAAGCCTTCTTTGATTTTCCGGGCTCTTACTTCGCCAATGCCCTCTACATCATCCAGTTCTTCAACGGAAGCTGAAATCATATTCTTGAATTTGCTGAAACGTTTAATCAAATTCTCAGTAATGATCATTGGCAGCCGCGGGATTTTATTCAGCATCCGATATCCTCGAGGACAGATGAATTCATCCATATGCACATATCCCTGATGCCCGAGAAGCTTAAGGATGGTAGAATCCTCGATGACACCGGCCTTTGAAAGCTCCTGGAAACGAGCCATCACTTCTTCTGCCTTCACTTCTGATTCTGCTGAATAATCTTTGATGACAAGCAATGCTTCTTTTTCCATTTCAGATAATAGTTCCTGCATTTGCAGCCGGATCAGCCGGCCTTCGAGTCCGAGCTCACTCAAATATGTCAATAGCTCTGTCTTGATCCTTAATACCATTTCAAAACGATGGATAACCTGAAGCAAATCATTATATGTAACAAGGTCCTCAAATTCGAGGATTCCCAGATTGGTAATGCTTTGTTCAAGGACGACTTTATACTTTTCCAGCGTCTGGATTGCCTGGTTCGCCTTCGTCAAGATGACACCGATTTCCTTCAAGGCATAGCGAAGGTGTCCCTGGTACAGGGTAATGACATTCCTTCGCTGGGAAATTGCGATAACGAGTGCCTTCGTCTGCCTTGCTACACGTTCCGCTGTCCTGTGCCTCATCCCTGTCTCAGTAGAGGGTACTCCCGTATCAGGAGCTAACTGGGCGTTGGCGAATAAGATTTTGCTTCCCGTCTCATTCAGGATGATTGCGCCATCCATCTTCGCCAGTTCATAGAGATAGCTGGGACTGAACCTGCAGTTGATCTCAAAACCGCCGTCGACCAGGTTTTTCACTTTCTCATTGTATCCAAACACAATTAATCCACCTGTCTTGGCCCGGAGCACATTATCGATTCCATCCCTTAGAGGCGTACCTGGAGCGATAAATTGAAGGATTTCACCTAACCCTTTTTCTTCAAGCTCTTTGTGTTCCAATCCATCAACCTCCCAAGGTGACTTTTAATGCATGGCTGACAGATGATACCCCGATAAGCTCAACACCCCGTGGAGGAGTCCATCCGCCAAGATTATTCTCCGGTAAAATAATTCTTTCAAAGCCAAGCTTCGCCGCTTCCTGGACGCGCTGTTCAATCCTCGAGACTCTCCTTACTTCCCCAGTCAGACCCACCTCGCCAATGATACAATCAGTAGCGCGGGTCGGTTTATCCCTGAAGCTTGAAGCAATGCTAACAGCCACCGCAAGATCGATTGCCGGTTCATCCAGCTTCACTCCGCCGGCGACCTTCAAATAAGCATCCTGGTTAGCCAGCAGCAACCCTACACGCTTCTCCAGCACCGCCATCAGCAGCGACACGCGGTTATGGTCGATTCCGGTAGCCATCCGCCTTGGGTTCCCGAAGCTTGTTGGCGAGATCAACGCCTGGATTTCAACCAATACTGGTCGTGTTCCTTCCATCGAGGCTACAACCGTTGAACCTGAAGCTCCCTGGGATCTTTCCTCTAAAAAAATTTCCGAGGGGTTTGCCACTTCTTCAAGACCCATTTCCTTCATCTCGAAAATACCCATTTCATTCGTGGAGCCGAAACGGTTTTTGACAGCCCGGAGGATTCTGTACGTATGGTGCCTTTCCCCTTCAAAATATAGAACTGTATCGACCATATGCTCTAGCAGTCTTGGTCCGGCGATAGAGCCTTCCTTTGTGACATGGCCAACGATAAAAATCGCGATCCCCTTTGTTTTCCCAATCCTCATTAACTCAGCTGTACATTCCCTTACCTGTGACACGCTCCCCGGGGCAGAGGTCACTTCCGGGTGGAATATGGTCTGGATTGAGTCCACTATGACAAAATCCGGGTTTGTATTTTCAATTGTCAGGCTGATTTCTTGTAGATTTGTTTCCGAATAAACAAGCAGGTTATCCGATGTTACTCCAAGACGGTCTGCGCGCAGCTTCGTTTGCCTCATCGACTCCTCACCTGAAATATATAGGACTGAATGAGCCTTTTTCGCCAGCTGGTAAGATACCTGAAGCAAAAGCGTCGATTTACCGATACCAGGGTCCCCGCCAATCAACACAAGCGAACCCCTGACAACGCCGCCGCCAAGTACGCGGTTCAACTCATTCAAGTCTGTCGTAATCCGCGGCTCGCTGATTGTTTCAATACTGGTGATCGGAGTCGCCTTTGCGGCAACACCCGTATTCCCTGTGTTGGCAAACGCTCCTCTTCTTGTCGAGCCAGTGCTTTCCACTTCCTCGACCATCTTATTCCATTGCCCGCATCCCGGGCATTTCCCCATCCATTTCGGAGATTCATAGCCGCATTCCTGGCACATGAACTTTGTTTTTCTTTTTGCCATTTTCTTAGCCTCTCAATAAAAAAGTTATTATCTTTATAATAAAGCCAAACAAGTAATAAAAGAAATGATAGCGACTGAAGTACCTATGTATTTTTTTCTACTAGGCTTATTTGAGGTCATGAATCAACATGTATACTTCTTCAATTAAATTATGTTCATATCCAGATGCCGCAATTCCAACTTTTTTTTCAGAAAGGCTGTTTTCTTGCAAATCAGCTTCCGCAACCTAAATAGGCACCGGGATTCTTACGAGGGATTGTGCAAATAAAACTTGTGAAACCAAATTGAATAATAAGTTATTAGAAAAAAAGGGGTACACGTATTTTTAGTACGTATACCCCTTTTGATAACATGTTAAGCCATTTTAAACTTTTGTCGATCCTTCTGGAGTCTTGACGACGAATTCGCCATTTTCAACGTCAATGACGACATTTTGCCCGGTAAGGACAGTTCCTCTGAGCAATTCTTCAGACAGCTGGTCTTCGATATGCTTCTGGATCGCCCTGCGTAACGGACGTGCGCCGTATTCCGGATCGTATCCTTCCTCGGAAATCTTCTCTTTTGCTGCCTCTGTCAGCTCTAGTGTGATTTCCTGTTCTTTCAGGCGCTTCACAAGCTGATCGGACATCAATGTCACAATTTCCTTCAAATGTGGCTTTTCAAGTGCGTGGAAGACGATGATCTCATCGATACGGTTGAGGAATTCCGGACGGAACGCCTTTTTCAGTTCTTCCATCACTTTGCCCTTCATATCTTTGTAATCCTGTTCGCCATCCTGGATATTGAAACCAACATATTTATTCCGCTTCAACGCCTCAGCTCCGACATTGGATGTAAGGATCATGATTGTATTGCGGAAATCGACTGTCCGGCCCTTGGAGTCAGTCAATCGGCCATCCTCTAAGACCTGCAGCAAAATGTTGAACACATCTGGATGAGCTTTTTCAATTTCATCCAGCAGGATGACGGAATATGGCTTTCTGCGGACCTTCTCAGTCAATTGGCCGCCTTCATCATATCCGACATAGCCTGGAGGTGAACCGACAAGACGTGATGTCGAATGCTTCTCCATGTACTCGGACATATCGACGCGGATCATCGCATCTTCATCGCCAAACATGGACTCTGCCAATGCTCTTGCCAATTCTGTTTTACCAACACCTGTTGGTCCAAGGAAGATGAATGAACCAATAGGACGTTTCGGGTCCTTCAAGCCTGCACGAGCACGCCTTACTGCCTTGGATACTGCTTTAACTGCTTCATCCTGGCCAATAACACGGGAATGAAGGATTTCCTCAAGGTTCAGCAGTTTGTCTGTTTCGGTTTGCGCAAGCTTAGAAACAGGTATATTCGTCCAGCTGGACACCACATGAGCGATGTCTTCCACTGTCACTTCACTGTTTTCCTTGCCCTGCTTTTCTTTCCATGATTTCTTCGTATTTTCAAGCTGTTCGCGAAGACGCTGTTCTGTATCTCTTAATGAAGCAGCCTTTTCAAACTCCTGGCTTTGGACAGAAGCATCCTTCTCCTTGCGTACTTCCTCCAGCTTCACCTCAAGCTCCTTAAGGTTTGGCGGAGTGGTATAAGAGCGCAGGCGAACCTTCGAACCAGCTTCATCAATTAAGTCAATCGCTTTATCCGGCAGGAAACGGTCGGAGATGTAGCGATCAGATAATTTTACTGCCGCATCAATTGCCTCATCTGTAATTGATACTCTGTGGTGAGCTTCATAGCGGTCACGAAGCCCCTTCAAAATTTGCACTGACTCTTCCGCAGTTGGCTCATCAACAGTAATCGGCTGGAAACGTCGTTCTAGCGCAGCGTCTTTTTCGATGTATTTGCGGTATTCATCAAGTGTGGTCGCTCCGATACACTGAAGTTCGCCACGAGCCAATGAAGGCTTTAGGATATTGGACGCGTCAATCGCACCCTCTGCTCCTCCAGCACCGATCAGTGTATGAAGCTCATCGATGAAAAGAATGATATTTCCGGCCTGGCGAATTTCATCCATTACTTTTTTCAGACGGTCCTCAAATTCACCGCGGTACTTTGTTCCCGCAACAACAGTTCCCATATCAAGAGTCATGACTCGCTTGTCACGGAGGATTTCCGGTACCTCGTTATTCACAATTTGCTGTGCCAATCCTTCAGCAATCGCTGTTTTACCTACACCAGGCTCCCCGATTAATACAGGGTTGTTCTTCGTCCGGCGGCTTAACACTTCAATGACACGTTGGATTTCCTTAGCACGGCCGATGACCGGATCAAGGCTGCCTTCCCTAGCGATAGCTGTAAGGTCTCTTGCAAGGCTATCAAGTGTCGGAGTATTGGCATTAGCCGTTCCGCCTCCCTGATGACCTGAAGTTTCATTGCTTCCAAGCAGCTGTAGAACCTGTTGGCGCGCTTTGTTCAAGCTTACACCAAGGTTGTTCAGCACTCTTGCAGCCACGCCCTCTCCCTCACGGATCAATCCGAGAAGGATATGTTCTGTGCCGACATAGGAATGGCCCAACTTCCTTGCCTCATCCATGGAAAGCTCGATGACCTTTTTAGCTCTAGGTGTATAGTGGATTGTCTGGGAAGTTTCCTGGCCGCGGCCAATCAGGTTTTCAACTTCCTTCTGGATTTTCTCCGCTCCAAGCCCTAGTCCATAAAGCGCCTTTGCCGCAATGCCCTCTCCCTCACGCACAAGGCCAAGCAAGATGTGTTCTGTACCGATATTGTTATGTCCAAGGCGGATTGCCTCTTCCTGTGCGAGTGCCAATACTTTTTGTGCCCTCTCGGTAAATCGTCCAAACATCATAAGATCATCCTCCTGACTCGTCTTTTGTTTCCATTTTCAATCGTTCTCTTATTAAAGCAGCCCTGCGGATATCCCGTTCATTCGGTCTTAATGGTCCTCCCGCATATTGCTGCAAAAACCCAGGCTGAGTTAATATCATCAATTCATTCAGTATCGATTTTGATATATTTTTTATAAAGCCCATATCTATACCTAGCCTTAAATCAGAAAGGCAGCGGGCGGCTTCCTTCGTTTCGATGATTCTGCTATTGGCAAGTGTCCCATATGATCGAAACACTCTGTCTTCTAATTGTATGTTCGAAGTCTTCGCTAATGCTTCCCGCGCTGACCTTTCCTGAGATATAATCTGGCTTACGACACTTTTTAAATCGTCTACGATGTCCTCTTCCGATTTTCCGAGTGTAATTTGGTTCGAAATTTGAAAAATATTGCCGAGCGCTTCACTGCCCTCGCCGTAAATACCTCTTACCACCAAACCAAGCTGATTAATCGCCGGGACAATCCTGTTCATTTGCTGTGTCAAAACAAGACCAGGCAGGTGCATCATCACCGATGCCCTCAGGCCCGTACCCACATTAGTAGGACAACTGGTCAAATAGCCGAACTTCTCATCAAACGCATAATTGACATAGTCCTCAAGCCAGTCATCGATCTCATTGGCAGTCTTTAGTGCTTCACTTAGCTGGAAGCCAGGGAATAAACACTGAATCCTGATGTGGTCTTCCTCATTGATCATGATGCTCACTTCTTCATTTTCAGATAGAAGGACTGCACCATGAACGGAGTTTTCTGCCAGATTCGGACTGATCAGATGTTTCTCAACTAACACCCTTTTCTGCAAAGGCGGAATTTCATCCATTTTGATCATTTCCAACTGACCGAAGGCAGCTATTGATGTATTACTGGCACGCTCCATGATCGTACCTACCACTGCTTCCGCCTCTCCATTGGTGAACAGCGTCGGAAAGTTATATTCATCAAGATTCCTTGCAAAACGGATGCGAGAGCTAAGGACGATATCTGAATCAGGTCCATCATCACTCATCCAGGAGCTGACAGCCTGATTGATAAACTTCTCCAATGACAAAGGCTACTCCCCTCCCTCTTGACCTGCTGACAATTTCCTTTCAAGTTCCCTGATCTGGTCCCTTGTCTCAGCAGCCTTTTCAAATTCCTCTGCAGAAATCAGGCTTTTCATAGTTTGCTTAAGCTGATCGATTGTCTTCCTTACATGAAGGTCCCCGCCGACTCTTTTAGGGATTTTCCCATTATGCATGGAATTACCACTATGGAGCCTCCTTACAATCGGGGTCAACTGTTCGCGAAAAGCATCATAGCAAGTCGCACAGCCAAACCGGCCTACTTTCACAAACTGCGGAAACGACATCGAACATTGCGGGCACTGGGCAACTTGCTCAGCTTCAAATTCTTTTTTCTGTTCCGGAAAAGCAGGTTCCATATTCAATAATCCGGCAAGTAAGCTATTGATAGAAAAAGCAGGGCCGTTGTTCATCATAAACAGTTCGCCTTTTTCTTGTGCACATATTTCACACAAGTGCAATTCTGTTTTTTCACCATTTGAATAATTCGTGAAGTGCAGCGTTGCCGGCCTTTGATTACACTCTTGGCAGATCATGCCCTCACCTCTTTATCTGCTTTGATATTATTTATACTTCAACGCCATCAGCATGGCCTTCAACATTCTCGCACGCAGTTCATCACGCTGCGGCAGCTCTATATACAGGACAGACCTGTCGAGCACACTCAGCATGATTTTTGCCTCGCGGTCAGTCACTACATCTTCCTCTACTAGGCGGAAGATGACATGCTCAGCGCTGCTTTGCGAAATTCGAATCTGAATCAAAGACAGTAAGTCATCAATCAAATGTGCATGATCATAAGCCTGGACTTTGATGATACGGATGTAGCCGCCGCCACCCCGTTTACTCTCAACAAGATAGCCCCGTTCAATCGTGAACCTTGTATTGATGACATAATTGATCTGGGACGGCACGCACTGAAATTTATCGGCGATCTCACTTCGCTTAATTTCAACGATGTCTTTATCGCTCATTTCTAAAACCTGCTTAAGGTAATGTTCTATGATGTCCGATATATTCCTCACTAAACCTCCCCCAATCTGACTTTGACTATATTTGACTTTAATTATACAAAAAACTTTTTTTCGTTGCAATGAATGCATCCTGAATTATGTTCGTCAAAATTATGTATGCCAAAACATGACAATAAGGGGTGTGTTGGTTATTATACCCATTTTGTAACATGTGGAAACTTGTATCTGGACACATCAATGAAAAATTTGTTCAGGACCAGCTTTAATGCGAAGGAGTCGGTGCCTAATTGGTTAGATTGGCAATGTGACCAGCAATTTTCATCTATATTACGTAAGCATTCTTTCACGAAGATGCTAAATGCTGGTATATTTTATTTTCTGAGGAACTCAACTGTGCCTGTATAAGTGCTACCACTAACTTAATAAATTGCCAAAAAATATAACGATAGCTAAAAATGCAGATAACCCTAAAGTCAGGATGATCGTCGAAAAACTCCTGGCCATACTCTTCCACTCTTCCATACCTGCCATCCCTGTAAGCCCTGTTATAAAAGTCAGCAAGGTTACATATAAAAGCAGAACGAATGGATGCATGCCTAATATGTAGTAATCAATAGGCCCTGTGAAGGAAACTATAAAAAATAGTAAAATCAAGATTGTTGAAAAGATGAATGACCAGAAATTTAATTGCTTACTCATTTCGTTCCTCCTATTAGTCTTTTCATATCAATGAATCTGACCTGTTATCCCAATCACTCTTTAAAAAAACTAAAAAGTAATTAGATCTTTACAATGATCGCAGAGTAACTGGGAAGATAAGAAATGTGCTCTGATTGTTAAATAAATTCCACAAAAAAAGCGTTAATCCTTCTTGGATCAACGCACTAGGAGTTTAGAGGCAACAAGCACCTGCTTGTCTAAAGGTGCCACTACTTCT
>NZ_BASE01000069.1 GCF_000813125.1 Mesobacillus selenatarsenatis SF-1
CTTGCGTTGGCGCTTGATTTTTCCGAAGTCGGGAATGGTTCGGACATAATTACTAGCTGTGGCGCAGGTTGCCCGAAGGTGAACGAGGTTCAGAGATGTAAAAAAGTAGAAAAAGGGACAAAAGACCTATTGAAAGGCTTTTCACAATTACGATACTTTTATATAGGGCAAAATCATTGAAAAATGATGACGCAAAGCTATAGGGACCTCTTTCCATTGGAAAAAGTCTGCCAGCTACCATCAATCATAAAGGAGAAAATTGATGTCTAATAACGTTTGGCTAACGCCAGAGGAAATGCAGAAGAAAAAAGCAAGACAAAAAACCCTTCTATATGCGGCATTATTATTAGCTACTGTAGTGCTCAGTGCAGCAGTCACAGTCCTTGCTAATCAAATTTAAGCACGAAACGAAAAGCTCCGATAATCCGGAGCTTTTTGATTTTCAATAAAAAAGGAGGCCCCTTCCTCCCGCTGCAAAAACAGCCGTGAAAAAGCGGTTCCCCCTATCCAATAACTCTTGTTACTTCTTCTTCGTCTTATTCGCTATCTCAATCGCCCTGTCTGTTCCTTCAGCCGCCTGGTCCAGCGCTTCCTGAGGCGGTGTTCCCTGGTATAAGTTCTCTAAGGCAGTTACGACCTGCTGGCGTGATTCAGGGAAAACGGAAATCAATGCACCCTGTGTCGCGAAGGATGGTTTTGTATCCTGCAGCTGGTCTACTGTAACCTTGAACTGCGGGTATTTTTCCCACTCTTTTTTCACGATGTCTTCTTCATATGCTGCAGGGTTGATTGCGAAGTACCCTGTTCCGATATGCCATTTTGCCTGGCTTTCAGGTGATGCGAGGAATTTCATGAATTCCCATGCTGCCTGCTGCTTATCATCACCGATTCCTTTACTCATCCATAATGACGCTCCGCCAATCGCTACGCCCTGTCTTTCAACTTCATCCGGGTATGGGATATAGGCAACCCCGACATCGAATGAAGAGTTATTGATCGCGCCGGCTACACCTGCGGATGAATCCATGTACATGGCGACTTTTCCTGTCTGGAAAGCGGCACGGATGTCATCCCAGTTCGTTCCGTAGTTGCCGAAGGTTCCTGCTTTGTTCATGTCGTCAAGGAACTTGAAGACTCGCAGTCCTTCTTCCCCATTGAACACAGCTTTTGTTGCGTCGTCAGAACGGCCATTATCATTGTCGACATACAGACCGCCTTGTGTCGCTACAAGCTGTTCAAAGAACCAGCCATATGTCAGCATCGAGAATCCAAATCGTTCGTCTTTCTTCGTCAGTTTTTCAGCAGCCGCTTTTACTTCACTGAATGTTTGCGGCGCTTTTTCCGGGTCAAGACCCGCTTCCTTAAAAGCATCCTTATTATAGATCATCACCGGTGTCGAAGAGTTGAACGGCATCGAATACAGTTTGCCATCGACCTTATAGTAGTTCAGGATATTTTCCTCCAGCTGGGACAGGTCATAATTGTCCTTATCGATGAATGTTTGCATTGGCTCGATAAAGCCGCTTTCAATCATATACTTAGTCCCTACTTCAAATACCTGCATGATCGCCGGCGCATTATCGGTGCCTCCAACACTGCGCAGCTTTGTCAGCGCTTCTTCGTAAGTACCCTGGAATTCTGCATTGACCACAACTTTATCCTGTGAATTGTTAAAATCTGCGACAATGCCATCAAGCGCTTCCTGGCCCGGTCCGGACATCGCATGCCAGAACGAGATTTCTGTTTTCTCGCCAAGCTTCGTGCCGCCATCCTTCTCCTTGTCTTTGTCATCTCCCTTGCTTGCATCATTGGAACATGCCGACATGACGATTAAGCTGAAAATCGCACTGATCACGAGAAACCATCGAAACTTTTTCATCATCTTGCTGAACACCCCTTTTATTAAAATACTTCTGGATACCAGAAGTTGAACCCGAAATGAACTACTTGAGCGCTCCCTGGGTCAGGCCTTTTTGGAGCTGCCTCTGTCCGGCAAAAAGCAAGAGCAGTGTCGGGATGATGACCACAATCACTCCCGCCATGACGACGCCCCATTCTGTCGCGACTTCCTGGGACTGGAGCTGCTTCAAGCCGATCTGGACCGTCCTTACCTGGTCCGTGCTTGTTACGAGTAACGGCCATAAATACATATTCCATGTCGTAAGGAACCCGTAGGCACCTAATGTAACAAGGCTCGTTTTTGAAACTGGCAGGATCACTCTCCAAAAGAAGGCGAACTTACCGAGCCCTGCCACCTCTGCCGCTTCATGCAGCTCTTTTGGAATCGTCTTAAAATGCTGGCGCAGCAGAAAGGTACCGAAGGCCAATGCGAAAAATGGCACGGTCAATCCTTGATACGTATTCATCCAATCAAGCTTTTGGATGGTAAAAAAGTTAGGGATCATCGTCGCTTCCCAGGGAATCATCATTGTTGATATAAAGAGGAAGAAGATGAAATCCCTTCCCTTAAACGGGATGAACACAAATGCATAGGCCGCAAGACTGCAGACCACCAGCTGGCCGAGCATGACCCCGAACGACACGACGAAGCTATTGATCAGGTAATTCATCAACGGCAGCCGGTCGAACACTTTTACATAGTTATCAAAATGAATCGATTCAGGAAAAAACTTTCCCTGGAGGATTTCCCCGCCAGACATGAAGCTGATCATGAAGGCATACATCACCGGGAAAAAGACCAGGAAGGCAGAAATGACCAGCAAAATATAAAACAGGATTTTTTTCGGTGTCGACATCATCATTGATAGTGCACCTTCTTTTCTCCGAGCTTGAATTGCAGGATCGTCACGATTAAAATGCAGATGAACAAAAAGACAGCCTGCGCACTTGCCGTACCGAACTGGTAGTTGATGAATGCCTCCCGGTATATGGAGTAAACAATCAGGTTTGTCGCCTGGGACGGCCCGCCTTTCGTTAAAATATCGACCTGCCCGAAAGTCTGGAACGCATTGATCAAGGAGATCGTGATGATGAAAAACAGTGTCGGCGACAGCATCGGAATCGTAATCCTGCGTAATTGATACCAGTAGCCGGCACCGTCGATCTTGGCGCTTTCATATAAATATTCATCAATATTCTGCAGCCCGCCAAGCAGGATGAGAAACGAGAAGCCGATATTCATCCAGATCGTTGAAATCGAAATTGACACGAGCGCCCAATCCGGATCAAGCAGCCACTGCACGCCCGGCAAATTCATGACATTAAGCAGCCGGTTGAACATGCCGATGCTTGGATGGAACAGGAACAGCCAGACGACAGAGGAAGCAGCGACCGAAATGCCCATCGTTGAAGAATAGACAGTCCGGAAGAAGCCGATTCCTTTCAGTTTTTCATTCGCAATCAGCGACAAAAAGAGCGCAATGATGACCCCTGTCGGCACGGTGTAGAGAACAAACAGTACCGTCGCCTTGATACTGTTGCGGAATTCCCTTGACTCAAATAAATAGGCATAATTTTCAAAGCCGACAAAAAGCGCAGCTGCTCCCTGCTGGTCAGTAAGAAAGAAGCTCAGGTAAATCGTCCGGAACATCGGATAAAAGATGAACACCGAAAACAGAAGAATTGACGGAAACAGGTACAAAAGAGCCGTGCGTGCATTAAGAGATTTCCTCCATAAGCCAAACTGCTTTGGAGGAGTACTGGCTGCGTCTGCCTTCATATGAACACCTCTTTATCAAAAACATGGTTCTCGATATCCGATGGAGTTTTGATGATTTTTTCCGTCTCACTGTCAAACAAACAGAGAGAGTCGTAATTGATGACAATCGGGACCATGTCCCCGACATCAATCCGCCATTGGCCGGTCCATTTCGCCATCCATTCCCTTCCTCCCATATCGAAGGAGAAGATCGTTTCATTTCCAAGGACCTCTACATTGGTCGTTTTTACATAGACTTTATCTTCTGCTTTCGTCTCTTTTGTCGCCGCCTTCAAATGCTCAGGACGGACGCCGATGATGATTGTGTCGGATTTTAATAATGGCCAATCTTTTTCTGGAACAGCTATTTTTGCTTCCTCGCTGAAAACAATCTCATTTTTTGCACTGCCCACCTTCCCTTCGCCAATATTCATCGGCGGCGAACCAATGAATGTCGCGACAAAAGGATTGGCGGGATTGTTATAAATATCGATTGGCTGGCCAATCTGCTGGATTTTGCCGTCATGGAGGATCATGATCCTGTCTCCCATCGTCATCGCCTCGACCTGGTCGTGGGTGACATAGATCATCGTGATACCAAGACGCCTTTGGATCTGCCTGATTTCCGAGCGCATATGGGCCCTTAATTTAGCGTCCAGGTTGGATAAAGGTTCATCCATCAGGCAAATCGGTGCCTGGTTGACGATGGCCCTGGCCAGGGCGACACGCTGTCTTTGGCCGCCGGACAGCTCTCGGGGTTTCCTTTTCAAATAAGGAGTCAACCCGAGCATTTCCGCCACATCTTCGCATCGCTTTTTTCGTTCAGGCTTTGGCACTTTTTTTACATGGAGGCCGAAAACGATATTCTCCTCAACCGTTAAATGAGGGTATAATGCATAGTTTTGGAAGACCATCGAAATATCCCTTTTGCTGGGCGGGAGCCAGTTCGACTCGACATCGCCGATTTTCAGGACACCACCCGTGATCTCTTCCAGGCCGGCAATCATCCGCAGCATCGTACTTTTCCCACAGCCGGAAGGACCGACGAGGACGAAGAACTCTCCTGGCTCAATACTGACTGTAATATCTGAAATGACTTCAGTTTTTTTATCGTAAGATTTTGAGACACCTATCAATTCCACCTTCTTCATGATTGCCACCCTTTCCGCTTAAAAGCGCTACTCTATGAAAAAGGAGACCACAAATAATGCCTATTCGATAAAGGCAGTAGATGTGGTCTCCTGGTCTCCGTCACAAGTATTAACTTGTCAAGTTTGTAATATATATTGAGAGTATATGTTTTTTATTTTGGTAGTATGTTAGAAAATTACATTTCACAAAAAAGTGAGGGAATCATGAGAAATATATCGCTTTTATTCCTCTGTTTGATTTTGCTGGTAAGTGCCGGTTGTGAGAATCGCAGTGCTGCGCCTGCCTTTGTTTTAACAGATGATTTCATCATCATCGCTCATAGAGGGGCATCAGCCTACGCGCCTGAACATACATTGCCTGCATATAATCTAGCGGTACTATCGGGTGCCAATTATATCGAAATCGATTTGCAGATGACAAAAGACGGCGAATTGATCGCCCTGCATGATGCGGAGGTAGACCGGACGACGAATGGTTCTGGACTGTCAAAAACGCAAACTCTTGATGAAATCAAGGCGCTGGAAGCCGGTTCGTGGTTCAATGAACAGTTTCCGCAACTCGCCGACTCTGCCTATGAAAGTGTCGAAATCCCTACACTCGAGGAAATCTTTCAGCGTTATGGGAGAAGCGCGAATTACTACATCGAAACCAAATCGCCAGGGATGGAAGTGAAATTAATAAATCTGCTAAGGAAACATTCGCTGGTTCACTCTAAATCGAAAGTTATCATTCAATCCTTCCACAGCAATAGCCTGAGGAAAATTCGCAAGCTGGAACCGGGAATTCCACTTGTCCAGCTTTACAGATATTCAGAGAAGGTGAGGTTGACAGACCGGGAGCTACGGTCGCTGAAAAAATATGCCTCAGGAATCGGAGCCAATTTTGGGAAGGTGGATGAAGATTATATTCAAAAGGCCCATCTTCATGGGTTGGCGGTCCATCTTTTCACCGTGAATACGGACGAGGATATTCAGCAGGCTTATGAGATTGGAGCGGATGGAGTGTTTACGGATTATCCTGAAAAAAGGCCAGACACCTATTAGGAATCTGGCCTTATTCGTATAGAGTTTTATTTAAACGCCATCGCAGCATTGACGGCTTTTTTCCAGCCGCTGTACAGCTGATTCCGGTCCTCTTCAGTCATCTTTGGTTCAAACTTCCTGTCAATCGCCCACTGGGAAGCAATTTCCTGCTGATCTGCCCAATATCCCACCGCAAGACCGGCTAGATAAGCGGCACCGAGGGCTGTCGTTTCATTGACGACAGGCCGTTCGACAGGAACGTTCAGTATATCACTCTGGAAATTCATCAGGAAATTGTTTTTAACCGCGCCACCATCCACGCGCAAAGTTTTTAGTTCAATGCCGGAATCAGCCTCCATAGCGGATAGTACATCTCTTGTTTGGTAGGCGAGTGACTCAAGAGTCGCGCGGACAAAGTGTTCCTTACTCGTTCCCCGGGTTAGGCCGAATACTGCTCCTCTGACGTCGCTGTCCCAATAGGGAGTTCCCAGCCCCACGAATGCAGGTACCACATATACGCCCTCGGTGGAATCCACGTTTTCAGCATACGATTCGCTATCGCTCGCGTGCTTGAGCATTCTCAAGCCATCCCGCAGCCACTGAAGTGCCGATCCGGCGACAAAAATACTGCCTTCGAGCGCATATTCCACTTTTCCGTTCAGTCCCCAGGCAAGTGTAGTCAATAGTCCATGCTCTGATTTGACCGCTTTTTCACCGGTATTCATCAGCATGAAGCAGCCTGTGCCATACGTGTTCTTCGCCATGCCTTCCTCAAAGCATGCCTGTCCGAATAATGCGGCCTGCTGGTCACCCGCTGCACCGGCAATCGGAATCTCATGGCCGAAGAAATGGTGCGTAACAGTATTTGCGTAAACATCTGAAGAAGGCTTAACCTCTGGAAGCATGGAAGCCGGCACTCCGAGAATTTCAAGGAGCTCTTCATCCCACTTCAGGTCATATATATTGAACATAAGCGTGCGCGAAGCATTGCTATAATCCGTCACATGGGCACGTCCGCCAGAAAGCTTCCAGATGAGCCAAGTGTCAATCGTTCCGAATAACAGCTTGCCTTCCTCCGCTTTTTGTCTTGCGCCCTCTACATTGTCAAGAATCCATTTCACTTTCGTCCCTGAAAAATAAGCATCAATCAGGAGGCCTGTTTTTTCACGAAAAAGGTCATTGTAGCCCTTTTCCTTCAATTCATCACAATTCCCGCTCGTTTGACGTGATTGCCAAACAATCGCGTTATAAACAGGAATACCTGTTTCTTTATCCCATACAACCGTCGTTTCACGCTGATTCGTAATCCCAATTCCCGCTATTTGCTCTGGCTTAACATTTGATTCTGATAAAACTCCTGCGATGACAGCCAGCACGGAGCCCCATATTTCATTCGCATTATGCTCTACCCAACCCGGCTTGGGAAAATGCTGCGTGAATTCCTTTTGTGAAACGTGTACGACCTTCCCTGCTTTGTCAAAGAGAATCGCCCTTGAGCTTGTCGTTCCCTGGTCTAAAGATAGAATGTACTTTTCCATAAAATAATTCCTCCCCTTGTCAACTTAACCGCTTTCAATTTATCGTTATCTTAACGCGCCAACTTTAGATGTATCCAACTGTCCTGCCTGTTTTTTACCTACTGTATTAACTAATGCTAGAGTTACTGCTACTATACCAATTACCAGCTAAAAAGTCCCTGTGATTGCATTTAAATATTGAGATTTGTAAAGGATTGCTCTATACACTCTCATCTATTGCGCTAGCACTAAATTCACTAAAAAAGAGACATCCAAAACCGGATGCCTCTTTCCTACTATTTACGAATTCTGTACCTATTGATCCCTTCACTCTCACGTATCATCAAGCCTTTTTTAGGCTCCACGTAAAAAGTCAGAATGCCCTGGGAGTTTTTCGTCATTTCATACCGCAGATCTTTCGCAGCCTGTTTTCTTTGGTTGAACTTAGATTCTTTCATGTTAATCACAAAAGTATGGTTGTAACTTAAATATACTTCTGTTTTCCGAATTCCTACAGCTTTTGTTTTCTTTACATGCGTGAGGGAAAACCAGACGCAAAATTCATTATTGTAAGATTTGGTTGGAAATAACCAGATGCCCAGATTGCAGTTTATCTTGATTGGGCACATGTATATATCACCGAGTATTTCCCTGGAACTTTTCCTGCCAGCATTAAAATTTGAACCCAAGCCAAGCAACGTCTTATTAATGACATCAATTGGTTTCATATCGACGAGAAATGTGTCTTCCCCTTCGATTACTCTTGTACACAGCTTTCCATTTTCGTTGTATTCCCCTGTCAGCAACACCGTCTCCTGATTAATCGTGTAATCACTTAATAGGTTCATCATTGAATCCTCCTATGTATTGCTTTATCTGACAAAAAGAGTATACTAACATAGTTGGTATACCCAACACACTTTGTCCTCGGGATTTGTCCGCCACGACTTTATTCCCGGGGATTTTTCAATTCTCTTCGCATCTCAACCTCCTGTCTGATTAAACAGGGCTGCTTGTGTAATTGATCTCGGTGTTGGAAGAACCCCTATAGGTATTATTATATTAATAATGACATTTAAATGTAAATCTGATTTTTTGTTATTGCCTAACACTTAGATCTAATGGAATATTGCTAAAATTATACTTTTTTAGTATAATATATTTTTCTACGGGCCTGGATTCAGGTCCGTTTTTTTATTTATATACGGAGTTTTTCACAAGAAATAACTGGGTTAATTCTACTTCAATAGTAGTAAATACTTTCCATTTAACCCGAAAAAAATTTATCAATAATTGTCTAAAAAATTTCACAATTCGCAATTCTGATATTTGTTACTAATATAGGCATTCTCTTTTAATAGGTCATGAAAATTGAATTTACAAGCCTTTTTTGTTTGTTTTTTAGCCATTTTGACCTCCAAAATTGAATTTTCGTGATTGGTGCACTCTCTCATTTCCAAGTATGTTTTAGCTACCCGGGAATAAAATAGATAGCGCGCGATCTCGAAAGGATTGCAAAGTGGAAAGCTTTGAACAGTTATCCAGACAATATGAGCCAATGATCCACAAGATTATCTCCTCTCTCAATATTTATAAAAACAAGGAAGACTACTTCCATACAGGGCTTGTAGGGCTTTGGGAAGCGGCAGAAGCCTTTGATCCAGAAAAAGGTGATTTTACCAATTATGCTTATTCGTATATAAAGGGACAAATTCTGAATGAGATGAATCGGAATAATCGGTTTGAAGAACGAAGTGTCTATCCGAAAGAAGAATATTGGGAAACCGTTGAAGAGCCAAATGCCAAATATCCGCTCGAACTTGATTTTTTGTTGAGCTACTGCGAGGACCTCACCGAGAAAGAAACAAAGTGGGTCATATACACTTGCGTTCATTTCCTTTCCGTAAGAGAAATAGCAGAAAAGGAAAATGTCTCATTGTCAGCAGTCAAACAATGGAGGAGCGGCGCTAAAAAGAAGCTCAAGGAGCAAATGATAGAGGTTTTAGATTAAGAGGTTTTTCGTGAGCAGTGTCATCCAGCCAAAAAAAGCCTGAAACCGGGTATTCTACTCTTGGTTTCAGGCTTTTTATATTCGCAATATCCCATTCATCACATTCACTCTATAAAGCATCCTTCCAGTTCTCTGAAGTCAATTCCATGAATCTCCCTTTGTCCTTGTTAACTAATGCCAAATCAATTTCTTCCGCTCTTCTCCGCTCCAGGAATTCATTCTGAACCTTCTGGATGATTTTGTTTGCTCCATCTGTATATCTTGTTTTTTTACGAGTTAAGATCAGCTCAGTATTGTCAGGATCCTGCATGGTGTCCATGAACATATTCACGTCTACATTTTGTTTATAAAAATTAGAGTTCTTATCGTTTTTCATGATTATCCCTGCCTTTTTTTGGGTTATGTGTTAGTTACTATTTACCCGATTTTACAGGAATATAACTTTTTGAAGAGTCTTTCATGAAAGAAAGTTCCTACAAACAGGGACAATCCTGTTGCAATAGCCCATATCTCTCGATTTTAATGCTGTTTTTGTCATAGGACGGTAAATTTCTTTAAAATAAAGATTACTATTTACCTTTAGGTAAATACGCAAAGAAATTTGTCAATAGTTTTACCTATAAAAAAGTTATAATTTTACAAAAATACCCACTATCTGGATTTACAGAAAGATTATATAATTCTTTTGTAATATATTTGAATTGTAGGAGGAAGAATTACTTGAAGCGCGTTTTATCTTTTATTTTGGCTTTCACATTGACAGTGGGCCTGCTTCCAATTGCTGCTTTTGCCGCGGTCGATCCACAGGATCAAGAGTTCCAGGATTATCTCCAGAAAATTGGTATGTCAGAGGAAGACTTCATCGCCTATCTGAAAGACTGGCATGATTACACTCTAGATGAGTTTGAGACTTTGGATGCATTGATAGAGTATCTCGGACCTGTGTTAGACGATGAGAATTTACAAGAATTGCTTGCAGAGTTTGAATTGACTGAGGAAGAATTCAATCAACTGCTTGAGGAAAATGCAGCAACATTGGATCAATTCGTTTTTTATGAAGATTTATACTTCAGTATATCTGACTGGCTCTACACAGAAGAACTTACACCGATTACAGACGAAAACCTGCAAACGCTTCTTGAAGACTACGAATTTGAATCAATCGAAGAATTGGAAGCTTTCTTGAATTCCTATGATGATTCAATCGAAAACTATGAATATATTGAAGACCTTGAATTCGCTATTGCTGAACACTATTTTATGGACGCTAAAGATGACTTGATCAACACTTTGGATTCTTTTGGTCTTTCTCTTGCAGAAGCCAATAATCTTGCTAATCATCTCATTTATATTATGGAGAACCCTGACCTTGATCCAGAACAATTTTTCACAGCGCTGGAGGAATACGGTACAAGACTAATGGATTTCCCTGAGTTCGACAGCGCATCAGACCTTTCTGCTGAAGACATTGCCGAATTCATTGACATTTGGGATGGCATGCTTACCTTATTGGATCTAAAAGTGGAATACTACTTGGTAAAGGATGGAGTTGTGACTCCTGTATCATTTGCCTCCCTAATGGAATTGAACTCTACTAACGGAGCCGACTTAATGATAAAAATCCTTTCTGGCAATGGTAATCTTTTAGCTGACATGGTCATCACAAAGGAAATGTTCGACTCTGAATTCATCGAGGAAACCGGAGAAAATCTGGAAGATACAACTGACGCAGCCGAAGAAGTAAAAAAGGCTGCTGAAGAAGTGGCAAAAGCAGAGAAGAAAGCACCAGCAAAAACTGTCAAAGGCGGCAAGCTGCCGAACACTGCTTCAGATTACCTGCAAAATACAATGGCGGGACTAGCTATGGTCCTTCTAGGCGCTTTTGTATTCAGGAAAGTTAAACGTGCATAAATATTTCAAAGAGAGAAGAATCGGAAAACTGGTTCTTCTTTCCCTATCCGTTGTCATAATTGCATTGGGTTTCTGGTTCAGCGGAACAAATGCTTATAAGTTTATGAAGGGCTATTGGCTCTTTAAAACTGGCGAACCGAAAACAGAGGTTGCCTTTGCGGATAAGCCTGTTAAGACAGCAGATAAAACGCAAAGCAGTCCTAAAACCAGCCTCTATACTGAAAGGCCGCAAAAGGGCGAAATGATTGGCAATCTCTCCATTCCTAAACTTAGTGCCGATTTGCCAATCTACCATGGCACTGATGAGGATGAGCTCGAAAAAGGAGTGGGACACTTCGCTGGCAGCGTGCTTCCCGGGGAAAAGGATAATTCTGTTCTTTCAGGCCACCGTGATACAGTCTTCCGCAAACTTGGTGAAGTTGGCAAAGGTGATTTGCTGGTTGTCTCGACCGGTGCAGGAGAATTCACTTACAAGGTAAGGAAAGTCCGGATTGTTGATGCTGATGACAGAACGGTGATCGTTCCAAAACCTAGAGCGACTCTGACCGTAACCACCTGTTATCCCTTTGATTTCATTGGGGACGCACCGGAGAGATATATTCTGGTAGCTGACTTAATTGAAGCTATTGAACAAGAATAAAACCTGAGCGAAAACTAATCTGCTCAGGTTTTTATATAGCTTATAAAATATATTTCACCAAAGTTCTTTTATTTCCTCCCGTTACCTTGTCAGGAAGTAACGAAATAAACCGTTGTAAATCCCTTTAGCTGCTTTCTTTTGGTATGTTGTTGTAGCTACGAGCTTTTCTTCTGTCGGGTTGGACAGAAAGCCAAGTTCCACTAGTGCTGCTGGCTGTTTATTTTCACGGACGACGTGATAATTTCCGTACTTGGAACCCATATTCCGCAGCTGGGTTGAGGCTGCCAAAGAACTTTGGATCGAGCCAGCCAGAGGTGCATCCTTAGAGCTGCTATAATAGAACGTCATGACTCCACTGCTTGTTGAAGAATACGCATTATAGTGAAGACTTATGAACGCATGAGCTTTATAATTATTGCTGATATTTACCCGTTGTGTCAGGCTTAAATAGGTGTCGGAGCTTCTTGTTAAAATAACTTTCGCCCCCGCATTTTCCAACAGAGGTTTAAGTTCCAAAGCCGTTCTCAGCGTCAACGTTTTCTCCAGATAGGTTTTTCCCATTGTGCCGCTGTCATAGCCTCCATGGCCTGGGTCAAGTACAATAACCTTTCCCTTTAAAACAGTATTCGGGTCACGGACGAGGGGTCCATACACCCAGCCGACGACGCCACCCGGACTTTTCACTTTTACCCAGCCGTTGCTCACACCAAGCTTCTCCATGAACGTTCCTGCTTTTTCTGTATACAGGATTGGATACGACGTACTTGGCCCTTTGCGAATGTTGGTATTCACTTTTAAAACTACCTTTGTCACTGTCGTTGCAGGCTTCTGTTTGGTGATATAGGAACTCGAAACCCACCCAGTTTTATTGAGAGTGGATGCATATACTTTCAGCCAAGATCCATCAGCCCCATAGACTTTGACAGCAGTTCCTTTTGGCAGTGACCCCAAAATACTGCCGCCAGGAGCACTTCGGAAATTAAGGTTAGTAGCTGTTACGTAACCCGTCCAGGTTGTTGCAGTTATATACTGTGAAGCAACCCAGCCCTTCAACGAGCCATAAGAAATCCTTGACCAGCCGTTTTTCTGTTCATACACAGTTACAACCTGACCTTGCTTGAGTTTCCCTACTATTGAATAGGCTGTACCTGGTTGTGAACGGACATTGAGTACATCAGCATTAACCTTAGCCTGGAAGCTATAGGCAGCCTCTGTACGATCGGCATAGAAAGATAATGAAAATGATAAAAGGACCAAAAAACTAAGAAGCAATTTACCAAAAGAAGCGACTTTCAACATTTCCCCACCTTTTGTCTAAATTTGTCTTTTTTTAAGGACACTACCACTATAAGACATTTATGGAAAGAGAAAGAGGGTAAAAAGACCCGAATATAAAAGGTGGTATAAATTAACAAATATGATTTTCGGAAATAATGTTTCGCAGGAATTAGAAGGGGAATAAGAAGAGGTGGTTAATTTTTTCACAGATAAAAAAAGAGCAACCCTTATTTTAGGGTCACTCTCCTTCCAACATTATTCTGTCCCAATCAAATAAACTTCCTGGATCTGTTTTTCGTTCCGGTGCATATTCATCATGCCCGATAATATGTATCCTGTCTTTTTTAATTTCCTTATTTCTTGCCATTATATCTTCTAGCAAAAGATTAAGAGCTTTATATTGTTCTTCAGTATATCCAATATGTTCTTGGGGTATTTTTTTATAGTGATCCGCCGACATCATTGACTCCATTTCAGCCTCTGTGCCGATAGCTAATAATTCGATGCCAATGGAATACCTATTCAAGTGATCTTTATACTCGGAGAATGCAGAAAGTTCGCCTTTCCCTGAATGACGTGCGGCCCTGCTTTCCGGCATTAAAAAGTAGATTTTCCCATCACGGTCGATCATATAATGCGGCGAAACATCGTAATCAATGAAGATTTTCCTGATATCCTCATACACATAAGGATTCTCTGGATTATTGGCAGCATTGCTGATAAAGTGCAATACCACGTGAGTAGTTACATTGCTTCTTGGCACAAAATTCATATTTGGCAAATAGTCTTTAATCAGAGGAATCTTTCTCTCAATATTAAGGCTTCCCTCCGATTCTTTCACATCGGCTTTGGCAACGGCCTCTTCATGCAGACGTTCAGAACATCCACCAATTATAAATATTATAAAGCTGAGGACCAACAGTACTAACCTCTTATTCATCTTTTTCCCCCAGATACTTCTATTAATCTAAGTATTAATTCGATTCAATCATCTAAAACCCCTTCTATATGGATGGTTCTTTTTGCTAAAATCCGCTTGGATTGAGTATATAAGTTCCTGCTCAGTAAAAGGTGCTGAATTATATCCAACAATTTGTGTTCCAGGAAAACACAGACTTTAGTACCTTTAGTCGTTTCCCGCCTCCCTAAATATCCCAAAATAAAGGATATCTCTCCTATGCCTTTTTAACTAATTTAATGAATATTCAATTTATTCATTTTTTACCAGGTTGATTTTGATAGAATAAGGGTGATTTGCCACCATGGTTAGTAGCTTATTAGCAAAAATACCTTTTATAAGGGGGAAACTATTAATGAATTACCGCAACAAGTTCTACCGTAAATTATTATCAGTAGCTGCTTCTGCTGCTCTATTGACTTCGATTGCTGTTCCTGCAGCCTCTGCAAACATGAAGGGTGTTAAGCCTGGCAAGCCTTACGAGCTAACGATCATGCATACGAATGATACACATGCTCATTTGGACACTGTCGCTAATCGCGTGGCAGCAATTAAGCAAGTACGTGAGGAGAAAGCTAACACACTTTTATTAGACGCTGGGGATGTATTCTCTGGAACATTGTATTTTAATGAGTTTAATGGATTAGCAGATTTAGAGTTCATGAATATGGTTGGCTATGATGCCATGACATTTGGAAACCACGAATTTGATAAAGGTACCGAAACTCTGGCGAATTTTGTCAAAGAAGCAAATTTCCCATTTGTCAGCGCGAACGTAAATTTTGAGAATGACGAAAATATGAATCCGCTAGCCAATAATGGGATTTCTTCGGAAGCGAATGATGGAGAAGTCTACAAAGGCATTGTAAAAGAAGTGAATGGGGAGAAAATCGGGATATTCGGTCTTACAACTGCTGAAACGGTTGACATCTCCAGTCCGGGAGAGGATGTCGAATTCACTGATTACATCAATGAAGCAAGAGAAGCTGTTAAAGCCTTTGAGGAACAAGGTATTAACAAGATTGTTGCGCTTACGCATATAGGTTTGAACGATGGCGGCGGCGATAATGACCTAACGTTAGCTGAGGAAGTAGATGGCATCGATGTTATTGTTGGCGGACATACCCATGTTAAGTTAGAAGAACCAATTGTCGTGAAAAATGGCAGTGAACCAACTGTCATTGTACAGGCAAATGAGTATGGTAAATTCCTTGGAACACTTGATGTAAGGTTCAATAAAAATGGGAAGATCATCCAACATAATGGAGAGCTCTTAGATATCACTACTTTTCCAGAAGATGCTGAAGCTGCGCAAATCTTGAATGAAAACTATAAACCAGCAGTTGATGAAATTAAAAAGACAGCAATAGGACATACAAATGTTGAATTAAACGGTGTGAGGGAATTTGTACGATCAAGTGAAACAAATTTAGGTAACTTAATCACTGACGGAATGCTTGCGAAAGCAAAAACCATTAATCCTAATACGGTAATCGCCCTGCAAAATGGCGGCGGCATTCGTGAATCGATTGATGCTGGTGAAATTACATTGGCAGAGGTCCTCACAGTAATGCCTTTCGGAAACTCTTTAGCCATCATGCAATTGACAGGCGCTGAAATCAAAGAAGCATTGGAGCACAGTGTTAAAGAGGCCCCGAGTACATCTGGAGGCTTCCTGCAGGTGGCTGGATTGAAATTCACATACAACAGCACACTTCCTGTTGGCCAGCGAGTTCAGTCTATTGAAGTAAAAGAAGATGGCGTCAACTACGTAACCCTGGATCTTAACAAGACATACGCAGTAGCAACAAACACCTTCACCGCTAAAGGCGGAGACGGATACGATGTATTCGCAAATGCTTACAATGAAGGCCGGGTAAGCGAACCAGGTTTTGTGGACTGGGAAGTATTCACGGAATATGTGAGTCAACAAGAAGAGCAAACTGTTAGTCCAGAGGTAGAAGGACGAATTATCGATATAGCGAATTAAGTAAGAAAATAATGCCCAGCAAACCTAGAGAGTTTGCTGGGCGTTTATTTATCATATATGACGGTCCATCCATATAGAGAAGCATACTTCATCTCTTTACCAGCCAATAAAAGCTGACAAGGTTCTTAGCTTTTCCAAAAAATTTTCCTCAAAAGAATAGAATGGTCTCTCATTAAGAAAAAGTAAGCCAATTAAAAATGTCATCATGATCAGTATGTAGTTCTTGAAAATCTTTGAAAAAAATAGTTTTCGATGTTCATTCAAATATAATAGCAGCACAGGAATCGCCAGCCCCACTGTGACGCCAAGTATATTGGCTAATGCGTCTATGAATTCCGCGCTTCTGTCAGGAAGTTGATATTGCCGATACTCTTCAAAGATACCGATCGACACTAATGTCATCCATACAACATTAATATGTTGTTTTACACGAGGTCCGTTGAAGATTAATATGATCATTACTCCGATAGATGCAGATATAACAGCATAGCTTACAAAATGCAGCTGTTTATCCAATCCAAATAGTAGTTGATAGTCGAGTACCACTATTCATCACCCTTTCACCCATCAGCCTAACCATCAGTCATTGTTGATAATCAGTTTTTTATCGGTTCATCAATTACCTGGTTTATATACCTCCTGCCACCCTACCAATGAGAGTTTTTAAAGCATAAATCCATTCCGCAGCGACTATTCATTCCTCTTTTTTCAATAGAAGACGTTTGCCTTGATATTTCTTCACAGTCTTTTCACTTTACTCCATTGAAGTTCAATAATAAATATTGTAATATTAAGAGGTAAATATTTTTGCAAGCGTTTGCATTAAATGTTCTAATTTTTTTGACCATTTGCGCAAACGATTTCACAAGTAAAGTAGCAGATTGATATCAATCATCTATTACTCTACTACCATATTACATAGGAGGTAGAAAAGTTAATGAGAAAGAACACAAAGCGTAATTTCTCGATCTTCATGACTGCGATTATGCTGTTGAGCCTATGGCTGCCATTCGTTCCTGGTCCACAGGCATTTGCAGAAGACACCGGCACTGCTGTAGATTCAACTGACCGCACTGTCCGTGTCACTTACATTCGTGAAGATCAGCAGTACGAAGGCTGGAATATTTGGGTCTGGGGTACTGGCAGACAAAATGATCAGATTAATTTCCAATCATATGAAGGTGGAGTGGCAACAGCTGATATTGCAGTTGCACCTGAAACCAGCAGCATTGGTCTTTTGATCCGCAGCACAGACAATTGGGACACTGCGGTAAAAGAATTCGATAAAGACCGCAATATTCCCGTCAATAAAAATGACTCCATCACTAAGGCATTCATTACTAGTGGTGTTGAACAGATGCATATCGTCCCTGATGGATCTGCTCCTAAAATCGACCAGGGAAATGCCACTTTCTTCTATCGTGACAAAGAACTTTTCGCTAAAGACGAAATGGATACGATTGAAAAAGTAGACTTGAAGTTTAATGATAAAATCATTCCAATGAACTATGAGTCAAAGAATGAGAGATTCGTAGCTACTTATGAAAACATTCCTAATGGTACAACTGCCTACACTTATGTTGTAACCATGAAAGACGGCACTACAACTGAGGTTAAGGATCCATACAATCCGACTTCAGAAATCGTCTTCCAAAAGGCTGAATTAACTGTTTCAGGAACAGTTAAGCCCGCAGCGATTGATTACAACCAGAACGCTGTATTAACCGTTGATGTGCAAGGAATGACTGATGGCCTATCCATCAGCAAAATCACAGCTGACATTTCGGCACTTGGCGGCACGGATAAGCTGGAAATCGACCCTGCCTTAAATGCAATCACCATTGCGGTGGATGACACTGTAACAGCTGGAACAAAAGAAATTCCACTAACTGTTGTAGACTCTTTTGGAAACCCTTACAACGGTACTGCCACAGTAGAAGTTAAAACAAGGCAAGCTGTCGGCGAAAATGATTTTGACTGGGATGAGTCAATCATTTACTTCATGCTGACTGACCGTTTCTTTGATGGTGATGAAACGAACAACGACCCTTACAACCAGAACTATGATGCTAAAAATGACCGCGGTACATACCAGGGCGGTGACTTCAAAGGGATTACACAAAAATTAGATTACCTTAATGACTTAGGTGTAAACACAATCTGGATCAGCCCGGTTGTAGAAAACATCAAGCACGATGTGCGCTACGACAATGAAGAAGGCCACTCTTACTATGCCTACCATGGCTATTGGGCTAGTAATTTTGGCAAGTTGAACCCTCATTTCGGTTCAATGGATGATTTCCATAACCTGATTGACGCAGCTCACGAGCGCGGCATTAAAATTATGGTGGATGTTGTATTGAACCATACTGGTTATGGTCTGAAAAATATTGATGGTCAAGTGGCTAATCCTCCTGCCGGATTCCCGACAGATGAAGAAAGAGCAATGTTCAGCGACCTGCTTCGCCAGGGAGAGGTTGGCGAGGATACAGTCGTTGGCGAACTATCTGGTCTTCCTGACTTGAAGACAGAAGATCCTGCAGTGCGCAATGCGATTGTTCAATGGCAAACTGACTGGATTGAAAAAGCAACAACTTCTAAAGGCAACACAATCGACTACTTCCGCGTGGACACTGTAAAGCACGTTGAAGATGCAACTTGGATGGCATTCAAGAATGCGATCACTGAAAAAATGCCGGAGCATAAGATGATCGGTGAAACTTGGGGTGCAAGCGCAGGAAACGACTCTGGATACCTTGAGTCAGGTATGATGGATTCCCTGCTTGATTTCGGATTCAAAAGCATTGCCCATAATTTCGTAAACGGCAAGCTGAAATCAGCAAACGATGCCCTGATTTCCCGCAATGGACAAATAGATAACACAGCTACACTCGGCCAGTTCCTTGGCAGCCATGATGAAGATGGATTCCTGCATGCTGTAGGCAATGACGAAGGCAAGCTGAAGGTTGCTGCTTCCCTGCAGGCAACAGCAAAAGGACAGCCAGTCATTTATTACGGTGAAGAGCTTGGTCAAACAGGCGCAAATAACTATCCGCAATACGATAACCGTTATGATCTTGCCTGGGATCAGGTTGAAGGCAACGATGTCCTTGCACACTATAAAGAAATCCTGAACTTCCGCAGCGATAACTCTGAAGTTTTCGCTAAAGGTGAACGTACGACAATCGGCGGTGCAGACGCTGATAAGTTCATGGTTTTTGCGAGAACATACGGAAATGAAGCTGCATATGTTGGCTTGAACGTTGCTGACACAGCAAAAGAAGTGAAATTGACTGTTGATGCCGGAGCGGTCGTTACAGACCATTACTCTAGCAAAACTTACACTGCTTCAGAAGCGGGAGAAGTTGTTTTAACAATTCCTGCAAGAGCTGATGGCGGTACTGTTTTACTGACAGTGGAAGGCGGTGCAATTACGGCGGCTGAAGCTGCAGGCACTGGAGATGGCGGCGGAGAAGCTACTGTTGATCCAATTCCTGAAAACCATGTCCGCATCCACTACAAGCGCGATGACAACAACTATGAAAACTTCGGTGCATGGCTGTGGAATGATGTAGCCTCCCCTTCTGCCAACTGGCCAATGGGTGCTACAATGTTCGAAAAGACTGACAGCTATGGCGCTTATATCGATGTAGAACTTAAAGAGGGCGCAAAGAACATCGGCTTCCTCGTCATGGATATAACAAAGGGTGATGCTGGTAAGGACGGCGGAGACAAAGGCTTTACAGTCACATCACCAGAAATCAATGAAATCTTTATCAAGCAAGGCGATGACAAGGTTTATAAATACGAGCCAGTCAACCTGCCTGAAAACACTGTCCGCGTTCACTATGTACGTGAAAACGCAGACTATGAAAACTTCGGTCTATGGTTCTGGGGTGATGTAACATCTGCTCCAACAGACTGGACTGCAGGCGCTCCAAGCTTCGAAAATACAGACCGTTATGGTGCGTATGTCGATATCGAGCTGAAAGAAGATGCCAAAGAAATCGGCATGATTACCCTAAACAAATCAACGCAAGAAAAGGATGGCGGAGACAAGAAGTTCAACCTCCTGGACAAGTACAACCATGTTTGGGTAAAACAAGGCGATGACAATGTCTATGTTTCTCCATACTGGGAGCAGGCTACAGGTCTTGTATCTGCAGAAGTTCTCAATGAGAAAACAATTCTATTAGGCTTCACGCTAACAGACGGTCTCACACCTGAATCTTTAGCTGAAGCACTTGAAATCAAAGACGCCGACGGTGCTGAGGTTAAAATCAACGGCGCCGAAATCTCGAGCGCAACTTCTGTAAAAGTTACAGCAGATTTCTCATTAGACAAGCTTCCATTGTCCGTAACATATGCAGGCAGAACGGTTTCAGCTGCTTCAGGCTGGAGAATGTTAGATGATATGTATGCATATGACGGAAATGACCTTGGTGCAACTTACAAGGATGGCGGAGCAACATTGAAGCTGTGGGCTCCAAAGGCAAGCAAGGTTGTGGCAAACTTCTTCAATAAAGCTAATGCAGCTGAAGGAATCGGCAGCATCGAGTTAACGAAGGATGAAAAAGGAGTCTGGTCTGTTGACGTAGCTCCTGGAAATCTTGGCGTAACTGATTTTGAGGGTTATTTTTATCAGTATGATGTAACAAATGACGGAGTCACTCGTCAGGTTCTTGACCCTTATGCAAAATCAATGGCAGCTTTCACAGTGAATACGGAAGGCGAAGCTGGTCCAGACGGTGACACTGTTGGTAAGGCAGCAATCGTTGACCTTAGCGATACAGATCCTGAAGGATTCAGCCACGCGAAAATCGATGGCTATGAAAAGCGCGAAGATGCAGTCATCTACGAGGTCCATGTACGTGACTTCACATCCGATCCTTCAATTGAAGGTGACCTGAATGCAAGATGGGGTTCTTATGAAGCATTTGCTGACAAGCTTGATTACATTAAGTCCCTGGGCGTGACACATGTTCAACTGCTTCCTGTAATGGCCTGGTATTATGGCGACGAAACAAAGATGGGCCAAAGAGAGCTTGATTACTCTGCTGGCGGCAACGAATACAACTGGGGCTATGACCCACACAGCTATTTCTCGCCGGATGGAGCTTACTCACTTGACCCGACGAATCCTGAACAACGCGTAAAAGAACTGAAAGAAATGATTGATGCAATCCATGATGCTGGAATGGGTGTCGTCCTAGACGTTGTTTACACTCATATGGCAAAAGCCAGCCAGCTGAATGATATCGTTCCAGATTACTATGCGTTCCAGGACGCTCAAGGCAATTTCCTTGGCGGCTTCGGGAACAATCTGGCAACAAGCCATACAATGGCTGAAAAGCTGATGGTAGATTCAGTGAAATACTGGTTCGAAGAGTACAAGATTGATGGTATGCGCTTCGATATGATGGGTGACGCAACCTATCCATCTGTTCAAAATGCATATGATGCAGCAGCAGAAGTAAATCCTGATGCATTGTTCATCGGTGAAGGCTGGAGAACATTCGCAGGCCACATCGCTGAGCCAGAACTAACTGGCATGGGCGCTGACCAGGATTGGATGAACAAAACAGATGACGTCGGTGTATTCTCTGACGAAATCCGCAACGAATTGAAGTCTGGCTTCGGTTCTGAAGGTGAACCTCGTTTCATTACAGGCGGAGCAAGAGACATCAACACAATCTTCAAAAACATCAAAGGTCAGCCAGGCAATACAGCTTGGGATGATCCAGGCGATATGGTCCAGTACATCGCAGCGCATGATAACCTGCCGCTTCACGATGTTATTGCACAATCGATCAAGAAGGATCCTGCAGTACCGGAAAATGAGCTAGAGATTCACAAGCGTATCCGCATAGGAAACTCGATTATTTTAACATCACAGGGAACAGCATTCCTTCACGCAGGCCAGGAATATGGCAGAACGAAGCAGTGGAAAGGCGAAGGCGTTCCTGAACAGAAGTACCACGAACTGAAGGATGCACAAGGAAAATCATTTGGATACTTCGTCCATGACTCTTATGATTCATCCGATGCGATCAATATGTTCGATTGGGAAAAAGCAACAAACAAAGAAGAATACGAAGTAAACACAACAACACAAGCCTTCACAAAAGGTTTGATTGAGTTAAGAAAGTCAACTAACGCTTTCCGCCTCGGCGAGAGTGATTTGGTCGACCAAAACGTAACATTGCTTGATATCCCTGAAATCCAGGATACAGACCTAGTCATCGCATACGAAAACGTATCGACTGACAACACTGGCAACTACTATGTGTTCGTGAACGCTGATACACAGACACGCACACTGACACTTGGCGATTACAACTTCGCTGGCGGCAAGGTACTTGTCGATAGTGATGAAGCAGGTGTGAAGCCGGTTGCTGAAAGATCTGGATTCACGTTAACAAACGACACAATGAAGATTGATCCGTTGACTACAGTCGTAATCAAGCTGGATCGAAAAGCGACAGAGGCACCAGGTGAAAACCCTGGAATTCCAAACACTCCGGGACTCCCTGGTCTCCCAGGCCTTCCAGGTAGTGAAAAACCTGATAATAAATCCGTTGAAGTAAAGCCTGAAACGGAAAATGGTGTCGCAAAGATTGAACAAACAGTCATTGATGATCTGGAAAAAGATTCATCACTCATTGTGAACCTTGAAAAACAAGTACAATTTGAAGTGGAACTGACAAAAGAACAAATTAAAATCTTGAAAGAAAAAGGCATTACCATCATTATCAAAAACAATGATGCAGAACTGCATATCCCTGCTTCCGTTCTTCCAGATGAGGATATTTCCATCAAGGTTAAGCGATTGAAAGATATCCAGTCTGCAGTAAGTGCTGTTTACGACTTCACAGTCACTGCAAACGGACAGGTGTATCACCAATTTGACCAGCCATTAACAATCAAATTTAAAGTTGATAGCAGAAAAGTCAAAAAGCCAGAAGATGTTAAAGTATATTACTACAATGAAGAAAAGAAAGAATGGGAATTAGTTGGCGGAAAGTACAAAGATGGTTATGCAGTCGCAACAACCAAACACCTAAGTACTTACGCAGCCTTTGAAACAGTATCTGCAGAGGAAGTATCTAAGCCAGAAGAAGGCTATGAACTTCCAGACACAGCAACTAACAGTTTCAACCTGATCCTTTTAGGATTGCTTTTAATTGCTTCTAGCGGTACAGTTTTATTCCTGAAGCGCAGACAAGGTTCTCACATATCCGTGAAGTAACCTTATAAACAACATTAAAGAGGGTGTCCCAAAAGTATAAACTTTTTGGGCACCCTCTTTTTTTAGACTAGCTTATAAATTTGGTCCGTTTATTTCCGTTCCAGGCGCTTCGCTTTCCGCGGGGCCGGCGCTGAGCCTCCTCACCGCCTTCGGCGTCTGCGGGGTCTCACCTGTCCAGCTGATCCCGCAGGACATTGAATGAGCTTCCCTGAAACTGCCCACGCACGATGGAAATGCGTTAGCATTTTCGGAGGAGTCTTCGCGCCTTCCACTCCAATCAACTCAGGTTAATATATTCATTTTTTATCGCAAATTAAAATTCCGACTGCTCTTAGGTCGATGTAATTCGACCTTTTGAGTCAGCCTCATCTTTTTAATCAGTTTCTTACTCTTTTGTGCTGCCAGTTTGATTGATTTTTCGTTAATTGCACCATGTAACGACATAATTGCACCGTAATCGAAGCTAATTGCATCGTCAAAAGTCATAATTGCACCCTCATTCTTATTTATTGCACGGTTAACTGACTGAATTGCAACTTTATCCTAATAATGGAAAAACCTCACCAAATGGAAGAGGAGGTTTTTATCATACACATACTCTATTTTCCGTACAGCATTTATGCTGTAAGCTCATATTCCTCGAAAATATCGTAGTACTCCGTGACGGCAGTCGTAGGAAAACTCCTTTATTGATGGGTATGGAAGCTTTAACTTTGAATGTGAAGTCGTACGTTCCTATTTGGTATCTAAAGAGCTCGTGTTTTACCAAGCTTAATTCAAAGGTTTAATAATTATTTTTCAACAAACAAAAAGGACAGTGTTCTCTCAAAGAATCACTGTCCACAAATTTTATTTCATCCCGGAAATCGTATATCCATCAATAATATGTTTTTGGAAGATGATGAAGATGATGACGATTGGAACGACCATGAAGGTTGATCCGGCCATTTGCAAGGCGAAGTTGCCTCCGTATTGGCCTTTCAATAACTGTAATCCTACTGATAAAGTATACAAACTTTCATCGTTCGCGATAATCAACGGCCATAGGAAGCTGTTCCAGCCTGCGATGAATGTCAGAATTCCCTGTACAGCTAGGATTGGCTTGGTCATCGGGAGGACAATTTGCCAGAAAACCCGTAACTCACTTGCCCCGTCCAATCTGGCTGCTTCAAGCAGTTCATCTGGAATGGTCGTCATGAACTGTCGGAACAGGAAGATGCCGAATGCCCCGACAAGACCTGGCAACACAATCCCCGCCATTGTATTCGTCAGCTGCATCTGGTTCAGGATCAGGTATACAGGAATCATCGTTACCTGGCCCGGAATCATCATTGTCGCGAGGACCATGAAGAATAACTGATTCCTTCCCTTGAATTCAAACTTGGCAAATGCATACCCTGCCATTGCATTCAAAAATAATCCTACGAAAGACCAGAGCACAACAATGATTGTATTTTTCAAATAGAGGCCAAAGTTCATATTCACAAAAAGGTTCTTGAAGTTTTCTATTGTCCATTGTTCCGGAAACAGTGTCGGCGTCAGCTGCATGACTTCACTTTCCGGCTTGAAGGATGAAAGGATCATCCAAATAAAAGGTACGGCCACTAGTAAACCGCCGATTGTCAAAATGATGCCGACAACCCACTGCTGCATTCTTTCCTGCTTCACACTGCTGCTTAAGGACTCTTTAGGAAGTGCACTGGATTTCATTTGTCTTCCACCTCTGCTTTCATCAATAATCCTGTTGTTTGTTCTGGATCTTGAATTGAATCATTGTAATGATAATGATGGCAATGAACAATAAGAATGATCCAGCTGCCGCATAGCCAAAGTTGCTGAACTGGAATCCATTGCGGTAGATGAACAACGCTACAGATGTAGTACTGTCAAGTGGACCGCCATTGGTCATGACGAATGGCTCTTCGAAGAATTGCAGCCAGCCGATCATTGTCGTAATCGATACGAAGAAAATCGCGTAACGAAGCAATGGAATCGTAATCTTTGTCAGCTGTTTCCAATTGTTTGCGCCATCTAGTTGTGCAGCTTCATAATAGGTCTTTGGTATACCCTGCAACGCCGCGAGGAAAATAATCATATTTATTCCGATTGCTCTCCAAAGCGCAAGTAAAATCAACGAAATTTTCGCCATAATCGGGTCTTGCAGCCATGGTACATCAGGAATGTTAAGAAGATTTAATACATGGTTAAACAATCCAAGATGAGGGTTGTACAGATAGCTCCAAACAACAGCAACCGCAACAACGTTTGTGATAGAAGGCATATAGAAGACAACCCGGAAAGCCTTGAAGATTCGTGCTTTCCCAAAATTGATCAGCAGCGCTATTGCCAATGATAAGACGATGACAAGCGGAACACCGATCACGACATAAAATAAGGTGTTAAAAATTGATTTTAAAAATACCGGGTCACTTACAACATCTTTATAATTCTCCAGGCCAACAAAACTAATTGATGACCAATCAGAAATGCCGACTAAATCAAGATCCGTAAAACTGATGATCAGCGCTACAAAGATAGGCAGAATCGAAAATAATGATAAAAGAATAATGGCAGGAGCTATAAAAAAGTAAGGAGTCTTGTTTGCCAAAAAGCTTTTCATTGTAAGTCCCTTCTTTCTCAGTCCAGACTCGCTTGGACTAATGTAGTTGGCCGGCAGGCAGAAGCCTGCCAGTCAACCTGATTTTAAAATTACTTGGCGAGGATTTCCTCTGCCTTCTGGTCAAATGCATCCATTTCTTCCTGGATGTCAGCACCGCCGCGGTAAATCTTTTCGAAACGGCTCAGGAAATCCTGGGCGATTTTTTCGAAAGGCTTAATCACAGGCATTGGCTGTGCATTTTCCATTTGCTCACCAAACACTTTATAGTACTGGTTTTCTTGAAGCTGCTTGTCATTCCAAGCCTCTTTGTTGGCTGGCAGGGAGTTTGTCATTTCAAGCCATTTCACCTGTGTTTCTGGTTTGCTCATATAAGCAAGGAATTTAAGTGCTTCTTCTTTGTTCTTAGTGTGCTCGAATACAGACAGGTTAGATCCGCCTAGTGTAGATGTGTTCGTTTCTTTTGCAGGAAGAACAGCTGTTGCCCACTTGCCTTCCAACTCAGGTGCCTGATCATTGATGATTTTAACCATCCAAGGTCCGCTGATGAACATCGGCAGGATGCCATCACCTTTGAATGCCTGGACGATGTCAAGTCCAAGGTCAACAGGTGCAGAGCCATCCTTGAAGAAACCATTCAGGTATTCAACAGCTTCTACAAATTCAGGTTCGTTAAAGTAAGCCTTATTTCCTTCAATCAGTTTAGAGCCATTTTGGCGTGCAAGCATGAATGATAAGCTTTGCTCATTTGTATCGATACTAATGCCGTATTTGTCATCGCCACGGTCATTTAGTTTCTTCGCTGCGTCACGAAGCTCATCCCAGGTCTTTGGCGCTTCTTTGTAACCAGCTTCTTCTAATAGGTCTGTGCGGTAAAAAAGAACGCGAGTATCAACATACCAAGGTACGCCTACCACTTTGTCCTCATATTTTGTTGTTTCAATAGAACCATCATAGAAATTTTCGGCTGCTAATTCCGGATACTTCTCTGTCTGATCGGACAGATCCATCAATGCATTCGCAGATGCGAATTCAGGAATCCACGTTGTCCCCATTTGCACAACATCAGGACCTTTTTTAGACGCAACCGCTGTTAAAAGCTTGTCATGTGCCTGATCCCATGGAATCGCCTGTACTTTAACATCGATTTCCGGATTTTCTTTTTCAAACTCCTCAGCAATTTTCGGAAGTGTTTTTGCTTCTTCCCCCATGCCCCAGACATTGATGACTTTCATGCCGTCTTTCTCGGAACCAGAATCAGAAGAACACCCTGCAAGTGCACCAGATACAACCAATGTACCTACCATTGCAGCTGCTGCAAATTTCTTGCTGAATACATTAAACATTTTTCGGCTCATTCGTAAAACCCCCATAATAATGTGATAAGGTCTTGCATTTAAATTTCCCGCTATAGCAAATAATTACTTATAACCTGTGAAATTCTGCCTTCGTTTACGAAAACCCCCTTATAGAAACGTTTCGAGAGCTAGTAAAAAAATAAATGAGTGTAACTGGCGAAACGATTCAAGATTGCCTGACTCTTTTTCCGAAAAGAGGAGACCGAATCAATTGAAACGTTTCGATAGGGCTATTATATTTCATAGTGTAATCGTTTTCAAGTAGAAATTTGAGTTGGATTTTACTTTTTTTCGTAAAAACCTGTTATTACTGGCTTCGCTTTCATTTTTCAATAGAAACGTTTCGATAATTTATTGACTACAGAAAAGAAAGCGCTTATAATGCAGTTGTATTCTTATTCGAAACGTTTCTATTGAATTTTATTCATACTATATTTTACGGGAGGTTCACCCCTATGAACAGTCAGAAACTTACTTCTTTATTAAAAGAAATGACGCTAGATGAGAAAATCGCACAATTGCTTCAGTTAGCAACTCCCTTTTTCGAAGGATCCAAGGATGAAGGACAGATAACCGGTCCTCTTGCTTCTATGAATATATCGGAAGAAAACGTCCTCAACACCGGCTCCGTCCTCGGTGCTTCAGGAGGAGCAAAAGAAGCGATCAGCATACAGAAGGCCCACCTAAAAAAGAATCGATTAGGCATTCCCCTCTTATTTATGGCGGATGTCATCCACGGGTATAAAACGATTTTCCCTGTACCTCTTGCAGTCGGCTGTTCATGGGATTTGGATAAGGCGCAACAGAGCGCGGAAATTGCAGCAAAAGAAGCTGCAGCTGCAGGCGTCCATGTAACCTTTTCGCCAATGGTTGATTTAGTTCGAGACCCTCGCTGGGGACGCGTGATGGAATCCACTGGTGAAGATCCATTTTTAAATGGTGAGTTTGCCAAGGCGTTTGTCCGCGGCTTCCAAGGGCAAGACTTGAAAAACAATAAAGATTCGGTTGCCGCATGCGTGAAGCACTTCGCAGCATATGGTGCTGCTGAAGGCGGACGTGATTACAATACCGTCAATATGTCGGAACGCCAGCTCAGGGAATCCTATCTCCCTGCCTACAAAGCAGCATTGGACGAAGGCTGTGAAATGGTCATGACCGCATTCAACACGGTTGATGGCATCCCGGCTACTGGCAACGTAAAACTGATGCGCGACCTGCTTCGCGAGGAATGGGGCTTCGATGGTGTCCTCATTTCCGACTGGGGAGCGGTAAAAGAAATGATTCCTCACGGCGTCGCTAAGGATGAAGCGGAAGCTGCATACAAAGCGATCCAAGCTGGTGTCGATATCGAAATGATGACATCCTGCTATGTCGACCATTTAAAAGAGCAAGTCGAGAGCGGAAAAGTGGATGAAAAGCTAATAGATGAATCAGTTATGCGGATTCTGACTTTGAAAGATAAATTAGGATTGTTTGAAAATCCATACCGCGGTGCGGATGAAGAGTTGGAAAAGGAACTGATCATGAGTGACGAGCACCGGCAGGCAGCTAGAGAGCTGGCAGTTAAATCTTCAGTTTTATTGAAGAATGACGGAGTTCTTCCTATTAATAGGGAAAAGAAAATCGCTTTGATCGGTCCCTTCGCACAAAGCGGCGATATTCTTGGGCCTTGGTCATTCCTTGGTTCAAAGGAAAAAGCGGTCCAGCTCTACGATGGATTAATGGCGAAGCTTGACTCCTCACTTCTTTTCACGGCAAAAGGCTGTGACATTGAAACAGGATCTGAAGAGCAATTCGCGGAGGCAGTGAAAGTGGCGGAAGAAGCAGATGTGATTGTGCTTGCTCTAGGCGAGGCATCGGAAATGAGCGGTGAAGCCGGCTGCCGTGCGGATATCCGCCTGCCGAAAGTACAGCTCGAGCTTGTCGCTAAGATGAAAGAGCTTGGCAAACCAATAGTGGCGGTATTATTCAACGGACGTCCGCTTGATCTCCACGGAATCTGGGACGAAGCCGATGCAATTTTGGAGACGTGGTACCCAGGCACAGAAGGCGGAAACGCGGTAGCTGACATCCTGCTCGGCGATGCAAATCCATCAGCGAAGCTGACGATGTCCTTCCCTTACTCCGTTGGACAGGTACCGGTTTACTACAACCATTTCAACACAGGCCGCCCTCAAGGAGCGCCTGATGCCCAGGAACGATATGTATCTCAATATTTAGATATACCAAACGAGCCATTACTCCCATTCGGATACGGATTAAGTTATACAAGCTTTGAGTATAGCGATGTAAAACTGAGTGCCGCGACGATGTCTGCTTCCAAGTCATTGAAGGTTTTCGTAACAGTCGAGAACACCGGCGAGTTGGCTGGAGAAGAAATCGTCCAGCTATACGTACGAGACGTAGCTGGCGAAGTCGTTAGACCGATGAATGAGCTGAAAGGCTTCAAGAAAGTCGCTTTAGAACCAGGCGAAAAAATGACAGTTGAATTTGAGATTAACGAAGAACAATTGCGCTACCACCATGCAGACCTCACTTTCAAGAGCGACCCAGGAAAATTCATCGCTTTTGTGGGGCCAAACAGCAGGGATACGGTGGAAATTGCGTTTGAACTTGTAAATGAGTAATTATTATATGAATTTGAACAATATATAGCCGATTTATTATCCATCAACCGAATAAATGGCCGGTTTTAGTCAGCTAAAATGAATAAATGATAATTTATCTACGGTTGCAGGCAATATATCACCGGTTGAGCACAATTTATCTCCAGTTGAGCGTAATTTATCTACGGTTGGAGCCATTTTATCTACGGTTAACTGAAATTTATTAACGGTTGTTGCTGATTTTAAACTTCAGCCAGCAAAAGTAGTATTACGAATGAAAAACCTAAAAGGAAAGAAGTTGACACCGATGACACAGTCAAAGTTCACCATACAGGCAAATGATGTAAGCTTTACGTTTTTAAATAGCGGCGATGTTTATGAGATCGCCAATAAATCGACGATGATCAACCAGTGGCTTTCGAATCCGATCGATGGCTCTATGAATAACTTATATTTGAGAATCCATGGGGAAAATGGAATCCAGTTCTATCCCCTGCTTGGTTTGAAATCAGAAAGTAAAGTCAGCCACTCCGATAATCAAGTTTTCTATCAGGGCGAGGCAGCCGGTCTTCAATACCAGGTGACTTTTACCCTGGCTGAGGGCGGAATCTGGTTCTGGGACGTTAAAGTGAAAGGAAGCAATGCGGTGATCGATTTCGTCTACGGGCAGGACATGGGCCTTGCTGACAAGGGCGCTGTCCGTACGAACGAAGCGTATATGTCACAGTATATCGACCACAATGCTTTCACTGACTCTGAAAAAGGCTATGTCGTCTGCTCGCGTCAGAACCAGCCAATGAGCGAAGGACACTTCCCATATATTCAACAGGGTTCCCTAACAAAATCAACAGGCTACTCAACAGACGGCTTCCAGTTTTTCGGATTGTCTTATAAAGAAACAGACGTGCCTGAGATTTTAGCAAAGGAAAACCTTGCGAATGAAGTCTACCAATATGAGTTTGCTTACACTGCCTTGCAATCTGAAAAAGTAACTCTGGATGGCACTGCGCAATTCGTATTCTATGGAATTTTTAAAGAGAATCATCCAACAGCTATAACCGAGTTGGAATTTACTGAAGAAGTGGGTGCAGCCTGGGAAAGTGTTCAGTCTCTCAATGGTGACCAAGCAGCTGAACTACCAGCAGTACAGCTGTCCCCTTCTTTCGGAGCGCCTATAGAAACACTTTCAATGACAAAAGAAGAAATCGACGAGCTGTTCCCGAACCGCCATCAGGAAGAAACATCCGGCGATGAATTGTTGTCTTTCTTCACTGAGCAGCATGAGCATGTCGTTTTAAAGGAAAAAGAATTGCTGGTTGAACGTCCACACGGTCATATCCTGATGACAGGCGGAAATGTCGACAACATCAAAAATGTCCTTACTACTACTTTATATATGTACGGAATTTTCAACTCTCACATCGTCGTAGGCAATACATCTTTCAACAAGATGCTGACGAATGCCCGCAGCGCGCTGAATGTCATGAAGACTTCCGGTCAGAGGGTTTATATTGAAATTGAAGGAGAATACCGTCTGCTGACGATGCCTTCGATGTTTGAGATGGGCTTCAATTATGGTCGTTGGTACTACAAGACAAATGATGACATGATCATCATCACAACCCACACAGCCGTGGAATCACCGCAATTGCAGTTGCAGGTACGATCTGCAAACGGTAAAGCGTACCGCTATCTTGTGACAAACCAGGTGTCGATGAACAACAATGAATATGCACAGCCTTATAACCTGAAGCAAAACGGAAATGTCCTTACTTTTACAGCGGCAGAAGGTTCCGACAGCTCGAACGTCTTTCCTGACCTCAGCTATCGCATGCAAATAAGCAGTGAATTCAAAGTGAAGGATTCAAGCGTATTCGGCGAGAATATCGAAGCAGATGCAGTATCATTGGCAGTTGTTGAGATGGAGCCGACGAACGAGTGGAAAATCATCGTCCAGGGTCTCCTGGATGGAAAAGAAATTCCGTTCGTGGATGCTGATGCACATACAGAAATCGAAAAGTACCGCGAGTTTTTCGCAGATACAATGAATGGCTTCAAGCTTGCACAGAATGGAGCAGCGACGGAAGAGCTTAAGAAAATTAACGCACTTGCATGGTGGTACACGCATAATATGCTCGTCCATTACTCTGTGCCGCATGGCTTGGAGCAGTATGGCGGCGCAGCGTGGGGAACGCGTGATGTCTGCCAGGGACCAACTGAGTACTTCATTGCAACGCAAAAATATGAAAATGTGAAAGACATCATCAAGACGGTCTACTCTCACCAATACAATGATGACGGTAACTGGCCACAGTGGTTCATGTTTGACAACTACTACCGCTTCCAGCAGGAGGAGAGCCACGGCGACATCATCGTTTGGCCGTTGAAGGTCATCGTTGAATACTTGCGTGCAACGAATGATTACACTATTTTGAGCGAACAGCTTCCTTATACGGAAAAAGGCAGCTTTGAATTCACAGATGAAAAAGCAACACTCCTTGACCATGTGAAAAAGCAGCTTCAATATATCAAGGATCATTTTTTACATGATACGTATTTGTCTTCCTACGGAGATGGCGACTGGGATGACACACTCCAGCCGGCGAATGCACAGCTGAAGCAGTATATGGCCAGCAGCTGGACGGTTGCGCTGACTTACCAGGTAGTAAGCCATTTCGCGTCACTTTTACAAAAAGAAGATGCGCTGCTTGCAGATGAACTGAGCACGATGGCAGCTGGAATCAAGGAAGATTTCAATAAATACATGCTATCTACAGAAACAATCCCGGGATTCGTGTTCATGGAGCAAGCTGACAAGCCTGAACTGATGGTCCATCCTACGGATTCAAAAACAGGCATTCAATACCGCCTGCTGCCAATGACGCGAAGCATGATCGGTGAGCTCTTGACACCGGAACAGGCGGAATCTCACTATCAAATCATCAGAGAGCGCCTGTACCATCCGGATGGTGTTCGCTTGATGGACCGCCCTGCGACCTATAAAGGCGGAGTCAGCACGAACTTTAAGCGTGCCGAGCAGGCAGCCAACTTCGGACGTGAAATCGGCTTGCAATATGTCCATGCCCACATCCGTTTTGTGGAGGCAATGGCGAAGCTGGGCAAGGTCGATGAGGTTTGGAATGGCCTGCAGACAATTAACCCGATTGGAATCCAGAAGGTCGTTCCGAACGCAGAACTGCGCCAGAGCAATGCCTACTTCAGCAGCTCTGACGGCAAGTTCAATACTCGCTATGAGGCAGCGGAGAATTTCGAGAAGCTCCGTGATGGCACAGCTCCAGTAAAAGGTGGATGGAGAATCTACTCAAGCGGACCTGGAATCTATATGAACCAGTTGATTTCAAACGCGCTTGGCATCCGCCGCGAAGCTCAGGACCTTGTGATCGATCCGATTCTTCCAACGGAAAAAGATGGACTTGAGTTCATGTTTAACATTGATGGCAAGCCTGTTACATTCAATTACCATTTCGGAAACGACAAGGGTGTGAAAATCAACGGGCAGGATGTTGCTGCAGAACAGATTGCCAACCGTTATCGTGACGGCGGCTACCGCATCAGCGCTGCTGAGCTTGAGAAGCTTAATGCTGAGAACAATATAATTGAACTTTACATGTAAAAAAGAGCGGCCCACAAGGCCGCTTCATTTTTCATATTATGGGGGTCGGAAAATGGACAGCAAATGGTGGCATAATAGCGTGGTTTACCAGGTGTACCCTCGCAGTTTCAAGGATTCGAACGGAGACGGGATTGGCGATTTGCAGGGGATCCTCTCGAAGCTGGATTATATTAAGGAACTTGGAGCCGACATGATCTGGCTATGTCCGGTTTATGCGTCGCCAAATGATGACAACGGCTATGATATCAGCAATTATTATCAGATTCATCCCGAGTTCGGCACAATGGAAGATATGGACCTGCTCATAGCTGAAGCAGATAAACGTGGAATTGGCATCATGATGGACATAGTCGCAAACCATACGTCCGATGAGCATCCATGGTTTATTGAATCAAAGAGCAGCAAGAATAATCCGTACAGGGATTATTATGTCTGGAGGGATGGCGTGGACGACGGGCCGCCGAGTGAGCTGCAGTCAATTTTCAGCGGCAGCGCTTGGGAATTAGACTCAGAAACTGATCAGTACTATCTGCATATGTTCAGCAAGAAGCAGCCAGACCTGAATTGGCACCACCCTCCTGTACGCGAGGCGATTTACGAGGTGATGCGTTTCTGGATCAACAAGGGGATCAAAGGTTTCCGTTTTGACGTCATCGATTTGATCGCGAAAGAACTAGACCAGGGGATTATCGCTAATGGCCCCCTCCTTCATACTTATCTACAGGAGATGCACCGTGAAGTTCTTGAGGATGCTGACATCGTCACTGTCGGTGAAACTGGCGGTGCGGATTTGGAACAAGCTATTCTTTTTACGAGCGCTGAACGGAAGGAACTGGATATGGTGTTCTCATTCGAGCACATTGCGCTCGATGAACAGGCAGGCAGACAAAAATGGGACTTGAAGATGCTTGATTTGGACGATTTGAAGAGAGTTCTATCCAACTGGCAGACAGGGCTTGCGGGCAAGGGCTGGAATAGTTTATTCTGGAGCAACCACGATCAGCCCCGCATCGTCTCTCGCTGGGGAAATGACCAGGAATTCCGTTATGAGAGTGCCACGATGCTTGGAACCCTGCTCCATTTAATGCGTGGTACTCCGTACATTTACCAGGGTGAGGAAATCGGGATGACGAATGTACAGTTCCCTGAGCTTGAATCTTATCGCGATATTGAGACTATCAATATGTATAGAGAACGCAAGGAGCAAGGTTTTTCCCATGGTGACATCATGGAATCAATTTATGTAAAAGGCCGCGATAACGCAAGAACGCCTATGCAGTGGAATGCTGAAGACAATGCCGGTTTTACAGAAGGAACTCCGTGGATTGGGATTAATCCTAATTATTCGGCCATCAACGTTGAGAATGATTTAAATGGTGATAAGTCCATCTATCAATTTTACAAAAAATTGATCAAGCTGCGTAAAAACAATGAGCTGATTGTTTATGCAGACTACCGACTTCTTGACAGCGAACCGGAAGTATTTGCTTACGCTCGAAACTATCAAAATGAAGAATGGCGTGTCTTGTGCAATTTTACCGGCAGAGAAGTTGAAAGTTCGTTATTATGTGACGGTGAAATCATTGTCCGTAACTATGACTCTCCTGCTAAAAAATTGCGTCCGTACGAGGCCATTGTATATAAATTAAAAAATAAACTATAGATGAAAACGTTCACAAGTTATAATAAATAGAGAGTTACTGAACAGACAGGAGAGAGTATCGTGGCAAGTATTAAAGATATTGCGAAACAAGCAGGCGTGTCTATATCGACTGTTTCCTACGCTCTGAATGGCAGCCCCAAGGTGACTGAAGAGACGGCGGCGAAGATCCTTGCCATTGCGAAGGAACTGAACTATGTCCCGAACGCTGCGGCCCGCTCCTTGAAAAAGCGGGAAACAAAGATCATCGGAGTCTTCCTTACCAATTATGGGGGCGCGTTTTACGGGCAGCTGCTTCAGGGCATTCAGGATACCCTCAACAACAAGGGATACGAGATGATTGTCTGCAGCGGCAAGGAGTCCCATCGGTTTATTCCTGAACGGATGATTGATGGTGCCATCGTATTAGATTACTTTTTTTCCAGCGGAGAGTTAATCAGGCACGCGGACGCCGGACATAAAATCGTCGTGATGGATAGAGAGCTAGAACATCCTAATATAAATCAAGTATTACTGCACAATACTTCGGGAGCAACCTTAGCGATTGACCATTTGATCGAGAAGGGTCATCGTAAAATCTATGCCGTTACCGGCCCAGAAGGATCATACGATGCCACACAGCGGATTGAAGCAGTGCGCCAGTCGGTTGGTCGATACAGTGACATCGAGTATCAAGAGCTTCCAGGTGATTTCAATAAGCCAGCTGGCGAGAAGGCTGCCAAACAAATCATCAAGGAATTCACTGAACCAGTTGCCGTGTTCTGCCTGAACGATGAAATGGCCATCGGGATGTATAACTATCTTGCCAAAACGAAGTTCGTAATCGGCAAAGACATCCACATCATCGGCTTCGATAACATCGAACTTACTCAATACACCCAGCCAAGACTAGCGACCATCGACTATTCCGAACGGAAATGGGGAGCTGTCTCAGCTGAACACCTCTTGAAGTTGATCGCCAACGAACAAGCAGAAAACGAGCGGATTTATGTAACACTCATCCCTGGCGAATCAGTCGGCAATATATCAGAAAGTTAGGGGCGTTCTGTATTTCGCCCCTATTCTTCAGTTTGTTTGATTCAATAAACCTAAGGTGCTGACACATAATTATCAATTTTAACTAGCGGGAACACTTTAAAAACCCACTAAATAAATGTTAATAAACAGATTAAAGGACGTTTGCTACCAAACCAAACCATAAATGCCCACAACTCTTATTTGGTTGGTGGGCATCTTTGCTTTAATAAAATGGTTATAGTATGTTTTATTGCTGTATGTTATTTCATAGTTTAAGCTAATCTTACAAACGCATTTACTCTAGTCTAATTCACTCGATTCGTTAAGCATTCTTCTCCCAGGCAAAACACATAAATCTTGCATCTTCCGTAAGCCATTTTTGCGAATGACCCATCTGGAATAATTCCTTGTGTTCAAAGAACAGCTTTCTCGCATAAGGAAGTTTAACTTCTCGGACTGCTTCATTTAGCATATTAAGGATTCTTTTATCTTTTTCACTTAGTAAAATGAAATCTGCAATCTCTTGTTCTTTCGCTATCACTTTAACGAACTCTTTTGCTTCGTTATTTAGCATGGAAAAATTGAGAGGTTCTGTGATTCGAGTCCACTCTTTTTTTATCAGGTCTCTTGCATTACCATATTGTCTTTTGCTTATTAAGTTATTAATAATAACAATAACGCTTTCTACTTTCATGTCTTATCCCGTCCATTTTATAGATATATTTACTTACTATGCTATACAGGACTAAAGACCTAGTCAATATAATATTTAGATTATTCTTAAATTATCACCACTAACATCATTTAACGTTCTCGGTGTAATAGCGATTCTAAATAGTTCAATATCTCATTCCGTAATTTATCATCCTGCAATGCAAACTCAATGGTCGTCTTAATGAATCCGATTTTTTCTCCAATATCATATCGTCTTCCTTCAAATTCATAAGCGAAAACTCTTTGAATGTAATTTAGTTGTTGAATAGCATCAGTTAGTTGGATTTCTCCTCCTGCTCCAGGTTCCATATCTTCCAAAAACATAAAAATCTCTGGTGTCAGAATATATCTACCCATAATTGCAAGATTTGATGGTGCAGTTCCAGGTTCAGGCTTCTCTACTAAGCTCTCGACCTGGTAACGTCTTCCTTCCTGCATCGATGGGTCAATAACTCCATATTTGTATGTCTCTTCATCAGGAACTGTTTTAACTCCAATTACAGATGAACGGATTTTTTCATATTGATCAAGCAGTTGCTTTAAGCATGGAGTTTCACTTTTGACGATATCATCACCCAACAGCACAGCAAACGGCTCATCCCCGATAAAATTTCGCGCGCACCAAATAGCATGCCCAAGTCCTCTCGGCTCTTTTTGCCGGATATAGTGAATGTCCGCGAGATTGGTAGAGTATCGCACCTTATCAAGGAGCTCGAGCTTCCCTTTACTCTCTAGATTGCGCTCAAGCTCTGGTGAGTAATCGAAGTGGTCCTCGATGGCTCGTTTTCCTTTACCTGTCACAATCATAATCTCTTCAATCCCGGATGCTACTGCTTCTTCTACAATATACTGGATCGCTGGCTTATCAACGATTGGCATCATTTCCTTAGGCATTGCCTTAGTCGCTGGAAGGAATCGCGTACCCAACCCGGCAGCGGGTATAATTGCTTTCCGCACTTTTTTCAAATGGGCTCCCCCTTTGAAATTAATTTATTCTTAATATACTGCATATGCTGCCGCAATATGACGGACGGGACTATGCAGGTTGCGGATGGCATAAAAAAAACTGGCAGCCCTTTTAATAGGCTGCCAGTTTTACTCTGAACAGGTCTTTAAATCTATTATTAAATCTTCCATAAGCTTTTGGATTGTGATTTCTTGATTATTCTTCCCTTTTTCATAGGTCTTTCTTATGACATCTAAAACAAGTTCCTGATTCATTGCCGTTGTTTTTTCCTCAGATGATCTCACCTTATGATCCTCCTGTTTCTGTCTACAATGACATTATTCTATTAAAATCGATTCCCTTTGTAAATAGTTTTCCAGCAAAGATCATGTCTGCACTGGTACATTTTGCTACTTTTTGTCAAAATCATGTATATTAACCTAGTTCAATATGATAGAATATTTCTATATTTTACTAGAATGGAGTGTTGATGAAAGTTGAAGAAAAAAGCCGCTTCTCTTATGACTGCCGCTATTCTGACTTCTGCCTTCTCCGGTATCGCTTCCGCAGACTCATATACTGTTAAAAAAGGGGATACATTATCCCGTATTGCTCATACATATAAAACAACTGTAATTGATTTAAAGAAAACCAATAAATTATCTTCTGATTTAATTTATGTGAACCAGACATTAACAGTTCCAGGTACTACGATTGTGACTAAGCCCGTTGTTGCGCCAGCAAAACCAGCTGCCAATACGGACGCAACATCTGTTTATGTTGTGATAAGCGGCGATACGCTCGGTAAGATTGCCTCCCAGCATAAAATCACACTTAGTGATCTTATGAAATGGAACAACTTGAGCGGCCACTTGATTTATCCCGGACAAAAGCTTAAGGTATCCAACGGTTCATCCGAAACTACACCGGCACCAATAACAAGTCAGCCAGCACCTGTTTCTAATGCGCCTAAGACACCAGCTCAGCCAGCTGCAACAGCACAATCTGAATATATCATTAAATCAGGTGACACGCTGAGCGGGATTGGCAAGCAATTCGGAATGTCCGTTCACGAGCTTAAAAAACTGAATAACCTTCAATCGGACATGATCTATGTCGGACAAAAATTACTGGTGAGCAAGAAGGCAGATTCAACACCTTCTGCACCAGTCCAGGCACCTGCAAAGCAGCCTGTCCCTACTGTTGATTCAGAAGTACTTGCCATCGCACAGGACCTGATCGGTGTTCCCTATATTTGGGGCGGAAGCACACCAGAGGGTTTTGATTGCAGCGGATTTATCTACTATGCCTTCAACAAAGCCGGCATGAAGATGGGCCGCTATTCATCAGAAGGGTATTACAGTCGTTCTTACTATGTGAACGACCCACAACCCGGCGATCTAGTATTCTTTGAAAATACATATAAACCTGGCATCTCTCATATGGGTATCTATCTCGGAAATAATGAATTCATCCATGCAAGTGATAACGGCGTTGTCATTTCCAGCCTGGACAATTCCTATTACAAGAAACATTTTGACGGATTTAAAAGATTCTATTAAATAACAGGCACCTAAATAGGTGCCTGTTTTGTTTTACCACTGGGTTATCTTAATAAACCAATAATATCTTTTTTATTTTCACGGTCGCACAAGTGTTAAACAACTGTACTATCTTATAGAGTAATATGACTGGTAAAAAAATTCCCATGGCCTCATTCTCATTCTATTTAACGGACGTCAATTCGTTAAACGATCCCAGATTCCCGTTTCACTCGTCTTAAAACTGAATCCCACACCTTTCCTGTTACACCTAAAATAATCAGCATCCAGATAATCTGGAATATAAATTTCAATGTTTCGTTCTTTAAGAATCCTGCGATCCAATTTCCTGCGTAGTAGATTGCTATAGCAGAAAATCCGATAAGAAAAACAAATGCAGCAAACACAATCAGTCGATTTTTAATGCTTACCTTTTTGATTTCCTCCTTGTGTTTGGCCAATAAAAAGATTACTACAGTAACAAACAAAAATACGGCAAACCCAATTGCTCCATCCAGATTGACCTCAACCTTTCATCCCTTCTCATTGAACACTCCCAATGAGTTTTCCTTTAATTTTAAACTTGTAGAATTAAACTAAGCCTATTCCGGTGAGTATCGATTCATAATGTCATTTTGTAGATATACAATATACGTAGAGAACTTGAATGCAGTTTCATAATTTAGGAAATATTACCGAAACGATTTTTTTCATTTAAAAAAGGAACGTTCGATTAAACGTTCCTTTTTTTGTGAGAATAAACTAAGGAAGCAAAAAGAACCGCCTCTGCGCTTACTTAAAAAATCCCACCATAATATGCTTGAATATGGTCCTTTTTCCTTCTTCTGTGAAGGTTTTTTTCTTAAGTGATTCTATGTTCAGCCTGTTGAAGAATGGACTGTTTAATTGCTGGATTTTATCTGGATTTTTCACGACGATTTCTCCAGATTTTGCGCCTTTCTTAACTTCAACCTTGTCATCCTCGGTCAAGCCTTTTTTGATCTTACGTTCCTCAACTACACCTTTTTCATTTAATACATAGATGAAACTGTTCTTCTTGCCTTTTTTTACCGACTTTTCTGGAACAGTAGATGCATTTACAACCTGGTTTGTGACGACATTAACATCGACATGGGTTCCTTTTATGATCGGACCCTGATTCTGGTCCTCCTCTAGTTCGATTTCAAAAGGATAGTTGCTTTCTTTTTTCACAGATGGATCTGTCTCAGGGTATTCAGCAATTTTTGTCAGTGTTCCGCCGACAGTCCCTTTGAATAAGTCAGATTTAATGTAGACTTCCATACCTTCCTCTACATTCTTCAAATCTTTCTCTGTAAAAACCCCTTCAACCTTTGGTCTATCAGAAATAATCGTGATAATCGGATTTTTCAATTCATAATTGATTTTTTTCACTGTACCTGCAACTTCACTGCTTCTGCCAAGCTCATCACTGCCATCATATGAATCGATCAAATCATCGTATTTATCGATTTCAGTCTTCACCCTGCTTTTTTCAAGTTGCTTATCGTATATTTCTTTTTCAATTGACACAAGCAATAAATCTGAGGAGTCGCTTCCCGCAGAGCCGTCTCCGAATACTGGCGCACTGTTATTTGAGGAAGAAATGGAGACAGACTGCAGATAGAGAAGCTGTTGAATTTGTTCTTCAATCAGAGTTGATTCTCTTACAAGTTGACTTCTTTCCGCTTCCAGTTTTGCCAAATCCTCATCAATGTTATCAGAGGAATATTCAAAAAGAGTGGTGCTGCTGTCGACTTTATCCCCTTCTTTTACCAGGAAGCTCTTAAACTCTCCAGAAACCTCATTATAGTATATATGATGCTCATCTTTAGGGGTGACGACACCAGATGCCTGAATTGTCTCTGTCAGGCTTTCCTTGCCCACTGTTGACCACTTGTTAATATAAGAAGAGCGCTCTGCTTTACTGTCATCCTTTAATGCCAAATATAAGTTCGCAGATACAAACAGGATGCCTGCCGTTAGCAGGATTGTGGTTTTCTTTTTCATATGGCGCACCTCCTTTATAGGATCTTTTCAAATTGGATGAATGAAAAAAGTGCTGCAAACAGCCAGATTATGAGATTGATTGAAATGACAATAACAAGGATGATCTTAGGGTTTCTTTCCATCAGCATTTTTAGATATTTATATTCAATGAAAATGATCCAGAGTTTGAATATGGACATGGTCGACAGAAGTTGGATCAAAAACTCGTTGCCTGTTATGTACTGCGCAAGGATGCCCAGAGAGAAGGGTGATGAAATCTCCGTCAGTCCAAGCAATATAGCCAGAGGGATTACAAGAACTTTTTCTAAGAGTAAAACCGGAATGACGAAAAGTTGGACAGCCACCAATTTTTTTAGCTCAAGGTCTGATAAAGTCCAAAAAAATAGAGCCGGAAGGAAAATCATCACTGCACCAAAGAACAGTCCCAGGATGGTTTGACCAATCATGAATAACAACTTTTGCATTTCATACTCTGCTCGTGAAACACTGGTCAGTTGTTTTGATAAATACTCTGACCCGATTCCAAAGTATGCACTAACCCCAAAAACCAGGCCACTGAGCAAAATCAGCAGTGTGGCTTTTTTCCAAACCCCGGGAACTTGTTCTGAATCTCTAAGCTTATATGTATAATAATGATAATTTAAAAGGCCACGAAGTACTTCTATTCGGTTATTCATCATTTGTCCCCCAGATTCAGTTCTGTCTATCTTCTTTATTTTATCTGAAAAAAACCTAATATTAAAATAATATCTTAACTTAAAACGTATTTGTCACTATTTGGTATCCTTGATTGTTTATTCTACAAGTTTCGCGGAAATCCCTTCCCTTTATTTAAAAACACATATCCCCTCCTCTAATACCTCTTTTTTGGGTATAATAGAAGAATATGTTTTTTCGTATAATTGAATATAATTTTAACAAAGCAAGTTTGTTGTGCTTGTCGAATTATGTCTTAAAAGTGCTTTTAATGTGCTATTGATGTAGGTGAACGGGGGAATCGCTGTGACTGTCATACCTGATAACCAGGCACCGATTTTTAAAGAAGCTGCCGAAAAATTGAATATGATGTTCAAACCGGAAGTCGAGGAGGATGCGCGCCTTGTCCAGAAAGGGCTGATGCTCTATCGCCAGGGAACGGTCCACCATCTGAAGTATATGGTGAAGTCGATTTGGGCGACGGTCCAGGACGTGACGCCGGTTCGTGTGTACATAAATGTTTCGGACCCTGAAGAGAGCAGCTGCACCTGCCCTGCTGGGTCGTTTTGCCGCCATCGCCTGGCTGCGTTTTTCCAGGCTTATGGTGATGTCGCGAGTGTTTCCGACTGGGTTGAAGCCTGGCGCAAGCCTGCGAAGGAGCAGATGAATGCTGAAAAATGGGGCTTGCAGCGCGCGAAGGATCTGGTTAAGAAGGATACCCGAGCGGGACATGATTACGATAGCTGGGCCGCCTCTTTCCGCGAGAGCTTCGAAGACATCGCCAAGGGCCAGGGAGAACCGAGGGCTTATGTTGTGCCTGGATTGTTCCGTTCCTATGTTCGACGGGTTGAGGTTTCCGCTCCGCTGGAGGTCGTTTGGAAAAACCTTTATATGATCGCAGCGTCGGTCCATTCCTTTAATCTGCTCACAGAACTGGCCCGTGAATTCGGGCACGATGATGAGCCAGCAATGGACCGGTATTACAGGCCGCTTTTCGAGGATCTGTTCAATGATGCCGAGGAATACATTGAACGGCTTGCTTATGGGACAATGCCGTTTTCGTTTGATTCGTTTCTGGAAAAACTAAAGGACGAAACGATTGGATTAACGGTTCCTGATGCTTCTGTTGGCTATGACCGGATCGATTTATATCGGCTTTTATGGGAAAAACTTTTTAAAAATGGCGGCTGGCGTGATGGAGAGCGAGCGCGGCTTGAAAACTTTGGTGATGGCAAACGGGATCAGATTGAAGAGATTGCTTTGATTCATCAGCTTGTTTTAGCGAAGCAGGACGGAGAAGCATTGAAGCGATTCACTGCTCTCCCTGTCGGTTCCCTTCCATATATGTTTTACTGGCTTGACGGCTTCCGGGTGCAGCGAGAATGGAACCGGATGGGGCCTTTCATCGAATACCTCGTCCAGCAGTTGCGGAATTACCTGAAGCATCTAGGGGATTATTATGCTTGTAAAAAATTCACGCGTTATGCGTTGAAGCTGGTTGGTGCATTTACACGCGAGATTGGCCGCGGCGAGCTGTACGACCGGGCGCTGGCACAGGCAATGCCATACAGCTTTTACGAATATGAAGATTCCTTATTTGAAAAAGAACAATATGAACAATGGGGCGAATTGCAGTCTTACTTTGGCTTTGAATATAACTCGATATCAAGCGAGCGGATTAAGGTTTTACAAAAAGAAGCTCCTGAAGTGTTGATTCCG
>NZ_BASE01000068.1 GCF_000813125.1 Mesobacillus selenatarsenatis SF-1
CGAAATGTGTAGCCGACTGCCCAGAAACGCAGAAACTGGAGACTCCGACAAAGAAGCGTTCTTTGCTTCTGCCGGAGGAGTTGAAGTTTCGGAGTTTCTAGGAGGCGAAACTAGACAAGCGACTCGAGGGGCTAGGCGCTGGAGCTGGACAATATGAAAAGCGCAAGCGCCTTGGTCAGCCCCGATTACAAAAACATTTTTGTATGACTCTATATAGAAAAAAGACCGTTAGATTCCTTCCTATTTTATCATGAGAGATGATAGAAAGAAAAATAACGGCCTTTTGGTTGGCTCTATTAATTTGTGTAACCCATCAGCATTCTTGCGTACGGTGAATCAGATGGGAGGACAATGACGGTTTCACCGTTGATTGTCTTTTTATAAGATTCCAGTGTGCGGAACATAGAATAGAATTCCGGGTCTTTGGAGAACGTTTGGTTGTATACTTTAGCAGCTTCCCCTTCCCCTTCGCCTCGGATGGTCTCAGCGTCTGCCGATGCCTTTGCGAGAAGCTCTTTCACTTCTCTGTCCGTTTGGGCAATGACTCTGTTTTTCTCTGCATCCCCCATGGAAAGGTATTCCTGCGCTTTTGACTCACGCTCAGAGATCATTCTCGTAAAAACAGACATTTCATTTTCTTCCGGCAGGTCGGTTCTCTTCATTCGGACATCCGTCACAACGACTCCATAATTACCGCTAGCGAGCAGCTCATTGACTTTTTCAGTCACCCTGTCATTCAATGAACCACGAGATGACTTTTCATCATTGATGATTTCGTCATAGTCCAGCTTACCAAGCTCAGAACGGACAACCGAATAGATGAATTCCTCCATTCTCGATTCCGCACCCTCTAGCGTTCTCGCATTGGAAATCATTTTTTTAGGGTCTTCAATTCGCCAGATTGCATAATTATCGATCAGCATTCTCTTTTTGTCCATTGTGTTGATTTCCGCCTGGGAAACATCATATGTCATCTGGTATTTAGGCAGTGTGGTGACACTCTGGATAAACGGAACTTTATAGTTCAAGCCAGGTTCTTTGACAATCCTTACAACCTCTCCAAATTGCCTTACCACTTTATACTCGCCTTGTTTCACAATAAAAACATTAGTAAAAATGAAGACAAGCAAGGCAATAAGGATGACTAGGAGGATTCCAACTTTGGTATACTTTCTCCAGGATCCACCGCCGCGCTCATTTATATCTATCACGTTTTGATCAGCCATTATTCTTTTCACTGCCTTCCTGCTCTGACTTAGGTTTAGCTTTATCTGCTTCAAGCGGGCGAATCGGGAAATACTTCATTGTGTTGCCATCATCATTCATGATGTAAATCTCCGTTCCCGGCAGGACTTGCTCAAGCGTTTCCAAAATTAAACGCTGTCTTGTGATGTCCGGATTGGTTTTGTATTCAACAAGCAGTTTGTTGAATACCGCCACGTCACCTCTGGCCCGTTCGATCCTTGCGGCTTTTTCCCCTTCCGCTCTTGAAATCAGCGCATCCTTTTCCCCCTGGGCTTCATTCAATTTCTGGTTGCGGTATTTCTTTGCCTCATTTATTTTCGTGTTCATTGTTTCACGCGCATCCGTAACATTGGTAAAAGCCTTGCGGACTTCTTCATTAGGCAATTCAACATCCTGTAGCTTTACACCAAGGACAGATACACCTATATCGTACTTTTCAATCAAAGAAGACAATAAGTCTCGGACTTCTGCTTCAATTTCTGCTTTCCCTGATGTCAGGGCCTCATCAATTTCGGAACTTCCGATAATACTTCTTACAGACGCTGAAGTCGCATCATATAGAATTTCTCTCGGATTATCAGCGTTAAATAAATATTTTTCAGGATCGGTTATTTTCCATTGAACAACCAGGTCAGCAAGGACGATGTTTTCATCACCTGTAATCATTTTAGTTTCATCAGGAAACTCCTGGATTTCCCCATTCTTTTCCTCATAACCAAACTGTAGGCTGAAAGTTTCTTTCGATAATTTCTCGACACTCTGGATTGGCCAAGGCAGCTTAAAATGCAAGCCTGGTTCGCTTATACCTTCCTCAACCTTGCCAAACGTCAAGATGACCGCCTGTTCAGACTCATCAACCGTATACCACGTCGTGAACGCCGAAAGACCTAAAATAATGGCCAGGACGACAATCCCGCTCGTCACATAAATCTTTTTTAAGCTTACCATCTCATTCCCCTCTTCCTATGCTTTTGTCTATGTTTGTTTTTACGTTTATAAACAGTAAAAGTTTCAAAAGAATGATAAATGAAATACAGTTTTGTTACAATGGTGGTTTTTGTATTCATGTACAGACAAAAGACAAATGAAAAAAGCCCAAGCGGGGTCGGCTTGTGCTTTTTTCTAGCTCCTTGGATGAAGGGGTTTTCACTAATGATTGTAGCAAGGCAGTGTTAAGGAAAAATAAACCTTTTGTTAAGTGAGTGTAAATTTGGGGCTTTTTTAAATCTGACTGTTGTTTTTAGTTCCAGCAGCTTCTCATTCCGCCTGAACAATAAAAAAGCCCAATTCTGTTACGAATTGGACTTGCTAATTGGTTATTTTACTAATTTGACTCTTGATTGTTTTCCCCTATTGAGGCAGCTTTTTAAAGAGCTTGACCGTAAACGTGGTACCTTTGCCAATCTGGCTGTCAACTTCGATATGTCCTTTATGTGCTTCAACAATGTGTTTGACGATGGCGAGGCCTAGACCTGTTCCGCCGGAGTTTCGGCTTCTTGCCTTGTCCACCCGATAAAATCGTTCAAAAATCCTCGTTATTTCGCTCTTCTCGATCCCTATACCGGAGTCCTTGACCAAAATTGAAACGGAATCTTCCTGGTCAGTTAAAGTAATCTCTACACTGCCGCCATTTGGAGTGTAGGTAATTGCATTGCTGACAAGGTTGATCAGTACCTGCTTGAGCCTGTCTGGATCTCCTTCAATGACTGCCTCTTCGCTTGGCTGACTGAGCTTCAGCATAATATCCTTTTGTGCTGCTTTTCTTTTTAAGATCTCAATAACTTCATAGGCTTCTTTTACGAGATCAACTGTCCCTTTAGTCAGCCGGAAACCATGCTGCTCAATCTTCGAAAGGTCCAGCAATTCCTGGATCAATACCTGAAGACGGTCACTTTCCTTTAAAATGATTTCGAGGAATGCTTCAAGTGTTGCCTTATCATGCATCGCACCATCCAGCAGCGTTTCCGAAAAGCCTTTTATAGAGGTAATCGGTGTCTTAAGTTCATGCGAGACATTTGCCACAAAGTCTTTCCTCATCTGTTCCAGTTTTTTGAGTTCAGTAATATCATGGAAAACGAGAAGGATTCCCTTCCAGACATTGTTTGTCCCGATAATCGGCACTCCATAAACTTCGAAATGGCGTCGTTCGATTTCCAATGGCAAAACAACTTGCTTCCGTACTTTTTGCTCTGTCATGAAAATCTCTTCGACCATCTGGGTGATTTCTTCATGGTCAATTACTTCATAGTAAAGTTTGTAGAGGTATTCAGAAGCCTCCACATTAAAAATTTCCTTGTAAGGCTTATTAATCAAGTTGATAAAGCCCCTGCTGTCGATCAGAATCAAACCGCTGCCCATATTTTCAATCAGTGTGGTCAACCTGTCTTGCTGGGATTCTTTCAGCTTCATCAGTTCCTGAAGATTTCTGGCAAGGATATTGATAGACGAACTCAGCATGCCTGTTTCATCAATATGATCCTCATATGTCCTGGCCCGATAATTTCCTTTTGCCAGCTCAATCGCGACGTTTGTCGCAGACTCGATCGGTTTCGTATAGCGGTTGGTGATCCTTGTGCCAAGAAGGATGATGACCATCAATGCCATGCCAAGGCTAATGGTAAGAATCCACCAGATTTGACGATAGGCTTTCTGCAGCTCATCAATCTTTGTTGTTAAAAAAACATAGCCTTCTTTTTCGCCATCATGAATGAGCGGTTTCCAATAATAATGCAGGTCAAAACCTCCGCCTACTTCCAGGTCACTCTGCTCTTCAGGAGTGTCTTCAACGATGTCGCCAATAATATCCCTGTGTCTGTTGATTTTCGTGCTTGATAGTTCACCCGTGTCATAATGGATGTCACCCTCAAGGTCAACGATGGTAATCCTTGCGTTAAGCAGGTCGCTCATCCGCGAAATCTCTTCGGTGTCCAGCGATGTGAGTCCTCCATTTTGTTCGATATTGGAGGTTAAAAGGTTCATTTCGATCTTCAACCGTTCATTGAATGAATTAATGTAGTAATTTTTGAATAATTGCCCTAAAAGCAGGCCTAAGCCCACCAACACTATGATGATCAGGGTAATGAGGGCAAATAAGAGACGAGTCCGGTACTTTGTCATTCTCCCTTTGGTTCCTCCAACTTATATCCCAGGCCCCGTATTGTTTTGATATAGGATGGCTTTTTCGTATTCTGTTCGATTTTTTCCCGTAAGTGGCTAATATGTACATCTACGATTCTTGTATCGCCTGCAAAGTCATAATTCCACACAGCGCTGAGCAGCTGGTCACGGGTCAGTACCCTGCCTTTATTCTTTGCCAGGTAAAGGAGCAGCTCGAATTCTTTCGGAGTCAATTCAAGCAAGTTTTCCATAAAATAAGCTTCATAGAAATCCGGGATGATTTTAACATCACCAATCTTGATTTGCCCCTCATCCTCAGGCTTTTCCTCTACTATTTCGGGCTGAGTCTGCGTCCTTCTTAGAATGGCTTTTACCCTTGCTACGACCTCACGCGGACTGAACGGCTTAGTCATGTAATCATCAGCGCCCAGCTCCAGACCAAGCACTTTGTCAAATTCGTCATCCTTTGCCGTCAGCATCAGAATTGGTACATTGATTTTCTGCTGCCTGAGCTGCTTGCATACTTCCATGCCATCGAGCTTCGGAAGCATCAAATCCAAAATCATCAAATCCGGTCTTTCATCAGCTGCAAGGCGGATTCCTTCCTCGCCGTCCATACCGGTTACAACTGAATAACCAGCCTGTTCGAGATTATACTTCAGCAGTGTCACAATAGATTGTTCATCATCCACAACCAAGACCTTCTTGTTCATATAAGCCTCCAAAAAAAGTTATTACCCCTGTTTCATTCAGACTCTTTTCTCAAACTTCGTTGCTAGTGACTACAAAATTTGATTGTTTGACCAATGGTTCTCTAGAAATTTAAAGCTTATCATGAGAAAAGAGCTTGCAAACTTAATACCGACCTACAAATTGGCTTTTAATCACGTTAAAATCGGCTTAAGGATTTTAACAACAATCTTACGAAAACAACCTTCATCCAATAGCTCTATTTACATTATAATATCAACTCAACCTGTAAAATCAAATTTAAAACTAAAAGGGATGCACAATTAATGTACATCCCAAAAGTTTAAAAGTTTTCTAATGCTTTTCCTTCCATACGCTGGACTGGATATGGAGGACAGACGAGCAGCTGCCCCTTTACAACTGTCTCATCTTCTTCGTTTTTTCCTGTAACCGAAATTTCAACATTATGCTTACTCCTGATCACTTCGGTTACTTCAAAAAAGAATTGGACTGTACCATAATGGTATACAGGCTTCACATACTCAATATCCTGCTTCAGAATATGGCTCCCTGGTCCTGGAAGATATTTTGAAACAGCCGAAGTGATGATCCCATTCAGCATGATTGCCGGAACAATCGGTTTTTCATAAGGCGTCTGTGACGCGTAATCATGCTGAATATATAAAGGATTAGCATCATTCGTCAATCCCAAATATAAGAGAAGGTCTTTATCCTCAATTTTTTCTGTTAATGTTAATTTTTCTCCGACAGTGATTTCTTCTATTTTCCTGCCAAGCTTACGTTTTCTTCCAAGCAGCATAGCATTTACCCCTTTGCAATAGAAGTTCAGGAATGTTCATTCCCATCTCTTGTCCCAAATTCGTATACTTTATAATTTTTGTGAAAAAATCGGGGAATATTCCCCGATTTTTTTATTTATTAGCTCTGTTAAACGTGGCTGTTGATTTTCGTTCCAGGCGCTTCGCTTTCCACGGGCAGTCCGGGAGCCTCCTCGGCGCTTCAAGCGCCTGCGGGGTCTCCCGATGACTTGCTCATCCCGCAGGAGTCTTCGCGCCTTCTACTACAATCAACAGGATGTAAAAACAACATTTAGCTTTAACAGAACCTATTTAATAGTAATATGCTAACGATTAAGCAAGTACAGCCATAACGTTGCGGACTGCTTCTGCAGACTTATCAAGTGCTGCTTTTTCTTCTGAAGTCAATTCAAGCTCGATTACTTTCTCGATTCCGCCAGCGCCAAGGATTGTTGGAACTCCAAGGTAAATTCCTTCGTAACCATACTCTCCTTCTAGATATGCAATAGAAGGCAATACGCGTCGCTGATCCTTCAAGATAGCTTCACACATTTCAACCAGGGAAGCTGCCGGCGCATAGTAAGCGCTGCCATTCCCGAGTAGGTTGACGATTTCGCCGCCGCCTTTGCGAGTGCGTTCAACGATGGCATCAAGGCGTTCTTTTGGAATAAGTGTTTCAAGAGGAATGCCCCCTGCATATGAATAACGCACAAGTGGAACCATGTCATCGCCGTGGCCTCCAAGAACGAAACCTGTAACGTCTTTAACAGACAGGTTCAATTCCTGAGCTACGAATGTACGGAAACGAGCAGTGTCCAATACGCCCGATTGGCCGATTACACGATTTTTAGGAAAGCCGGACTCTTTGAAAATAGTGTAAGTCATCGCATCAACTGGATTAGTCAATACAACGATGAAACTATCAGGGGAGTGCTTGGCGATTTCCTGGGCTACACTTTTCATGATTTTTTGGTTCGTCTGGACAAGGTCATCACGGCTCATGCCAGGTTTGCGTGCAATACCAGCTGTAACAACAACGATATCTGAGCCTTTCGTATCTTCATAGCTGGAAGTACCGGTAATGTTGGCGTCGAAGCCTTGGACTGGGCTCGCTTCAAGCATATCAAGCGCCTTACCCTTTGTAGGGTTTTCCATTTGCGGGATATCGACTAATACTACATCCCCAAGTTCCTTCTGCGCTAGCAAGAATGCTGTTGTTGCTCCTGTGAATCCTCCACCAATGACTGAAATCTTTTTGCGTTTCAATGACATAAGGCTTCCTCCTCAGAACGAATATATTTTTAAAAATATATGTTATTTATGTAAAGGCTATCCTTAAAAAGGATAGCCTTCCGCACATTTTTAGCCCATGTTCTTGATCAGTTCATCACCGAACTCAGAAGTCTTGACTTCTGTAGCGCCGTCCATCAAACGAGCAAAGTCATATGTTACAACCTTTGATGCGATTGATTTTTCCATTGACTTGACGATCAAGTTAGCTGCTTCAGTCCAACCAAGGTGCTCAAGCATAAGAACGCCTGAAAGGATAACAGAAGATGGGTTAACTTTATCCAAACCAGCATATTTAGGAGCTGTACCATGAGTCGCTTCGAAAATAGCGTGGCCAGTTTCATAGTTGATGTTTGCTCCAGGAGCGATACCGATACCGCCTACCTGTGCTGCAAGTGCATCTGAAATATAGTCGCCGTTAAGGTTCATTGTTGCAACAACATCGAACTCTTTTGGACGTGTAAGGATCTGTTGAAGGAAGATATCAGCAATCGCATCTTTAACGATGATCTTGCCAGCAGCCTCTGCGTCAGACTGAGCATTGTTTGCTGCATCAGTACCTTGTTCTTCCTTAATCTTGTCATACTGAGCCCAAGTGAATACCTTATCACCGAATTCCTTTTCAGCAAGTTCATAACCCCAGTTTTTGAACGCGCCTTCTGTGAATTTCATGATATTGCCTTTATGTACAAGCGTTAATGATTTACGGCCTTCTGTGATGGCGTAATTGATCGCTGAACGTACAAGGCGCTCTGTTCCTTCTTTGGAAACAGGCTTGATTCCGATACCTGAAGTTTCAGGGAAACGGATTTTGTTTACACCCATTTCGTTTTGCAGGAATCCAATAAGCTTTTTGACTTCGTCAGATCCGCTTGCATACTCGATACCAGCATAGATATCTTCAGTGTTTTCACGGAAAATAACCATGTCAGTGTCTTGAGGACGCTTTACAGGAGAAGGAACACCTTCAAACCAGCGAACAGGACGCAGGCAGACGAATAGGTCAAGTTCTTGACGCAATGCAACGTTAAGAGAGCGGATTCCGCCACCGATTGGTGTAGTTAAAGGCCCCTTAATCGCGATTAAGTATTCATTGATCAATTCTAAAGTTTCGCTTGGTAGCCACTCTCCAGTTTGGTTGAATGCCTTTTCTCCAGCAAGAACTTCTTTCCAGACAATCTTTTTCTCACCCTTGTATGCTTTTTCAACAGCAGCATCAAGAACTCGGACAGAAGCTGCCCAGATGTCTGGACCTGTGCCGTCACCTTCGATAAAAGGAACGATTGGATTATTTGGTACGTTTAAAACTCCATCTTTAACTGTGATTTTTTCACCTTGCATATTATTCTCTCCCTCCAAAATCCTAATTCATTAACAGAATCAAAGGTTAGCAGGCGAGATTGCCACTAACCTTTTTTTGTGAAGCTGTTTATCCATCAATTTATAAAAAATGTTTGGATAACCAGCTTCCTTCACTCTCCTATTAGAACAATTTTTCACTAAAAAGTAAAATATTGCTCCTTTATCTCTAATAATTATCTCATTTCAATGGCAACATATTCTTGCTTGCCAGGACCTGTATAGTCTGCACGAGGGCGGATCAGGCGGTTGTTGTCATACTGTTCAAGGATATGTGCAAGCCAACCGGAAACACGGCTAACAGCAAAGATCGGCGTGAACAGGTCATGGTCGATGCCAAGGCTGTGGTATACAGATGCTGAGTAGAAGTCCACATTTGGCGGAAGGTTCTTTTCGCCTGTAACGATTTCTTCAATCTTAGTAGACATTTCGTACCAATGAGGTTCCCCAGTCAGCCCAGTCAGCCTCTTGGACATTTCTCTCAAATGTTTCGCACGTGGGTCTCCCAGGCGGTATACACGGTGTCCAAAGCCCATGATCTTTTCTTTGTTCGCAAGCTTTCCGCGGATTGCTGGCTCAACATTTTCAAGAGTGCCGATTTCAGTCAGCATTTTCATAACTGCTTCATTTGCTCCCCCATGAAGAGGGCCTTTCAATGCACCGATCGCAGCTGTAACACCAGAATACACATCAGATAGTGTTGCAACGCAGACACGCGCAGTGAATGTTGAAGCGTTAAGCTCATGGTCAGCATGAAGCACTAACGCCTTGTTCATTGCTTCTACTGCTATTTCATCTGGCTCTTCCCCAGTCAGCATGTAAAGGAAGTTTGCCGCGAAGTTAAGGTCTTCTCTTGGCGCGATTGGCTCAAGACCTTTCCTTACTCTTGCGAAAGCCGTAACGATAGCTGGCATCTTAGCCTGTAGGCGGATCGCTTTGCGGTAATTCGCTTCTTTTTCCATTACATCTGATTCATCATCATATAATCCTAAAAGAGATACTGCCGAGCGAACTGCAGCCATCGGATGGACTTTATCAATCGGGTACATCTTGAAATGCTCAAGAACTTCTTTCGGCAAAGCCGCATTCTCTGCAAGCTGTTTTTTCAATTCGTCCAATTCTGCTGCTGTAGGAAGCTTACGGTGCCATAATAAGTAAATCACTTCTTCGAAACTAGCATTTTCAGCTAGATCGTCAATGTCATAGCCTACATAAGTAAGCGTGTCATCAATAATAGAGCTGATAGAAGATGTTGTTGCCACTACCCCTTCAAGACCACGTGTTACTGTCATACTCAATCTCTCCTTTGTAGTTAATTTCCCCATATCCCATTTTGTCTGTATGTTGAATTGCTGTTAAAAACAGCGATATCAGAAAAAAGAAATTTCTGACACTTTATGCGAAAAGCCGGACCATACGCCGGCGACAGACCGATTCCAGCCGAAATGCCCTAAATACGATTGGTATCGAGCGCTTGCTCAGGCAACCGGCAAAAAAGAAAATGCTTACATTTTGTTAAATTAAAAAACCGTGGATACTCTTCTAATCCCCAGGCCTATACAGGGGGATGGAAGCAGTTACAAGTCCTATTATAAACAATTATCTGACATTTGTGAATGAAAACAACTTAAATCAATATAAAATATTATTTTACAAAAAAGCTATTTAAATAATTCAAAGATTTTCATAGCCGCAAATGCGATGCCGGCACCAATCAAAGGACCAACTGCTACTCCTTTGAATAATGATACGGCCAAAATTGTTCCCAGGACAAGAGCGGTCGTTATATGGGGATCTTCGGCCAGCAAGGTAACTCCGCCTTTCGCAAGCAGAGCAACTGCCATCCCGGATATCAGGGCAATCCATGCATAGGGTGACTTGAAAGCACCACCTAAATCTTTGAAGCCAATATCACCGCTGGCAATGGGCGCTAGGACAGCGATAGTGATAACGGTTACTCCCCAGTTTATACCTTTACCCTGGAGCAGCGAAAATGTTTTGGCTTCAACACCAGCAATCTTCATCACAAGCAGGACAAGGACCGCGATAATTAACGATTGGTTTTTCGCCAGAAAAGCAATCGCCAATAAAGTTAGTAAAAAAAGCATAGGCTCAAGCATAGATTTGTCATCCTTCCACGGTTAAAACTATTGTAACATAATTAAAAATATTACACCAAACAGGTAGGATTAAAGGTTGTTGCACCTACTGATTATACGCTTTAGATGATTGTTTAAATGCACAATTTCACTTTGAATAAACTGCTTTGAGCAAAATTCATTATTTACATTTTGACAACTTTTTTCTAATTCCATTTCAAAAGTCACCCCGGACGCTAATAATATAATTTTGTTTTCATATCAGCATATCAAAGAAGTCTTTCTCTGAGATATTTTATATTTTAAAGGATTTTTAAAAATTAAATCGAATCTTTAAAAATTATAAGCCGTATATTTTAGGAAACTTTCAGGACTGGCATCAAGCTTTTAAGATATACAAACAGTATCGGCATCCAGTTGGCCATTCCAAAAGGAGGAACCTGTTTGAATCTAGTATATCTACATAGGACATTACGTTTTATTTTCGTCATTGGTATCGTTGTGGCCGGCGCACTTGCACTTTTTTTCGTTTCCAAAGTAACCTACCCATTCATCATCGGCTTCCTGATTGCTTTTATGATGAATCCGCTCGTCAACTTTTTCCAGACGCGGGCAAAAATGCCCAGGTCTCTGGCGGTACTCATTTCCCTTGTGTTGATCATGTTGGTGTTCGCAGGGCTGATTACATTGCTTGTTGTCGAGATAGCTTCAGGGGCTGAATATTTAGCGAAAGTTGTTCCTGAACATCTGGTAACTTTGATTGATTATATTGAACATTTATTTGCTGCTCAACTAATTCCTCTTTACAATCAGCTAACAGGCATGTTCCAAAGCCTTGAATCGGGGCAGCAGGATACCATAATGGATAATATCCAAAACGTCGGCGCCACCATAGGGACAACGACAGGAAATTTTATAAAAGACTTTTTTGAGAAAATCCCCAACATTCTGTCCTGGTTTCCGAATGCAGCAACTGTCCTCATTTTCTCATTATTAGGGACCTTCTTCATAAGCAAAGACTGGTATAGATTATCGGCAATGGGTACCAGGTTTTTGCCTAATCGCGCAAGGACGAGCAGCAAGACTGTTTTTGACGATTTAAAAAAGGCATTATTCGGTTTTGTCAGGGCCCAGGCTACACTGGTTTCGATCACTACCGTCATCATCCTGATTGGGTTGCTGATCCTTCGTATCGATTACGCCATCACGATTGCCCTGGTTACCGGTATAGTTGACATCATTCCATATCTAGGTACGGGGGCTGTATTTGTCCCGTGGATCATCTATGAGGCAATTGCCGGTGAGATGAGTACTGCAATCGGTTTAGGCGTCTTGTATGTTGTTGTATTGGTCCAAAGGCAGATCATGGAGCCAAAAATACTCTCATCAAGCATTGGGCTTGACCCACTTGCAACCTTGATCGCCCTGTTCGTCGGCTTCAAGACCATCGGTTTCCTCGGGCTGATTGTCGGTCCAGTCGTCCTGGTGATTTTTAATACACTGCAACGCGCGAATGTGTTCCGGGATATTTGGACATTCATTAAAGGCAAAGGTGAAGTGATTATAAAATAAGGTTGTCTTCAGGCTGTACGGCGCTACCTGCAAACAATCGGAAACAGATTTTACAAAGAGAAACGCCAACTCCAATGAGTTGGCGTTTTCTATGTTAACGAATTACTTTGATCGTACCTTTATCAATCCAGTTACGGAATAATCTGAGCATTAATGCTTTGAAAAATTTCCTGGTCGGTGGTGCCAGAAGTAAAAATCCCAGAGTATCAGTAATGAAGCCCGGTGTCAGGAGTAGGGTACCGCCAACTAGGATACTGATTCCATCCAGGATGACATCTCCTGGCATCATGCCTCTGCCTAACTGGTCCTGAGTTCTTCTTATCGTTTCCAACCCTTGCTGCTTTGCCAAAAAAGCCCCAAGGAAACCTGTAAGGATGATAATCAGGATCGTCGGCCAAATCCCGATCGTCTGACCAGAAAGAAGCAGGACACCAATCTCCGCAGCCGGAACAATAACTAAAAACAAAAAAATATATTTCATTCTCCACCTCAATATTTTGAAATAGCGTGTCCTTCTATTATACGGTCCTTACTGACGAGAATACAATAATATGATTGGTGGAGATTCCTAAAGGTAAAACGGGATTAACAAAACTGACAGTACCTATTGCACAACCACTTCGGACATTTCCAGCAAGACCACTCGGGCTTTTGTCCGAACATC
>NZ_BASE01000067.1 GCF_000813125.1 Mesobacillus selenatarsenatis SF-1
CCCGGCGGCGTCCTACTCTCACAGGGGGAAACCCCCAACTACCATCGGCGCTGAGAAGCTTAACTTCCGTGTTCGGTATGGGAACGGGTGTGACCTTCTCGCCATCGCCACCAGACTATTT
>NZ_BASE01000066.1 GCF_000813125.1 Mesobacillus selenatarsenatis SF-1
AGGGTCATGACGGACAGAAATGGCTGAGAAAGCTAAAAAATGTCCGTCATAGAAGGATGAAATGCATAATTGTTAAGAAAGAAAGGTAGCAGGGCTTTATATCGAAGTTAGTGATATTTTGTCCATTGTTTACTACCTGTTGATTTTAAGTGCTTACTCAGGATCCTTCTAATACGTTTGTTTGAATCAATTATTGCACACCATTCATGAACCTCTGTTGATGTAATTGCTCGTTCCGGAAAAAGCAATCTAAACTCCTCCACCGTCCTCATTACTGCTGTTTCTACTAATTCTTTGCTCCCACATTCCCTACAAACTAAATACTTATGATTAACCTCTAACGAATATGATTCACACTCACTACAAGTGATGCCTTTCTTGAGTTCATCATAATTATACTTAGGCAGTTTATCGAATGAGGTGTCAATCCGATGGAGGGAGACTAGTTTGGTTGCAAGTTTTTTATGGTTGCTGGATACTTCTCCTGGCTGGTTATTGAGATTATCGAGGAGTCGTTTGATCTGGGTGGGGAATATAAATGGGAGATCTGGATCTGCGTGATACAGGGTAAACTGGGGGTTAACAAAAACGACTGAACCTTGTATTTTAAAATTGTAGCCTAGTTGATTTAATAGTTTCTTAAACAGCAGCTTAGTTCGGTTGAGTTGATCGAGTGGATTCTTGACTGTTACTCCAGTAGTTGTTGAGGTTAAACCTTCTTGTTTATATAGGTAATCCCCCTGGTTCGTCTTTATTTCAAATAGATATAATGTGCCGGCGAATATAATTAAAGTATCGATTTGGAAGGTTGTTTTTTCTACTTCGAGCAGTAGATCGTTCAGGATCAGACAGCTGCTTGTCAGTTTTTCCGTCATGGCATCGAATTGCAATTCGCCTTTATATCCCTTATCGAGGTATGAAAAATACCTTTTTTCCTCATCTGATAATTCAAGCCTTTTATTCAAGATTCTAAGCTTTGACAAAATAATAGGTTCCGTTCGTTCCTTAAAAGCCACAAGCATCTTCCTTCCGATTTTAGTCTACTTAATCATACTATTTTACCGAAATGAAAATATTGAATCTTTTGTGAATTTAGATGAGCCTGCTTGAATACAATGATAAAACCACTTGATTCAGTCAGGAGGAGTAGAAATGTCATTGAAGGTTTATGCGATTTTACTTAAAACTGCGGGCATTGCCGTTTTCCTTGTTCCAATGTTCATGAAGGGTATGGGATATATTGCGACCATTTCTCCAACGCTAATGTTTAGTTTGATCGGAATAGGAGTCGTTTTATTGATAGTCGGCAATGTGTTAGAAGCAAAGGCGATGCGGAACGGCGAATATTTTAGACGGAGAAGATTTAGGAAATGAGGAACGAGTTTCAGCATCTGAAACTCGTTATTTTTTTAACGAAAGAATGAACCAAACAAGTAGGTAGAGATACCCTGCAATGGTGAAAATCGCCCAAAGTGCGCCTTGCTTCAATTCCCTCGCTAGAAATTCGAATTCACTCATCTCCAAAGGCCTGTTGATACTATTCATCAGACTGACCATAGGCACCGAAATAATGACGAGGATCGCAATCATGGCCAGCGGAACTTGTTTTTTCTTAATGACACTATAAATAGCCCTTACAAAAATAATCATTAACAACAAATATAAGATAATCCAAATTACAACTTCAATCATAAAAATAACCTCCCTAAGGAATTCTATCATTTTTTTATCTCGGATGCCTGTTAGAATGTGGTAAAATTGCTTCAGAGGTGAGCAATTTGGTAGTAATCAATATTTGGTTAATCGTCATCCTGGCTATTACGTTTCTTATGGCAATTGGGGCTTGGTATAATACAAGAATCATCATAAAAGATTTGGCCGTATTAAAAGCGCAAATGGGGATTAAAGATGAAAAACCTCCTTCAGTTTTTGACAATGATCTCGATAAAGAATAATTAACAGGGTGGAAGACAGTGACGAGAATACATATTATTGGCGGACCCGGAAGCGGAAAATCTTACATAGCAGGAAAACTTTCAAAAATGCTTGGACTGCCTAAGCATGAATTGGACAACTTTTTTTGGGATCATGAGTCCGAGTATTTCGGTTCACAAACCCCTCCAGTAAAAAGGGCGGAAAAGCTGAATAAGGTGATAGGTCAGGAAAAGTGGATCATTGAAGGGGTGTACCATAGCTGGCTGGAAGAGAGTTTCCGCCAGTCAGATTATATTTTCATTCTAAAGACGAATGTCTATGTGCGTGACTGGAGAATTGTAAAGAGGTTCGTCCTCAGAAAGGTTAGACTGGTTTCTTCTCCACGAAAAGAGAATGTGAAGACGCTGACCGACTTGCTAAAATGGAACCATCAGTATGATGGGAACAATCTGGTAGAAGCTATCAAGCTGATGAAGCCGTACAAAGACAAGGTCATTATTCTCACTAAAAATGATGATGTATTCAAGCTTTTTAAAAAGCGGAAGAAGTCAGTGGGCAAGTAATGAAAAAAACTGCCTTATCACAAGGCAGTTTTAGAACAAGCTCTCATATGGTGCGGTGCTTATTTGCTTTTCAGCAAGCCGCTTTCGTAAAAATTTATGGTCACGCTTTGGTGTGGCGAGGATATAGCCACGGATGACAAGTTCCTGAGTGATCTTGTCTGCCTTTTCATTCAGCGCAATCTCACCAATTTTGCCTGCAATCTTGTGTCTCGCCACATCCCTGAACAATTCAGGAACTGGACTAACTAAATCCTCAAGCAAAGCCTTCTGCTCATCTGGCCACAAATGCCGCGTTTGATTCACATAATACTCTTCCCAGTCCATATCTGATTTCCCGTCGTTCTTAGGCAGCTTTTTCAAAAACTTGCGAAACATAAAATATCCACCGATCGCGAACAAACCAACCAATACAACGACCCAAAACATCATAAACCACAAAAACCAACCTTCAAGCTGATACATAACCCTTCACCCACGCATTTCTAATATCTTTCCTTATTATAGTACCAGCCCTTAAGGTAAGACAAGTCTTGTGACAATTTGAGTAACTCTCTTGTAAAATAGCCATCTTCTAAGTATAATAGACATTGTTCTTCAAAATGGGGCTGAATGGGGTACTGGTGTCCCCCACGGTCTTCAAAACCGCTTGTGACCTGCGTGCCAGGTTAGCTGGGTTCGATTCCCAGGCGGTCCCGCCAACCCAATGAAATCAAGGCTTTTTACTACCATACATAGAGCAGGAGATCGATAGAAATCGGTCTCTTTTTATTATGTGGTGCCATTGTAGCTGAAAAATGTCGACTCTTCACTTTATACCATGAGATCTATTTTCCTCTCTTTTAAATTGTTAATATAATTCTTTCTACAGCTAAAATATTTTCACCTTCGTTATATACATTGGCCAATTCGAAAGGTTACGAAGGTATAAATATTGCATGCCTTCTCACTTATTATCATGCAATCCTATAAGCTAAAGTTAAAGATATTACCAGTATATCCTTGAGCACCTTATTAAAGGCAAATCGAATGCAGTCGATGAATTTATCCCGGCTCTTTTTATGATTCGGAGAGTATAATTAATTAATCATGTGCAGAAAAAGTAGGGTTGTACTCTGAGTTTAGGATATAAAAAAAGAGGTTGCTTACCCAAAGGTTTGCAATCTCTTTTTGCAATAATTAAAGCTGCCAGAATTTTAAATCTGTCACAATGATTTACATTAATCGAACCAATTATCAATTTTTTCTTTTATCTTATTTGTTTTAATTTGTATTAACCTGTGTAACTTTCCTAACTCAATTTGAAAAGATAAACTAACCTCAGCCTGGTCAGAAAAGGTAGTAGGATAATTAAAAAAAGAGTCAGTAAAAGTTAGGAAGTAAATGTCATCATAATAATATTGATCTTCTTCATAATATACTTTTTTTTCTAGTTTCCCAACCACTACAACTTCACCCTGTTTGTTTTTACTGTAAAAAGGGTCTTTAATAGTTGTATAATTTGTGGAACGGTCTACCAGTTTCATTTGCTTATCTTTTAGAACTCTTTGCCATTTAACTTTGTCAGTATTTGTAGCATTTACTAATTTTTCCACGAATTCATTTAAGTCTAAATTTTCGTATACACTCACTTTGTCATCACCTCTAAATAATTTTCTTTTTCATCAAAATCACTTTCCAGCTTTTGAACTAATTCATAGATTAAAAATCCAATTTCTTCATCATAGTTTGTAAAATCAATAAAAGAGAGAAAACTTTTACTAGATGATCTTTTTAAAGTCTTCTTGAGTTTTTTTATTTTGACTTTTGTATCTTTGGATAATGCCTCGTTATATAAGCTTAAACTAATAATAGTCTCTTGAATACTCCAGATATCTATTACACGTTCTTCCTTAACCATCTTGTAGGATATACTTAAACTTTTAAGGATTGAACTCTTAGTTTTTTTATACTTTTCTTGAATGTGTCCCTTCATTAGGTTTTGTTTAATTTTATTAGCTGTCTTACTTATGTATATAGCAAAAATCAAACTAGCTATGCCAAATATGGTGCCAAGAAGTGTTAAGTAAAAACCGGCAACTGAATAAAAAACCATAATATCTTCAAATCCCAACATATTAATACCGCCATTTGAATAACTTTTTATTCCATTATAAATTATTTTAAAATATACCGGAAGACATTAATAAAGGGAGAATATAACTTTAACAATTTAGTGTTAAGATAAAAGGCTGCTGCGCAGCTGAATCAAGGTATAAAAGCTATTTATTTAATAATCAATAAACCGGATTACTTCCCGCATAAAGCAAATTGTAAAGAAGGAATTGGGAATATCGATTAATATACTTTCGCTGTACTTCCTTCCTTTTAATAGTAAGAATATCTGCTTTCATGAAATAGATATTTTCCTCTTTGCTGTAGCTATAGAAGGAGATTATGTTTGGCGAAGTAAATAGATTTGTCTTCGAAAATCATTTCGAATATGGTATGATTTTCCTGAATTATCAATTGAATTTTAATTTGAAAAGTGTTTTACTTATAAACACTTTAAATGAAAAGAGGATTTGAAATGACTTGTGAACACGAAATTTATTCTTCCGATTCCCCGGTACTAAATCACTCGCAAGATCAATTTAATAGATACCCATTTGCCAAACGGGTTGCAAGCGTAATATCTAAGAGGAAAGACCCTAGTAGTATTGTAATTGGAATTTATGGTGCATGGGGAGAAGGGAAAACTTCTGTTTTTAATTTTATAGATGGTGAACTTAATAAAGAAGAACATGTTGTGTGTATACGATTTAACCCGTGGCGTTACGGTGAGGAAGAGCAAATGCTAATAAACTTCTTTAATGAAATGGCCGCTTCAATAGATCGAACTATTGAAACAGGAAGTGAGAAGATAGGAGTATTTATAAACAAATTTGTAAAGCCAGCAGCTACCATCGTCGGTAAAGGGGATGTGGCAGAAGGAGTATCTTCTTTATTTACAAACGCAGATATAGAAAAACTAAGGGGAAGAATTGAAGCAGTTTTAGAAGAAGAAAAGAAGCGTGTTGTTATCTTAATAGATGATATAGATAGACTTGAAAAAAACGAAATTCACGCTGTCTTTAGATTAGTAAAGCTTACAGCAGATTTTAAATATACTGCGTATGTTTTAGCTTTTGATAAGGAAATGGTGTCATCAGCTCTTCAAGAAAGATATGGGGGAGGAAATCAAAATGCAGGAAAAGCATTTTTAGAGAAGATAATTCAAGTGCCTCTACAATTGCCAGCAATTGATAGTAACGATTTGCGAACTTTTTGCTTAAGGGGAGTAGATACTGCCCTGGAATTGGCTGAGATTAAATTGACTGAGGAACAGGTTCAATTATTTGTAAACAATTTTACCAGTATCGAAAAACAGCTAAAAACTCCCAGACAAGCAATGCTTTATTCAAATATACTTACTTTCTCTTTACCAATTCTTAAAGGAGAGGTTAGTCCAGTTGATTTAATGCTTATAGAAGGTCTTAGGGTGTTTTCGCCTGAGGTATATGAACTAATTAGAAATAATAAAGAAATATTCATCAATGAACCTTTATTTGGATATAGAAAAAGCGACGAAGAGGCACAAAGAAGAAAGCAAAAAATTGAAACAGTACTTAATGGATTCTCCTTGGAAATTGCAGAGGAAATTAAAAAGGTGTTATTGTTTCTTTTCCCAAGGCTAAACAATATATTTGGAAATACTCACTATGGAGCTGATTGGGAAAAATCTTGGAATAAAAATCAACGGATTTGTACAAATCAGTACTTCCAAAGATATTTTACCTACTCAATCCCTAGAAGGGATATATCAGACCAAGTAATAAGAGATTTAATGAGGTATACAGAAGATCTGAAATCTGAAGAGCTTGCTAAGGAATTAGATACTAAAATAACCCCTGATAATGTTGATATTCTCATTTTGAAAATTAGAAGCGAAGTTAGAACTTTAACAAAAGAACAAGCAGGTAATTTAGCCATAGCTGTTTCAAAGCTTGGTCATAAGTTCCCTAATCCTGTCACATTTCTTTCGGCTAATACATTTGTACAAGGGGCAATGTTAATTACTGACTGTATAGAATCAATTGATGGAAAAGAAGAACAAATTAATTTAGCAATAAAAATATGCAAAATAGGTGAACCTTTAAATTTTGCGGTGGAATGTTTTAGATGGCTAAGAAGAGACACAGAAAAACATCCCAATCCAAAAGGTTTCTCAGATCAGGAAATAGAGGTCATAGGTAAAGAGCTAGCTGGGCGGATATCAGAAGAATTTGAAGATAAAAGTCTGCTATTTGACGGAGATATTTCAATGAAATTCCCTCAAATATTCTATATTTGGAATAAGTTTGGAGAGCCAAGTCAACAGAGTGAATTTCTAAGAAAGCTATTAGAGGAAAATTCGAATTTCGCTCAGGATTTATTAGAGAGTTACTTAGGTACAACTTGGGGGTCAGATGGAATTCCAAAGAAGTCTAATTTTGAAAGAAGTGAGTATGAATCTATTATACAAGTGATTGACCCTGAATTTTTAGTATCAGCAATAAAAAAAGTTTATGGAGAATTACCAATAGAGAAAGATTACCCTGATTTTATTGATGTTCCGTTTAAAGAAAAGCTAGTTAAACAGTTTTTATGGATACATCATTTCGTAATAAATGAGGTAGAGAGAAAAAATATTTAAAAAATTATTTGATATTGTTAATCATTCAATAGAAATAGTTACTTGATTTTAAAATATATCTTGAGGTGTAAAAATGAAAAAAAATGAGAATAAAGCTTTACTGCCAACTGAGAATCTAAACAGTGCAATAAATTCCTCATTGCTATCTATGTCAACTGGTATAGCAATGATGCAATTCGATCAAAGTTTAAAAAATCTAACGTCTCTTCCAACTGAGAATCTAAACCGTGTAATGGAATCCTCATTGCTATCTATGTCAACAGGTTTAGCAATGAAGCAATTCGATCAAAGTTTAAAAAAACTAACGGCTTTTCCAACTGAGAATCTAAACAGTGTAATAAATTCCTCATTGCTATCTATGTCAACTGGTATAGTAATGAAGCAATTCGATCAAAGCTTAAAAAAACTAACGGCTCTTCCAACTAAGAATTTAAACCGTCTATTGAATTCCTCATTGCTATCTATGTCAACTGGTATAGCAATGAAGCAATTCGATCAAAGCTTAAAAAATCTGACGTCTCTTCCAACTGAGAATTTAAACAGTGTAATAAATTCCTCATTGCTATCTATGTCAACTGGTATAGCAATGAAAGAATTCAATCAAAGCTTAAAAAAATCTAACGTCTCTTCCAACTGAGAATTTAAACAGTGTTTTGAATTCTTCATTGTTATCTATGTCGTCTGGTAAAGCGATGAAACAGCTCAATCAAAGCTTAAAAAATCTAGGAGCACTGTCAACTGAGAATTTAAACAGTGTATTACATAGGTCTCTTGGAGAAGTTAACATACCAAATGATTTTATTGATAATTTAATAGGTCTTTCTACAATAGATATTTCTATAGGAAATATTTATTCTGATGATATCAATGATGTTATCGAACAAGAAGATACTGATCAACTTTATCAAGAAAATAATAGAGATAGTATATATGACTGGGTTAACAATTTGTGTGAAAAGATAATTAATTTTCCTACTAAACTAAAACAACAGCATCCAGCATTGTATATTTTATATTATATATTCGGTATTATTATAGTTTGGAATATCGTTATATTACCTATATTACAGGATTCAGTTAAAAATCAAGTTTTCAATGAGATACAGATAGATCAACAAAACCCAAAAAATAGCGTTAAAGAGTTAAAGAAATCTTTATCACAAAAGTTAGATTATGAATATAAAACCTTTAATGCTGTCCGGGTTACAACTAGACCAACTGTTGTGTATCGTTCTAATAAAAGAAAAAGTGGTTCTATTGATTTAATATCATCTAATAAACCTGTAATAATTTTAAATAAGAAAAAGAATTGGTCTTTAGTTCTATATACTAACTATAATAATGAAGAAGTAACAGGATGGGTTTTTACAGGTAATTTAGCAAAATAGTATATCCAATGGACAATTTAATAGGCAGTGACAGGGGAGTACAGACTCATATGTTGCCCAAAGGGGCTTATTACGGTGATGATAATAGAAATATTGGTGTCATACTTGGTGCCCAATGTTTACAAAACATAAGAAAGTATTAGATAGCAATTAACTTCAATTCCGCTTTAGTGCAGTATAGTATTTTGTTGTCGAGGTGAACACCACTACATAAAATGATTTGTCAATATTCCCAACACACGTGTGTTGGGAATATTATAACCCGAACTGTCATCACAGGAGGTATGCTAATCCGCAATCTCAATTCATGAAATGGATATAAATATTTTCTGGTTGGAGGTGGTGCCAAGCTTGGTGCTCATATTTTTAAAATTAGAATCATTTGGAAACATGAGAAAGCAAAAACCTTGATTTATCGAAACTTAGAGACACATCAAGGTACCAGAAAAACAAATGCTAGCAAAATTCAAAACCGCTTGTGACCTGCGTGCCAGGTCAGGTGGGTTCGATTCCCACGCAGTCCCGCCAACATACATAAATTAGTAACCGCTCAGCATGCTGGGCGGTTTTTTTGTGTATAGAAATGTTGATCCAGTGTAACTTGGTAATATGAGGTGCCTTTTTCTATTTAGGAGCATAAGGTACGTCCCTGTGCTTCTGTGCTTCTGCTTTAGATAGTACTTAAAAACACGGCAGAAATTATATTTCGAATAACGAAATTTTTTTATTGAATTAAAAGGAGATTGTCTTACTTTGTCGAAATAGGTAATTTACAAGAAATTTTTATTACATAAGGAGGATTCTTTCATGCAGTTTAACGATTATCCATATACGAGACCGAATATTGAAGAGGTGGAGGGGAACTTTAATCAATTACTAGAGAGGTTCCAATCTGCTGAGTCCTTTGAGGTTCAGGACGGAGTAATGAAAGAGATCAATGAGTTACGCTCTGAGTTTGAAAGCATGAGGCAGATTGTACAAATTCGTCAGACGGTTGATACAACGGATGAGTATTATAAGAAAGAAAAGGATTTTTTCAATGAAGTAGGACCGGCCTACAAGGGTCTAATTACAAAATATTACGAGGCACTTACAGGTTCTACATTCCGCTCTCAGTTAGAAGGAAAGTGGGGTAAACAATTATTCTTATTAGCTGACAGTCAATTAAAGACGTTCTCTCCTGATGTGTTGAAAGACATGCAGGAAGAAAACAAACTAGTTAGTGAGTATGTTGATTTACTTGCTTCAGCTAAAATCCCGTTTGATGGGGAAGTAAAAAATCTTGCACAGTTAGTTCCTTATCAGCAATCACCTGACCGTACCGTTAGGAAGGAATCAAATGAAGCGAAGTACAACTTTTTCGTTGAGCATGCCGATCAATTAGATGATTTATACGACAAGCTTGTAAAAGTACGTACTAATATTGCTAAGAAGCTAGGATTCTCTTCTTTTACAGAGTTAGCCTATGCTCGGCTTTCTCGTACTGATTATGATGCTGAAATGGTAGCAAAGTTCCGTGACCAAGTGAAAGAGTACATCGTTCCTTTAGCTACGAAACTAAAACAAAGACAGCAGGAACGTATTGGTGTCGATACATTTAAATATTACGATGACAGCTTCAGCTTTAAGACAGGAAATCCTGATCCTAAAGGAGATGCGGAGTGGATTGTACATCAAGCGAAGAAAATGTACGAGGAAATGTCTTCTGAAACGAATGAGTTCTACACTTATATGGTAGAAAACAACCTAATGGACCTATTAAGTAAAGCAGGTAAGGCTGGAGGTGGATACTGCACCTATATTAGCAAACATAAGTCACCATACATTTTCGCAAACTTTAATGGAACAAAAGGCGATGTTCGTGTATTAAAGCATGAAGTAGGACATGCGTTTCAAGTATTTGAAAGTCGTGTTTTTGAAGTACCTGAGTACGGGTTCCCTACACTAGAAGCTTGTGAAATCCACTCGATGAGTATGGAATTCTTTGCTTGGCCTTGGATGAATCTTTTCTTCGAGGAAGATACGGATAAGTACAAGTTCTCTCATTTAAGTGAAGCGGTCTTGTTCATTCCTTATGGTGTAGCAGTCGATGAATTCCAGCATTTTGTGTATGCCAACCCAGAAGCAACTCCAACTGAGCGCAAGCAAGCTTGGAGAGAAATCGAGAAGAAGTACCTGCCACATCGCAATTATGAAGGAAATGACTTCCTGGAAAACGGTGGTTTCTGGCAACAGCAGGGACATATTTACAAGGTTCCATTCTATTATATTGATTACACACTAGCTCAAATTTGTGCGTTGCAATTCTGGAAACGTACGCAGGAAAATACAGAGGATGCGTGGAAAGATTACCTGCACCTATGTAAGCAAGGTGGAAGCCAATCATTCACAGAGCTTGTCAAAGAAGCAAACTTAATATCTCCATTTGAAGATGGTTGTGTGAAATCTGTGATTGATGAGATTGAAGCTTATTTGAATACAGTTGATGATAAGGCTCTTTAATGCAGATGCTAGCAAACTTTAAAACCGCTTGTGACCTGCGTGCCAGGTCAAGTGGGTTCAATTCCCACGCAGTTCCGCCAAGTTAAGATTTTCAATCATTTACATTACTTCTCACCTACAACCTACACAGTTTTTATATTCGTTTTGAACGACACTGTGTGTTTTCAGAGCCTTCAAATTATTATATTTGGAGGTTTTTGTATGCGTAAAAGTGTGAGAAAACATTGAAGAGTTGTAACAACGAGTACGGTCACTTAAAGCTTTGAGTGGTTTATGTTTAACAGTCTGAGGGTTTAGTAACTCATACAACTAGGGAATACTTGATACTCTTTAAATGGCTACTGGATTATCTGAAGTGTCGTGGAGATTAACATTTATGCCGTAAGAATTTAAATAAAAAGACGAACAGTACAAATCCTGTTCGTCTAAAAGGAAAATGTAAGTTGTAATCACCCTAGATTTTAGAATTATGATTTCTGCCTGTCTTTGCAACTTTCATGGTTTCTTTAATATATTCCGCTGATTGATGTAGCCATTCAAGTTCTTGTGAGTCGAGAGTAATTTCTAATTGTTTTTCTACTCCATTCCTCCCGATAATACATGGAATACTTAATGCAACATCTCCATCATATCCATATTGTCCGTGTAATGATGTGGACACCGGATAAACACTGCGTTCATCCAGCATAACCGCCTTTGCTAGTGTAACAGCAGCTTGGGCTACACCTGCATTTGTCCACCCTTTCCCATTTAAAACATCAAAGGCTGCCTTTACAACTTGTTTTTTCAAACCGTCCCTACTTAAAGGTTCTTTTCCTTGAAAAACTAGGTCCAATTCTTTTTCACCAAATCCTTGCACACTTAAGCGACTTAATACTGGGAAAGCTGTGTGTCCGTGTTCGCCCATCATATAACCTGTTACACTTTTTGGATCGATATCATAATTAGTAGCAATTATTTTACGGAGACGTGCAGAATCAAGCATAGTGCCGGTTCCGAATATGCGACCCTTCGTATAGTCGAATTCATTTTCTGCTATGTACACCATGGTATCTAACGGATTTGTTATTAGAATAATGATTGCATCTTTCGTATAGTTAGTAATTCCAGTCATAACTTCACGAATTACCTCTGAATTGACAACAGCTAATTGTGCCCTGTCCGGCATAGCATCTTCATCACTCTTTATCATACTGGGACCAGCAGCACAGATAATCACATCAGCATTAGCACATTCGGAATAATCTCCAGCATGTACCGTTGTATTTGACATATATGTTAGAGCAGTTGCATGTTCTTGATCAAGAGCTTCGCCGTAAGCAACATCCTTATCTATGTCAATGACAGCTATTTCCGCAAAAAGTCCTAATTTCATGGCATCTGCCAGAACATAAGAACCAACATGGCCTACTCCTACAATCACTAACTTATTTCTTTTCATGGTTTCCCCCCCTAATCAATTGATATCTATACTTTAACATAATTTAGAAAATACTGAATATTTTTAATTATTTTTTTGACCCGTTGCTAGAAGCTGTAAAAAGGGTCTTGTCAGGGAAGATGAAATTTATGGGTTTTGTTTGAATATGTCGCTCTTTTCAGTAGGAAATAGGATTACGAATCGACATTCTTGTAAATCAAGAATGAAATTCGTAATGGTTGAGCGAAAACCGTATCAGAATTAATAAGAAATCTGATTTGGTAGGCTTAAGAATTTTGATTTAACGGAATTTTGTTCCTGAGCATTAGGGTACTGATGTCTTCCACCGTTTTCACAATCCGCTTGTGACCTGCGTGCCAGGTCAGGTGGGTTCGATGCCCACGCAGTCCCGCCATATATACATAGTCAACCATACAGGTGATTTTCACTTGTGCGGTTTTTGGTATCTACCATAAAATCAGTCTAGGTTTGTAAGTAGCAACTAACTATCTTTTTAGAGATTAATGGAACCCTTCAGCTGTCCTGGATCTTTTACTTGAAGGGGAACGGGATATCGTCTCTTAATAGAAAGTTTTTTTCTTTTTTGAGCTGTTTTCTCTTCCTTATATTGAAGCTTTTTTAAGAGCAACATATATCTTCTCATCCCCTTAACTATGCATATTTTGCCATAACCAGCAAAACCTAACTGTGGTGGGAAATTATTTGGTGGTGTTAGGATGCGCTTCTCTCGTGCTCAGTTAATGTTTGTATTGATTCTTTATATAGGAATTTCCAACCATGTTCTCATCATGCCTCATTTGTTATCGGTGGGTAAGCGAGATGCATGGATATCTGTATTGGTTGCCTATCCCATTTTATTGTTTTGGGGTTTTACTCTTTATTTGATTATGAGAAAAAACAAGCAGCGGCTATGTCTTTATGACTGGATCGAAGCACGGGCAGGGGGTGCGGTTTCCCAAGTGATAATGGCCATCCTAGCGATTTATGTTTTTTCAATCAGTGCGCTATCTTTTTATGATTTGATTCAATCGATTAATATTTATTTTCTGCCCCGTACACCATCTTTTGTAGTGATGCTCCCGTTCTTGTTGATTAGTGTGTGGTCAGCTTATAGCGGTTTAAAGTCGATTGTCTATGTTTCGGCGGTTTTATTGCCGATGGTATGGATGTTAGGGATATTTGTAGCATGGTTTACTTTACCAGAAAAAGATTATTCTTATCTTTTCCCGATCCTTGCAAATGGCTACCAGCCTATTATAAAAGGGACCACGATAATACTTGGTGGCAGTGCAGATTTGCTCGTACTTTTGCTTCTTCAGCACCATTTAAAGAAGCCATTGACATTGTTTAACCTTTTCCTGTTCATCACCATTTTAGTTGGTCTGATTCTCGGTCCGACCATGGGATCACTATCGTCATTTGGTCCATCGGTTGCATCTGATATGCGGTTCCCGGCTTTTGAACAGTGGCGCCTTATTACTCTCGGAGAATATATTTCCCATGTTGATTTTTTGGCGGTATTTCAGTTATTGAGCGGTGAAATCATCCGTGTTTCATTAGGCCTTTATTTAATCGGGAATATGCTTAAGGGTCAGTCACCTGCTTCAAAGAAAAAACGTATACTAGTTGTCGCTTCGCTTATCTTAGGTTCATTGACTGTAATTCCTTTGAGTGACATCTGGGTTCAGACGTTGGTCGGCAGATACTTTTATCCAGCTGCTTTTTTATTTGGAATCTTTATTTCATTGGCATTATTAATTATTAGCTACTTGCCTGTGAGGAAAGGAACACAAAACATATGAACACGGACAAGCTTGATCAGTTTTTGGCAAAAAGAAAGTTAACTAGCGATGAATTAAAAAGTTTCTTTCGGAATTATTCCGATATTGAATTTATTTCTATTGAGGAAAATAAGAATCTGCAGGCATTTTATTGCAAAGGGATGCTTGATTCGACTCAATTGAATAAGTATTTTAACCCTATTCTCATAAGTATCAGTAACAAAGAACCGCGAGACCATTTTGAAATGCTTCCGCCTGTCCAGCATATAAAAAGTATGAATGAAATTGTAAACCTTGTGTTTTCAGGTTCGCTGATTGTTTTTCGAGAAGGAACGCCGTTTTTTTATGTGTTTAATATCAGCAAGGTACCACAGCGAAGTCCGCAAGAATCGTCAACAGAAGTTTCAATTAAAGGACCGAAGGATAGCTTTACCGAAGAGATGAACATCAATATCTCCTTGATACGCAAAAGAATAAAGTCTGAACAGCTTTATTGTGAATCCTTTACCTTAGGGTCACTAAGTAAAACAGAGGTTTCACTGCTTTATTTGCATGATAAAGCCAATTGGGACATTATTCAAGAAGTCAGGCAGCGGCTTGCAGATTTTCAAGGCGAAAGTGTTGTCAGCAGTGGTCAATTAGAGCAATGGCTTTCAGAACGGTCGCTTTCTTTGTTTCCTTTATTTGATTATGTTACTCGATCAGATTATGTTATCGAATCCATGTTACGAGGAAGGTTTGTACTAATTGTCAATGGATCCCCTTCTGTATTAATTGGACCATCCAATATGTTTGAGCTGATTAAATCACCTGAAGATGTTCATTTTCCTTACTACCTTGTTCTTTTAGGACGTCTTATTCGTATTGTCGGTTTAGTGGTAGCAGTTTTCCTGCCGGGATTTTGGGTTTCTTTGTCTTCTGTCAATATCGACCAGCTGCCTTTTGCCTTATTGGCCACGGTCGTTGTCTCTCGTGAAGGATTACCGTTACCAATCGCACTAGAAGCAATTTTTATTCTGGGGTTGTTTGAGTTATTGAGAGAAGCGGGTGTTCGAATGCCGTCCGTTCTCGGACAAACGGTTTCGATTGTTGGTGGAATTATAATCGGTGATGCAGCGATTCGAGCGGGACTTGCTTCTCCAACTATGATTGTTATCATTGCATTAGCAGCGGTTGCGAGTTACACTCTTGTGAATCAATCACTAGTTGGTACAGTAAGTGTACTGCGAGTCTATACTTTACTCCTATCAATTTTTTTAGGAATTTACGGGCTTTTTATTGGGTTTTTTAGCATACTCATTTACCTTTCAATATTGGAATCATTTAAAGTGGCCTATCTCGAACCAATTGCCTCGTTAAAATTCAAAGAGTATTTAGCGGCATTGTTTGTGAACCCATTTGACAGGAAAAAGTATGGAATTTCTTTTATTCAGAGGCGGAGTAAATAGTATGAAAAGAAAATTGATGATAGCTTTTTCCACGATCTTTCTCTTTTTTATGACGGCTTGTGAGAACGACATCGGAGAAATCGAAAACCAAAACTTTGCAACCGCCATTGGTGTTGACTATAGGGATGGGAAATATCATGTTTATATTCAAATGCTGGGACTGGGCTCTGTTGCGAAAAGTGAGGGCGGTGCAAAAGCGCCGCCTGAGATTTTTGTATCCGAAACGAGCGGGGCAACGTTCATCGATGCATTCTTTAAAGCTTACCATACAGCCCAAGAACGGATTCTGTGGGCACATGTCACTGCTATTGTTTTGAGTGATGCTGCACTAGAACAAGGACTCGATAGTGTCTTTGATGGCTTGACTCGCTATTATGAGTTTCGGCCAACTCCTTGGATATTTGGAACAAAGAATTCGTTGGATGATATTTTATCAACAACCGGATTCTTCAATCAAACCTCCTTGAATACAATTTTGCACAGTCCAAAAAGTTCTTACGAGCAAAGCTCGACCATTAAGCCCGTAAAATTAAATCAATTTGCGCGGGAGTTTTTCGATCCAGGCCGTACTACTTATATTCCTTCACTTACGATTGATGATAATCAGTGGAAGAAAAATAAAAAAAATGAAGATAAATTAGCGATTGATGGAGCGTTCTTTCTGGATAATCAAAAGTATAAGGGCTTTTTTCCTTTTGAAGAGATAAAAGGTATACGCTGGATTACTCCAGAAACCGTGCGTGCTTCTCTATTATTGCCTAACGATAAAAATCCTGAATTTTTGGCGGTTCTCGAAGACCAAATGGTAAAGGTCCAGCCAGTAAAGGTTGATGGAAACTTCGGCTTTACAATCCATTATCTTGCCAATGGTGTTGTGAGTAATCGTATGAAAAATAACACGATTGAAGTAGAGGCCATGGAGGAGTTCGTAAAAAAAGGGATAATATCTGAGGTAAAACAATTGTATCAATTAGGTTTAGAACATGATATCGATTTCTTGAATTTGGAGCACCAACTCTACAGAAAACATCATGCTGATTGGAAAAAGCTGGAAAATCAGGCTTCATTGCTTCAGGAAGACAGCATAAAATCAATTGAAGTGAGTATCACACTAGAACACTCGGGGTCGTTTAAAAATCGGAAAATCAAGATTAAGGAATGATTGTCTATTAAGACTATATATAGTAAAAAACAATTTAAATCTGGCAAGATGGTGCTTCATTAATCTCTGGGTATTCGCCAGAATAGAGCTAAAGCATTAAAGGATTGGACCTTTAATGCTTTAACTTACCCTTAACTGAAATATTATGTTGTTAACCCATACTACTTTCGGTCTCCTTCTAGGAAATCCTTTAATGCATCTTTGTTTTCAGCTAAATCCACTTCCAACACTTCACCAATTCCGTCAAGGCGTGTGTTTTCGAAGCTGCCATCTTCTGGGATCCGGATTGTTTGTATTTCTCCTCCTTCATTAGTCAGAACGTCTTTTCCAATGGCTAAAAGGGTGGGGGAGTCGATATTCGTATCAATATGAGCATGTAAAAGGTCCAGCAGGTCAGGCAGCTTGGTCATGCTATTAAGACTTACCGCTTCTTCTTTTAATTTTGAAATCACTTCTTGCTGCCGCTGGACTCGTCCAAAATCACTTAGCCGGTCCTGGCGGAAACGTACGTATCCTAGCAGTTCTTCTCCATGCAGCTTTTGGGTTCCTTTTTCCAATGTCATACCTATTCCATCGGACATTTCATAAGGTATGTCTACTTCTATTCCTTCGGGAACAAGAATGTCGACTGCTTTTTCGAAGCCTTTAAAATCAACAATGGCATAATGATGGATGTCTAACCCGAAATTCATTTTTATCGTTTTCCTCAGTAATTCGGTTCCACCAATGGAGTATGCCGCATTTAATTTTTGCTTTCCGTGATCGGGGATAGAGACGTACATATCCCGCATTAGTGATATAAGTTTTACATTTTCAGATTGGGGGTTGTAATGTGCAACCATGATGGTATCCGTTCGGGCACCTTGTTCCCCTCGTGAATCACTTCCGAGTAAAAGAACGTTAACTTCTTCTGTGGTATCCTTCTCTCCATGAAAGGAATCTGCTTCAGCTTTTTTAAATGGTTGATTTATTGCTTTATAAGTTCCTTCTATGTACTGAAATATCGTATTTAGACCAACCATAAATATGCCAATTATCAAAAGGGCCAGAAATACTCGAGACCATCTAACTTTTTTTCTTTTTAATACCATTTTAACACCACCAACATCTATTCCACCCATATTGTGAAGTAGTCATTATCCCATAGTTAGATTTCAATCTTGGTATGATTTGATTACATTTGTTTAAAAATCTGCTGACAAATAGATTTGGTGATGTAATAAAAAATCCGCACGGCGATGTTCTCCGGGCGGATTTTCAGACAAATGTAACCTCTCTCCAACAAACTGAACTATCTTGATAAGCTGCAGTCAATCCAATTTCTTTGATGAGTTCCTTATCAACCGCTTTATATGGTAGTCTGACATGGAGTTTATTCTTGAAGGGTGAAACGGAAAGAGAAACTGTATGTTGATCAAGCCACTCTGCAAGGATGGTTTGGTCATTAGCGAACGAAAATTTCTGCGGAAAGCCATTACGGTAAAAATAATGTTCTTGTGATTTTGGTGTTCCGGGGGCATTCAGACAAATATACAATGATAGATTGTCGCAGAATTTTAATAGATTTAACTGGAAGGAGAGAACCTTATCATTATCAATCTCTAATTCCTTCAGCAACTTCTGCTGTCTTTGTTTTTCCGCGACCCAAAAATTCTTCCCGATCGTGCTTGTTGCATCCTTCAGGAATGAAGCGTAGTGAAGGCTGCACAGAAGTCTTGCGTATGGATCCATTTGGACGATCTCGTCGATTCCTTTTGTATAAAAGGCAAGCTTCGGCCGTCCTGGGTAATCCATAAAGGAGTAGGGTTGCTGAGTTTGTTCATTCCATAAAGGTTCCTCGTCTGGTTCAATCCAGCACCTGTCGTGTTCCCGAACGGCGAGGACCACCGAATATATCCTCTCTATTCCGAGAAAATAATCATCTCTCCAATTCTGTGCTGCATCCCGAGAAACCCCGGCATGGTCGTGCTGGGCAACCATGACAAATTCATTTTCCCGTTCATGGATAATCATTTCATATCACCCCTCTATACCTAGCATATTTTAATAGGTAGTCATATGCTAGAATTTAGTATTTCTAGTCATTGATAAAAAATGTTATAATTTCTTGGTTAGGAAGTAGGTGTTAAGTATGCAAAATACAGCTATCAGTCATTTTCGTCTGATGGGTTTGCTTGAGGGTGGATCATTGTTGGTGCTTGTGTTCATCGCGATGCCGCTTAAGTATGGGGCTGGTTTTCCCGAGGCTGTTCGATTCGTAGGTTCTTTGCACGGTTTTTTATTTGTTTTATATGTGCTTATGATTATATATACGACTTTTAAGGTCAGGTGGTCGTTTTTATGGGCCGTAAGTGCATTTGCCGTAGCGTTCATTCCTTTTGGAAACATGGTTTTGGATCGCTTTTTACAGAGGACTTTTCCAGTAAAGGAAGTCTCATAAATGAATGTAATCAAGAAGCTTTTTTCCAAACAAAAGAAAGCAAAAATTGAATTCTGTCAGCGGAATTTGGAACAGTTTTTACAGGAAGAGAATTATACTGCATATAATGAATTTTTAAGCCGGAAAAATGTGGTGTATAAGGAATTCGAATGCCAGAGCAGATGTAAGGAATGCAGGATGTCTCCATATGCAATGGTCAATGGCGATTTCGTAACTGCAGAGAATTCAGATGAGTTGCTTAAGAAAATGGCTGAATATATAGACTGAAAAAGCATCGGTTAGTTACGATGCTTTTTAACATGCTGTCGCTTATTGGTTATTCGGTGGTCCATCTCCGCCTGGAAAAATGAAAGACTTGTCGTGCAGGGCTTGGTCTTGTTCAATTCTGTGATTTTCAGAATCAAGTTTTGGGTCACCGGTCCCTTTTTTTCTATCCATATAAAAAGCAAGGGGAACCAATACAATTAACGGTGAAAACAGTGCTAACCAAAGCATTTTCATTTCTCCTTTCGTTTATAACCAGTCAATATACAGATTTAAAATAAAAACCACAATAACAACAAGAGAAATTATATTGATCAATAAAGAAAAGCGCTCTTGTTCGGTTTTCTTGCCGACTTCTTCCAGGTATTTCTATTGGATTTTTCTCTTTTGAAAATTTGATTTCATAAAGAACGACCCCTAGTGGTTTTCTTTATTTTAACATAAATATCCAAATGGCGGTTTGGAAGTTGTAAAATTCCTGACTGAAACATATTTGTTTTATAGAAGGAGTTGGTGAGAGTGAATTTTGAGATGCAAAAAGCCAACCTGCTGGCGGAAAATATCAAGGGTTTTGCGGATTTCGTCCAAAAATGTTATAAAAGTAAGTCTGGATTGATTATGAACCATGATAAGCTGTATCAAGTCGAGCTCTGGGTGGAGGAGTATAAATTTAATCAGCTCGCTGAGGAGCTTACGAGAATCAATAAGTTTGAGTGGGATGAAAAATATACATTATTGCTTGTGGAGCGGTTTTGGAAAGGTCTGAGAATCATTGAAGATTATGTGGAGCATAATCAGTCTGACTTATTTATCTTGACAGCGAGAATTCATACACTTAAAAATTTGAGTGCACTTTTTTCGGTAAAAGATTGATTTTTGCTTATTAATGGAGACCTCATTTGATGTTAAAATTGTAACAAAGGTTACGATTAAACCTTATTTCGTAATAATAAATACAGTTTTTACCCGTGTTGGTATGAAGTTTAAAATTAACCCAGTCATTAACTAGTGTGATAAGATTGTAAACCTGTTAGCCTAATATAGGGCCTGTTCAGTCTAATAAACAAAAACAGGAGGTTTACAATGAAAAAAATTCTTATGCTAGTTTCACTCCTTACATTAGTAATTGGTTCATATACAGTTTATGCAGAATCAACGAAAACGACCAAACCGGCTGAGACTTTGACAGCCAAAAAGGTCGATGTTGATACGAAGGAGTCTTCGGTCACAGATAAACGCTTCATTAAGGAAGAAGAAGTAAAGCTTCTTGCCCGCCTGGTCCATGCGGAAGCAAAAGGTGAGCCTTATGAAGGCAAGGTTGCCGTTGCCGAAGTCGTGCTGAACCGAGTGGAGCACAAACAATTTCCTGATACAGTAAAAGCAGTGATTTATCAAAGAAACGCATTCCAGCCGGTCCAGAATGGTGCGATTAATAAACCGGCAAGTGAAGAAGCAGTCAAAGCAGTTGAAGATGCCCTAGAAAATGAAAATAAAATTGATTGTCTATATTTCTATAATCCGGAGACTGCGACAAGTCAGTGGATTTTCACTCGAGATGTCGTTAAAACAATCGGAAAACATGCATTTGCCATCTAAAAGCGCGTACAGCATATAAAGCTGCGCGCTTTTTTGCGTTTAGAATGTAAGTTTGCGGGGTTTTTACGATAATCCAGCACATCGCCACAGTATTATCATTTTTATTCCGTTCGAAATTATTATAAAATAAAGCTTACCAATTAGTGGAACGAGGGTGGTCAGGTGAAAAAGTATTCGGTTAGATTAACACTGGTATTTTCAGTGCTTTCATTGATATTGATGCTATTTGGTCTTGGATGGACAATTCAAAATCAATTTTTCAGCAAAGGAGCATCTGAAGCAATTGAAGAGAAAGAGCCAGTAGATGTAGATGAGGATAAAGACGGGAAGGTGGTTGTAGCACTCGGAGATTCGCTGACACGTGGAACTGGGGATGACTCAGGCAAAGGCTATATTGGCTATCTGGTTGATGAGCTTGAGGAGAAATCAAAAGAAAAAATCACAATACATAACTTCGGTGTTAAAGGATACCGTTCGAATCAGCTATTGGATCAGCTGAAGCAACGTGAAATCCAGAGGAAGATCCAGAGTGCAGACTACATCCTGATAACGATTGGCGGCAATGATTTGTTCCAGAGTGGTCAAACGTTCTTGCAAATGGATGAGCAGAAAATAGCTCAGGCCAAGGAAAGTTATATGAAAAACCTAGAAGCCATTTTAAAAGAAGTGCGGACCATGAATGACTCGGCTGTCATTTTTCATATTGGCCTGTATAATCCGTTCATTGATTTGAATGACTCAAAGCTGACAACTAAGATTGTCCGTGATTGGAATTATGATAGTAATCAGCTGCTTGACCAGAATGAAAAGGCGGTTTATGTACCGACATTTGACTTATTCCAGCTTAGTGTGAACGATTATTTGTACACAGATAAATTTCATCCGAATGCTGAAGGCTACAGGCTGATCGCGGAACGGGTTGCTTCATTGATTACATGGTAAGGGGGGAGAACGATGAGTGAGATTACGCTCTCTGTAAAAGGGCTGAAAAAGACGATTGGTAAAAAAGAGATCATCAAAGGCATCGACTTTGATCTAAAAAGAGGCGAAGTGTTTGGCTTTCTTGGTCCGAACGGCGCTGGTAAAACAACAACCATCAGAATGCTGGTCGGTTTGATCAAACCGAGTGCAGGAACAATCGAAATAGGCGGCTACAATGTCAGGAAGAATTTTACGAAAGCGATGGCGCAAATGGGCTGTATTGTTGAAAATCCGGAGCTATATTCCTATCTGACGGGCTGGGAAAATCTCGAGCATTTTGCGAGGATGCTGCCTGAAGTCGACCGGGATTATATGAATTATGTGGTAGAGCTTGTGCGATTGGATGAACGTATTCATGATCGTGTCAGTACGTATTCACTTGGGATGCGGCAGCGACTTGGGATTGCTCAAGCCTTGCTGGGGAAACCAAAGGTCTTGATTCTGGATGAGCCCACAAACGGACTCGATCCAATGGGGATAAGAGAGATGCGGAATTTCATTCGTTATCTGGCCGAAGAAGAGGGGTTAACTGTGCTTGTATCAAGCCATCTTCTCAGCGAAATCCAGCTGATGTGCGACCGGGTCGCGATTATTTCAAAAGGATCAGTTATCAAAGTGGACTATGTTGAAAATCTGCTGGCACTTCAGGAAAAAGTCATCTGGCATGCCGAACCGCGTGATACTGCGAAAGAGATTCTGGGTGGAGTGACGACGGTTTCGGATGGGGCAGACGGAGCTTTGGTTACTCCTTATTTTGAAAATGAAAGTGCTATTTGGAACCGGATGCTGGTGGAAAAGGGAGTCCAGGTGAATGAAATGAACAGGAAACTGCCTGCACTTGAGGACCTTTTCCTTGAGCTGACTGGGGGTGAGACGATTGATTAACCTGGTCAGGAATGAAATGTTGAAGATCGTCCGCAAAAAAAGAATCCTTATAGTGGCTGGGATCATCGCGGTGCTTGTCGCGCTTTTTACATACTCTCAATACAGGGAAATTGAAAGAAGACTTGAGCGGTTTGGGGATGTTGATTGGCGGACTACCCTGCAGCAGCAAATCATAGATACACAAAACCGGATCACAAGCAGCGGCATTTCAGATGAATGGAAAAGTGAGCTTCAGCTTCGCATCCAACAACAACAGTATTACCTTGATAACAATGTGAATCCGATGGAGCCGGGAGCACCTAGTTTCGCCCGTGTTTTCGCGGAGCATTCAATCAATTTGTTCCTGCCATTGATGATCATGGTGGTGGCTGCCGATATTGTGTCATCTGAACGCAGTGCCGGGACAGTAAAGCTTTTGCTGACAAGACCGGTGAAGCGCTGGAGAATCTTGATGAGCAAATACATCACCTTGATTTTATCTGTTTCAACAATTGTTGTGTTGTTTGGAGTGCTGTCCTATTTGATATCCGGCCTTATTTTTGGCTATCAAGGCTGGGCCGCTCCAGTCATAACCGGATTTAATGTCGAAGGGAATGAACTCAACACCAATGCAGTCCAGATGATTCCCCAGTGGCAGTACCTGTTGATGGAGTTCAGCCTTGTGTGGTTCGTGGCACTGATTGTCGGAACGATCACATTCATGCTATCTGTTCTGATCCGGAATACGCCTGCAGGAATGGGGGTCATGCTTGCTGCACTAATTTCCGGAGCAATCCTCAGCAATATGGTCTCTTCATGGGAACAAGCCAAATATCTGTTTATGATCAATTTGAATCTGACCGGCTACCTGTCTGGCCAAGCGCCTCCTATTGAAGGGATGACGCTTGGGTTTTCGCTTGTTGTTCTTGCGGTCTGGGGATTGGCTGCGTTGATTGTTTCGTTTGCTGTGTTTATTAGGCAGGATATATATTAATTTGATAGAACCCTGGCCAGTTTTCGGTCAGGGTTTTGTTGATTCTAGAGGTTTGAAGTGATTGTTTTGGCTGTTAGAGAGAAATATTAACGGTTGCCGCCGTTTATTTAACGGTTGGAGGGAATAATTTAACGGTTGTGGCCATTTTTTTAACGGTTGGAGAGAATAATTTAACGGTTTGATTAGTTTTATTACAGAGTGAAAGGTTTTTTTGAGGAAGAAAAAAGTATTAATGATTAAGTAAGTTAACTCCAGTTGTGACGCATTTAAAACCACTTAAGAAAAATATCGCTGATTTAAAACCAGTTGCCATAGATTTAATACGGCTGGTTTTAATATTTTGAAAAACAGGCGAAACTTTTTTGCGGAAAAAAACGTATTTAAAACCGAGGTGATGGCCATGTTCAAAATCACGCCACAGTGCTCGGTATGCAAGAAAGAAATTCAGGCGAATGAGGATATTTTCGTTAAGATGAAGTATCCGAAATCGAAGGGGATGACGGAAATCAAAGCCTTCATCGAGTATCAGGGTAAGATTATTTGCGAAGAGTGCAACAATAAATAGGAGGAACCGGAGATGTTTGTAGAAAAACGGTCAGAAAAAAGAAGGAAAAAGAAGCAGGATGGCAGCTATAATTTTTGGGACTTTGTTTTTGATATTCTGTTTTGGATACCGGAATTGATTATCCTTCCATTCCGACTGGTTTTCTATTTGTTCAGGTTCCTTGCGAGATCGATATTTGATGGTATTTAAAAATCCTGCGATTCCACTAATCGCAGGATTTTCTATTTACAGCTTCCTCACCTGAAAGTTATTGTGCAGTACTGGCCAGTTCTGCGGGAACGATGGACCAAGAGTCCAGAAGCTGACACCACGCAATCCATATTCTTTTACGGTGTCATATTTCGCCTGAACACTTCTTGCGTCTTCGAACCAGACTTCATGCTGCTGTCCGTCTGCGTCGGTGTAGCGGAAGAATGGAGATTGGTACGTATCATTAAATTGGATATTGACGCCCTGTTGTGCGGCGAGATCCACTGCTCCTTTTGGGCTGACTGTTCGAGCATAGGTTCCTTGCACCCATGGTATACGCCAGTCTCTTCCGTATAAAGGTACACCCATCAGGATTTTATCACGCGGAATGGCTGTTATGGCATATTCTAACACTTTCCTTACTTCATTTAGCGGTGCGATTGCCCACGGCCTGCCGCCGGACCAGCCCCATTCGTATGTCATGATCACGACAAAATCAACAATTTCCCCGTGCGCATCGTAGTCGTGGGCTTCATATAGCAAACCTTCCTGATCAGCTCTTTGTTTTGGAGCCAGTGCAGTTGAGACGGTATAGCCTTCAGGATGCATGCGGGCAACAGCTTTTCTTAAAAAGTTATTATAGTTTTCGCGGTCTTCTGGATAGACGTATTCGAAATCGATATTCAAGCCTGTATAGCCTTTTTCCTTCATTTTTGCGAGGATGTTGTTCAGCAATGTGTCCTGGACGGCTGGATTCCGCAGGATTGCGGCTGCCCGGTCAGAGCTGAATGAGCCATCCGCTTCATTCGTAATTGTCAACAATGGTGACGTGTTGGTCATCTTTGCCGCTTGAAGAACATTAGTATCCTGGAGGTTCAGGAGTGAACCATCTTCACCCATCTTATAGGAAAACGGAGCAAGATACGTGAAAAGGTGACCACGTGACAGAACATTTCTTCTACCTGTATCATCCATCCTCGTTATATAGGAATTCACTTCAATTACAGGCTTTTGAGGCGCTGGAATCCTCAGAACCCCACCAGGATAAATGACTGCTGGATTAGAAATATTGTTGGCCGCTGCTATTTGGTTCACAGTCACCCCATATTGCTGGGCAATCGCCCACATGGTTTCACCAGACTGGATGGAATGCATTAGATATGGCATCTGAAGCATTTGGCCGACAAAAATCAGCGAAGGGTCCGCGATATTGTTATAGGCAGCGAGCTCCTGAACGGTAACCCCGTAACGAGAGGCAATAGCCCATAAGCTGTCACCCTGCTGGACGATATACTCCCGGTTAGTTTCCGGTATCACAAGGGACTGCCCAACAACTAATACATTAGGGTTATCAAGTTCATTCGCTAAAATAATCTGGTTAATGGCAGTTTGGTAGCCTTGCGAAATGGCCCATAAAGTGTCACCCGGTCTTACAACATGTATTTTCATATTTAATCATCCTCCAAGTTATGGTGCCTTTTATCATGATATGCCAGCAAAAGATGTCCTATCTGTAAAACGGTTTATTTCAGAATATTTAGAATAAGTGTATAAACTTTAAAAAATACCGATATAATAGAGAGAAAAACTATAAAGATAAAAGGGGAAAATGTATGGTTACGTATGGCACTTTTTTACTTTTAGTAGAAGAGGCGGAGAAGTTGAACTGCAAGGTGATTTATGACTCTAAGAAGAAAATCAATTTTAATCCTAACATGTCCATAACGATTCCATTATCGACTACACTGGAAAATGTATATGCTTTTGCTCATGAGATTGGCCATTGTATTGATTTTGTTAATGGCGAACTCGACTATGAAAAATGGTTGAATGATTGGTCTTATCGTATTACGGCTGAAATGAGCGCATGGGTTCATGCCTATAAAATATTGAAAAAATTGAATGTGCCATTAGACGGATGGAAGGATCACGTTGATTCCAAGCTCTCGACTTATTTTAAATATCATGAAGTGACTGCATAAACTGGCTTAGGCCAGTTTTTTTGTTTAAATATAAATTTTATATAGTTTACGAACGTTTGTTCGGGATATAATAGCTTTAAGTACTCCCGAAAGGATGGTCAGCATGAGAATACGAGACAGAGGAAAGCTGAAATTCATGCCTGCGCACTTTATGCCGGAGCATCGGGCATTATTGAGAGAGCTAGCCAGGGATGCGTTGCGGCAGCCGAAGCCGTTGCTCGATGAATACGAAATTCTTGAGATGGAAAATCGGATTTGCTACGCCATGGAATATACATATCAAGTGAAAATTACAAAGTGGGATGATGGATTCTCATATGAAGAAAAAGGCCATGTTCATTTTCTTGATCCGATCAGGAAGGAAGTTCGGATGGTAACAGGTGATGGTAGCGCTATTGCCATTAAGTTTGCTGATATTATAGCTGTCGAGGTGGTAGAATAACCAGGGAACATTTCCTTAAAAGAACCCTATGAAAACTAAATGTTGTTTCTGCATTACGAACTAATCCATATACTCGCTTAAAGGCGAGTTTTTTCTGTTAAAAGGGTAAAATGAACAGAGAATTCAAATTCTACCGAGGTGAAATTTATGAATGAAAAACAAATGGTTGGTGAAAAAGCTGCTGAATACATAAAAGATGGAATGGTGGTTGGATTGGGAACAGGTTCAACCGCTTATTATACAATTAAAAAACTGGGGGAGTTAGTGAGAAACGGTCTAAACATCACCGGGATCCCGACTTCGGAGCAAACCGCCAAACTTGCTGTAGAGCAAGGGATCACTCTGGTGGATTTTAAAGATGTAAAACAGATTGATGTAGCGATTGATGGTGCGGATGAGTTTGATACCAATTTGAACTTGATAAAAGGTGGGGGAGGAGCACTGCTAAGGGAAAAAATTATTGGTAATGCTGCTTCAACCTTCATAGTCATAGCAGATTCATCCAAAGGGGCAGAGAAATTAGGAGCCTTCCCGTTACCGGTTGAAATTGTAAAGTTCGGATCCGAAATGACATCCAGGAAGATTGCCGAGCTTGGCTGTGAACCGATATTAAGACTAAATGGGAATCGGCCATTTATAACAGACAATGGGAATTATATTCTCGACTGCGATTTTAAACAGATAGATTCGCCTGATGAGCTGGAATTGCAGCTGAATATGATTCCGGGAGTGGTTGAAAACGGTTTGTTTGTGAATATGGCGAAAAGGCTGATCACGATCGAAAATGGTGAGCTAGTTGAAAAAACAAGATGAATTTTTAACGGTGCTTCTGGTTGAAGTACCGTTTTTCGTTTTAGGGAAAGGGGAATTGTGCCAGGTTATCGAATTACAATGTAGTTTAGTTTTCTTGAAGGAGCTGTCTGAATTGAAGAATTACCAAATAAAAACTTATGAAGAAGCGATTCAGGTCATTGAAGAGGTTGGCTTACTTCCGCTAGCACCTTTGGTACCAGATTTCCCGGCTTTGAATACTATTACTACTCCTGAGTCCTGGCATTCGGATACGGAATATGATCCATGGATTTGGAGGACAAGGTTTTCTGTTGATGGTGTCGCTGGTTATGGAAAGTTCATTAAGAAAAAGTCCATCCTGATTTCACGTGATTTTCTGCCATATTTTAAGGTGGTTATTGGCCATGATGAAACGGTTGAGGACCGCTATCAAAAAGGACATGTATCAAGGGAAGCGTTGAATCTTTACAGAATCATTAGAGAGGAAGGGGTCATCGATACAAGAGAGTTGAGGACTCGCGCGGGATTAAGGGATAAAGAGCATAAAAAGGTGTTCGACAATGGCATATTAGAGCTGCAGGGAGCAATGGACATTGTCATTTCGGGGATCAAGGAAAAAATAAACGCGGAAGGCGAAAAGAATGGCTGGAGCAGCACATTCTTTGAAACATACGATTCCTGGGCAAGCAGAAATAAAATTGCATCTATCGCTGTGGATAAGGGAAGGGCGAGGGAATACATTGTGAATCATTTTCGCGGTTTTGCCACTGATAAAGCCTTTCAAAAACTGCAGAAAATACTGGGGGAATGAGCATGGAAAACAGTGCATTGGTAATCATCGACGTTCAAAACGGAATGTTCCTGGAAGGGGAAGAAGTCTTCAATGGGAAAGAGCTGCTGCAAGGTATTAAGGGACTGATTAAACAGGCACGTTTAGCCAATATACCAATCGTATATATCCAACACAATGAATCAGCTGGATATCCTTTGGAAAACGGGACATATGGATGGGAAATCCATTCAGAAATTAGCCCGGACGAGGGAGATATAATTATTCAAAAAACCACACCGGACTCCTTTTTAAAAACAAGCCTGGACCAGGAGTTGAAAGAAAAGGGGATCGAACATCTCTATCTAGCTGGCATTCAAACGGAAGTTTGTGTAGATACGACATGCAGAAGCGCATTCAGTAAGGGATATAAAGTAACTTTAGTTTCTGATTTACATAGCACATGGGATGGCAATGAATTAACAGCACAGCAAATCATCAAACATCACAATGGAACATTGCGCTGGTTTGCAGATGTGCGGTCTAGCGATGAGATAAGGTTCAGCGCGAAAGCCTAGGAATGAACACTACACCAACTTCTGAACTAGCTGAACACACTGTAGCTTAGAGACTATTAATATCTCTAAGCTTTTTTATATGTGAAAAATCATAAAGGGAATTTCACCCCTTAAGCAGAATATATTCTCTGTAAAAGGGAGGGACCGTTTTGGAAAAACCGAATCTTCATCCATTCACGTTTATTGCGCTAGTCGTTGTCACTACATTTCTCATGGGTTCTTCCTTTACCGTCGGGAAGATTGGTTTGAACTATGTCTCCCCTTTGTTATTAGTTGGTTTGCGGTTCACGATTGCTGGTCTGCTGATGGCAGTCCTTGTAAGGAAAAAACTGAAGCCGGAAAAACTGGCAGATAGGGCAAGGATTTTCACCATCGGTTTGGTACAGACTGCAGGCGTCATGGGCTGTATCTTCCTCAGTTTACGGACGATCACCGCTGGCGAGTCCTCGATTTTAACATTTACTAATCCATTAATGGTGGTAATGATGGGGACCGTGTTCCTGGGAATTCGTTACAGGCTTCTTCAATGGATTGGTGCGATTGTTGGTTTTATCGGTGTTTTCATTACATTGGGTTTCCACCTGCAACTGACAGTGGGTACACTTTTCGGTCTGGGAGCTGCTGTTTTTTGGTCAATAGGGACCATTCTGATCAAACAATGGGGCAACCGCTTCAATGTCTGGGTGTTGACAGCATATCAAATGCTTTTTGGAGGCAGTGTTCTTTTATTGATGGGTCTTACGCTGGAAACACCGAAGCTGACGATAACCCCGGTTTCATTAACGGTTATTTTATGGCTGGCAATCATGGCCTCGATCGTTCAGTTTGCGATCTGGTTCTATCTGATCAATCAAGGCGATCCAGGCAAGACAAGTGCCTTCCTGTTCCTTGCACCTTTCTTCGGGGTGCTTACCGGCTGGGTGCTGCTTGGTGAGGTTGTGGAATGGTATGTCTATGCGGGAGGGGCACTGATTTTTACAGGGATTTTCCTGGTGAACTGGACTTTTGAAAAGAGGGCAGTGAATCGGAAGGTTGATATTGCCGATATTGCAAAGTCTTTTAATGACTAGGCTTTTTTCATCATATTGTTGTTTTTTCGGAAAGAGTTTACTTGTCAGACTACAAAAAGTAACATCTACTGTGTATGTATCCAATTGTTCGAGGGGATATGATGATGTATAGATTTTACGAAAAACTAAAAAGTTTATTTGGCGGGGTATTTTTTCTTTTTGCTTTTTTTATTTGCCTGTCTTCCTCTATATCGTTCTTCATAGAAGGTGACCTTCTATATGGTATAGCTCTTTCGGTGTTAACACCGTTTTCACTGGGAGTAAGTGTGATGTTTTTTTCGGATCTAAGGAGTAAAAAGGATGAATCAATTTAAGCTTGGGGATTTTACTTCTTAGCTTGTTTAGTGAGTTGGTAAGGGAGTAATTTTTGTAAGGGTTTATCTATAGATAGGCAAGTAAAGGGAGAAATGATCATGCAGAAAAGTGGCTTCTTATTACTAGTGATAATGGTGTTAATGGGTTTTAGCTCTATTGAGGTGAATCGTCATGTCCCGCCTGAAGTAATCGAGACAGCAAATGATAATTACCGAGAATTTCTTTCATTTGTGATCAATGATGGAAATCCAGAAGACTGGAGGGTAGGACAGTTTGTAGCCGTAAACCAATTGGAGATTGATAATAAACTGAATCTGGCGATAAAACCACTCGATGAGTGGGTTGCGCCGGTGTTAAACAATGGAGTAATCATCAATGCAATGAGTGTGTATAAACCTTTAGAGGGTAGATACGAAATCAATGAATATGGTTTTTCAAAATCTTTTTCAGAGTCCCTTGTCCAGTTAAGGCCAGACGAATATTTTCTATTCAATAGACAGTTTGATCTTGAGTTAGGATATACTCCATCCAAAGATAACATCCGTCCATTTGGAGATACAGGAGTCAGACTCTTTGATGAATGGGGAGTCGATGAGGACGGAATCTCAATAAATGAGTTTGAAGTATTGGTCAAGCAGCATTTAAAAGAAACTTATCCTGATCGTTTTCCCGAAAAAACGCCAGTGTCCAAATTGTACTTGCTGCCTTTTATACTAATAACTCTTATTCCATTAGCCTTCATACTGTTAAGGTTAAGAAAAAATAAAAGGACTGAAGAAGCTGGCTAAATTCATTCACAACATATACTGAAAAAAGAATCAAAAAAATTTTTTTAAGGCCGTATCTTTTCTTCTCCCTAAATCCGTTTAAGGGGCAGAGAGGTTCAAAGGAGTGAACAGGATGTCGATCGATAAACTCAGGAGATTGAATAGAGCAGAGGATTCCGGGATCATGACCCACTATGAAAGTCTGCAGCAATATTGCCGGTTCCTCACTAAGAGCAGGTGGGACGGTGACGACCTTGTCCAGGAAGTTACGGTGAAGGCAATCCGCCATTATGAGCCGTCACAAATCAGCTCGCCTTTACTGAAAAAAATTGCTTATCACCAATGGGTGGATACGATTAGGAAGCAAGGTCGAGAGATTACGGGTATTCCAGAAAATCTTGCTTCATTCAATCAGGGGAGCGTAAGGGATACAGTTGAGATGGTTATGTCCAAATTGACGCCGAAGCAGGCAGTGATTTTTATCCTGAAGGAAGCGTTTCGCTTTCAATCGCGCGAGATCGCCGAGCACTTGGATTCAACGGAAATGGCCGTTAAAGCAGCACTCCATCGTGCCAGGAAAAGGCTTGATAGGGAAGGAAACCTGCGTGAAGTGGACCAGGAACTGAACGAGGACGAAGAAAAGCTGCTGTCAGACTTGCTTTGTGAATCGCTTCAGTCTGAGGATCCGACTGTGTTGCTAGAAAATATCCAGGAAATCCCGGCACTTGCTCCATGTTCACCGGAAATGTCTCTCCACACCCGTTCACCTCTCTCTAGTTTTAAAATGGCTGCGTAAGCAGGAAAGGGAGGAACATGATGAGTACGATTCCTTATGTCATAGAACAATCCAACCGGGGAGAGCGTTCATACGACATTTATTCCCGGCTGTTAAAAGACCGAATCATCATGCTTGGAGATGAAATCAATGACCAGGTGGCAAACAGCGTTATTGCTCAGCTGCTATTTCTTGAAGCAGATAATCCTGAAAAGGATATCTCCATCTATATTAATAGTCCTGGAGGTTCAACCACAGCAGGCTTCGCAATTTTTGATACGATGGAATACATCAAGCCCGACATCAGCACAATCTGCATCGGAATGGCCGCATCTTTTGGAGCCATGCTGCTGCTTGCCGGTACAAAAGGGAAACGATTTGCACTCCCAAACAGTGAAATCATGATTCATCAGCCGCTGGGAGGTGCAAGGGGCCAGGCGACAGAGATTGAGATTTCCGCCAAAAGAATTCTTAAGCTGCGGGATCATGTGAATCAGATTATATCCAATAGAACTGGCCAGCCGGTAGAAAAAATCGAAAAGGATACAGACCGGGATTATTTCATGAGTGCACAGGAAGCTTTGGAGTATGGGATTATTGATAAGATAATTACACGAACATAATGAAGGGCTGCCTAGGCAGCTCTTTTTGTTTTGAAGCTATTAAACAGAATTGGTAAAAGCAAGAGGATTTCCCTACTCAAAAATCGAATGTAATTTAAAAGGTTTTTAATAAATGTGCCATGTGACAACCTAATTTCATGATGTTGTGAATAAAGTTTATATAGGTACCACTCCTATCTGTAACTAGAAGAGCATAAGAATGCTCCTCTCTTACAAATAATCTGAATAATCAAATAAAGGAGGAAATTATGTGCAGAACACCCCTGAAGTAAACACCGGAAAACAGCCAGAAATACCATCATCAACCCTAAGTATGATAAAGTTTTTCGTATTTAGTGCGATTGGCATTTTCATGTTTTTTGTTCCGATCACTGTTGGAGAAAAATCATCAATCCCGCTCGATCACTTAGTTACTTGGTTTAATACCACTTTTTCTGCAGCCGTTCCGTATTATGCATTCATTGTTATTTTATTGGGAGCCATTTATCCTTTTTACAGAAAAACGTGGAACAAAAATACGACGACTATCGTTTTTTCTTTGCTAAAAGTACTAGGAGTAGTAGTAGCGTTGATGCTACTGACGAAGGTCGGGCCAGCATGGCTCTTTGAACCAAGCATGGGGCCGTTCTTGTATGAAAAGCTCGTTATACCAGTTGGTGTCCTCGTGCCAATCGGATCTGTATTTTTGGCGCTGCTAGTTGGCTATGGACTGCTTGAATTTCTTGGCGTATTATTGCAGCCAATCATGAGGCCTGTCTGGAAGACACCAGGACGGGCTGCGATTGACGCTGTTGCTTCCTTTGTAGGAAGCTATTCGATTGGCCTTCTGATCACCAACCGCGTGTTCAAGGAAGGCAAGTATACTATAAAAGAAGCCACTATTATCGCAACAGGTTTCTCTACCGTTTCAGCGACGTTTATGATTGTAGTTGCGAAAACATTAGGATTAATGGAAGTATGGAATACCTATTTCTGGACTACGCTTTTCGTTACATTTCTTGTAACCGCTATCACGGTCAGGTTGCGCCCTCTACGAACGGTTAGTGATGAATATTATGAGGGCAAAGGTGTACCTGAGGAACCAGTGACTGAAAATCGCTTGAAAACGGCGTGGACTGGAGCTATGAGCGCATCAAACAAAGCACCTTCTCTTGGCAAAAACATACTGGATAACTTGCGAGATGGATTTATCATGACGATGGGAATTTTGCCTTCGATTCTGTCTGTAGGATTGTTGGGGCTTGTTTTAGCAGAATTCACCCCAGTGTTTGATCTTATTGGCTACATTTTCTATCCATTCACATTGATTCTCCAGATTCCAGAGCCAATGCTGGCAGCGAAGGCATCCGCTATTGAAATTGCCGAAATGTTCCTGCCTGCTTTGCTTGTAACAGAAGCTCCAATGATCACAAAGTTTGTCATCGGCGTTGTTTCTGTTTCAGCTATTATCTTTTTCTCCGCGCTGATTCCAAGCATTATGTCGACAGAAATACCAATCAGCCTGCGGAAATTGGTAGTCATCTGGATACAGAGGACCATCCTGACGCTCATCATAGTAGCACCGATTGCACATCTTTTGTTTTGATATGGAAGTTATTTAGTGGGCTGCTTTGCAGCTCATTTTTATTTTTTTCTAGAACTGATAAAGCGAAACTGTTATAATCGAATTTATATTTTTAAAATTCAGAGCAATCAATCTCAAAAAACACAGCATGAAGTAAATGAACGGTAAAGGGGAATGACCATGAATCTCTACGGATCAGAAAAGATTAGAAAAATGACATCAAGTATTTTTCAGGAAGTGGTTGACCGTAAGCAGGCTGCCTTGATGGATGGGAAAGATGTGATTGACTTGAGTATAGGGAGTCCAGATTTTGCGCCGCCTTCTTTTGTTATGGAGGAGCTTGCAAAATATTCGATGGATCCAGGGAAGTACGGATACACGTTAAAGGGAATTAGTGAATTTAATGACGCTGTTAAATATTTTTACCAGCAGCGTTATTCGGTTGAACTAGAAGCTGATAGTGAGGTACTACAGCTAATGGGCTCCCAGGATGGGCTTGCGCATCTTGCTACTGCGATCATTGATCCTGGTGATTATGTACTGGTTCCAGATCCGGGATACCCAATCTATGAAGCTAGCGTAACTATCGCAGGAGGAACTATTTATCCTATGCCTTTGCTGGAGGAAAATAATTTCCTTCCGCAGCTGAATGAAATTCCTCTTGAAGTTTTACAAAAGACGAAAATGATGATCTTGAGCTATCCCGGAAATCCTGTCACTGCACTCGCTGACCGAAGTTTTTTTGAACAAGTTGTCGAATTCGCCAAAGTACATAACATCCTGGTCGTACATGACTTCGCCTATTCTGAATTGATTTATGATAATAACCCGCAAATCAGTTTCTTATCTGTTCAGGGTGCTAAGGAAGTGGGGGTTGAGTTCAATTCGCTCTCGAAAACTTTCAATATGGCAGGATGCCGTATTGGCTACGTTGCTGGAAATGCACAGGTTATCAGTATTCTTGCTTCCTTCAAATCACATATCGATTACGGAATCTTTTACCCAATCCAAAAAGCAGCGATTGCCGCACTGACTTCTGATTACTCTTTCCTGAAGGATCAGCTAAAGCAGTATGAAGCACGGCGAGATGCTTTAGTATCAGGGTTTCGGGACAGTGGGTGGCAAGTGGCCAATTCTCCTGCAACGATGTTTGTGTGGGCAAAAATTCCTGCCGGCTGGAAATCACGGGATTTTGCCTTCAAGCTAATTGATGAGGAAGGGATTGCCGTCGTTCCTGGTGGCGCTTTTGGCGAGCAAGGCGAAGGGTATGTCAGAATCGCTATGGTTCAGCCGCCGGAAAGATTAATGGAAGCCTCTCAGCGGGTAAATAAATTCTTGTCAGGCTTTCCAATCGGAATTTAAAATATATTTCGATAAACGAATTGACTTTTAAATGAATTTGGAATATTATCACTTTAACGAATTAAAACTTAATAATTTTGTCTTCTTATCAAGAGAGGTGGAGGGAAAGGCCCTGCGAAACCTCGGCAACAGGTTCTGATTGAATACTGTGCCAATTCCTGCGGACGATTAAGTCTGAAAGATGAGAAGAGAGTATGATATGGCTCTCTTCTTTAAGAAGGGAGCTTTTTGTTATTAGGAGGCTTATTTATGAGTCTCTATTGTTTTTTCTTTAAAACCAACTTAACAGGTTGGTTAAGTTGTGATTAAATATGCAGAGGAGAGATTAGGATGAAATATGGCTTTTGGCTGCCGATTTTTGGCGGATGGCTTAGGAATGTAGAGGATGAAAATATGCCGCCTACCTTCGATTATGCGAAGCAGGTGATTCAATCAGCAGAACAATGGGGCTACTCTACCACTTTGATAGCAGAGTTATATCTAAATGATATCAAAGGTCCTGAGCACGATTCCCTTGAAGCATGGACTACGGCTGCTGCTCTGGCTTCTGTTACTGAAAAAATAGAAATTATGGCTGCAGTTAGACCCGGTTTCCATAATCCTGCAGTCACAGCAAAGATGGCGGCGAATATAGACCAAATCAGCAAAGGGCGTTTTACCCTTAATGTAGTTTCAGCATGGTGGGAGGAAGAGGCACGCCAGTACGGCGGGATTTTTACCGAGCATGATGAGCGATATGATCGTACTACTGAATTCATTGATGTACTAAAAGGACTATGGAGTGAAGACAGCTATACTTATGAAGGTAAGTTTTATCAGCTAAAGGATGCAAAGTTGTTCCCGAAACCTGTTCAGCGTCCAAATCCAATTCTATATGCTGGCGGGGAAAGTCCAAAGGGAAAGCAAACGATTGTTGAAAAATGCGATGCCTATGTCATGCATGGTGGGACAGTCGAAGAAATACATCGAAAAATAACAGATATGAAGACGCGCAGGACTGCTACGTCAAATCCTGATCTGTCAGAGTTCGGAATGGCCGCATACGTCATTTGCCGGGATACCGATGAGGAGGCATTTGCTGAATTGGAACGTATTACGGATGTTAAAGAATCCAGTGCCTATGCAGGCTTTAAAGATTTTACGAGCAAATCTCAGCTTGAACAGCAAATCCAGCTGCAGGATTATTCAGTATCCAACAGAGGGTTGCGACCGAATTTGGTTGGCACTCCGGAGCAAATTGCCGAGCGGATTTTACAGTATGAAGAAGCCGGATTGGGTTTGCTGTTGCTGCAATTCTCTCCGCAGCTAGACGAAATGAAACGCTTTGCTAGTCAGGTAATGCCGCTTGTTGAGGAAAAAAGGAAGCAAGTGATTGTTTGATAGATATTAGACTAAGGAGATGAAGGAATAATGAGCAAAGTATACATCATCCATGAAAATAGCGAATGGACAGTCCATTTGACAAAGCGGCTGGAAGAGCTGGGAGTTCCATATGAAGAATGGCATCTAGACGAGGGGCTGCTAGAATTGTCGAAAGAACCTCCTGAAGGTATCTATTATAGCAGAATGAGCGCTTCGTCTCACACAAGAGGCCATCGTTTCGCTCCTGAATATACAGCTCAGGTATTATCATGGCTTGAGATCCACGGCCGGAAAGTATTCAACGGATCTCGCGCGCTTGAACTGGAGGTAAGCAAGGTTAAGCAATATCTTGAGCTGAACAAGCATGGAGTAAGGACTCCAAGAACAATTGCGGCTGTGGGTAAAAAACAGCTACTAGTGGCAGCCAGGAAATTTGACGGGATACCATTTATAACTAAGCACAATCGGGCAGGAAAAGGTCTTGGCGTTCAGCTATTTCAATCGATTGAAGCACTGAAGGCATATGTTGAGGGACCTTCTTTTGAAGAACCTGTCGATGGTGTGACGCTTATTCAGGAATATATCCAATCCCCGGATAGCTATATAACAAGATGCGAGTTTGTCGGCGGCGAGTTTGTTTATGCGGTGAGAGTGGATACATCTGAAGGATTTGAACTATGTCCGGCTGATGCCTGCCAGATTGGGGACCTTTTCTGCCCTGTTGGCGAAGAAGTTGAAGAGAAGCCAAAATTCCAGGTTATCGAAGGATTTAGTGATCCAATCATTGATCAATATAAGAGAGTACTAGAAGCAAATAATATTAATGTTGCTGGAATTGAATTCATCAAAAATGAGTCAGGTGAAATCTTCACTTACGATATCAATACAAATACGAATTATAATTCTGATGCTGAAGCAAAAGCTGGGAAGTTCGGCATGATGCAGCTGGCAAAGTTTTTAGGAGAAGAGCTGGCTGCGGAGTATGGGGTTGTGACAAAATAATTTATAAATTTGGATAAATTTTGAAACTTTCCTGAGATTCCTCCGTATTAAAACGTAAGGGGGAGATCAGATGAAAAAGTTAGCGTTTATTCCTTTAATTCTTGTGTTACTGCTTTTCGGCTGCCAGCAAAAACAAAATGCAGCGCTCGATACTAGTAAAATTGAGAAAGTTGAACCAACTGGGAATGCCACCGAGGAACAATTGAAAAGTATTCCCATTCTATATAATGTACCATCTCTAAAAGTAGGATTAGATGCATTGCCATTTGAAGTAAACCCACCCAAAGATTTTCCATTTAAGGCAATGCCGCTGAAAATGACCATTGAAGATTTTAAGCACGACGGGAAAGAGTTACGAGTCAATTTTGAGAGTTTTTCAAAAAACAAAGAGGATAAAATCATTTTCTTAATCACTGTCCATAATTTTAAAGTTGAATATGCAGAAGGTCCAGGGGAGGAAGTTGAGTTAGCTGGTGGGACGGTAGGAGATTATATGAAAGGAACTCTCGTTTTTGAAAGGGATGGAATCTATTATAGTGTTGGCTATTACAATCCGAGTATCTCAGAAGAGCAGTCGAAGAAAGACACTATTGCATTGGCCAATCAAATGTTATAACGGTGAGAAGAACGCAAAAAGTTTTGCGTTCTTTTTTAGTAGTTACAGTTAACGACTCACCAAAAAAATCTTAGTCAGCGATGATTTGAGATTTTAGTATACCTTCAATCTCCTGTCTCGTTTGAAAACCGTCGTTCAAAAACAGTAGGCGGAAATAAAACGATTTTATAAACTGATTTAAGTTCGTGTTTTTCCGAAAGAAATAGGGTGTATATCCAGTTTTGTTTTTGATATCCGTTACTTTTTTTGATAGATTCGCAATCCACTCTTTTAATAGATTTTCATCCATCCCTTTTTCTAGTAGGGCTATTACAGCATAAATTAGCCGCTCATCTTCTTCATCGACATAGGCTGTGTCTTTCAAGATGCAACCGCCGATTGTATTAAGGCATTCGCTTGCTAAAGCAAGATCAAATAACGGATGTTTGACTGCCTCAGCCAATAAGTCTGCACCATGTGCTATAGAGTGGGCCCAGCCTTTTTCTTCGACGTAGCCTCGCGTATCTTCTTCTTTTTGTAAGTATAGAATGCTGCTCTCTATGGCTTTAAGGGCCATCTCTTCCGAAAGGAATTGTTCTTCACGATCCCTGTCTAAAATTAGAGCTATGACTAGCGTTGAAAATGCCCTCGTAAATACGGAATCATCATTCGTCGAACCGATGCCTAAAAATAAGTGCTTTTGGTCAAGGCATGTCTCGATTAAATATTCCATTTGCTTATGATTCAAATAACCATCTTTCGTAAAATAATAAAACGAAGTATAAATCAGTTTGTCCCTTAATTGCGCTTCAGTTGAGCCGATATGCTCAACCATCTGTATAATAAGCTGATCAAGATCCTTGCTTTTAATCGTTTCAGGTTTTTTAAAATCTAATTCTTTTAATACTACCTTTAATTGTTCAGCAGTCATCAGTTCATACTCATCCTTCGCTTGAGTTATCATATTGATTTTAGCATATTTTACCTGCTTGAAAATATTACCTACCAACCAATTTTCCGGAGTAGATCTTTCTAATTCACCGCACACTAAATATAGGTGATATTGATGAAAAAAATACTATATTTCATAATTTGGATAAGCTGCATTGGCCTTTTGTCTTTCGCGTATGAGGATTACCTCTATTTTCAATTTAAGGTGGATTCTGCACAAGGGATTGTGGAGGATAAAGGGGTAGGTATTACAACCAAGAATTTCTATGGGAATTTTACCGAGGAACGGGAATACTGGATTCAGCTTGATGGGAAAAGAATTGTGGTCTCTAAAGCAATTTACGAGCATGCGCAGCAACACAAGGAGATTAATTTTATGAAGACTCAGCATGGCATGGTGATTGAATAAAAAAGATGGCCCGATAGGACCATCTTTTTTACCACGTATCGCCGCGCTCTTTCTTCAATTCTTTCATTTTCGCTACCCAATCGTCGACTCTTTGCCTGATTTCCTTGCTTTCGGTGTCGGCTTTTTCGCGGTTGGTTTTGCTCATGGCATAATGCAGTTCCTTCATGGCTTCGCTGCGTTCGAAGCCCCAATCTCTTAGTTCGGAATATTGTTCATCGGTAATCCAGCCATTCTCTGACATGATGGCGGCTGCGTCGATGATTCGGTGTGCTTCTTTCCTTCCGACGGTCCATAATTCCAGCGGATATTTATCGGCTATTTTATATTCCGCTACCATATCCCATCCGTCTGGTGCCATCGTAAAAGCAAACGCCAGGTCGAGGGTGGAAGGGAGCCACTCGTATTGGATTGTATTTTTTAATTCCTCAGGGTTGTCGGCTTTAAAGTATTCTCCGTTTCCAGCTTCAGCAACTGCTTTTAACTGATTTTCCGCTTCACCATCTACATCAAATCCGATGATGTTTACCGAACTATCAGTGTTCTTTGCAATCAAATCCTTACTGGTCTGGACAGGATCGCCGTCACAGGTTTCGGCGCCATCGCTGACAATGTAAATCGTTGTATTGCCATCATAGCTGCTGCTCATCTCACCGGCCTTTTGGATGGCGCCAGCAAGTGGAGTCCAGCCCTTGCTTTCAAAGGAATCGACTGCTCCGTGGAATTCTTCCTTGGCGTATTTACCCATTGGGTACACCTCTTCGATTCCTGAGCAGGAAACTCCCTTATCAGCATCTGAATCGGATCCTTTGTGCCCGTAGACTAAAAGTGAGACTTCACTGAACTGGCCGATGGTTTTCGCGAAACTTTTAACGGCATCTTTCGCGATTTCCATTTTGACACGTCCGTCAGCCTGTTGAAGCATGCTTGAGCTTGCGTCAAGGAGAATGATCGCTTTTTCAGCAGGTTTTGTTTCCTCTCCGCCATCAGTTTTTGTCGGGTCTGGCAGGAAAGGCTCTTCGAAATGTGGTTCATAGGCACTGGCATTCTCGATAATTTCTTTATAATGCGGACTGGCTAGCATGGAAACAAGTCCTTTTTTAATGGTTTCCAAATCATCCGTCTGATTAGAAAGTTCTTCGAGTTTCGCCGGTAGCATATTTTTTAGCTCGGGGTCCAATTCCGGTGTATTGAAACCTATATCTTCTATATCCTTTTCATAGCTCAAATCACCCATCATTGATCCAGACTTCAATGCCATCAGGCTTTCCTCTGTAACCTCTAAACTTATATTCTTCAAGTGCTCAAATTTACTCTGCTTTGTTTCTTCTTTTTTGACAACTTCCTTAGCCGGTTGTTCGGCTACAACTTCTTCATCCGGTTCATCACTGCTGCACGCAGATAATGCGAGCGAAGTGATTAAGAATAATAAAAGCGAATACCGTTTCACAAAAATCCTCCTCATCAAGTTTTCGCTATGTAAAAAACATCTTCATAGAGTTTACCATGATTAGTGAGAAGATTTGAAGTAATTTCCATGATAGAGAGAGTAAAAAACCTTGAACTGACAAAGAATGTGAAATAAGTAAGGAGGTATATGATGAATAATTTGCTTGAGCTTCCTGGGCTTCTTATTTTGGATGTTCAAAAAGGCTTCGACGACTCATATTGGGGTACTAGGAACAATCCTGAAGCTGAGGGAAATATGGCCCGACTTTTAACGGAATGGAGAAACAGGAAGGGGCATGTCATTTACACGAAGCATCTGTCGCTCGACCCAGCGTCTCCTTTGCATCATCGAAACAAATTAGGGACTGAATTTAAGGAAATCATCCAGCCTATGGATGGGGAAATTGTTTTTACGAAAAATGTGAACAGCGGTTTCATTGGGACCGAGCTGGAAGCGTACTTAAAGCAGAAACAAATAAAGTCAGTGGTTATAACCGGATTATCTACGCAGCACTGCGTTTCTACAACAACAAGAATGAGCGGTAATCTTGGCTTCAATACCTTCCTGGTGTCTGACGCGATTGCTGCCTTTGAAATAACGGATCATAAGGGAGTTCGCCATACAGCGGCTTCGATTCAGGAAAATGAATTGGCGATGCTGCAAAAGGAGTTTGCAACCATTATTACCACCAATGAAATTATTAGTCAGTTTAAACAACAGTAAAGCGCAGGCGCCATCATCCTGCGCTTTATTTGTCGATTCCTAGAAATTTAAGAACCCTATGGTAAGGGCATTTCGTTAAAGAAGTGTCATCATCATGGAGGAAATACTGGCGCCATTCAAAATTATTTTCAGCCCCGTATGTGTTCAGGTCAGGGTGGATTGAAATGGTATCATATTTAGCAAGCCGTTCTCTTACTTGAGTCTTAATTCTCTCGGCAAAGCTTTGCGACTTGTTAAATTCCTGCAGAACCCATCTCGGCGTGATCGCGAGCATCATCACGTCAAAATGTCGGCTTTTCCTGTTTTTATGTGCAGGGGTTGCACAATACATAAAGTATTTTTCACCATTAAAACAAAATTCCCAGATTGGATTATGCGGGTCTGTGGGTATATCCTCTGGCCAATCGAACGTATCTAAGGTACTAAGTCCATTTAAGTGTTTCCAGAATAACTGTTCAAATTTTTCTACGGTCTCTTCCTGTATGGACTCTGGTGTCTCGTAAAATACAATCAATGATGTGTAGTTGCCAATCTGCCTTGACACCTCTGTATAGTTTGTCAAAAGATCTGCAAGTTCATTTATTGTAGAAAGTTTTCTTGGATCGCCAACAAATCCATAACGAAGCTGATTTGTAGAAAAGCCAATCGTTGCCGGTATGCAGGGAAAAGGCTTTTCCTTATCACCCATTTTAGCGAAAAATCTCTCAAGTGCCTGCTTTTCCCAATTCAGCAGTTGATCCCGCGGCGAGGAACCATGTGTATACAAGCAATTCATCATAGTCACCTCCAATAGCTTCTACAATATATTCAAAGCAGGGAGGGTAGGATAGATGTCCCCGTACAATTGGGCGGCCAACCGGAGTATCATGATTTAAAGAAAAATAAATTGAAATATTCAGAAAAATTTATTATAATTTTCATAGTGGTAATAGTAATACCTGCAAGGGTATATAAGAAAATATAATTATTCATGGGGAAGGTGTACGAGGTGAAATACGAAGTTGTAATCGTGGGTGGAGGATCTGCTGGTATTTCTGTAGCGGCCCGGCTTGTAAAAGGGGCACCGGAATTAAAAGAGAAAATTGTAATTGTCGACCCGGCCAAAAAGCATTATTACCAACCTCTGTGGACTCTGGCTGGAGCTGGGGCAGTGAAGAAGGAAGTCACGGAAAGGGAACAGAAGTCGCTCATTCCAGATGGTGTCGACTTGATTCAGGAAGCCGTCACATCAATTGATCCTGATGCAAACTCTCTAACGGCGGGAAAGAGCACAAAAATTCACTATGATTACCTCGTCATGGCGGCAGGCATCCAGATCAACTGGGACAAAGTCAAAGGATTAAAGGAAGCGATTGGCAAGGATGGTGTCTGCAGCAATTACTCATACGATTATGTTGATTCCACCTGGGAAAGTATCCAAAATTTCAAAGGCGGCAATGCCATTTTCACGCACCCTAACACACCGATCAAATGTGGCGGGGCACCACAGAAAATCATGTACCTCGCAGACGATGCCTTCAGAAAAGCAGACGTCAGAGACAAAAGCCAAATTATTTTCGCCTCGGCATCTGACAGTATTTTTGCCGTGAAGAAATACGCAAATACACTTGAAAAAGTCATCGCAAGGAAAGGGATTACTACTAAATATAAAATGAACTTAATCGAAGTAGATTCAGCTAATAAACTTGCAGTCTTTGAAAACTCAGGGACAGGAGAAAGGGAAAGAATCCCTTATAACATGTTGCATGTTGTTCCGCCAATGTCTGCACCTGATTTCATAGCAAAGAGCAAATTGGCTGATGCAGGGGGCTGGGTAGACGTGGATTCTTCAACACTCCAGTCCAGGAAATATTCAAATGTTTTTGGCGTCGGGGATTGTGCGAACCTTCCAACCTCCAAAACCGGCGCGGCAATCAGGAAGCAGGCACCTGTTGCAGCAGGGAACTTACTGAGTGTTATGAAAAGCCAACCGCTGAAAAATACGTACGATGGATATACTTCTTGTCCGCTCATTACTGGCTACAACAAGCTGGTTCTGGCTGAATTCCTCTATGAAAATAAACCAGCTGAAACTTTCCCATTCGATCAATCAAAAGAACGTTTCAGCATGTATGTACTAAAGAAGAATATTCTTCCTGTCATGTATTGGAAAGGAATGCTTAAGGGCATCATGTAAAAATAAATCTCAATTGCCAGCAGTCTATAAATCGGCTGCCGGCATTTTTTTGTGTTTGATCCTTTGTTTCATTTTGAACAAAGAGGATAAATGTTAATATAAAAGTAGGTAGTGTAAGGAGGGATGTTCCATGCATCCTGTCATTTTATTTGACGGTGTTTGCAACTTTTGTGATGCGAGTGTCCAATTTATTCTGAATCGTGATCCAAATGAAACGTTCCACTTTGCTTCGTTGCAGAGTGAAGCGGGACAGGAACTGCTGAAAAAGTATCATGTACGTGACGATGTGGACAGCATGATTTTAATTGAGAATGATAAGGTTTATTATAAGTCGTCCGCTGCCCTGAGGATCAGCCGCCATTTGCATGGGGCCTGGAAGCTTCTATATGTGTTCATGGTCGTTCCAGCTCCAATCAGGAATATTGTGTATGACTTCATCGCCAGGAACCGATACAAATGGTTCGGCCAGAAGGAAAGCTGTATGCTGCCGCCGCCGAATGTGCGGAAGCGATTTTTATAAGAAAAAACGGAAAAGCTGGCAGTCAGCTTTTCCGTTTTTTTAGTTAGTGAAAGTAGAGTAACGCCAGTAATGATTGGCCATCGGGTCTGCCATCATTTCAAGGCCTTTGCTGTGAGCCTGATGAATGACTTGCCACTCGTCCGTGCCTGGTTCTTTAAGGTAAATCTCATGTTCTGGTGCCTGGTCATGAATGCCAACTAAATCGAATTCGTTGTCCTTATAGAAGGTTCCGCAAACATGATAATCAATGGCAGGTGAAACGACGAGCGGATTGCTGACAGAATGATTCAGGTGAAATTGAACTCTGTCGTCTTCTGTAAGCACCTTTTCCAATTGGATTCCTTCGTCAGAGGCGCTCGCGGATTCTAACTGTTCATGCTTCTTCGTGAATGCTTCCGTGTTACCGGTAGCCTTACTCAAAAGGGCAGATGGATTGTCAGTGTCGATAAATACATCGCTTCTTGTCCTGAATTCCGATGACTCAGGATCAAATGTGCGGTGATCTCCTTTAAAAATCTGGTCCTCAGATGCAGCATTCGGATTTTTAAGCCATTCTTCTTTTAAAAATGTGGTGTATCTTAGCTGCCAGTTGCCGCTTTTATGTTTGCTTTCCTGGGGAGATTTCAACAAGTCCTTAAGAGGTCCAATCCTTTTAGTGATAGTAAACTCTTCATCAGCAGCCATCTCAGTGGAAGAATCTTTTTTGATAGCGCCCACCGCATTGGCGACAACTGATTTAAGTTCCCATTTAATCTTGTCCGAACGCTGCAAAGGACGTCTGGCCTTGATGGTGTAATTATAATCATCGTCATCATTGATATTTTTATCGGTAAAAGCACAGGAAGTTACTGTTTCCAACTTAATGCCATTCCTGAAAATACTATACTCTGAAACACCCTCGATCGGTTCCCATTCAAAACCGATTTGGCCATGGGTAACAATCGTTGTAATCAGTAAATCCTCAAGAATATTGTCTCTTTCCTTGAGATCCACTGATGTAGTTGTCTGGATTCGCATTTTAACCTCTACATTGCCATGATCATCAAGGGCTTCTATACAGTAAGTGTAAAGGGTACCTGGAACAAGATTTTGGTCCACCAGCTTTGGCTCTAATCCTTCGTAAATCAGCTCCTCGCCTCTGAACACACGGTATGGTCTTCTGGGACCCTTCCATTCCAGTTTGATTTGTTTGGCGTCTTGTTCGATATTTTTTAGCATCCTTGAGTGAGAGGAAGCGGCAGTCTTTCGCCGGCGATTCAGATTGACAGCATAAAGAGTTCCTGCGATGCCAAGTGCGGCAATCGGTAAAAACTTTCCAGTCCGTGTTGTTTTTAATGTTTTTAGTTGAGTTTGACTGTTCATGCATCCACCACCTTTAGTTTTTTTACTAGCCTGACAATTATTTACCCAAAGTTACTGTATTTTAATAGAATTGATATGCTGAAAGGGGTGGTAAAATAAGGATTAGTAGAACTTCACTATCTATTTATGGATTCCTTTTGTGATTTGTATGCTAATATAATATTTAATTAATTAGATTAGGAACTTTACATTTTACAAGCCTAACAAACGATAGGAGCGTTCGCGATGTTACGGTTAAAAGGAATACTTATGATTGTCATTGGAGCCATGCTTTGGGGGATGACTGGTTCGATCACCGAGTGGGTGCTCGCTAATACGGAATTGTCGGTTCCTTTTATCCTGACGATCCGGATGATTATTGCTGGAAGCAGCATCCTGACGTTCCTGGCTATTAAAAAAGAGGATATTTTCACAGTCGTGAAGACGCCTTACTGGCGGAATCAGCTGATTATTTTCAGCATTCTTGGGATGGTAGGGTTACAGTACACTTTTACGATGGCCATTGAAGCGAGCAATGCTGTAGTGGCAACATTGCTGCAATTCTCGGCTCCTATTTTTGTTGTCCTCTATGTTTCTTTTAATCATAAAAAATGGCCGCCACGCTATCAAATGCTGGGCATTGGGGGTACATTGGCCGGGCTTTCCCTGTTATTGACGAATGGGTCGATTAGCAGTTTGCTTGTAAGTCCGACGGCATTGCTATGGGGAGTCGCGGTGGGTCTTACGTTTGCTTTCTATACACTTTACCCGGCACGCTTGATGAAGGAATGGAGCGTATTGGCAATCGTAGGTTGGAGTATGCTATTCGGAGGCATTGTTCTTGGAGTAATCAACCGAGTTTGGCTTAGCAATGAATGGCTTATTATAGCTCAGCCAAGGATGATTTTTATCATGGTCATCTTGATTTTCTTTGGCACACTGGCGTTCCTTCTATTCTTAAGCAGCATGAACTATATCACCGCTGTCGAAACGAGCATTCTTTCAAGTGTCGAGCCTTTAACCGTTATGGTCATTTCAGTTATATGGTTCGATACCATGCTCCAAAGCGTCCAGCTGATGGGTGCGATGATCATGCTCATATTCGTCACCTGGCTATCGATTGGCGATAAGAAAGCGTCAATTGAAGGACAAGTTGTTAAGGAAAATAATAGTTAATTAGTAGAGTCGCCAAGGTTGGCGGCTCTTTATTTGGTTTAACGAATTAAATTTTGTTGGCAGAGTAGGACTTCAGAAAATATCAGAGGAAGCCGCGGGTAATTTGTCTGAACCTAAGGCAACTTCGGACAAAACAAGAGGACGCTGCCGGAAATTTGTCTGAACTCAATGCAACTTCGGACAAAACAAGAGGAAGCCGCGGGC
>NZ_BASE01000065.1 GCF_000813125.1 Mesobacillus selenatarsenatis SF-1
AGGTGCTGACACTTCTTGTTCATCTTGGCGTCATGATCATCCTGTTTGGCGGGACCATCATCGGGGACGGCGATCCACCAACTTCGGTGACCCATGAATGGTCTGGCTTAATAGGGGTGAACAAACGGTTTATGCTGGCACATGAATGGATTGTCTACGTGCCAATCCTGTTCTTTACGCTTACCGCCTTGAGCGTGGCAATGATCAATAAGGCTTTAAGCGACTTTTTTAAGCAAAAGGAAATGGTCAGGAACAATCGGGGGATATAGGGGCAACTCGCTATAACACTTTCGTACTATAAAAATACCCCGTTTGATGAATAGTCTGCACGCAAATATTTTGCAATAATAGTGTTCAACAAAACTCTTCGTGAGTTTGGCCCATTCATTGGCTAGTGGTATCCCCATTCGGCCAGTGAGTGGGTTTTATTTGTGTTTTGAGCACTCCCACGATAAAATTAATTAACTGAAAATTCTAAACTTGAAGGAGGTCCGCTGTTTGGAAAAGGCACTTTCACAGAGGAGAGAAAAGTCGGCAAAGTTGTTCATGAACTCAGTATCATTGATTGGCTGGCTGCTCATCCTTCTCTCTCTTGTAAAATTGGAACCGCCAGGCGAACCGGTTGTTTTAGCACTTTTATTTTTATTCCTGCTTATTAGCGAGTACTATCCGATGCCGGTTTGGAGAGGGCATACAGCTATCACATTCCCGGTGGTCTACGTTTTATTTTTGCTGTATGGATTCCCATACACTGCAATCGCATATGCGGGCGCTGTCCTGATTGTGAACCTCATCCATAGAAGGCCGCTCCGGACGGTACTGTTCAATCCCGCCCAACTAGTGATCAGTTTTTACGCTGCCGCCATGCTGCTGCCTCTAACAGAACCTCTCTTGGAAAAGCTGGCACTGACGCCGATTATAGAGGGAATGTTAGGTTACATTTTCCTGCTGGCAGTCTATGTTCTGGTCAACAACGTGATTGTCGACCTAGTGCTCGTAATCAGGCCTCAGCATTATTCTTTTAAAATGTGGAAGCAAAAGAGTCTCACCGAACTAAATAGCGCGGGTATTTCCTTGATTTACGGTATCACCCTGTATGTAGTCGGCAGCCAAAATCGCGGTGAAATCGATGTCTTTGCATACTTCTTCTTTTTCTCTCCGCTTGTCGGCATTTCTCTTTTGAGCGCGACGATTGCCAGGCTGAAAAGAGAGAAGAACCGTTTGAAGCTTCTTTTTTCGATCACTTCCGAGTTGAACCAGATGCTGCCTTCACAGGACTGGCTTTCAGCTTTACGAGGGAGCTTCAATGAATTGATTGGTGCAGAGGCAAGTTTATTATGGATCAAAAAAGATGGCGAATGGGAGCTTAGCTTTAAAGATGGCAGGACAGTATCGAATTGCGAGTTGCCGCTAGAGGTGTTATCTGAATTTGATGGAATGCGCAGCCCAGTGGTTTTTAATGATCGCAAAAAGGATGGTGGTGTTGCGGCTGCCTGTTTTGAGGAAGACGTGAAGGCGTTTGTCTACTCGCCGCTTGTCATCGAGAACGAAACGATCGGGATGTTCATTGTTGCCCGCAGCCGGACAAAAAGCTTCGAGGACCACGATGTCCAATCGATTGCGACGCTCGCCAACCAGCTGGCCGTCATCATCAAGACGCGGATGCTTTTTACCGAAAAAGAAAAGGTGATTGTCCTTGAGGAACGAAACCGGATTGCCCGCGACATCCATGACGGTGTTGCTCAGACACTTGCCGGGGCAGTCATGAAGCTGGAAACGGCGGGGAAGAAGTTCGTAAAAAATCCTGAAGAAACAAGGAAGCTAGTGGACGAGAGTGTCATTGGCCTGAGGGAGAGCCTGAAGGAAGTACGCGAATCGATCTATGCATTGCGCCCTTATCCGACTCAAAAGGCAACGCTGGCTGAAGCCATTTTAAGAAAAATCGAAGCTGTCCAGAAGGAATACCCGCAGGATATCGAATTCGAGATCAGGGGGCAGGAGCAGGAGCTTAGTCCGATGGTCGAAAAAGTTCTGTTCGACACATTCCAGGAAAGCCTTCACAACGCCATCAAGCATTCTCAGGCTACGAAGGTAGAAGTTCTCTTAAGCTATCAAACGGAGCATATACTTTTAAAAATCAAGGATGAAGGAAAAGGGTTCTCGCTGTTCCAGGCGATGCTGAAGGCGAGGAACCAGCCGCATTTCGGCATTTTGCAAATGAACGATGCTGCTGAAAAAATCAATGCCTCCCTGCAGATCGACAGCAAGGAAGGCTCAGGAACGGAAGTCAGCATCACCGTTCCTAGAATGGGAATCGAGGGGGAAACCACGAATGATCAGGCTCATGCTAGTGGATGACCATGCCGTGCTCCGCGACGGACTGCGGAATATTATTTCAGTTGAAGAAGATATAAAGGTCGTCGGTGAGGCCGTTTCCGGAGACGACGCACTGTTGAAGGTGGAAAGTTGCAAGCCGGATATGATTTTAATGGATATCAACATGCCAATGAAAAATGGCGTAGAAGTCACGGGCATTTTGAAGAAGAAATACCCGCACATCAAAATTCTTGTCCTGACGATGCACAGCCATGAGGAATATTTCATGTCGGCCATCCGTGAAGGAGCGGACGGCTACTTATTGAAGGACGCGCCTTCCGACCAGGTCGTCGAGGCAATACGCACCGTCGCCAGGGGTGAATCGGTCATCCATCCGTCGATGACGAGGAAGCTGCTCGCCTTCCATCAGCAAAAAGAAACTAAGCAGGAGGACACAACCCTCACCGAGCGGGAAAAAGAAGTGCTGCTCTGCCTCGTCGAAGGCCTGAGCAACAAAGAAATCGCCGACCGCCTGTTCATCAGCGACAAAACCGTCAAAATCCACGTCAGCAAAATCTTCAAAAAGCTGAACGTCAAAAGCCGCTCCCAGGTCGTCATCCACGCCGTCCAGCACCAGCTCGTCCCAATCCCGCCGACATCGAGCGGGGCATAAATTGTTTTTTTTGAGAGTCCCTGAGAAAGGGACTCTTTTATGTTATGTAGGAAGCAAAGATTTTTGACACGATCTCGTGCTCTGCAGAATTTTGTGACACTCCCGTATTTTGCGATGATCTGCGCCAGTCTAAGCAAAATTGATTCATTAATTTGTACTTTGAGATGAATTCCTCATTTTTTGACCATCTACTAGCAGATTTGAGGAGAAAAACCTGCTCGAAAGTCGACATGTCTGATCAGGAATCAATCTGGAAAAATTAATCACTACGAAAATGATCAGAATCACTACGAAAAACGAGATAATCACCCCGAAAAACAAGATAATCACTACGAAATTTCCCATAATCACTACGAAATCAACCATAATCACTACTTTTTACATTTTATGTAAAATACACGCGAGAAATTTAATGGAAAAGCCACTCCGATTAATCGCAATCAAAATAGAATGCTAAGAGGAAAATCATAACATCCATTATCCGGTTAATCTTGGATACTACTTTAGTAGTACCAAAGATTAGTACAGAGGATATTATTTTTTAAATACAATGCAGAATGGTTTTCATGTAAATATTGTGGGAATATTAAGAAAAATAGCTAAGGAGCTGAAAAATTGAATGAAGTTTAAAGCTGCATTTTTATCATTTATTCTTATGGCCGCGACGGTATTTGCTTCGATTGTTCCTGGAACAACGACAAAGGCAGTTGAGCCTGTCAAAGCTGTGGTTGACTCTGAGCTGACGGAAGCTCTATTAACAGCCATCACCCCTGTCGAAGCAATCGTTACTTTTAAAAGTGAAGAGGGTGTTCTGCCTGAGCAGGTGAATCTTCTGAAGACACTCGGTATCACGAAAGGTTTGACACTGAACAGCCTGCCGATCGCAGGAATTCTCGCTACAAAGTCACAGATTGATAAGCTTGCTCAAAGTGACCAGGTAGTTTCAATCTATCTAAACAAGAAGCTGAAATATGAAAATGCTGAAGCTACAGATATCACCGGGGTTGACCAGGTTCGAACAGATGACACGATGAGAAGGCTGAATGGCGGATTGCCGGTTACTGGAAAGGGGATTGGCGTCGTCATCAATGACAGCGGTGTTGACGGGACGCATCGTGACCTTGAATTTGGCAGCCATCTTGTCCAAAATGTGCTGGGATCGACTAACCTTAATGCGATTGATGCTACCTTGCTGCCAGTAACTTATGTTGAAAATGTTCCGAACACCGATTCAAGCTCCGGACATGGTACTCATGTTGCAGGGATTGTTGGCGGAACTGGCGAAATGTCAGGCGGGAAATATGAAGGAGTCGCTCCTGGGGCAAACCTGATTGGCTATGGATCAGGCGCGGCAGTCGCGATGCTTGATACAATTGGCGGTTTTGATTATGCGCTGACCCATCAGCAGCAATACAATATCCGCGTAATCACGAATTCCTGGGGAGACACTGGTGACGCAGGGACTGACTTTGATCCATACAACCCTATAAATATCGCAACGAAAAAACTGTATGACCGAGGAATCGTGACTGTTTTCTCTGCAGGCAATTCAGGTCCGGACGATAAAACGATTTCCGGGAATTATAAAAAAGCTCCGTGGGTCGTTACCGTTGCAGCTGGAGATAAGTCCGGAAAGCTAGCTGATTTCTCTTCTCGCGGTGAAGAGGGACGGGGAGGAACCGTAACTGTCGATGGCCAGACATGGAAGTGGGTGGATCAGCCGACAGTGACTTCACCTGGAGTAGATATCATTTCAACTAGGGTCATCAGCCCGCTCGTGGCGCTTGGTGCGACTGCTGATGCTGAATACATTGAGCCGGCACACCTGCCATATTACACGACGATGAGCGGAACATCGATGGCTGCTCCGCATGTCGCCGGCATCATCGCCTTGATGCTCGAAGCTAATCCACTGCTGTCGCCTTCTGAAGTAAAGTCAATTCTCGAAAAAACAGCCACATCCATGCCGGATTACGCTGTCTGGGAAGTTGGCGCTGGCTACGTGAATGCTTATAATGCGGTCGATGCTGCTTTTAAAAAGAAAAAATGACGATTAGTTGATCTCCCTTGCTTGTGCAAGGGAGATTTTTACTCCGCCGAAGAATTTTTTGCAGTGCTGAGGAGAAAACTCACGAATTAAGCGCGAAATCGGCCGGAAAATATTTTTCTGACTGGAATAGGGACTCCAAATCTAGAAAATTACCTTTTTCACCCCTGCATTTTCAAACTGGAAAAATTATTCTCTTGCTCAGCGGAGCTTATTGCACGTTACTAAAACGGAATCGCTCGGTTAAGGACATTTATTGCACCAACTTTGCCGATAATTGCACGATAAAACCTGATATATGCACCTTCATCCTAATTTTGGAAAAAACGAAAAAACATCAGCACTACCCCTCTATAACTTTTGTACGATGCCAGAATAGACATTCCGGAATTTGATTTTATAACCTTTGAAGAATAGTTTTACAGCTGGGATTTCATGATAATTAAGTTAGGAATATTCAAAATTTTATAGAATGAGAGGAGAATATCATGAAACGTTTTATGTATCTGCTGTTAGCCTTGTTGCTCATTTTCCCGGTATTTGCTGCACCCCAGGGGAAGGCGAGCAGCCTGGCGGTCATTGATCCGCTGGTCAGCAAGGCACTTGACACTGCAAGCTCACTCGAGGTTATTGTTACTTTTAAAGGCGATGGTGCACCTACGAACACCCAGCTTTCGCTGTTAAAAACGCTCGGCATTGAAACGGGGATTAGTATGAAAGCATTGCCGATTGCCGGAGTCATCGCTACAAAAGCACAAATCGAAAAGCTTGCGGCAAATCCGGAAGTACAATCGATTTACATGAACAGAAAACTTACTTACTTCAACGCGGATGCCACTGCAATCACAGGCGTCGATAAAGCCAGGACGGACGACAGCTTCCGCAAAGCGAACGGCGGCCTGCCTGTTTCCGGAAAAGGAATCGGTGTTGTCGTGAACGACAGTGGAGTTGACGGAACACATAAAGACCATGAATTGGGCAAAAATCTTGTCCAGAATGTCATGGGCTCCACAAACCTGAATGCACTTGCACCAGGCTTGCTGCCGGTCACATACCAGGAAAACGTACCGAACACTGATACAAACTCTGGCCATGGTACACACGTAGCCGGCACGGTCGGTGGAACTGGCGCAATGTCTGGCGGAAAATATGAAGGTGCTGCACCAGGTGCGGACTTGATCGGCTACGGTTCTGGAGCGGCATTGTTCGTGCTTGATGGTATTGGCGGCTTCGACTACGCAATCACTCATCAGTCACAGTACAATATCCGCGTCATCACGAATTCATGGGGTTCATCAGGAGACTTCGATCCAAACGACCCTATCAATATTGCCAGCAAAAAAGCGCACGACCGTGGGATTACGGTTCTTTTTGCAGCAGGTAATGAAGGTCCCGGGGAAAACACGCATAATCCATACGCAAAAGCTCCATGGGTCATTTCAGTCGCGGCAGGAGTCAAAGATGGAACGCTTGCTGATTTCTCATCAAGAGGTACGAAAGGTGTAGGCGGCACTTTTACAATGGACGGCAAGGAATGGACATGGAAGGATGAACCGACCGTAACGGCACCTGGTGTGGATATCGTTTCAACTCGTGTCATTAGTCCAGTCGCAAGCCTGGCGATCGACCAGGATGCCGAAACAATCGAAACAGCGTACTTGCCTTATTACACAACTATGAGCGGTACATCGATGGCGACTCCGCATGTTGCGGGTATTGTTGCACTAATGCTTGAAGCGAATCCATTACTATCGCCTGCTGAAGTCAAGCAAATCCTTGAGCAGACAGCTACGAATATGCCAGGCTATGAAACATGGGAAGTTGGCGCAGGCTATGTGAATGCTTATGGTGCAATTGACAAAGCGTTCAACGATACCGCTTATGGTTCGACGTTGAATTCCACGCAGACCTTCTATAGCAATGTCGAATCTTCAACAGAACGCAAGGAATTTTCGGTTGATTACAACCCGCTGACACTTATCTCTGACAACCAATATGAATTCACAGTACAAGAAGGAATGTCCAGCCTTATGGCAAAAGTAGATGGGGCGGGTCTCATGGAACAAACGGGCAATCCGATCAACCTTGTGCTGATCGCTCCGGATGGCACAGAATACAGCTCGGGTGTCAGCCTGCTGTTCCCGCTCTACTATGATCGCACAGTATCGGTGACTTCTCCGGCATCAGGAGCATGGAAGGCTGAAATCCGCGGACTTCGCGGCGCTGATGCGAACCCACTTGGCCTGGCTTTGCCTGAAACGGTAAAAGGAGAAATGGCCTTCACAAAGGTCAGCGGTTTCTCCGGATTGAACGATATTGCCGGACACCCGGCAGCCGATGCGATTAAAATGGGCGTGAGTGAGAGATTATTCGACGGCTTTTCGAATGGAGCCTTCAAACCTGATGCGCTTTTAACAAGAGCAGAACTGGCAAAATACTTGGTGATGGGTGCTGAAATTAAGCAAACATTGCCGGCGACACCGAGTTTCTCCGATGTTTCAAAATCAGACCTTCCATTCGTGGAAGCAGCAACAGCAAAAGGAGCTTCCTTCCGCGACCAGCAACACATCCAGAAGGGTGTCATCTTGCCGAGAGCAAACGACAAATTTGCACCAAAGGATGGCGTAACCCGCGCGGAGCTGGCATACTCACTTGTTCAATCATTAGGTCTCCAAAAGGAATCAGAGGAATTCGACGGTCAGCTGACTGTCCTGTATAATGACGAAAGAATTGCAATCTCGGACGCAACAGAAGTTCCTAACCATTTGAAAGGCTATGTCCAGGTGGCTCTCGACCTGAATATCCTCAATGCAAAATTCGCTGTCACACAGGGGCCTTATGATCTTAAACCTAAGGTCACAGCAAGCTTCAACCCTTCTGTAAAAAATACACGCGGCGACTTTGCAGTTGCAATGACACGCTACTATAACGCTTTCCTGAAATAAGGTAAAATGAGAACAGGCCGAAATGGTCTGTTCTTTTTTATACAGGAGCCCTGCATTACCCGAAAATCGTCCTGTAAGAGAAAAACGGTAAAAGCAGGAGCTCTGCATTGCCCGAAAATGGCCCAGGAAGAGAAAAACGGTAAAAGCAGGAGCTTTGCATTACCCGAAAATGGCCCAGGAAGAGAAAAACGGTAAAAGCAGGAGCTCTGCTTTGCCCGAACTTCGCTCAGGAAGTCAAAAACGCTAACTAAAAAATAGGCTCTAATCCAGAAACCATCCATTGTGCAGGAATCGACGATTATTCGTAGTGATCCAATCTTTTTAAAGAGGGGGAATTTGGTTGAAACATATAGAAGCAGTCTTTTTTGATTTTGACGGAACCTTGCTTGATCGCGAGACTTCTCTTGTGAAATTTATTGATGACCAATACGAACGCTTTAAGCGTGAATTGACTGGGATAGACGAGCAACGTTATAAAAATAGATTCATTGAATTGGATGCCCGCGGATACGTGTGGAAGGACAAAGTTTACAGCGAGCTTTTACAGGAATTTAACGTAGTGGACCTGACATGGGAAGAACTGCTGGAAGATTACATAATGAATTTCAAGCATTCATGTGCAGGATTCCAAAACCTGCATGAAGTTCTTGGGCAACTAAAGCAAATGGGTATGAAGATGGGCCTCATTTCGAATGGCAAAACCCACTTCCAGATGGCCAATATAAAAGCTTTGGAAATCGAGGGTTACTTTGATTCCATCCTGATCTCGGAAGCAGTGGGATTGAGAAAGCCAGATTCCCGGATCTTCCAGAAGGGGATGGAGGCTCTTAAAGTATCAGCAGCTGGCAGTATATTTGTAGGCGACCATCCTGAAAATGATGTGGCAGCATCCAAAAGAGCCGGAATGATTGGGATTTGGAAGAGGGATGACTATTGGCACAGTGCGGAAGGTGATTTAACCATCGAGGAGTTGGAAGAATTGTTAGGTATTTTACAAAAGGGAGTTGAACAGAATGACCGATTTCAATGTTTCATATGATCCACCGAGCCCTTCAGACTATATCAATCTTCGTCTTGAAGCGGGGATGAGCGGGAAATCGCAGGAGGCGGCACGAATCGGACTGAAGAATTCATTGTTTGCTGTCACAGTTTATGATGAGTCGACGTTGGTGGCGATGGGCCGGATCATTGGTGATGGTGGCTCATTTTTTCAAGTTGTCGATATCGCCGTTAAGCCTGCCTATCAGGGGAAGGGACTTGGGAAACTGGTGGTGAGGGAGCTCGTGAAATACCTTGATAAACACACCTATGAGGGTTCGTACGTCAGTCTGATAGCGGATGCCCCCGCAAACAAGTTGTATGAACAATTTGGTTTTGACTATACGTTCCCTAATTCATATGGGATGTATCGAAAGTTCTAACTGGTTATGAATGGGTAAAAATCCCTCTATTATTAAATGTTAGGAAAGGTTCCGATTATACCGGTTTAGGTATTCTTATTGACCTTTAAATGTGTTTTAATAAGCCAAGCGAAACTCAATAACTAGTAATTTTAGATTAAAGGATGGTTGAGCTCTAAAATGAAATACGCACCTGAAGATTTACAGATGATCAAAGACCAGCTTGGCAGCCAATCATTATCTACTATTGCCAGAAGGCTGAATCGCAGTATCACGGCCCTCGAAGTAAAGATTACGAGATTGGGCCTATCCCACACAAAATCCTGCACAGGAATGCTTACCGCCGGAGAACTGGCAAAAATCCTCAAGATTGACCGAAATACCGTCATGCAATGGATCCTTAACCATGACCTAGATTACCATCAGCGGATCACCCGAAGCAAAAAGAAATTCACGTTTATCAACACCGATGAATTCTGGCTGTGGGCAGAAAAAAACCGCCATAAAATTGACTTCTCCAAGCTCGAACCTGACACACTTCCGCCAGAACCTTATTGGGTAGCAGAAGAACGTAAAACTCCACGGCAAGTCACGAGTTACAAAGCATGGACCAAGAACGAAGAAAAACTTGTCCTTGAATGGCACTGCTGCGGAAAAACGCTGGCAGAGATTTCTGATATACTCGGGCGGACAAGAGAGTCCATCCGCAAAAAAATCAAACGCCTCACTGAATGAATTCATTATGAAAAAGACTACAATATATGGTAAATACTTTTAGACTCTTGTAATACTTGTAAAAAAATAGTATATTCTTCCTACAATAATATTGTTTAATATTTACAGAAATGTCGTCTCACGTCCCCAGGAGGAGTCTTTATGGATATTTATGTTGCCAGGCAGCCTATATTTGATATAAATGAAAAGACAGTTGCTTATGAATTGCTATACAGGAACAGCTCGGTCAATAATTATCAGCACACTGATGGGGACCAGGCTACAACAGATGTAATCGTAAATAGTTTCTTGAATATTGGAATCAAAGAATTATCGAATGGCAAGCCTTGTTTTATTAATTTTACTGATAAACTATTAAAATTGGGTGTCCCTTCCTATTTCAATCCCTTATCCATCGTTGTCGAAATCCTGGAAACAGTGGAACTGAATGAAGATATTCTGCGGATTTGTAAAGAGCTGAAGGAGCATGGATACACGATTGCACTTGATGATTTCTTTGTTTCGCAGTGGAACGATTTGACTGTTCGACTTTTAGATTATATAGATATTATCAAGATTGATTTCCGGACGACGAATCGAAGTGACAGGCAGGAAATGATCCGTTTTATCAAGAATCGGAACATACAGTTTCTTGCTGAAAAAGTCGAAACGATTGAAGAATACATAGAGGCAAAGGAAGATGGCTTCGTGTATTTCCAGGGTTTTTATTTTAGCAAACCTGTCATCTTGAACAGCTATGATATTCCATCCTACTATCATTCGTATTTTCAGATTTTAAAAGAAATCGAGAGTCCAGAGCCTGATCTTGAGAAGATTAAGGACGTTATCGAAAAGGATATTTCCCTTTCCTATAAACTTCTGAGGCTGATCAATAACCCGGTTTTCAGGCCAAAGAATGAGGTTTCTTCCATAAAGCAGGCCATCATTCTATTAGGGCTCAATGAAATCAAAAAGTGGATTTATGTTTTGGCAATCAGGGGAGCCGATAAAGGTTCGGGCGGCACCAAGGAGCGGGAAATCATCGAGTTGTCGCTAAAGCGCGGGAAACTAGGCGAATTGATCGGCAGGAAGGTAGGCAGAGAAGTGCTGGCGTCAAAATACTTCCTGCTCGGAATGTTCTCCTTGATGGATTCCTTATTGCACCATCCGATGGAGGAGCTGCTAGAAGACCTGCCGTTTAGCAATGCGCTGAAGGATGCCTTATCAGGTGAAAAGAACGACGAATACGTCATGCTCCAATTTTTAAAAGACATCGAACACGCCTTCCACGAAGATGTGGAGCTGACCTTCAATCCAACCACTATGCCGATGGAAGAGCTATTCAGGCTTTATGGCGAGGCGAGTGACTGGGCTACTAAGGTTTTAAGTGAAGTGAATATATAAAAGCATGCGGATGCATGCTTTTTCTTTTATGCTGATTTAGTAAAAGTAACATTCAATGTGAAAACAAACTTCTTTTAAGAGGAAGATTCTTGTAACCAGCCTCTAAAAAAGTTATATTTTAAAAAGATGATTCAAAATTTTCGTTATTTCTCTGAATGAGGTGTTTAATCAATTGGTGCTGAAATACTTGTCCGCACTGTTCCTGCCTGGTTTCATGGTTGTGTTTTTCACCAGGGTTGCCTATAACCACATCCTTGCGCTCGTATTGACGGTCGCGTTGATTGCGGCTTCTGTTTATAAAGGATACACAGATTCCTTCCTGCTGATTGTCGTCGATGCCTTTTCGTTGACCGTGGGCTTCTATCTGGCGAACCGGATGATGAAGCGCAATAAGAAGCAGTCATAATTTAAAAAGTAAGCCTGTCGGAATGTGTCCGGCGGGTTTTTCTTATTGTGAAAGGAATAAACCCACTTCAATCAAACGTTTGATTAACGAGGATTCGACAACCTACAACATCACCTTATAAAACTTAGAAACTAATTCGAATGTTTGTTCGCTTTTTGTTGGTTTGTTTTCCCTTTTTTGTGGTAGAATGAGGATATGACTTTTTGACAACTATGTAAGACTTATATATAGGAAAGCTCTTTTTGAAAAAGTTCTGAATCAATGAATGTTATATGTGGCAGTGTGTGCGATTCAGTTACGAAAAGAGCCTAGAAATTTAAATTACAGGAGGCTTTTCTGTGAAGGACCAATTTGAATTAGTCTCGAAGTATTCTCCGCAGGGAGACCAGCCTGCGGCAATCAAAGAGCTGGTACAAGGAATCCGCGATAACAAGAAGCATCAGACGCTCCTTGGCGCAACGGGAACAGGGAAGACGTTCACGATTTCCAATGTGATCAAGGAAGTGAACAAGCCGACGCTTGTCATCGCCCACAATAAAACCCTTGCCGGCCAACTGTACAGCGAGTTCAAGGAATTTTTCCCGAACAACGCGGTTGAGTATTTCGTCAGTTACTATGATTATTATCAGCCAGAGGCTTACGTGCCGCAGACGGATACATTCATTGAAAAGGACGCGAGCATCAATGATGAGATTGACAAGCTGCGCCACTCGGCTACATCGTCGTTATTCGAGCGCAAGGATGTCATCATCATTGCCAGTGTATCCTGCATCTATGGCCTCGGTAATCCGGATGAATACCGTGACATGGTCGTATCTTTGAGGACTGGCATGGAAATTGAACGGAACAAGCTTTTGCACCGCCTTGTCGATATCCAGTATGAACGGAATGACATCGACTTCAAGCGCGGGACTTTTCGCGTCCGCGGCGATGTTGTAGAAATTTTCCCGGTATCACGGGATGAGCATTGCATGAGGGTCGAGTTTTTTGGTGATGAGATTGACCGGATTCGCGAAGTAGACGCTCTGACTGGTGAAATCATCGGTGAACGTGACCATGTAGCGATTTTCCCAGCTTCCCACTTCGTAACCCGTGAGGAGAAGTTAAGGGTTGCGATCGAAAATATCGAAAAAGAGCTGGAAGAGCGACTGGAAGTAATGCGTTCCGAAGAAAAACTTCTTGAGGCCCAGAGGCTTGAGCAGCGGACGAGGTATGACCTTGAGATGATGAGGGAGATGGGATTCTGCTCCGGCATCGAAAACTATTCACGCCATCTGACCTTAAGACCTACTGGTGCGACTCCATATACTTTGCTGGATTACTTCCCGGACGACTTTTTAATTGTTGTTGATGAGTCGCATGTTACATTGCCGCAAATAAGGGGAATGTTTAATGGAGACCAGGCTCGAAAACAGGTGCTGGTTGACCACGGTTTCCGCCTGCCGTCGGCAATGGATAATCGTCCGCTCACATTCCCTGAATTTGAGAAACATATTAATCAGGCAGTCTTTGTATCAGCTACACCTGGTCCATATGAATTGGAGCATACTCCAGAAATGGTACAGCAGATCATCCGTCCGACAGGTTTGCTTGATCCGACCATCGATGTAAGGCCAATTGAGGGCCAAATTGATGATCTGATCGGCGAAATCCAGGAACGAGCCAACCGTAATGAACGAGTGCTGATCACGACATTGACGAAAAAGATGTCCGAGGATCTGACCGATTATTTGAAGGAAATTGGCATAAAAGTGCAGTATTTGCACTCTGAAATCAAAACCCTGGAACGGATTGAAATCATCCGCGAGCTGCGGCTTGGCAAATACGATGTACTCGTCGGGATCAATCTGTTAAGAGAAGGACTTGATATTCCTGAGGTTTCACTCGTGGCCATTCTCGATGCCGATAAGGAAGGCTTCCTCCGTTCTGAAAGGTCGCTTATCCAGACAATGGGCCGTGCTGCCAGGAATGACCGCGGGCATGTCATCATGTATGCAGACAAGATGACGAACTCGATGGAGCTGGCAATCGGTGAAACGACGCGCCGCCGTGCGATCCAGGAAGCATATAATGAAAAACATGGCATCACACCGCAGACCATCCAGAAGGAGATTCGCGATGTGATCCGTGCAACGATGGCTGCAGAGGAACAAGAAGACTACAATCCGTCAGAGGGTATGAAGAAGCTCACAAAGAAAGAGCGCGAGCAGGTAATATTCAATATGGAAAAAGAAATGAAGGATGCGGCAAAGGCTCTAAACTTCGAACGGGCAGCCGAGCTGCGTGACCTCATTCTTGAGTTAAAAGCGGAAGGATGACGATAACATGGCTATGGATAAACTGATAGTTAAGGGCGCCAGAGCTCATAACTTGAAAAATATAGATGTCACCATTCCGAGAGATAAGCTTGTTGTACTGACAGGACTTTCTGGTTCAGGAAAGTCCTCGCTGGCGTTCGACACCATCTATGCTGAAGGGCAGCGCCGTTATGTAGAATCATTGTCTGCTTACGCGCGCCAGTTCCTCGGCCAGATGGACAAGCCGGATGTCGATTCAATCGAGGGATTGTCCCCGGCGATATCGATCGATCAGAAAACGACAAGCAGGAATCCCCGTTCAACGGTTGGAACGGTGACTGAGATTTATGATTATTTGCGTTTGCTATTCGCCAGGGTGGGCCGTCCAACCTGCCCGGTGCATAATATAGAGATTTCATCGCAGACAATCGAGCAGATGGTCGACCGTGTGCTCGAATATCCCGAAAGGACAAAGCTGCAGATCCTTGCTCCGCTTGTTTCCGGAAGAAAGGGGACACACGTAAAAGTTCTTGAAGATGTGAAAAAACAAGGCTATGTCCGTGTCCGTATTGACGGTGAGATGCATGACCTCGGAGACGAAATTGAGCTGGAGAAAAACAAAAAGCATTCGATTGAAGTTGTCATCGACCGGATTGTCGTTAAGGAAGGCATCGCTGCCCGTCTGGCGGACTCGATGGAAGCCGCGCTCAAATTAGGTGAGGGCAATGTGCTGATTGATGTAATCGGTGAAGAAGAATTGATGTTCAGCGAAAACCATGCCTGCCCGATTTGCGGCTTCTCGATCGGCGAGCTTGAGCCCCGGATGTTCTCATTCAACAGCCCATTTGGCGCATGCCCTGAATGTGACGGTCTCGGTGCGAAGCTGGAGGTTGACGTTGATTTAGTCGTCCCGAATAAGGAGCTTTCATTAAAACAGCATGCCATTGCTCCTTGGGAACCGACGAGCTCTCAATACTACCCGCAGCTGCTAGAGGCGATCTGCAATCATTATGGAATCGATATGGACGTACCGGTAAAAGACCTCCAAGATCACGAAATGGATAAAATCCTTTACGGTTCAGACAAAGACCGGATTTATTTCCGCTATGAAAATGACTGGGGACAGGTTCGTGAAAACTATATTGTTTTCGAGGGTGTCCTTAAAAATATAGAGCGCCGCTATAAGGAAACAGGTTCTGATTATATCCGCGAGCAGATGGAAAAGTATATGGGCGAGCATGCCTGCCCGACTTGTAAAGGATACAGGCTGAAGCGTGAAACGCTAGCTGTTCTTGTTGACGGCCGCCATATCGGTGAAGTGACGGCATTGTCGGTAGAGGAAGCACACCAATTTTTCGAGAGTCTTGAGCTTTCGGAAAAAGAAATGAAGATTGCTAATATGATTTTCCGTGAGATTACGGAACGTCTTGGCTTCTTGATCAATGTTGGGTTGGATTACCTGACGATGAGCCGCTCGGCTGGAACGCTATCCGGAGGTGAGGCCCAGCGAATCAGGCTGGCAACCCAAATTGGCTCACGCCTCACTGGTGTCTTGTATATCCTTGATGAGCCATCCATTGGTCTTCATCAGCGCGACAATGACAGACTGATCGATACGCTGAAAAACATGCGAGACATTGGCAATACGCTGATTGTCGTTGAGCATGACGAAGATACGATGCTCGCGGCGGACCACCTGATTGATATCGGTCCTGGAGCAGGTGTCCATGGTGGTGAAATTATCTCCCAGGGAACCCCAGCAGAGGTAATGGATGATCCAAACTCACTGACAGGTCAGTACCTGTCCGGTAAAAGGTTCATCCCGCTGCCAATCGAGCGCCGCAAACCGGATGGCCGCTATATCGAAATCAAAGGCGCTAAGGAAAACAACCTTAAAAACGTAAATGTGAAGTTCCCGCTTGGAACCTTCATGGCCGTGACGGGTGTTTCCGGTTCCGGTAAAAGTACACTGATCAATGAAATCCTGCACAAATCACTCGCGATGAAAATTCACCGGGCAAAAAGCAAGCCAGGGGAATTCAGGGAAATCAAAGGCGTCGACCACCTTGATAAGGTCATCGATATTGATCAGTCGCCAATCGGCCGTACACCAAGATCCAACCCCGCAACCTACACTGGTGTGTTTGATGATATTCGCGACGTGTTCGCATCAACCAACGAAGCAAAGGTCCGCGGCTATAAGAAAGGACGCTTCAGCTTCAATGTAAAAGGCGGACGTTGTGAAGCGTGCCGCGGTGATGGAATCATCAAAATCGAGATGCACTTCCTGCCCGATGTGTACGTCCCATGTGAAGTGTGCCACGGCAAACGCTACAACCGCGAAACATTGGAGGTTAAGTATAAAGGCAAAAATATTTCCGATATCCTTGATATGACAGTTGAGGCAGCGGTTGAATTCTTTGCTAATATCCCGAAAATCGCCCGCAAGCTGCAGACGATATATGATGTCGGACTCGGTTATATCACACTTGGCCAGCCAGCGACGACCCTTTCAGGAGGGGAAGCGCAGCGCGTCAAGCTGGCGTCCGAGCTGCACCGCCGTTCGACCGGCCGTTCGCTGTATATTTTGGACGAGCCAACAACTGGCTTGCATGTCGATGACATTGCCCGCCTGCTGACAGTCCTGCAGCGTCTTGTTGAAAACGGCGACACAGTACTCGTAATTGAGCATAATCTCGATGTCATCAAAGCTGCCGACTACATCGTCGACCTCGGACCTGAAGGCGGTGACCGCGGCGGTACAATCGTTGCTACCGGAACACCAGAAAAAATCGCCGAGGTTGAGGACTCCTATACAGGCAGGTACCTAAAGCCGATTTTGGAACGCGACAGACAGCGGATGAAAGAGCAAATCGAGGAAAAAGAAAAAAGCACAAGCAATGCATAGCCCTTCCCATCAGGAAGGGTTTTTCCTTTTGTGGAGCGATCTTCGATTCCAATATTAGGTAATTGGTGCAATTATGATGACTATCGGTGCAATTATGTTCAACATCCGTGCAATTAACACATATCTTCGAGCAATTATCATGATTTTTCGTGCAATTAATAGGGTTGAGTAAGAGAATAATTTTTCCATGTAATGAATTAGGGTGAAAATAGTCACTCATGAAGCTAATTTGCGCCCGAAATAACGAGAAAATGGGAAAAGAGGTCACC
>NZ_BASE01000064.1 GCF_000813125.1 Mesobacillus selenatarsenatis SF-1
AAAGCGTATTGGTGCCCTGAATCCCCAGAAATCGGAAAAAGAGGTCACCAATAAAGCGTATTGGCGCCCTAAATTCCCAGAAACCGAAAAAGGAGGTCACGAATAAGACGTATTGATGTCCTAAAATCACGGAAACCGGAAAAAGAGGTCACCAATAGGAATGATTTGCGCTCAAAAATCGTCGGCTTTATTAGATATAGAAAATATAGCGATTGCAAGAAGGCATTAATTCAACAATTTAAAATTCGAAAACAATTTGACAAGTTAGCATAAAAGTTATCAATCTCACTCTATCTTGTTTTATAATTAGCTGTAAGTTTCAAATTTTATTTACGGGAGGTCATTTGATGGATTGGAAAAAGAAAGCTGAGAAATGGCTTGGTTTTGCCGGATTGGATCCGGAGCTTAAAACTGAGCTTGACTCATTTAAAGAAAACGAGAAGCATTTAGAGGAAGTTTTTTATAAAAACCTGGAATTCGGCACTGGTGGTATGCGCGGAGAAATCGGTGCTGGTACCAACCGGATGAACTTATACACGGTCCGCAAGGCATCAGCCGGCCTGGCAGCATACATAGAAGAACAAGGGAATGAAGCGAAGCAGCGTGGTGTGGCCATCGCTTATGATTCACGCCATAAATCACCTGAATTCGCAATGGAGGCTGCAAAAACATTAGCAACGCGCGGAATCCAGACATATGTTTTTGAAGAACTGCGGCCTACTCCGGAGCTGTCATTTGCGGTACGTCACCTGCACGCTTATGCGGGAATTGTCATAACCGCCAGCCATAATCCGCCTGAATATAATGGATATAAAGTATATGGTCCGGATGGCGGCCAGCTTCCTCCAGATAGTGCCGATGAAGTGATTGCCAAGGTGAACGAAATCGAAAATGAACTATCAATCGAGGTAATGGACGAGCAAGAGTTGAAAGAAAAAGGCTTGATCAAGATGATTGGACCTGAAGTGGATCGCGCTTATCTTGAGAAACTGATGACGATTTCCGAAAATCCGACGCTGGCAGATGAAGCCGATGTAAAAGTGGTATTCACACCGTTGCATGGTACTGCTAATAGGCCGGTCCGCGATATCCTGACAAACCTGAAATACCAGAATGTCGCAGTAGTAAAGGAACAGGAGCTCCCTGATCCTGAGTTTTCTACCGTAAAAAGCCCGAATCCAGAAGAGCCTGCTGCATTTGAACTGGCAATCCGTGAAGGGAAGAAAATCGATGCGGATGTGCTGATTGCCACAGATCCGGACGCTGACCGTCTTGGTATCGCTGTGAAAGATCCAGACGGGGAGTATGTTGTCCTGACAGGAAACCAGACGGGTGCACTGCTGCTGCATTATATCCTGACGCAAAAGCAGGAGAAAGAAACTTTACCAGCGAATGGAGCCGTGTTCAAAACAATCGTTACATCCGAACTTGGCCGCAAAATCGCTTCGTCGTTCGGAATCGATACAATCGATGTCCTGACTGGATTCAAGTTCATAGCTGAAAAAATTAAACAATATGAAGACTCAGGGGAGTATAAATTCCTGTTTGGCTATGAAGAAAGCTATGGATACTTAATCGGCGACTTTGCCCGGGATAAAGATGCAGTCCAGGCGGCAATGCTAGCTGTCGAGGTTTGCGCATATTACAAAAAGAAGGGCATGTCTTTGTACGAAGCGCTTCTAAGTGTATTTGAAGAGTATGGTTACTACCAGGAAGGACTTCGTTCCCTGACGCTAAAAGGAAAAGAGGGTGCGGAATTAATCCAGAAGACACTTGGAGTCTTCCGCCAGGAGCCGCTTAAGCAACTTGGTGAATTGAAAGTAACGGCAGTGGAAGATTATTTAACAGGTGTAAGAGTGAATGAAAGCAACGAAGAAGAAAAAATTCAGCTTCCTTCTTCAAACGTCATCAAATACTACCTTGAGGATGGCACATGGGTTTGCCTTCGCCCATCTGGGACTGAGCCAAAGATTAAGTTTTATTTTGGTGTGAACGACAAGAGCCTCGCAGAAAGCAAGCAGAAACTCCAAAAAATCGAACAGAATTTCATGGAGGTAGTTGAACAGAAAATGGAAGCAGCAAAGAACCTGTAAAACAACTGAGAGAAACAGCTGAAAGGAAGTAATTACATTGTTAAAAGAACAAGTCGCAATCGTCACAGGTGCATCAAGAGGAATCGGCAAAGAAATCGCCGTGAAATTAGCTGAACAGGGAATGAAACTTGCGGTTGCAGGAAGCTCTGAAGAAATCAACAACACTGCGGAAGAATTGAAGCAGAAAGGTTTTTCTGATGTCATTGCGGTCCAGACTGATGTCAGCGATGAGCAGCAGGTGAAAAACCTCGTTGAAAAAACGGTTGAAGCATTCGGTCAGGTTGATGTACTTGTCAATAATGCGGGTATCGGCTTTTTTAAACTGGCCGAGGAAGTAACGGTTGAAGAATGGAAAAAGCTATTTGAAGTAAATGTCCAGGGTGTATTCCTTGGTGCGAAAGCTGTTCTGCCTCATATGAAGGAGCGTAAATCAGGCACGATCATCACGATCTCCTCTGATGTTGGCCGATACACAATTCCAAACGGAAGTGCCTATACTGCTTCGAAGTACGCTGTCCAAGGCTTCAGTGGGGCACTTGCGCAGGAAGTAAGGGAATATGGAATCCGTGTGGGCACCATTAATCCAGGAATGGTAGATACTTATTTCGCTGACTCAGAACAAGGTCTGCCAGAGAAACATGACTGGCTTAAGGTGGAAGACATCGCGAACGCTGTTGTCTATATGGCATCCGCTCCAAAACATATGCTGATTGATGAAATCGTCATCCATCCGCTTGTTCAGAATTACCCGATTGCTTAATGCAGAGTCCGAAGAGGCATTCCCTCTTCGGATTTTTTGTTTACTAGGAAATTATAAAATAATTTCAATGTGGATAACTATACGGGTTTTCTTAATCCAGCTCCAGCGCCTAGCCCCTCGAGTCGCTTGTCTAGTGTCGCCTCCTAGAAACTCCGAAACTTCAACTCCGCCGGCAGAAGCAAAAAGCGCTTCTTAGTCGGAGTCTCCAGTTTCTGCGTTTCTGGACAGTCGGCTATACATTTCTATTTCGGTCCGCCCAATGAAGTCAAAGAACGACTTCACTGGTCGGTCCTCCAGCGCTTGTCGGGGCTGAACGAGGCGCTTGCGCTTTTTGTTCTGTAAAAAGTGGATAACTACGACTTTTGAATGAGAGGAAATTCAGACTTTTTTCAAAAGCGGAATTTTCCGATTAGAGATATAATATAGGGAAATGGGGGGATTGGATGGCTGGGGATAAAGCGAATTCAGATGTCGGCATTTTAAAGGAAATCGCTGAACTATTGAACGAGGGTACAGAGCTTAATACTGTTCTGGCCGAGGTATTGAGAAGGCTGCTGCAAATTACAGGACTTGAGACCGGCTGGATCTTTCTGATTGACGCGCAGGGCGACTACCAGCTGGCTGCAACCGTTGAGCTGCCTCCTGCATTATCCATGGACAATTTCGCGCCAATGTGCGAGGGAGGCTGCTGGTGTGTCGACCGCTATAATGATGGAAGATTAAATAAAGCGACGAATATCTTCGAATGTAAAAGACTTGAGGATGCAATAAATAATAAAAGTGGTGAAACGAATGGTTTGACTCACCATGCGACTGTTCCGTTAAGAGCGGGAAATGAAAAGTTCGGTGTCATGAATGTAGGCTCACCAAATAAAACTCACTTCAAAAAAGATGAACTCGCTTTGCTTGAAGCAGTCGCATTCCAGATTGGAACGGCGATAAAAAGGATAAGGCTTGCCCAGCAGGAGCAGGAACTAGCGTTGGCAGCTGAGCGGAACCGACTGGCCAGGGATTTGCATGATTCGGTGAACCAGCTCCTTTTTTCACTGAGTTTGACGGCAAGAGCCGGCACAGAAATGGCGGATACTCCGGAACTGAAAGATACTTTTTCGTATATACAGGATCTGGCGCAGGAAGCTCAAGGAGAGATGAGAGCACTGATCTGGCAATTGCGCCCCCGTGGTCTCGAGAACGGGATCATCTGCGCGCTTGCGGGTTATGCAGAGATGCTGAATTTACCGCTTGAAACGAAGGTAATGGGTGTTTCAAGTCTTCCAGGGAAAGTGGAAGAAGCGCTTTGGAGAATCGGGCAGGAAGCGCTGGCCAATTGCAAAAAACATTCCCAGGCCGAAATCGTTCACTTAACACTCGATTCGGCCAGAAGTCAGGTAGAAATGCAGATTCAGGATGATGGTGCAGGCTTTAATTTTAATCCGGAAAAGGAACTTCCATCACTAGGTCTGAAAAGCATGCAAACGAGGGCTTACTCGCTTGGGGGCAAGCTTGAGATACTCAGTAAACCTGGTGAAGGAACAATGATTATTGTAATGATCCCGATATGATAAAAAGGGGGGATGGCGAATGACAATTAAAATCCTGATTGCGGATGACCATCATGTCGTAAGAAGAGGGTTGGTTTTTTTCCTTAGGACACAGGAACAAATAGAGATTGTCGGGGAAGCAGGGAATGGGAAGGAAGCTGTTGAACTTGCGAGGGCATTGAACCCGGACATTATTTTAATGGATTTAATCATGCCGGTTATGAACGGGATTGAAGCAACGAAGATCATCAAGGCAGAGAACCCAGAAATTAATATCATGATGCTGACCAGCTTTGCAGACCAGGAACATGTGATCCCAGCCATCGAGGCAGGTGCATCTGGCTATCAGCTTAAAGATATCCAGCCAGATGAACTGGTAAAAGCAGTATTGAGAATCATGGATGGTGAAAATCAGCTGCATCCAAAAGCAACATCACTTGTTTTAAAGCATCTATCAGGAAGTAACCGCCATGAAAGGAAACTGCTTGATGAGCTCACAAGGCGTGAGCTGGAGGTGCTGAAAGAAATCGCCAGCGGCAAAAGCAATAAAGAGATTGCAGCTTCATTGTATATTACGGAAAAAACAGTCAAAACGCATGTTTCCAATGTCCTGGCAAAATTGGAATTGGCAGATCGGACTCAGGCAGCGTTATATGCTGTCCGGAATCGCCTTGTAGACCAGGAACCGCCCTCCGCTTGAGAAAGATAAACCATTAATTAATAATGGGAAACAGCATAAAAAATAACAAACACGGCACCTTAATATAGGTAGCCGTGTTATTTTTCTGGTGGAATTCTCTTGTTTAAATCGAGCCGGTTACAGCGGTTTCCAGGTAGTCATCGCCGGCGGCTTCATTTGCGTGGTCGATATATCTGAGCAGGGAATACAGGCGTTTTTCAATGACAGCATAATCTTTTTCAAAGTTGTAAGCGTGGAGAAAATGTTCAATCTTTTTAGCCAGGAACTGGTCCTCTGTCCTGACCATAAGGATGAGCAGGTTATCCCATTGAGATCGGTGCGTGTAATATAAAGCACGATCATAATCCGTTTTATTCATATCCAATCCTCCTTATGAGGAGTTGATAATATTATATGGAGTTGACGCCGTATCTTCCTCAGAAAATGTTGGACGACCTTGTTTACTGGGGTTTTCAAGTTTTACCTGTATAATTGGGCATTCAAATGAACTTAGAATGACTACATACCGAAGTTGATTATAAAGCTGAGCAGTTTAAAGGAGTGTATGATGAAAAAGTATTTTTTCGCCATAACTGTATTTTTGATTTTGTTAATGGGAATCCAAGGAGGGGATATTAATGCTCAAACTCCTGATTACGAAAAGTATGGGAAGATAGCTACTGCCGTAATCAATGAAGAATTTCCCGATGAGACGGTCCGGAATTATAAGTATACGGGTAGGAAGCAGATAGACGACCGCCAGGTACTTGACTCATTTCAATACAAGGTCCGTGTCAATAGAAAACCGGCTATTATCACTGTGCAAGTCGCCCATGATGTGAAAAGTGACAGGTTATTGAGCCTTTCAGTTACCGAACAACTGCAGCAGTAAAGTTTCTAACCTGTTCATCTTTCTCCTTTTTTTCTCATACATTGTTGTAAGAGGTGAAAGGGGGAGAGATGGTGTCGGAAGATCAAAAGTCACTGGAATATGCCATTTCTGAAATTACCGAAATCGCTAAAGGGTTTGGACTGGACTTTTATCCGATGAGGTATGAAATATGTCCTGCAGAAATTATCTATACATTTGGTGCATATGGAATGCCAACGAGATTTTCCCATTGGAGCTTTGGGAAGCAATTTCATAAAATGAAGCTTCACTATGATTTAGGCCTCTCAAAAATTTATGAACTGGTTATCAATTCAAATCCTTGTTATGCCTTCTTGCTGGATTCAAACGCGTTGATCCAGAACAAATTGATTGTTGCCCATGTTTTGGCACACTGTGATTTCTTCAAAAATAATGTTCGATTCCAAAATACGAAGCGGGATATGGTCGAAAGCATGGCCGCGACGGCAGAGAGAATCCGTAAATATGAAATCGAGCATGGAAAACAAGCAGTGGAGTCTTTCCTGGATGCGGTGCTAGCCATCGAAGAGCATATCGATCCATCTTTGATGAGGCCGAAGCTCTCATGGTCAGCCGAAGATGATTTCGACGATGAACCAACGTCAATAGCAACTCCGTATGATGATCTTTGGGATCTTGAATCCAAAGAGACAGAGTCAAAAGAGAAGATAAAGAAGAAAAAATTCCCGCCGCGACCAGAGAAAGATTTATTGTTGTTCATTGAAAGCTACAGTCGCGAGCTTGAAGATTGGCAGCGGGATATCCTGACCATGATGCGGGAGGAAATGCTTTATTTTTGGCCGCAGCTTGAGACAAAAATAATGAATGAAGGCTGGGCCTCTTATTGGCACCAACGGATTCTCCGGGAAATGGACTTGACCAGCGGTGAATCAATCGAGTTTGCAAAATTGAATGCTGGGGTCGTGCAGCCATCAAAAACGGGAATCAATCCATATTATTTAGGAATCAAAATTTTTGAAGATATCGAAGAGCGTTATAATAATCCGACTGAGGAAATGAAACGTCGTGGAGTAAAACCAGGATCAGGCCGGGAAAAAATGTTTGAAGTCCGTGAAATCGAATCAGATATTTCATTTTTACGCAATTACTTGACTAAGGATCTGGTTATGCGTGAAGATATGTATCTTTTCCAAAAGCAGGGACGAGAATACAAAGTCGTTGATAAAGCGTGGGAACAAGTCCGCGATCAGCTTGTCAGCATGAGAGTCAATGGTGGATTCCCATATTTGACCGTGACGGACGGCGATTACTTGAAGAATGGGGAGTTGTATATAACTCACGGTTTCGAAGGCATCGAGCTGGACATTAAATACTTGGAAAAAGTACTTCCGTATATTCATCAGCTTTGGGGCAGGAAATGCCATATTGAGACGATGGTAGAGAACAGGACAATGCTCTATACCTATGATGGGAAGGGTATTCATCGCAAGTATTTATAAGGAAAACACAAAACCGCTGATTTTCAGCGGTTAATTTTTTTGGTGTAAAAACCATAATAATAAGGTATTTAAATGATAGACAAGCTTATTATTGAACCAATTTCGCAAATGAGTCATAATTATATATATGAGCATATATTCATATATAAGAAAAGGAGGGGAACATATGGGGCATAATCATTCACACGGCCATAGCCATAGTCATACAAACAACAAGAAGGCATTATTCTGGGCTTTTCTCCTGATCGCCACTTTCATGGTTGTAGAGGTGATTGGCGGGGTAATCACAAACAGCCTTGCACTGCTTTCAGATGCGGGTCATATGCTGAGTGATGCGGCTGCGCTTGGGTTGAGTTTGTTCGCGATGAAGCTCGGTGAAAGAAAAGCAACAAAATCAAAGACGTTCGGCTTCAAGCGATTTGAAATCATTGCCGCTGCTTTAAACGGTCTTACGTTAATTATCATCTCGATTTATATATTTGTTGAAGCGTACCAACGTTTTACAGATCCTCCAGAAGTACAAAGCATGGGAATGCTGACGATTTCGGTTATCGGGTTAATTGTCAACATCATCGCCGCTTGGATACTGATGAGTGGAGACAAAGATGAGAACTTGAATGTAAGAAGCGCTTTCCTTCACGTGCTGGGAGATATGCTTGGCTCGGTTGGCGCAATTACAGCAGCATTGCTGATCTACTTTTTTGGCTGGGGACTTGCGGATCCCATTGCAAGCGTCGCAGTTGCGATTCTCATCATCATCAGCGGCTGGCGAGTGACAAAGGAGAGCTTCCATGTCTTGATGGAAGGCACGCCTCAGGAGATTGAATTGAATGAAGTGAAGGATGAAATTATGAAAATTCCAGAAGTAAAAGATGTACACGATGTTCACGTTTGGTCGATCACTTCAGGTGTCTTAATGCTTAGCGGGCATATTGCCGTCGAAGGGGAAGGAGCACATGATCGCGTACTCCACAAAGCACAAAGGCTGTTGCACGACCGCTTTGGCATTGATCATAGTACCCTTCAGGTAGAAGGGGAAGAGCATGGGTGCCCATGCGCGCACGGACCTTGCAATTGAATATTACGTGTCGGATTATTGTGTAAAAAAACATGCCAGCCAATATAGATGGGCAATCCCATCAATGATGGCTGGCATGTTCTATGCTTTGCTTCAAAAGGTCGATGACGTGTTCGTCGTCATGCGTGTAATAAAGCGATGTACCCTCTCTCCTGAATTTGACAAGCCTGAGGTTTTTAAGAAATCGCAATTGGTGTGAAACGGTTGATTGCAACAATGAGAGTTTTTCCGCTATTTCATTGACCGAATGTTCGCCCTGGAACAAAAGATGGAGGATCCTGAGGCGTGTCGGATCTGAAAGTGCTTTGAAAGTCTGTGAAACGATGAATAAAGTTTCCTCATCAAGCTCCATTACAGGAGAATTATTTTTCTTTTCTTCCAAGTTAATCAGCCTCCTGGTTTTATTATAACTTATGAAAGAGGGATCACGGCAGTAAAATCAGGCGAGATTTTTATGTTGAATATAGAATCCATTAGCTTCTGACCATTCAGCAAAATTACTACAATCAATGTAAAAGGCAGTCATAAAACCACTTCATTAGGAACTATTCAAGGTGGGGAGGAAATATAAAACATACAGATAGTGAATGGTGAATGAGCAGATGAAGAGGAACCTGTCTAGTTTCGATGATAAACTTTAGTTGATGGTAGCGGAAAGTAGGTGATGAGATGGACGAGAATAAAACTCTTGAATCAAAATATATCCAGCAGCACCTTGCAAATGAGCGGACATACCTGGCCTGGGTACGAACATCAATCGCCATAATCGGGATTGGTTTTTTGGCATCAAGTCTCCATTTCAATAATATTAGATCTGTAAGCCAGGCTGCAGATACAATCGCTGTTTTTGTCAGCATTTTCTCATTGCTGATTGGGTTGATAATCCTGTTCTTTGCAACGACGCATTATTTTTCGGTACGGAAAAATATTAACAGCCAAACCTTCGAATCAGCGAGTAACCTGATAAAAATTTCTTCAGGAATTATTTTTTTGATATTTCTGTTACTCGGTATTTATTTAGTCAGCATTTTGCTTTAAAAGTTTTACATTCATTTCAACTACATATGAAATTTGACTTCATGGGAACTTCTGAACTGGGAGCACCTTAATGACTTTTCCCACGGGGATTTCGAATTTAGGTTAAGGATCATTAGTTGCCTGTGCTGTTCTTCTTTGGTTTTTTATGGGTAACGAGACCATCGTAATTGGTGATATAAAGCTCAATCTCTGGCAGGGTATCCAGGCAATGTGCCTTCGAAAGCTGATAATAGTTCACCCTGTTTAATGGATCATAAGGCAGCATTGGATATTCCTTATTCTCCCTAACATAGAGGTCTACTGCTTTCTGGACTTTATCAATCGTTAGTGCGAGATATTTCTCGTCTTCATCGAAAATATCATATGTTTCCTTTGACATGTAAAAGTTTTGGGATGGAATGCCTTTAAGGATTGGGGCAAGTTGCTCAACATCAATGCTGTTATCTTCCTTAACGAGAATTGTGCGGTAGACGCCTTTTGGAAGCTGTTCCGAATAAATACGTACTGCTTTTTTTATCTCTTCAACGCTGGTCTCAATGATTGGCCAAACTTTTGGTGTATCGTTTGGTATTTCTCTCTTCCTGTCAGTGAAAAGAATATATAGGGCCAAGCCTCCAACTGAACCTAAAATAGTCACATATGGGATTAAATCAAACACGAGGTCAATCAGATAACCGATGATTGGCCAGACTGCGGCAGCTGCGACGCTTAAGCCAGGTGTTCGTGGAAAACTATTTTTGATATTTCTTCTGTCATTCTCCTTATCCATACTATTCCCCTCCTTTCTAGGGCAGGAAGTACCCTTATTTCACAATAATCCAATAACATATGTGGTGTTATATATTTGTAAAGCCTTATAAGCGGATTTGGGTTAAAAAATCTGTGGTTTTGCCGATATAAAAGTAAGGGTCTGTACTTTTGTGATATTTTTAAAATGGTTTACCATGGTGATTGAAGCAGGAACCAGGGAGGGTTTAGAGAAAATAAATGATTGCTTCTACTTATATTATATAAAATTTACCGTTAGATTGGTAATGGTTGGTTTTGAAAATTGTGAAAATAATACTCAAAACAGTTCAATTAATGTTGAATATTGTATAATATTTAGAAAGCTTAAGTCTTATTCCCGGAAATTGTCATACATAGACCGCTAGTCTGAAAGCAAATAAACCAGACAGAAACGAGGGGCAGAATGAATATTCCCCATATGTACATATTCGACTTTAATAATATAGCTCTGACTGTCGTTTTTTTAATCATTTCGTCAATAATGGCGGTTGAGTTCAGCAGGCAAATCAAAAAGGCTATTGATAGAAAAAAACGTAAAATGGTCCTTTATTCTCTGCTTTTGGCTCTTACATTTTTGCTGACCCATCTGTTTGTTATTATTTCCGCAGGCGTTCCATTTTCGACGAGCAATTTTTATTTATTTTTCCTGTTATTCTTTGGTATCTGCGGAGTTGGGTCCTATGCGGCTTTGAGCCTGGCACAAAGGGACATTGCGAACACATCACAGTATATATCCACCAGCCTATTAATCGCAGCTAGTATCATGATGGCAGAGTATACTGCATTTTATATAATCTTCAGGGAAGCAATCGAGATTCAGCCAATATTATCAGTGATGGCATTTTTGATGATACTGGTTACATCCTTCACGCTGATTAGATTTTTAATGCAGATTACAAACGAGGATATTTATGAGTTTGTCAAAAATTATAAATATACGGGGAGTGTCCTTGGGGGCATGGCAATGGGAGGCATTCCATATATCGCCTTGACTTCAATGATGGAGATTTCGGATGGAAGCGGCGTGCATTCTTTCCTGGCACCGTTCATTTATATGGCCGCCGCAAACTTATTATTCATGCTCGTTCCTGACCTGTTTGGCGAAAAGCTCATCATGAAGAATGTCCAATCCCATTTATCCTTGTTTAGCCATAACCCTGATTCTGTGTTCAGGGTCGATTTGCAAGGATATATTTTAAGTGTCAATAAAGAGGCTGTTGAACTGACAGGTTACATGCCTAATGAATTAGCTGGACTGCATTTCATTGATCTGATTGGCGGTAGCGAGGAAGAAAAGAAAATCAGGAAATATTTCATGAAAGTCCTTAGCGGCGAGACGAAATTGATTGAAACCACCCTTAAAAGGGCTGATTCGACATATGCGGACGTGAGGATCACAGCAGTCAGGATTATCGTCAAAAATACAACAGTTGGTGTCTTTGGGATAGTCAGGGACATAACAGAACAGAAAAAAGCAGACAAGATGATTGAGTATCTGGCATATCATGATGAACTTACTAATTTGCCTAATAGACGGAACTTAGAGAAAGTAATGGCTTCACTATTTATAGAAGATGAAGAATTTTCGTTAATTTATCTTGATTTTGACCGGTTTAAAAGAATCAATGATACCTTCGGGCATTCGTTTGGTGATAAAATCTTGATGCAAATCGGCAATAAGCTTTCAGAAGTTGTGCCGGAGGAATGTCTTGTGGCAAGAATTGGCGGAGATGAATTCGCGATTCTTGTTACTGGAGGAAATCAGCCAGACAAGATTGCCAATGAGATTGTACGAGAATTCCAGTCACCGCTTTTTGCGGAGGGCATGGAATTCCTGATCACGGCAAGTATTGGAATCTCGAAGTATCCTGAAGATACAAATAACCTTGAATTATTGCTGAAATACGCTGACATGGCAATGTATAAGGCAAAAGAAAACGGTGCAAACCACTATCAGTTTTTTGACCAGAGCATGGTGGATCAGAACGTGAATAAGTTTGAGCTTGAGAATGATTTGCGGAACGCTATTAATAGTAAATCTCTCACAGTCTTTTACCAGCCTAAATACAATGCAACAACTAATGAAATAACAGGGGCTGAAGCATTGGCTAGATGGAAACATCCTCGCCATGGAATGATTCCTCCAGGTGTATTCATCCCGATTGCCGAGGAGGCGAACTTAATCGTACCCCTCGAGAGATTAATCATCAGGCAGGTGTTCAGTCAGCTTGTCGCATGGAAGAATCGGGGGTTCGAGGTTCCTCGTACTTCAATCAATATCTCGATTATCCATTTCTACCAGGAGGATTTCGTGAAGTTCATGCAGCATACTCTTAAGGAGTACGATCTTTATGGAGAGCTGATTGAAATCGAAGTGACTGAGAGTATCATGATCAAGAAGGAAGACAGTATCAACTCGCAACTCCAGGCATTAAGGGAAATTGGAATCGAAGTCAGCATTGATGACTTTGGAACGGGATACAGTTCTTTGAGCTATTTAAGTAAACTATCAGTCGATCGGTTGAAAATTGACCAAAGCTTCATTTCACACTCCCAGGAAAACCGCGAAATCATATCAACGATTGTCTCAATGGCAACGAACCTGAAGTTAAAGGTCATTGCTGAGGGTGTTGAAACGGCATCGCAGATTGACCTGTTGAAATCACTTGGCTGTCAAGAAGTCCAGGGCTATTTCTACTCGCCGCCTTTGCCATCAAATGAATATGAAACGATGATGAACAAACAGCCCCAGGAGACCTGATTGGCATTTTTGACTGAAGAAGTAGATTATGTTATTATTCCTTTTATAAAAAGTCCTCTAGGGTTCCGCGGCGCTTATGCTGGACTGGTCCGAGAGAGGGCGCACAGGGATGCCTGTGTACACGGAGGGACAAAAACCCGGGAGATATCTATGATATCTTCCGGGTTTTTTTAGTCCTGCTCCAGTTCATGTCTAGGCTGACCAAGGCGCTTGCGCTTTTTTCATTTTTTAAGAAATATAAACTTTTACACTTAGATTAGTGTCTAGCTCCATCGCCTAGCCCCTCGAGTCGCTTCGGTCCTGCCAATGAAGTCAAAGAGCGACTTCACTGTCAGGCCCTCCAGCGCTTTTCGGAGTTGGGCAGTCGCCTCCGCTTTTCGTTTTCGGTCCTGCCAATGAAGTCAAAGAGCGAGGCCCTCTAAGGCACAGGACGTGCAAACCCGCCAGCCACACGATGTGGCGTTTTAGGCGGGCAGCGCTTGTCGGGGCTGAGCAAGGCGCTTGCGCTTTTCTTATGAAAGGAGTTAAGAATTATGGCTTGGTTTTATTTAGTTATTGCCGGTATATTTGAAGTCGTGTGGGCCATAGGCCTGAAGTATACAGAAGGATTCACCAAAGCTGTACCTTCGTTGATTACGCTGGTAGGGATGGCAATTAGCTTTTATTTTTTGTCTATGGCAGTTAAAACATTGCCAATTGGTACCGCATATGCAATCTGGACAGGAATAGGAGCTGCAGGAGCAGTCATTCTCGGGATGGTTCTGTTTGGAGAGCCGCGCAATCTAATGAGACTGATGTTCGTAGCCTTCATTCTAGTTGGAATCATCGGCCTGAAGGCAACATCCGGAAGCAATTAACCCATTTTCAAAAGCAGACTCGCAATAAATTGCAGTCTGCTTTTTGAATTTTAATTTGCAAATTCAACCAATTTATATTATGATGCCGATAGATACCTTTTAATACTAGGTAGGTGATAGGATGTTTAATCGTGAACTTTTAAAAGGTAGCACATCCCTTGTGCTGCTCCAGCTGTTGAATGAACGAGATATGTATGGATACGAGCTTGTGAAAGAACTTGATAAGCGCAGTGACCATAGTCTTCAGGTAAAAGAGGGAACCTTGTATCCAGCACTGCATAAACTTGAAAAGCAGGAATACATTGAATTTTACTGGCAGGAGCAGGAAAAAGGCCCGGCCAGGAAATATTATCAGATCACTCAAGAAGGAAGAGAAGTCCTCATAGAGAAGACAGAAGAGTGGCAGCAATTCGTGAATGTTATGAACAAAGTGATCAGGAGACCGAAAAATGATCCAGTTAAAGACTAACTTCCTCACCGAGCTTGGCAGGCATTTAGGGAAGCATCCAGACAAAGAGCAGATTTTGGCTGAATACGACAGCCATATCACAGAAATGCTGGGCGAATTTAACGGTAAACAAAGAGATGAAGCGGATATCAGCTCGGAACTTTATTCAAGATTGGGGACTCCAGAAGAAATTGCGGATAGCTGGCGTGAAGAACTATCAACGACACCAATGAAAACTCAATGGGTTTTCATTTTGGCCAACCTGATTTTCTTCGTTGGCGGTACCATCCTGACTCTGGTACATAATCTTTTTGATTTCCCTTTCATTGACATGGCGTGGAAAAGTCTCACATCGATACCTGCTGTGATCATTTTGCTTTATCTCTTCTTTTGGGCACTGCTTGGATATGAGATAGGCAAAGGCTTTGGCCATAAAGGGAGAAGATTGATGAAAAAGACTTTTATCCTCTCCATAATGCCGAACATCATTCTTATGAACTTGACTTTGTTCAGGCTAATACCGCATGACTGGTTCCAGCCGCTGCTTAGCCCGATATTCATTATTATATGTATTCTTTTTACGGCGCTATTGTATCCAATTTGCTGGATTGGATATAGATGGGGGAAAAAGGCTTCCATCTAATTTTTTTAGTCTAATGCATAGAATTTCTATGTATATAGAATAGCAAAGTGTTTTTTTTGATTATATACCTAGTAATTCTATGTAGGGGAGAGAATAAAAAATGAAATTAAAACTGAAAAAAGGAGACTGGATATTTTTCCTTGTCTGTATTGCTTTAGGGATTTTGGCAGAAAGATCATTTTTACATGGCAAGATAGGATTGTCGTATCCTGTTTTTATTACTTGCTTTTATGGAGTGTTTTTCTGGAGGTACCGTTCATTTTCCTTTACAAATAAAAAGCTGGGACTACTGTTGATTGCTTCAATTTGGCTGCTGTCACTCAGCTTTTTCCTGAATTCGAATATGATTTTATATTTGCTGAACATCCTGGTGATTCCAGTGATGGTTCTCATACAACTTGTGCTTGTCACCTACCCGATACAGAACCAATGGCATCGATGGCCATTCGTCCAAAAGATCTTTTTAACAGTAGGAGCTGCAATTGCCTATGTGTTCAGGTTCGTTATGTATGCTCCAAAATTGGCTGTCAGGGGACTTGAAGAAAGAAAGAGTGCAACGATTCGAAAAGTGTTTATTGGAGTGGCTATTTCATTCCCGCTTTTGTTTGTCATCGTCAACCTGCTTGTTTCTGCTGACCAGCAGTTTGGAAACCTATTAGGCACAATCCCGCGCTGGCTTTTGGCGTTGAAGATTGAAGAAGAGGTCTTGCGTACAATCGCAATCACCATTTATACATTGGTGATCTTTGGATTATTGCAGGTGCTAAGGACCAGGCAGCCACTGCCTCCTGAACCGCAGACGCAAAATGAAAAGATGGCGTGGGATAGCGTGATCAGTCTGACAGTGCTGACTTTATTGAATATCGTTTACCTGCTATTTGTGGTTGTCCAATTCCAATATTTTTTCAGTGAAACATTGAAAGAAGGATATACGTATGCTGAATTTGCGCGCAGAGGATTCTTTGAACTGCTTTTTGTCACTTTGCTGAATTTACTGATCATCTCAACAATTGTTACCTATGTTGAAAAAACTGCTAAATTTTTGACGCTGGTTATTCGCGGTCTTCTTTCACTACTCGTTTTTTTCAGCGGAGTCATGCTATATTCAGCATTTATACGTCTGTTCATGTATGAAGAGGCGTACGGATTTACCTTTGCCAGGGTGCTGGCCCATTCATTCATGATTTTCCTGCTGGTGATTTTATGCTATTCATTGATAAGGATATGGATGGATCGGCTATCGCTTGTACGCTTCTACATTATATCCGCAATCATTTTCTATACTTTGGTCAACACAATCCAGCTTGACCGATTTGTCGTCGAACGCAATTTAGAGCGTTACTCAGAAACCGGAAAAATAGATATTTACTATCTGAATTCGTTGTCCTATGAAGGAGTGGAGGGGCTGATGGAGCTTTATAAAATTAATCCGGACCACCCAGGTCTCTCAGACTTGTTGCTGCAAAGAAAGGAAGAACTGCAGTATTCAGAAGAAAGCTGGAACTCCATAAATATGTCCATAAGAAGCGCTGAAAAAGCGTTAAGGGACCTGGAGATCAAGTAACGATGAAATGTGGCAATAATGCAAACAAATAGCCTTTTTGTTACCAGTTTTGTAACATATCGATGTGGTTAATGATGATAAAATAACCTTAAGCCAAATAAAGGGGAGCCATGCAATATGGAAGGGTTATCTGAAATCATTAATCTCTTAAAAGGTATCGAGAGTTCAATTGACTCATTGAATAAAAGGACCGAACACATAGAAAAAAGACTCGACCGTCTCGAGAAAGTCGATAGCATTGAACATAGAGTAACATCAAACCAGATCGATATTACAGATATTAAAGACGCACTTGAAAGAATGGAAGAAGCACAGAGCGCAAAAATCGAAAATATGTTAAAGGAATTGCTGAGCAAAGCAGAGTTAAAAAACAATACAGAATTCAGCACGATCCACAAACGGCTGGATTCACATTTGCTAAAATTGGGCAGAGTCGAAGAAGAAATCCTGATGGTCCAGCAGGAAAAATAGTTTATTGGGAGATTGCGATAGAGCAGTCTCTTTTTTTTCATTAATATTAGAACTTATATAATTTCAACTTCGAGAATTGTCCAGCTCCAGCGCATAGCCCCTCCAGCGCTTGTCGGGGCTGACCTTGCGCTATTCTTACAGCCATCCACAAAACTTTCATAAACTCGCAATCCCTTTATTCATCAAGGTCTGACGCTTTTCAAAATCACATTTGTTCAGTCGTTCACAAAATATTACACTTTGCGGGACTAAGACGAAGGATCCGGGAGTTATCATTAAGGTGTAATCATACATTGCCTTTATTAGGCAGATTAATAGAGTATATTTTACTTCGAGGTGAGTATTTTGAGATACGATTTAGTTCTTCTCCATGCGCCAAGTGTATACGATTTCCGGAAAAATGCGCTGTTGGCCGGCCCAATCAGTGACGTTGTTCCATCCTCTCCAGTATTCGAAATGTATCCTATTGGCCTGACGAGCATTGCGGAATATTTAGAGCGCCAAGGCTTGCGCGTTAAAATCATCAACATCGCGAATCGAATGCTAATGGATGAAAACTTTGATGTCGAAAAGAAATTGAAAAAGATCAAGACAAGGGCTTTTGGAATTGACCTTCACTGGCTTCCTCACGCTCACGGCAGTATTGAACTGGCGAAAATTGTGAAAAATCTTCATCCTGAAACTCCTATGGTTTTTGGCGGTTTATCAGCAACTTATTACCATAAAGAGCTAATAGAATATCCATTCATTGACTTTGTCATGCGGGGCGATTCAACCGAAAAATTGATGCTCCTTTTGATCAACCATTTGAAAAATGGAACCCATCTTCTAGGGGGGATCCCAAACCTTACTTGGAAGGACGGAGACACTCCAGTATACAACCCGTTAAGCCATGTTCCTGACAGCCTGGATGAATTTGATATTCCCGGCTATCGATATACAATCAAGTCGGTCTTCAAATATAAAAACTTCCTGGATCCTCTGCCATACAACGGCTGGCTTCAATACCCTAATACGGCTATCCTCACGGCAAAGGGATGTACCCAGGGATGCTTGATATGCGGTGGCTCTAAACAATCGTATAAGGATAACTGCAACCGTAAAGTCCTGGCTAAACGCTCGCCTGCGAAACTAGTTGAAGACATTCTTTTCATCCAGCGCTTCAGCAGGGCACCAATTTTCATTCTTCATGATATACGCCAGGCGGGTAAGGATTATGTCGATGAATTTTTTGAGAGGCTCAGCAAGATCAATCTTAAGAATGAGTTGGTATTTGAATTATTTCAGTATGCAAACGAAGAGTATTTTGCGAAAATCGAGAAGGTTGTACCGAAATACAGCGTTGAATTGACCTTGGAAACACATGATGAGAAGATTCGCCGTTATAACGGCAAATTCAACTGCACGAATGCAAAAGTGATTGAAACGCTGCAATCCGCATTGAAGCATAGCTGCAAGAAGATTGATATATTTTTCATGGTTGGCATACCGCATCAGGATTATCAAAGCGCCCTTGATAATGTTGATTTTTGTGAGGAGATTCACAATGCTTGCGGTGGGGATAAACGACTATCATATTTTGTCGCTCCGCTTGCACCGTTCCTTGATCCGGCTAGCCCGGCATTTGAAGATCCTGAAAAATATGGCTATAAGAAATTCTGCCATACAATTGAAGATCATAGAAAGGCAATCACCCAGCCATCATGGAAATACATGCTCAGCTTTGAAACAGATTATATGACCAGGGATGAAATTGTGAGATCAACCTATGAATCTGCCAGAAGCCTTAATGCCTTTAAACTGAAGTACGACCTTGTAGACAAAAAGACACATGATGAGGTGAATGAGAAAATCACCAAGTCACTTGAATATATAGAAAAAATCGATGAAATCGTTGCTCTTCCTGAACAGGAAAAAAACCAGCAACTGGCCCTGCTCAGTAAGGAAATGGAAGAAGTGAACAAATACAGTATTTGCGGGAAGCATGAATTGAAATGGGAAGTAAAGAAGCATTATGCTAATGTCTTCTCGCTGACTGCAATCGGAATCGAGCTGTTGGTAGAAGACATCTTGATCAACGCAAAGCAGAAATGGAATGCTTATAACAAAAGAGTTGGAGAAGCCTCTAAAAGCAGGACATAAATTTTAGGAAAAGGCTGTTTTCGTAAAGATTATTGTTAAAATCCTTAAGCCGATTTTAACGTGATAAAAGCCATTTTGTAGTTCGGTTTTAAGTGTGCAAGCTCTTTTCTCATAATAAAGCTTTAATTTTGTGAAGAAATATAGGTCATTCAATCCTATTTTGTAGTCAATAGCAACAAAGTATGAGAAAAGAGCCTAGATAAGAGCCCATCAGGACATATTCCTGATGGGCTCTTTAGCATTTCCCATATTTTAAAACCTCCAGCTTATCCAAAAAGATGTTTAGAGTAGACCAAAATGTGAAAATGTAAAGGACATATATTAAAGAAAATAGTAAAGCGGGTGGAGAAATGTCGTCAATGATTGAATTCTTTAAAAGAGGAAATAAATCTTCTGGGATTGCTGCGGCTGGGAACACATTCCTTGCAATAATCAAGGGTGTCGCTGCTGTTATTAGTGGAAGCGGTACGATGCTCGCGACAACGCTTCATTCGGTTGCGGATGCATTGAATCAATTTTTTGTTTTCATCGGTAGTGCCATTTCCGAAAAAGAAGCAACCAAACGGTTTCCGACCGGGTTTGGAAGGGTTGTTAACTTATTCGTGCTCGTGGCAGTCATCATCATTTCGATCATGGCATATGAAACAGTCATTAAAGGATGGGAGCTGATCCAGCATCCAAAGGCTTCGAGCAATTTGTGGCTGAATGTTATCATCATGATAATCGCCGTTCTTGTTGATGGAGCTATCTTGATTAAAGCAATGAAGGAGATTGCACACGAGACGAGAAGTGAAGCAAAGGGATTTGGAATCATTGGAAATGCGTTTAAGAATGTCAGTCTGGCCGCACCGCCGACAAGACTCGTTTTCTATGAAGACTTGATTGCGACATTTGGTGCGCTTTTAGCATTGTTTTCTATTGTCATGGCGCACGTAACAGGATTTTACCTTCTGGATGGAATCGGAACATTGCTGATCGGCATACTGTTAATAGGTATTGCTTTGAAAATTGGTTTTGAGAATACTGTTGGACTGATTGGCGTTGCTGCTCCAAAGGTGGTTGAAAACAGGATTGCAAGGCTTATCCTATCTGATCCTGATGTAATTGACATCAATACATTAAGAATTGTCCAGGAGGGCAGGCAGTACCATGTAGAAAGCTATCTGGAACTACGCAAAGGGCTGACACTCGCTGACGCTGATGACATCAAGTATCGGGTAAGGGATAAGGTACTGACAGACCCAGACGTAGATGATGTAGTAATGGGAATCATTGAAGCAGATGACGTCCAAAATTGGAAACTATAAATGTAAAAAACAGGCAGAGTAGGTATCTGCCTGTTTTCTCGTATGTTTTAATATGATTGGTTTTTCTATGAAACGACTTCAGTGTTGTTCATAAAAAAATTATCTGCGGTCTTTTCGATTTCAGGTTGTTTCATTACTTCGATATATTTGATGTGATGCTCTTCCATTTCGGTGATTTTGAAAAGGTAAGATCCGAAGCTGACGACGTCGCCTTGCTTGACTTCGTAATTTTCGGTAAGCATCCAGCCGCCTATTGTATCGACATCTTCATCGTTGATATCAAGTGCCAGAAGTTCATTCAATTCACTGACAAGCAGTTTGGCATCGATGATGTAATGGTTTTCTTGGATTTTGCGTATCATCGGCACTTCATCCATATCGAACTCATCGCGAATTTCTCCTACAATTTCTTCAAGGATGTCTTCAACTGTAACAAGCCCGGAAGTTCCGCCATATTCATCCATCAATATCGCCATGTGTATGCGTTCCTTTTGCATTTTTACCAGCAAGTCATGGATTGGGATGCTGTCGATGACCCGGATGATTGGACGAATATATGAATCTATCGCTTTTTTGGTGCGACCCTGGTCATGGATCAGATCAGTCATGACCTCCTTGATATTGACGAGACCGACGATATGGTCCTTGTCTCCGTCAATGACAGGATATCGGGTGAATTTCTCTTCCTTCACAATCTGGAGGAAGTTTTCCAGAGTATCCTCGATTGACAACGAAATGATTTCAGTTCGGGGCACCATGATTTCCTTGGCGATCCGGTTGTCAAATTCGAATATTTTATTTACATACTTAAACTCCGACTGGTTGATTTCACCACTTTTAAAGCTCTCAGACAGAATAATGCGAAGTTCTTCCTCAGAATGGGCCAACTCCTGTTCAGAGGCAGGCTTAAGACCGACAAGACCAACAGCAATACGGGCAGATCCGTTTAACAGCCAGATAAATGGATACATGATCTTGTAAAACAGAATCAGCGGACCAGCTGTATTCAGCGACACCCATTCTGCTTTTTGGATCGCTAATGTCTTAGGGGCCAATTCCCCGATAACGACATGCAAGAATGTAATGGTCGTGAATGCAATCACCACTGAAAAGACATGTCCGACGGATTCAGAAATATCCAGGCTGGTGAATAACGGTTTAAGCAAATCAGCAATTGCTGGCTCTCCAAGCCAGCCAATTCCTAGAGCAGTGATCGTAATCCCCAGCTGGCAAGCAGAAAGGTATTCATCCAGATTAGAAATGACTCTTTTTGCGAGCACAGCTTTATTGCTGCCTTCCTCTATTAATTGGTCTATTCTGGAACTCCTCACTTTAACAATCGCAAATTCTGAAACGACGAAAAATGCCGTTAAAGCAATTAAAATGGCTATCCAAACCAAGTTAAATATGTCCAAATAAGTTCCCTTAGCCCGCTGGTGTGCGGGTAAGGAGTCACCTCCCAGTAAACTCAAAATTAAGCCTGGATTAGCAGGCTTCAATATAAATAATTAAATTCATCAAGAAATTATAACGGCCCGTACCGAGCGGCTGGTCCAGCCAGGGCCAAAATCCTGTTATGCTGTTCCTTCCGCGTTTGCAGCTGTTAAATTCTTGATACGATAGATTGCCCCATCATACCACCTCAGCTTTATCATTTAAATTTTATTATACCATATAGAGAATAAATGAGGGGAACATTAATACGTTTTGATATCAATGTATGAAACGGACACATAAAGTATGAAGTTTATGTGTAATTATATTGGAAAATTCAGATTTTAACAAATCATTGCTTTTCCTAAGCTTCAGAAAAATTTCCCAATGTAAATAAAACCCTTTTTGTGGTTTATTTTACAGTTAGAGTTTGAAATTAATTTAAATATTCAGTAAAATTTTAAAAAAGGGAGGCTGGCTATGAGTATTCTATTATCCAGTTTGGAAAGAAAGCTGCAAAAAGTCGAAAAGACGAATAATAATATTTGGGTAGAACCATCCATGGATTTTATTTGCAAAAGAACTCCTGATGGTCTCATTAAATATGTTTCGCCATCTGTTCAGGCTATGCTCGGATATGAGCAAGCTGAATTAGTTGGAAAACTGTACACTTTATTTGTACATGCAGAAGATTATAAAAGGATTTTGAATACTGCCATGCCTGATGGGGAGGAATTGTCCATTCTTACCTATCGTATTAAGCGAAAAGACGGAGTGTATATCTGGGTAAGCTCACAAATCTCAGTTGTACGGCATCCAGACACGAATGAACCATTTGAACTGTTTTCAGTTACAAGTGATATTTCAGCAAAAATCAAAGCAGAACATTTTATCCTAGAGTATGAGAAGTTGAATGTTGTTGGCCAGCTTGCCGCAGGTATTGCTCACGAAATCAAGAACCCTTTGACAAGCCTGAAAGGATTTATCCAGCTTATGAAGGCCGGAAGTGAATTGAATCACAACTATTTAGCGATCATGGAACAGGAAATAAAGCGGATGGAAGCAGTATCGAAAGAGCTGATGCTTATGGCAAAGCCACATAAATCAGACTTTAAGTCATTTGATATGAATGATTTGATTGATCATGCAATTACTCTGCTGATGGCTGAGGCAGCAAAGAAGTGCGTCGAAATAACCAAGCAATCCACATTGGGAGACGGAATGTTTCTTTGCGATGGGAATAAGATCAAGCAGGTGTTGATCAATATGCTGATGAATGCGATTGATGCGATGGAATTGCCAGGTGAAATAACGGTTTCGATTTCTAAATCAGATGACGAGCTGATCATTGCAATTGCTGACACTGGTACAGGAATTCCTTCTGAGGATTTTGACAAGATCGGCAAGCCATTTTTTACGACAAAGGCGAATGGGAATGGCCTGGGTTTGATGATTTGCTACAAAATCATTGAGGAACATGAGGGCAGAATTAATGTGGAATCAAGTTCAAAGGGAACGACATTCACCATCAAGCTGCCAATCCATTGATTAGCTTGGTCTGGTGACTAAGGAATAAATCTATGTCTTCTTTGCCATTCTCTTCTAAGAAGCCCATATACAATCAAATCATGGAAGTTTCCATTTAGAAATTCCCCATCACGCAGAATACCCTCCTTGTAAAACCCAAGCTTCATGGGAATAGCCTTGCTTTTATCGTTGTCCTTGCCGCATCGGATTTCAATGCGGTTAAGTCCTAACTCATAAAAAGCATGGTTTATTACTGCTTTTACCGTTCTGATTGTAATGCCCCTGCCTTGCAGTTTTTCCGACAGGTAGTAGCCGATGCTTGCCTGCGAGTTGCTCCAGTCAATAGCATGAAGGCTGATGCTACCTGCTAGGGCTCCCCTGAATCGGATCCCAAAATGACTGCTGCTTCCTTCCTGGAAATTTTTCTGCCACATTTGAATGACCGAGTAAAATTGTCCCGGAGATTGAATACCATCAATCCAGGGCAGCCATTCCCGCAAATAGCGGCGATTGGAATCCACAAGCCAGAATAACTCCCCAGCTTCACTCGGCTCAAAAATTCGAAGTTCAAGTTCAGAATCAACTTTTAAAGTTAACATAGAAACCTCCTTAAACTTTACATTGATGGTAGTGTTGACCAATTAGCTCTCTGTGGTTTTATTCGTCCAAAAGAGGGAATAAAGCTTTACATTGTTTTTTATATTTTTTTTGGGAGGAAGACTATGAAATTAACGACTAAGATCTTGATTGGCCTTGGACTTGGCGCAATGACCGGGCTGATCCTCAACATTTTTTCACCCGAATTGTTCACTGTTTTAGATAAATTCTTATTTACGCCTCTAGGTAAGATATTCATCAATTTAATCAGTATGCTCGTCGTACCAATTGTCCTGTTTTCGATTATCCTCGGAACTGCAGGATTAGGCGACCCTAAGAAACTCGGCAGGATTGGTTTTAAGACGGTAAGCTTCTTTTTAACGACAACAGCTATAGCTATTTCAATTGGTCTTGCGCTGGCATATTTAATCAAGCCTGGCTTGATGGGTCAGTTTGATACGAGTGGAGCAGAATTCAAAGCTGAAGAAGCTCCGCCAGTAAGCGAAACCTTTTTAAATCTTATTCCGGCAAACCCGTTTGAAGCACTGACAACTGGCAATATGCTGCAAGTTATCGTGTTTGCGCTATTCATTGGTATTGCTTTAACAGCACTTGGTAACAAAACGAGAGGAATTTTGAATCTGATTGAACAAGGAAATGAGATCATGATGTATCTAGTAGGCCTTGTCATGAAGTTTGCTCCGTACGGAACTTTTGGTTTAATCGCAACGGCGATCGGAAGCCAGGGAATCGACGCCATCAAGGCGATGGGAGTATACATGATTGTTGTTGTTCTGGCTCTAGTTGTCCATGCGTTCATTACTTATGGGTCAGGGGTATATTTCCTTGGAAAGAAAAATCCATTCTGGTTCTTTAAGCAATTCTCCCCGGCGATGGGGGTAGCCTTCAGTACATCGAGCAGTAATGCTACACTTCCGGTATCAATGGAAACAGCACAGAAGAACCTTCGTGTCCCTGAATCTGTCAGCAGCTTTGTTCAGCCTCTTGGAGCAACGATCAATATGGACGGAACGGCAATCATGCAGGGGGTGGCTACTGTCTTCATTGCACAGGTGTACGGTGCCGATCTAACAATGACCGAACTTCTTACGGTTGTCCTGACTGCGGTGCTAGCGAGTATTGGGACTGCAGGTGTTCCAGGCGTTGGTTTGATCATGCTGGCGATGGTACTCCAATCTGTAGGTCTGCCTGTTGAAGGGATTGGACTGATACTGGGCATCGACCGTTTGCTGGATATGGCTCGTACCGCTGTCAATATTACTGGCGATGCAGCTTGCGCGGTCATTGTCTCTGAATCTGAGAAAAAGCATGCAGTACGACCGGAGAAAAGCAAAGTGAAAAATGTGGCGGACAACCGCTCACTTGAATACTCTGAATAAAGAGGAGAAGAGACCCTGCCGATTACTGCGGGGTCTCTTTGTGATAAACAGGGTCTGCTAAAGCCCAGTTTTAATATTGCTAGTTTTCTATTCTTGTCAGAGGCAGCAGCATGATGAAGGACGTCTTGTCCGGTTCTGATGAACAGGCGAGAATTCCTTTATGCTTTTCGATGATTTCCCGGCAGACGAACAAACCGAGTCCGGTTCCAAGTGTTTTGGTTGTGACGAATGGTTCGAAAATGGTTTTTAGTAACTGGTCAGGAATGATTGGCCCATTATTCGAAATCTCAATTTTGATATGGGTATCATTCACGAAAAATCCATTTATTTCAATCTGTGGATCGTCACGGTACTGGCTCAATACATCAATGGCATTAAAGATGATATTGATGAGGACCTGCCTGATTTCATCAGCATAGCCGTACAATTCCATATCGTCTGCCACTCTCTTGATAATCCGGACCTTTGTGTCAAGGATGCTGGGATATAGGAAATTCAATACTTCCTCAATCATTTTATTCAATGAGAATAGGGTCTTCTCTTTTCCAATCAGCTCTTTTTTTGATAAAAGCAGGAATTGCGAAATCCGGAAATTCAATTGCTCCAACTCGCTCGAGATGATATCGAGATACTTCATATCTTCATGTTCGGATTTTAATAACTGAATGAAGCCCTGGATGGAAGTTAGCGGGTTGCGGAATTCATGGATGAAGCTTGATGTCATTTGGCCAAGCAATGTCAGTCTGTCCTTATGTGTTGAATCGATGAACTGGTTCTTCTCTTCGATGATCTTGTTTTTCTGTTCATTGTAATAGGATACAGCATAATACAAGAAGGTATCAAAACAATAATTGATCCGATTGATCGCCTCCTGCATTTCCTCCCATTCCATATTCATTTTGTGAAGGTGCTTGTAGAGAACAGATCGTCCTGAATTGACATTATAGACAAAATCACCAATATTGATGTCAGCGCGAACTCGCTCTTCTCCGACCATAAAAGCAAGCTTTTGGATGTGTTCTTCCAATTCTTCACTTGTCTTGGAAAATACCGAAAGAATGATTACATACATTCTCTCAGCGTTCTTGCTTATTTTCTCTTTATATGGATCATCTTCTGAAACGATTATATTCTCCGTCCAGTCGGCAATGAGTTTTTCCTTTTCACTAGTCAGGAAGCTAAGCAATCGGTTATCCGTAATTGGCAGCATTTCATTAAGTCCCCCAGTTTTTCATATCGGTATTAAAGATTCGAGGAAAATCATGAAATCCCTTTGTCGAATATTGAGAACATCCGCTGAATTGCGTCGAATAGCTAAAATCGTGACAAAAGACCGATTTTTTTAGCAACAATGAGAGAGTTTTGTCTATTGAGTCATCGACATTTATTGGATAGCCCAGAGTTTGCAGAAAGGTTATACTTGTTATTGGATAGTAGACGTAGTATATTCATAGTGTAGAAATTAAATAATAACCACAAGGGGAGCTGCGTAAAGCAGCTGAGAGTGAGCGGCCGAGTTCTTACCCTTTGAACCTGTTAGTTAATGCTAGCGAAGGAATGTGGATGCGATAGGAAAGCAATCTTGGGAATCCTATATCGATCCCCACGATTGCTTTTTTTGTTTCTGAAGCAGAAAAGGCGTGTTAGAAACGGACCTCATTCTGAAAAGAAGGAGGAACAAAAGATGAAACAAAAACAGACTCTCTTTTTAGTGGAAATTGCCGTATTTTCCGCACTGGCTTATTTGCTTGATTTATTTTCAGGATTCATTTTCTCAAGAATCTGGCCTCAGGGTGGTTCAGTATCGATTGCGATGGTACCTGTATTCCTGATGGCATTTCGCTGGGGAGTAAAGGGCGGGGCAATAACCGGGCTGCTGTTAGGACTATTGCAATTTATTCTTGGCTTCTCGCAAATTTATCACCCTGTACAGGGACTCATCGATTATTTGGTAGCTTTCACCGTGCTTGGGATTGCGGGGATTTTTGCCAGACAGATCAAGGACAGCATCCAAAATAGCGATAAGAAGAAATGGATTGGTTTTATCATCGCTGGTACCTTCATTGGGAGCTTGCTCCGTTTTATCGCTCATTTCTTTTCAGGCTGGATTTTCTTTGGAGTCTGGGCGCCAGAAGGACAGCAAGCGTGGCTGTATTCTATTATCTATAACGGCACTTACATGATTCCGAGCATGATTTTGAGTGCCATTATCGTCATTCTTGTCATCGGAAATGCTCCGGCTAGGATGGTTAAATCCACACAAATTAGAAATAAAAATGATGTGAAGGAGAGCTGAAAAAGCTCTCCTGTTTTTATGTCCGATTAATACCCCGTGAAGTATATGGTCGAGATAAAGTGATCCCTGGTGAAAATATTGTCAATTATATGGAGTTTGAATAAAATACACGTTTGCAGCTGAGTTATAGTGACATAAGTCACAGTGGAAGTCGAGCTAAACTGGTTAAATAAAGATAATCATTCTCATTTAGAAAAAAACAGGTATAAAAGTGAAAATCAACATAAATTCTCATAAAAACTAACAAAAACTAGAAAAAGGTGATGGCTATGCTGGGAAAATTAAAGACTGGTGAAAAAGGCCGGATCATGAATATTGCGAGTGCAGATAAATTTGTCAGAAGAAGATTACTTGATTTGGGAATAGCGGAAGGCTCAGAAGTGTGCGTAAAATGCATCCTGCCTTTTGGTGGCCCAGTCATGGTTGAATCCTGCGGGCAATGCATCGGCATCCGCCGCAAAGAAGCACTAAGAATTGAAGTGGAGCGAGTATGATGAATATTGCGCTCATTGGCAACCCAAACACTGGAAAAACTTCATTGTTTAATAACTTAACAGGTTCCTATGAATATGTAGGCAACTGGAGCGGTGTAACGGTCGAAAAGAAAGTAGGCATTTTTAAGAATGGAAAGGATCAGCTTATTGACCTTCCAGGAGTCTATACTCTCAATCCCCTTTCTAAAGATGAGGGTGTCGTTACAAATTTCTTCCTGAATGAACCATTTGAAAAGCTTCTGAATATCCTGGATGCTTCTCAGTTAAGGCGCAATTTACACCTTACTTTGCAGCTATTGGAATACGGTGCACCGGTCATAATTGGCTTAAACATGCTGGATGTGGCGAAAAACAGGGGGATACAAATTGATATTGCCAAACTGTCTGAATCACTGGGAGTTAATGTAGCCCCTGTTGTTGCCAGGTCAGGCAAGGGGTGTGACGAGCTTGCAGAGCTGGTGACTGCTGGAGCTGTCGGAACAGGGAAGAACAATCTCGTTTATTATGGAAAAGCGATTGAAGCTGGAATCCTGGAGCTTGAGAACAAGCTGGCAGGGAAGATAAAGCACCCCGTTCGCTGGCTTGCTCTTCAACTGTTTGAAGGCAATCCATATGTAAAAAATTATTTGGAAACAATTTTGCCGATTGAGGAAATAGAAAAATTAATCAACTCAGTTACTGTTGACCAGCAACAAAATGCAGACAGCAAACAAGCGCTTGACCAGGTAATTCACCGGAAGCGAAGTGAAGCGATAGATAAAATAGTATCTGCTGCTACCACAAAACAGGAGAATAAAAAGGTTCCTCTGACTGAGAAGGTTGACATGGTCGTAACGAATAAATTTCTCGGAATCCCGATTTTTCTAGTCCTTATGTATGTCATGTTCATGCTTACCTTTGACTGGCTTGGCTTTCCGCTGTCAGACGCATTGGATTCATTTTTGTCCGGACCATTAACATCGGGGATTACAGCAGCATTGGCTGCGGCAGGTGCTTCAACATTCATCAAAGATCTTATTCTTGACGGAATCGTTGCCGGGGTAGGGGGAGTCCTCGTCTTTGTGCCGCAGATCTTCATTTTGTTCTTTTTCATATCCTTGCTTGAGGATTCAGGTTATATGGCCCGTGTCGCGCTAGTAATGGACCGCCTGATGGAATCAGTCGGCCTGAACGGAAAGGCGTTCATTCCGATGATGATCGGATTCGGCTGTAACGTACCAGGAATTATGGCAGCAAGGACGATTGAGACGCCAAAGGAAAGGCTGATGACCATCCTGTTGACGCCTCTTATGTCATGTTCAGCCCGATTGCCTGTATATGCCTTGTTTGTCGGAGCGTTTTTTGTAGAACAGAAAGCAGCTGTCGTCTTGAGTTTGTATGTATTAGGAGTAGTGATTGCACTTATTCTGGCCAAAGTATTCTCGAAGACTCTTTTGAAGGGTGAAACTTCGGTATTCGTCATTGAGCTTCCGCCATACAGGCTGCCACAGGCAAGAGCGCTTTGGAGAAGTACATGGGATAAGGGAAAGGGATTCGTAAAGAAGGCGGGAACCTTCATTTTTGCCGGCTCCGTCCTGATCTGGCTGCTTGCCTATGCTGGTCCGGAAGGTGTGAATGTCAGCATGGATGACAGCTATTTAGCTCTACTTGGAGGTATATTCGCTCCATTATTTGCCCCTATAGGCTTTGGCACATGGCAGGCAAGTGCATCCCTTTTCACAGGGTTCCTGGCAAAAGAAGCTATTATTTCAACAATGAATATCATTTATTTTGTACCAGATGAAGCAAGTCTGCAAGGTTTGCTAGCTGCCCATTATACTCCACTTGCTGCATACAGTTTCATGGCATTCATCTTGTTATACATTCCATGTCTTGCAACGGTCGCAACCATTTATAAAGAAACTGGTTCTAGACGCTGGACCGCTTTTTCAATCGCCTATGCCCTGGTTATCGCATATGTCTTGTCTCTGGTTATTTATCAGGGCGGTAGGTTGTTAGGATTAACCTAAGCCCGGAAGGAGGACGGATCTATGATCGCAAACATATTAATCGGCGGTGCTATATTCGGATATGCCGGCTGGGCCTTCTACCGATTCATCAAGAAATCGAAAGAAGGGAAATGCGCTGCTTGTTCCATCCAAAGCTCATGTTCAAGCAACTGCAGCGTCAGCCAGGAAAAAAAGATAAAATAATTCAGAAGGAATGCAGTCTGCTGCATTCCTTTTTTAAAACAGACTTTCTTATTAAATGATAGAAAAAATATTTTTAATTCTAACTAATTAGGTGTAAAATTACACTAAAAGCATTTTAAAGGAATGAAGCGGATGACGAGGGATGAAATCATTAGCAGGGTCTCGGAAAAAGTTAGGGTGCTGCGGGCAGAAGTTGGTTATACACAGGATAAAATGGCTGATATCATTGGAATCTCCAAAAAGACGCTTGTCCAGATTGAAAAAGGCAGAGCCCAAGCCGGCTGGTCGACAGTAGTGACCATATGCGCCTTGTTCAGGGAAACAGAAACAATCCAGTTTTTGTTCGGCAATGAACCACTTGAGGTCCTTGAAACCATTGCACATGAAGGGACAGATTATCGAAAAGAGAAAACATTGGGCGGCAAAGTCTGGTGGAGGGAAGTAGCCAGAGATGGAGGATTTGTCATGCAGCAAAACATTCTGAGCCAGCATTACAGGATTCTAGATCAAGATGACTTTCGGATATTCAGTAGTTTTGAGGAAACTGAAACAAAAGAGCGGTTAGAGGAAATCGCAGCTGAAGCGCTGAAGGGATAAGCGAGTATAGCGCTGGAACGCAGTATATTTCAAAAATAATAAACAGCCGGATGGTATAATCCGGCTGTTTTTGGCTTCTATTTTGCAATAAGAACATGGCAATGTGCGTTATTGGCTACCTTTTGACTAACGCCACCAAGAATTTTACGCTTGATACCTTCATTTCCCGATTGGCCTATGATGATTAAATCAGCATCTACATCCACTGCAAATTCTAAAATACTCTCGGCTGGACTTCCATCCAGGGTGGAGTATTCAGTATCCATATTAAGAGGATCCAGTTCGGCCTTTGCGTTGTTAAAAGCTTGTTCAGAGCTGTGGGTAATGATTGAGTGCTCTGATTTATCGAGTGCACCTTGCTCCATAGCCAGTGGTGGCACCTGGATGCCATCTGCCGGAAAATTGTTGATGGGCAGATGCTCAATAGGGCGCTCAGTAGATTCCACCAATTCGCTTTTGACTTTTTCCTCATATACATGGCCAACATATAATTTTACGCCTTCTTTATCTCTAGTGATCTCCTTTGCCAATTGCAGAGCTTTCTTGCTGCCTTCAGAATCATCGTAAGCGAGAACCACTTTTTTTATTCCAGCCATAAGATCAACCTCCAAGATTAGTACGTCTTACTATTCAATACCCATTTTTTAAATAAAACTAACTGACCTAATAAATTCCAAATACCCTCAAAATTCCTCAAAAACTGGCGAACCTTGTTGTAAAGCTTTTTAAAATTTTGGATTGGAGTGGTCGGTATGGAATTACAATCTCAAAAGCCGATTCATCCGACAATACGGAAATGCATGCAGCACCTTGATGTCATAAAAGCGGATGATAAAACCAAGCAAATCGTCTATATGTATATGGAATCACTTCTTCGAGAAAGAGATATGCTAGTTGCCAGCAAGCAGGAACCAATAGAATCACAGATTCATAACTAGTAAGAACCATCAGTGCTTATTCCAAAGAACAACCGCAGATACCGGAGTATCTTGCGGTTTTTTTGTTGTTTTGTAGGAAGTGATGCCGTGTTCGGACAAAACAACGTCTTCAGCATGGGGTTTTGTCTGAAGTGATGCCATGTTCGGACAAAATACCGGCTCAACCAGGCGGTTTTGTCGGAAGTGATACCAGGTTCGGACAAAACAACGTCTCTAGCATG
>NZ_BASE01000063.1 GCF_000813125.1 Mesobacillus selenatarsenatis SF-1
GACTAATGATACCCTTATGCAAGCATCTCCTCCTCTATAAGGGTACCTTTCTTGACTAATAGTAATCCACATTGAAATTATTTTATAATTTCCTAGTAAAATAAAAAATCCGCCCATTTCCGGGCGGATTTTTCAGTCTTCTTCAGGATAGGTTACGTATTTGTCTGGTTCTTGCCTGATTTGATCAAGCATGACTTCAATCAGGTCACGTGGGAAGCGGTATTCTTTAGGATTACCTTCCTGCACGACAGTGACATAATACATTAGTGCGTCCCGTTTTAATTCTTTTGATTCAACATCATGTTCTTCGGCAAGAATTTGATCAAATAACTGTGTAGTTTCTTGAGCTGCTGTATCTTCTGGCCGAGCGTCGCTGACAATTTTGATTGTAAGCCAATTATAAATTGCATCTTGGAGTGATTTCATATCGCCAACTCCTATTTGACATTTGCTTCTGCTTTTTTATGCTGTCGCAGCCTGAGCTTATAGATGATCAGGATGAGTGCAGCCACCACAAGTCCTTCCGTGATGGGAAGGAAAATAGCAAGGAAGGTAAGGACTGTAGAGCCAAGCAATAGAAACGCATAGATGATGATACTTTTTAGCAACGGCAGCTTCTGGGCAAATCCGAGCTTATAAACAAGGATGCTCAATGCGGCAATCGTTAGATATAGCATCCACATGCCAACCGTCGGGTTCTCATCAACCCTGAAAAGCGCTGCAAAAAATGATAATCTCTGGCTTACATCCATACTTCTTCCCCCTACTTAATTAAGCTTCAGCGAATTTTTTCTTTTTCGCCTGTCTTTCACGCTCATTCTTATCAAGAATCTTTTTACGGAGCCTGATTGATTCTGGAGTAACTTCGCAATACTCATCATCGTTCAAGTATTCTAAAGATTCTTCCAGAGTCATGATTCTTGGCTTCTTGATGACAGATGTCTGGTCCTTATTAGCAGAACGAATATTCGTCGCTGCCTTTACCTTCGTGATATTAACGGTAATATCATTTTCACGAGTGTGCTCACCAACAATCATGCCCTCATAAATTTCAGTTCCTGGCTCAACGAAAATCGTTCCGCGGTCTTCTACCTGCATGATACCATAAGTAGATGCCTTTCCTGATTCCATTGATACTAGAACACCTTGACGGCGTCCGCCTACCTGGCCTTGAAGCATTGGCTGGTAGCTGTCGAATGTATGGTTAATGATACCATATCCGCGAGTCAATGTTAAAAATTCTGTTGTGTAACCGATAAGTCCGCGTGCCGGTACATTGAAAATCAATCGAACCTGTCCGCTTCCATTGTTGATCATATCGAGCATTTCACCTTTACGTGCACCGATCGATTCCATGACAGATCCTGTATGTTCTTCAGGAACATCGATTTGAACGCGTTCAACCGGCTCAGATCTTACTCCATCAATTTCTCTTACGATAACTTCAGGTTTTGACACTTGAAGCTCATAGCCTTCACGACGCATGTTTTCGATTAGGATAGACAAGTGCAATTCTCCACGTCCTGAAACGATCCAGGCATCAGGTGAATCCGTATTGTCAACTCTAAGACTAACGTCCGTTTGCAGCTGCGCGCGAAGTCTTTCTTCAATTTTCCTAGAAGTGAGGTATTTACCCTCACGGCCTGCGAATGGACTGTTGTTGACTAGGAATGTCATTTGAAGTGTAGGCTCATCGATTCGTAGAACCGGAAGTGGATCCTGATTGTCGAATGGACACACTGTTTCACCGACATTGATATCTTCCATTCCGGAAACCGCAATTAGGTCACCAGCTTGTGCTTCCTGGATTTCCTGGCGCTTCAGTCCGAAGAAACCAAAAATCTTCGTTACACGGAATTGTTTTACTGAGCCATCAAGCTTCATCAATGCTACCTGTTGGCCAACCTTCATTGTACCGCGGAAAACACGGCCAATTCCGATTCTGCCCACATAGTCGTTGTAATCAAGAAGGGCAACCTGGAATTGAAGAGGCTCTTCTCTGTTATCAATCGGTGCTGGAATATGGTCGATGATGGATTCATACAGCGCCTGCATGTTTTCATCCTGCTTTTCAGGATCCATGCTTGCAGTACCGTTGATTGCAGATGCATAAACAACTGGGAATTCAAGCTGGTCCTCATCTGCACCAAGTTCGATGAACAAGTCAAGGACTTCATCAACAACTTCACTAGGACGAGCAAAGTCTCTGTCAATCTTATTAACAACAACAATTGGTGTTAAATGCTGTTCAAGAGCTTTCTTCAAAACAAAGCGCGTTTGCGGCATGCAGCCTTCATATGCATCGACAACAAGCAATACGCCGTCAACCATTTTCATGATACGCTCAACTTCGCCGCCAAAGTCAGCGTGTCCAGGAGTATCAAGAATATTAATACGCTTATCATTGTAAGCAATAGCTGTATTTTTCGCGAGGATCGTAATTCCTCGTTCTCTTTCCAAATCGTTTGAATCCATTGCACGCTCTTCCACATGCTCATTTATACGGAATGTGCCTGATTGCTTCAGAAGCTGGTCGACCAATGTCGTTTTACCGTGGTCAACGTGGGCAATGATCGCTATATTTCTAATATCTTCTCTTAATTTCAAAAAAGTCACCCTGCCTTTAATATCATAATTTATCTATTGGCTTTTTACACAACTTACATATTATAACACAATAAGAGTGGAAACCTATAGGCATTTTAATGTACAATTAAATATATTATTATTTGCACCAAATGTCGAATGGGGGATTCACCTTGAATCAGATAAAATGGCCATTATTATTTTTCGCATTTGCAGCAGCTTCATGCATGATTGGTATTGGAATCGCCATTGGTGAAAGAAGTGTTGCCGGTACGTTCGCCTGTATTATCGCATTGGTATTCGTAATGGGATTCGGTTTTAAGAAAAAAAAGAAGATGAGAGAAGCAGGAGAGCTTTAATTCAATTAAAGTCCAAGTGCTTTAATCAACCACTAGCAAGTACAATTTAATAATAAAACCGGCTGGATTTCATTTCAGCCGGTCATTCGAGGGGGCGGACCATGATCAAATAGGTTTCGCCCTTATTTTCTTCTGTTTTGAATTGTTCAAAGCCGCAGTCTGTAAGGAAGTTGGACCACTCGTATTCATCGAATGGAACAGCGGCAAAAAGTGCCTTTTGCCCATTCAGTTTAAATTCGTCGGAGAGATGGTTCATAATCGCTGATGCGATTCCTTGCCGTCTTTCCTCCGCTTTTACCAATATTGTACCTAGCCATGGCTTTTGGTTGGAAGGGGCGGATTCCACATGAAAAGAAATTGCCACAAGCCTTCCTGTCGTTTCCCAAACTCTCCATTCACCAGACAAGCCATCATATTGCTCAATGTATTCTTCTGTGGACAAACCCTGCAACTCATTTTTACTCCACTTTGAACTCGTAGATATAAGGTCCTCAAAAAAAGGCAGATCTGAGCTTTTAAACTGCCGCCAAGTTAAAATTACCATTTTCCATCCTTAAGATAATTCTTCAGGATATCACCGTGCAGGCCGGGCTTTGAAACAAATAATGAATTCTGCTGGAGCATATCCAGCTCTTCTCCCCGCAGGTCAGTAGTTACTCCACCAAGTTCCTTTATAATGATGATACCAGCTGCAATATCCCATGGTGCAAGTCTTGGGGTCAGATAAGCATCGATTCTCCCCGTTGCCACGTACACCATTTCCATGGCTGCTGAACCATAGGACCGAGTCCCTCTCACGTCTTTGACAAGGGGAATGAGCAGTTCGTGATCTATCCGTTTATTAGGAGATACCCAGACTGCATTGAGAGCAATAACTGCCTCACTCACCTTTGCTTCAGTAAGTTTCGGAATAGATACTTCGTTCAAATAAGCTCCTTGGCCTTTTACACAATGATAGAGTTCGTCATGGACGACATCATAGATAAGACCAATCATTCCTTCCCCATCAACATAAATGCCGATTGAAATGGCGAAATTCCGCTGTTGGTGGACAAAGTTCATTGTTCCATCGATTGGATCGATAATCCACACGACCCCTGTTAAAGATTTCACTTCATCTCCATACCCTTCCTCACCCATGATTCGATGATCCGGATAAGTACCTTTGATTTTCTCGATAAAATATTGCTCTGTCTCTTTATCTATATCTGTAACCAGGTCATTAGGATTGGATTTTGAAGTAACATTTAAAGTCTTTGGAAAAGAAGCCCTGATATTTTCACCAGCCTCTTTGACCCAGCTTTTCGCGTATGTATAAATTTCTTTTAGATTATGTTCCATTCAGCTTTCCCCCGTTTCATATATTTTCACGTTCACTCAAGCTTTTGGAATCTATATTAGCTTATAGGATTAGCTTCGTTTTCATCAAGTATTAGGATTCCCCTTGTCATCTCCATAACATGCAAAAGTCCTTAAGAAGTTAATGACCATATAGAAGCTTTTCATGCCCTTTGTCACTAGGACATAAGAAACGAACTCCATCAACATTACAGGAGTTCGTCAAGTGTCTCGATTTCTGCAGTTTTCGATAATTCTCACCATCATATAATACCTTATTCTTTCGTAAAACTTAGCTATTATAGAGCTTTTAAACGTAATAATTCTTGTCGAATTCGTTCGAGTTTTTGTTTACATTCTTTCATTTTCGATTTATCGGCATCTGTCATTGCGTCAAAAAGGGTGGCTAATTCGTAATCCATCTCCAAACGTAGTACAGCTGTTCTTTGGAGCTCACCATTTTTCTTCCTTGTTGAATTTATAAGTTGTTTCATTAATTTACACTCCTCTATTAATTTCTGTTTTTTATTATTGTATGAATTTCCTTTTGGCTGTGGTACAAATTTGTGCGTATACCTAGGACTCAAAAAATGCCTGTCGCTTCTTTTTTTATAAAGATTTTGCTACAATATTTGACAAAGTACTAGGAGGTTTTTATATTGTCATTTTCAGGATTTGAACAAGCAGATTTCGATGTTTTTAAAATAGACGGTCTCGACGAAAGAATGGATGCCTTAAAATCCCAGATACGCCCTAAGCTGGAAGACCTCGGCCGGCACTTCGCTCCCACGCTTTCAAGCATTGCCGGTGATGAGATGCATTACCATGTTGCAAAACATGCCCGGAGAACGAAGAATCCGCCTAAAGACACGTGGGTAGCTTTCGCCAGTAATTCAAGAGGCTATAAGATGCTGCCTCATTTCCAGATTGGTTTGTGGGAAACCCATGTCTTTATCTGGTTTGCTGTTATTTACGAAGCACCTGAGAAAGAAGCAATCGGTAAAAAACTTGAAGAGAACATCCATTCCATCTACACACGCATTCCTAAGGACTTCTATTGGTCAATCGATCATATGAAGCCTGAAGCCAGGGTTCACAGTGAGCTTTCCAAGGAAGACCTTCTCTCAATGTTCAAGCGCCTTCAAACCGTTAAAAAAGCTGAAATCCTATGTGGTCTTAACATTCCTCGTGAGGAAGCCGTCAAACTAAGCGGTGAAGAAATGCTTTCAAAAATTGAGTTTGTATTTAAAGAAATATTACCCCTATATAAATTGGCATAAACCATGAAATGCGTAGGCGAACGCCCATTTTCGACAATCGCTAAGCAACCTGACAGCGAACTCGCTCGATGATCTCACTGCCTGGTCGAAACCTCACACTTTCCGAAGAAAAACATAAATAAAGAGCCCATTTTGCATGGGCTCTTTCTCCATTATTATATGAACCTTATTTTTTCCTTTTCTGAACTACTTTAATCTTTTCACCTGACCCGGTTTCTTTGATTGCTTTTACTGCCTGGTACGGTACGTAGCCACTCTCATCTTCAAATTCATTGAAAAGTGTTTTTTCCTGAGCTTTTCCTGGTACGATTTCTTTAAAGCGCCTGTAAGCGTTAAGCAATGAATCCCGATCGATTCCTTTTTCATATGCTTTTTCAATACATTCGTAAAAGTGGATGACATCAACAATTTCATCTGTGGACCATGTGTAGTCAATTGGATATTGGTATTCCATTATTTCACCTGCTTTTTGTGCAATGACAGGAACCTTCTGCTCCAGTGCATTCCTTGTTTGTTAATCGATTTTACCGTTATTTATTTTAGAGCGCAAGGAAATCGCAGGTTCATCTTCCCCATTTCGTTCTTATTTCTTCAGCTTCGTTGATTATTCTGGCAAATAGCTCAGCTACTGTAGGAGAATCCTTAATTAATCCCATCACCTGGCCTGCCCATCCGAACCCATTTTCATCATCACCTTCATAGATATACTTACGGTTTGCTGTTCCGCTGATCAGCTCTTTTAATTCTTCATAACCCCCGCCATGTTTCTCAATTTCGAGGATCTTTTGCGTCAATGGGTTGGCAATCGCTCTTGCTGGCATCCCGAGGGATCTTTTTATTACAGTAGTATCATTTTCGGTACCTTCAACAAGCTTTTGCTTGTACAGCTCATTCGCATGGACGCATTCTTGAGTAGCGATGAAGCGGGTTCCCATTTCAATGCCCTGAGCCCCAAGACTCAATGCCGCCATTAGTCCTCGACCATCTCCAATTCCTCCCGAAGCGATTACAGGTATGTTAACAGCATCAACAACGGATGGAATGAGCACCATCGTTCCGATATCGCTCTTTCCTAGATGTCCGCCACCTTCCTGGCCGACAACCATGACTGCGTCCGCTCCCAACTCCTCTGCTTTCTGCGCCTGCCTTTTCGCAGCAACAAGAACAAGCTTTTTAATATTTGTTCCTTTTAGCTGTTCAAAAATCGGTGACGGGTTTCCACCCGTCATCGAAATAACAGGAACTTCTTCTTCAATAGCTACATCCAGATAATGCGAAAACGGCCGGCCATGCTGGCCAATCGCAAAATTGACTCCGAACGGCTTGTCAGTCAGCTTTCTCACTTTATGTATTTCATTCCTTAGCGCATCAGGATCAGGAAGGGACATTGCCGTTATCTGGCCTAATCCCCCAGCATTCGAAACAGCTGCGGCCAATTCTGAATAAGCCAGATAAGCAAGACCTCCCTGGACAATTGGGTATTGTATACCTAAAAGATTCGTTACATCAGTATTCCAGTTCATACTCTCTCTCCCTCTCATGCTTGTTTCGATATAACTTCTATTTTCACTGCTGTTTTTCCTGTTTCTTAAATTTATTGATTAAGGACTTTCTTGATATTCTGAATTTCTTTGCAAACACCTTGATTAATGCTATAATGCTTGTGTTTTATTTTTTTAAAAGCAAAACCTAATCATAACCCTATAAATAAGGAAATCTAATACAATAAAGAGGTGTGATCATCAATTGTCACAAAAAGAGACACCGTTGTTTACCAGCCTATTAAAACACGCAAAAAATAATCCGATTCAGTTCCATATTCCAGGTCATAAAAAAGGAAGCGGGATTGACCCGGAGTTCAGAGAATTCATTGGTGATAATGCACTTTCTATCGATTTGATCAATATCGGGCCCCTTGATGACCTGCATTCTCCTAAAGGCATCATCAAACAGGCTCAGGAGCTGGCCGCTGAAGCATTTGGTGCTGATCATACTTTCTTTTCAGTACAGGGAACAAGCGGCGCTATCATGACCATGATCATGACAGTCTGTGGACCTGGAGATAAGATCATCGTACCGAGAAACGTGCATAAATCGATTATGTCCGCAATCGTTTTTTCCGGTGCCATTCCAATCTTCATCCACCCTGAGATAGATAAGAAGCTCGGAATTTCACACGGAATTTCAACTGATTCAGTTGAGAAGGCGCTTGAGCAACATCCAGATGCAAAAGGTCTGCTTGTAATCAATCCAACTTATTTCGGCTTTGCAGCTGACCTGAAAAAAATTGTTGAGATAGCCCATTCTTACGATGTCCCAGTTCTTGTGGATGAAGCCCATGGTGTCCATATCCACTTCCATGAAGACCTGCCGCTTTCAGCTATGCAAGCAGGTGCGGACATGGCGGCAACTAGCGTCCATAAGCTTGGAGGATCAATGACTCAAAGCTCGATCCTAAATGTAAAAGAAGGTTTGGTATCGTCAAAGCGCGTTCAATCAATCATCAGCATGCTGACGACTACCTCTACTTCTTACCTCTTGCTCGCATCATTGGATACCGCGAGAAGAAGACTTTCTATTGAAGGCAGAGACATCATCGACCGTACCATTAATTTAGCACAATGGATCCGGGGACAGGTCAACGACATCGAGCATCTTTATTGCCCGGGAGAAGACTTGCTGGGAACGAACGCTACTTACGACTTTGATCCAACAAAAGTACTAATAAGCATAAAGGATTTAAATATTACTGGCTATGAGGTTGAAAATTGGCTTCGCGAGAAATATAATATCGAAGTTGAACTTTCAGACTTGTACAATATCCTTTGCATCATCACCCCTGGTGACACTCAAAAAGAAGCTGAGATTCTAGTTCAGGCATTACGTGAACTTTCAAAAGAATTCCACCATCTTGCTGAGAAAGTGCATGCAGAAGTTATGCTTCCTGACATTCCGTTATTGGCGTTGACACCTCGGGATGCGTTCTACGCGGATACTGAAGTAGTCCCTGTTAAGGAATCGGAAGGACGTATCATTGCAGAATTCGTTATGGTGTATCCACCTGGGATTCCAATTTTCATTCCTGGAGAAATCATCACCAAAGAAAACCTTATATATATCAAGACCAATATGGAAGCCGGTCTTCCAGTACAAGGCCCAGAAGATGATGAACTTAAATCATTCCGGGTAATCAAGGAACACAAAGCAATCAGATAAGAAATGCGCAAGCGCCTTGTTCAGCCCCGACAAGCGCTGGAGGTCTGACCACTGAAGTCGTTCTTTGACTTCATTGGGCAGACCGAAGCGACTCGAGGGGCTAGGCGCTGAAGCTAGACAATTCTCGAAGTGAAAATTAAAACTTCCTTATCTTGTAAAAAAGAAGGGCATGCAGCATGCATGCCCTTTTATCTATTCTTATCTTTCCTCTGCACCTTCATGGTCGCAGCAGTTACATTTTTTTGAATATAATACCGTTACTTTCTCATCTTCGAAATGGTCAATTGTTGCATTGCAAGTTTGACAGACGATTGTGCCCATATTTTCAAACTCCTTTTCGTTTTGAATTTTGAAAGCGCTTTATCAATTTCTAATTATATAATAATATAACACTATTAAGATTTCAAGCCTAAACTGTATAACACTTTTATTTTTATTAGGTATTTTTTGTTATATGTACCCACAATATATGTATTATTAACAATTAGTATGACATTTTTAACGAAAAGTAAAATGATTTATTATTCTTTCCTCAAGGCTCATTTCTCAAACTTTGTTGCTATTGAATACAATATTGGAGTGTATCACCTATATTCCTTCGAAAAGTTGACGCTTCTTATGAGAAAAGAGCATACAATCTTAATACCGACCTGCAAAATGGATATATATTACGTTCAAATCGGCTTTAGGATTTTAACAACAATATATACGAAAACAGCCTTCCTCAATTAATTACAAACTAAAAACAGGCCTACTTGGCCTGCTCTTCTCCCCAGCTTATTCATATTGAGTCTGGAACGGGGCTGTCGGCAATTCTTCATTGAAAAATAATGCAAGGTCCTCAGCCTGCCGGACTTCTGTAATATGGAATGCTTTCTGTAAATATTCTACGTCTTCAATGTCCTTAGGGTCGAGGAGTGCTGAACGCCCCGTCTGCATGCAAACTACAAGAGGTTTCCCGAAAAACATATTGGTATACACGATCCCAAAGTCATAACGAGTATCATAAGTAGTGAACCCCACAAACCTGACGTGAACCTTTTCGTGCTCATCATAAAGCTTATCGAATAGTTCCATGTGCCTCCTCCTTTTTAATTAAATATTTAGAATATTATTATAATTTATTTTTGACAAAAAGGCAAGTGCATAAGAAGCTAAAAAGCTTTTATTCTATTGTCAATGCTTTTTCAGGAGTGATAAAATGATGAGGAATAGATAGGAAAAGGGGATTGGACGATGTCTAGTAATGCTTATATCAAACTTGTTCCATCATCATCTCAGCAAGCCATTTCCACTGAGGATCTGAAGGATTTATTTAATTACTATAAGGAAATAACCGCTAAAACAGGCGACCAGGTTGATTGGAATTACGAAAATTCCGCATTTCCTTATGATCTCAAGGAAAAAGAGGATGGAAAAGGCACATGGTTTTATCTGCACTCATCCCAAGACCGCTATAATGCAATTCTAATCGGCGTTGATAAAGAAACGGTTGCCGACGAAGACGGGACAGAACGCGAGCAATCATACATACAAATTACCCTGCCGCCGACAGCAACTGCTGGCGATAAGGGAAAAGCAAATGAATTCAGTAAATTTATCGGTAAAAAATTACAGGGAGAGCTCCATTTATTCAATGGAAGGGTTATGTACTTCTATCCACGTAAATAAAGTATTTCCATTTGAACTTTCGGAAACCCGTCCACCAAATACCATGAGAAGAAATTTTTAAACACCAAAAACGGCTGCTATTGAGCAGCCGTTTCTTTGTTTGCTGGAGTTTCGATTTGAGTTGGATCAACGATCTTATACCCTTTATTTTGCAGGCCTTTTACGATATCACCAAGGGCCGCGCTTGTCCATTGCCGGTCATGCATCAGCAAATTCGCGCCATTCCGGAGCAATGGTGTATTAACCATAATATCCGCGAGAGCTTCCTTTGATTGATAATCCTTTTCCCAGTCATATCCGTAGGTCCAATTCATAAGCAGCATTTTTTCATCAGCAGCTACCTGCTTGCTATAATCAGTATTCATTCCAAACGGAGCCCTGAAAAATTTCGGCCTTTCGCCAATGAGTTCCTCGACCCTGTCATTAAGGTCTACTATTTCTTTCCTTTGTTGTTCCTCTGATAAATCTCTCAACGATTTATGGTTATATGTATGGTTTCCAATCGGAAAGCCCATTTGATGAATCTGTTTCAGGACTTCCCCTTCTTCAGGAGTGTCAAGGAAATGGCCATTCACAAAAAAGATGGCTTTTACATTCAAATCTTTTAACGTTTTGGCCATCTCGAGAGCATTTTTGTCTGGCGCGTCGTCAATTGTCAATAAAACTATTTGTTCATCAGGGTTATCGATATTTTGGATAGAAAAATCGCTCTTCATTTCATACTGAGGTGCTGCTTGTATTACTTCTTCGCTCTGTGAAACATCTTCAGAAGAGTCCTCAGCTGTTACAGTACCTTCTGTTTCTGGCTTTTCTTCTGCGGCTTTTTCCTCTTTTTGGACTTGTTCTGTATCTTCTTTACTTGTACCGGTTGGCTTCTGCGCTTCTTCTGCGGCTCCACATCCAGCCAAAATAATCGAAGCTGAAATCGCTAATAATAACGTTCTTTTCAAGACTTTCCCCTCCTGCTAGTAACTCTTTGCTGGCAAAGCTGATGGATAAACTGTTTTTTACTGCTCGGTATAATAAGGAAATCTAGATAGAAGAAATAATAGACATTGTCATATGAAACGATACATAAATGGCAAGGCTCAAGACCGTTATGAAAAAGGTTTTTCTCGCCGATTTCACTATAGTATTGCCTATTATTATTGCTAAATAGAAAAACACCAAGAACATAATACCATTATAAATCGGATGATCATGTTTGGATAGCCATTCTATTAAGGTATATCCACTCCAGATAATTAATTGAAGCAACAATACTGTATACACCTTCAAACATTCCACCACCATGTCTAAATTATCTTTTTCCCAAGTCACGGTAAGATAAACATTCAGATCTTTTTACTAGTATATGTCCGGTTGGTGCGGATATTTTTCATTTATGTAACAATTCAATAACATTCCATTCTTTTGGAAATTGCTGTGATAGAATATGGACAACCAGTTACTCGTGTGAAACAATAATCCGAAAAAAAGTGAGGCAAAGATAAATGAAAAGTTTGTCTTTTGTTTTTGTCGCTACGTTCCTATTTCTTACGGCTTCATGCAACCCAGTCAACGATTCAGATCAATTAGAGCTAAATAAAGATATAAAACAAGTCGTTTTCTTTTCCGATGATGAGAACTATAAACAAGAAGCATCCTATTATGATGCTATTATTGAATTAAAGAAAGAATATCCTGCCGAATTTGATAAAATTGTCGTCATTTCCGCAGCAAACGCCAATAGATACTATGACCTTTTTAAGGTAAAACAGTTCCCGGCAATCCTGGTCGTCCATCAGGACCAAGTACTTGCCAATGTGAATGGCAATGTAACAAAGGATCAGATTATCGAACCTCTTTCAGCTGTCTTGAATAATGAATAAGGCTCTCGTTTCGAATGCAGTATTAGTTAGTGAGCAGGAAGAATATGAGCCCCGAAGCCCTTCATTATGAGGTTTGTAACTTTCATACTATGTAATAATCGAAACCAGCCAAAACATAAAAAAATCCTTTCCTGATGGAAAGGAT
>NZ_BASE01000062.1 GCF_000813125.1 Mesobacillus selenatarsenatis SF-1
CAAGGAAAGGAAGTCAAAATGGTAAAAGGAGAGCCTATGCATTGCCCGAAAATGAGGGAAGGAAGTCAAAACGGTAAAAGGAAATTCTCTGTATTACCTCAAATTCCAAAAAGCTTTCCACAATCACAAAGAAAAACCGCTGGCAATCCACTACCAGGCGGTTCTCTCATCTACAAACCAAGCATATCTCCAGCTAACTCCGGGAAATCAATAAATGGATTTCGGTTACCTTGAAGTTCCTGGATTGCAGCATTCCTATGCTTCTCGTATACCGTAACAGGATATTCGAAATGCCATCTCAGTAGAAGTTCGAAGTTCATCTGACCATCCATACTGATGACATCCCTATATCTTAAAGCGAAATAAAATACAGCCCTCGCAACAATGCCCTTGCCATATTCGGGTTCGAACTTCCCTTCTTCGACCATACCGCAGCCCGATCTTATTCCTGAAGCAGCAAGCTCAGGTTCGTAGGAGTGGAAATCGTGATACGGATGGTTGCTCCTCATGCTGTTGCATGCCGGCTCGCAGGCAAACAAGTGGTGAAGATCGCCCCGCATTGGCTCCTCACCATCAAACCATGATTGGGGCACTACGTGTTCAGTATTAAAAAGAGAGTCGGAACTGGCTATAAGGCCTCCTTGCCTCAAGGTATCCAAAAGTCGTAAATCTTCCTCAATGACCTCAACAGGGTCAAGGTCCTGTCCTGAATACAGGCTCTTCAGTTGAAGATTCTCCTGCAAGTCCACCCATGGATAAACAAAATCATGCGGTGAATATTTTAAATGGGAGGAATGTGTCCGAACCAGCAGAGAATGCAGCTCTTCTGGACCGAAAACAGCATCACAATAAAATTCATCACGCATTTCCGAGTCCAGTTCAGCATCATAATACGTTTTATTCTCGATGTTATGAATATACAGCTCGCTAGCCGACAGGATCATATCGCATCCATGACCATTGTTTTGAAGCTCTGATCGAAGATTTCCGCTAGATGCTCCGGCACAGTCAGATAAACGAGACCATTGCCTTCTAGCTTAGGCGAATTGCCGAGCGGCACAGTCCGCTTGACCAGTTGCGCATACAATTCAGGTTCTGTCAGCTCTCGCTCAAAGTGGGCTTGTGCATATGTCTTGATCAATGCCAGTGCGCCGGAAACGTGCGGAGCCGCCATTGATGTACCGCTCAAGGTCGCATATTTACCATTCAGATAGGTCGAAGTAATCCGCTCGCCCGGAGCCACGACATCAATTTCATTATGTGAGTTGGTAAAGTCAGATGATCCTCGTTCAAGGTTCACTGCGCCCACACTGATGACTTCGTTGTAAGCACCAGGGTAGGCAAATTCATTGGTAGCATCGTCGCCATCCCCTTCATTACCAGCGGCACAGACGACAAGGATATTCTCTTTTACTGCGGCTTGAATCGCCTCGTGTAACTCGGGAACATCTGCTGGCCCGCCCAGTGACATAGAGATAATATCCGCTTCCTGCTCAATGGCATAATGAATACCTTTGATAATCCACTCATACTTGCCTGAACCAGCCTTGTTCAAGACTTTTACAATCAGCAGACCAGCCTCTGGTGCGACACCGATGACACCTGCCTCATTTTCCTGTGCGGCAATCGTGCCTGCCACATGTGTACCGTGGCCATTATAGTCAGTATAAAGATCAGGGTTGCTGCGGTCATCATCTGTAAAATTCCTGCCGCCGATAATTCGGTCCTTTAGATCAGGATGTGTAATTTCACAGCCAGTATCCAAAACAGCAACCTTCATTCCCTTTCCTTTCGTTTCGTTCCAAAGCTTGGGTGCCTGGATCAGCTCTACACCTTTTGGTACTTCTTTCACTTCCTCAGATTCACCAATCACAGTATAAGGAATAACACGAACACCTTGCTCCATTTCTTTCCCTCCTTGGAGATAAAATTGAAGCTAGTTCTAGTTGTAATAATAAGTCTAACAATTCTGACTATTAATAAAAAGGACCGTTAGTAGGGTATTTGCTAGAAATAGAAATCCATAATTGGGCATTTCATCCTAATGAATTTACCTTGATATTATTCAGTAAACGTCTGAGAAAACTGGAAAAGGAATCGTCCGCCAAAATTGCATTACTCCCTTACGAAGGTTGAACACTACTTTCTAAGGGGTGAGATTACTTTGAACGTCGTAACGACATTTGTAGATAAAAGAAAACAAAAACAAGTGAAATATGAGCGAGCGATGCTCCGTGAATTATCAATTAACATCCTGCAGGGCAGGGTGAAACAATATTTTGGCTCATCAAGGCTGACCTCGAATCTCATCATGAATTCAGGAATCGAAGAAGCTTGTTATGATGTAGCTATAGAAGCATATTTACTGGGCGCAAAGTTCAGCCGTTTTGGATATTTCGGTGAACCGATAGAGGCGGTTAAGCCCCGCTGTGAAAAAGAAGAGCGGCATTTGATTGACACCTTATATAACTTTTTCCTTTTTTGGGGGAAGGGTGAAGAGGGAGTAGGTTCAGAAGAGCTTTATTACTTGTGTGAACAGTATGTAGACAGTTGGTGGAGAGAAGGATTCATGAAGGGTGAAAAGAAATATAAAATGAGGCTGCACTAACAGAAGTTCTAAACCGTCGACCTGTCCCATATAGTTTATTATCAGGGACTAGCTGGGAAGGATGGTTTAGAACATGCTGAAGAAACTCAAATTCGGATTATTTGCAGCCGGCCTTGCCGTGCTGTTCCTTATATTGCAGTATGATTTTACCGAGCATGACTCCTGGGAATCCTGGAACCTTCCGCTTTCAGGAAAAATCATCTATCTTGATCCAGGACATGGAGGCGTTGACCCGGGGGCAGGAGAAGAGGAACCCTTTGAAAAAGATATCGCGCTTAGTGTTACCTTGAAATTACGGGATTACCTACAGCAACAGGGAGCCCTTGTCATCATGACTCGCGAGACAGATGTCGACCTAGCGGATAAAGGACTCAAGGGCTACAGTAAGCGAAAGGTCCAGGATTTAAAAAGACGACTGGATTTGATAAATGAGTCTGAAGCCGATTTTTTTGCAACGATACACTTGAACGCGATCCCATCCTCCAAATGGAAAGGGGCGCAAACATTCTACTCCACGAATTACAAGGAAAACAAACGAGCTGCCAAACTGATTCAGGATGAATTACGCCGTAACCTTGAAAACACAGACCGAGATGCAAAGGCGGCGAATAGTATTTATTTATTGAAGCATACGAATAAACCTGGGGTTTTGGTCGAGATAGGTTTTTTATCAAATCCACAGGAAGCCGCAAATCTGAAAGATGAGGCTTATCAGGAAAAAGTTGCAGGATCAATTTATGAAGGTATGCTCAGATATTTTACAGATGAACAGAAATTTTGGGAAAAATAAAGAGGGGTCCTTGATCCTTCTTTTTCTTTTTGGAAGGCTCTTTTCTCAAACTTTGTTGCTATTGAATACAAAATTGGAGTGAATTATCTATATCCTTCGTAAAGTTGACGCTTCTTATGAGAAAAGAGCATGCAAACTTAATACCGACATGCAAAATGGCTATATATTACGTTAAAATCGGCTTAAGGATTTTAACAACAACCTTTATGAAAACAGCCTTTTGGAAAAAATATCTTTCAGTAATGTGTGACAGGTTTAACACTTAGGAATTTTATCAATATGTTATACTGTCCTTGGAGATAAATTTTTACAGAGGAAGGTGTCATTATGTTAACTGAAGCTAAGGTGCGCGAAAGTTTAAAAGACCTTAAGGAACCATTTTTACATAAAACACTCGAAGACATAAATGCAATCGAAGAAATCAAGATTAAAGAAGAGAAGAACCATGTAAGCGTTAAAATAGCTATCGCGAAAACAGGTACTGCCGAACAGCTGCAGCTGCAAACGGAAATTGTCAATATCTTAAAAAGCGCTGGAGCGGCATCTGTAGGATTGCGTTTCTCTGAACTGCCTGCAGAAGTTCTATCAAAATTCCAGACAGCGGCTCCTGAAGAAGAGGAAGGCTTGCTGTCTCCTAATAGCCAAACAACATTCATCGCGATCGCGAGTGGAAAAGGGGGAGTAGGTAAATCTACTGTTTCCGTCAACCTTGCTGTCTCACTAGCGCGTTTGGGTAAAAAAGTTGGACTTGTTGATGCTGACATCTATGGTTTCAGTGTTCCTGACATGATGGGCATCACAAAGCGACCGGTTGTAAGAGGAGAAAGAATCATTCCAGTTGAAAGACATGGAGTTAAAGTCATCTCTATGGGATTCTTTGTTGAAGATAACGCACCAATTATCTGGCGCGGACCGATGCTTGGCAAAATGCTTAACAGCTTCTTCAATGAAGTCGAGTGGGGAGAACTTGATTATCTTCTATTGGACTTGCCACCAGGAACTGGGGACGTTGCCCTGGATGTTCACACCATGCTGCCAACATGTAAAGAAATCATCGTTACTACGCCACATCCGACAGCGGCATTCGTTGCTGCACGTGCAGGTGCGATGGCGCTTCGTACAGAACATGAAATCCTCGGTGTAATTGAAAACATGTCTTACTTTGAGAGCAAGCTGACTGAGGAAAAAGAATATGTCTTTGGACAAGGCGGCGGCGAAAAATTGGCGGACGAGCTTAATACTCAGCTGTTAGGCAAACTGCCATTAGGCCAGCCAACCTGGAATGAAGAAGACTTTGCACCATCCATTTATCAGGAAGATGATAAAATTGGCGCACTTTATACAAATATTGCCCAGCAAGTTGTCCAAATGCTTGGGAAGTAATAAAACAAGCCTCTCCTATACCAGGAGAGGCTCTTTCATTGGAATATCCGGTTGGATTGCTGGTCGGGGCTGACCAAAGCGCCTGTGCTTTCTTGCAATTATTATTGACCTCCAGAGCCGCCGCCTTCTTCGGATCCACCGCCGCCGGATCCACCGCCGCCTTCTTCAGATTCGCCTTCTGACTTTTGGGTTGGCATTTCTTCAGCAGCTTTAACGATCAAAGCCTGTAATTTCGCCTTGAAAAGCGGGCTTTCAAAGGTTTCGGTCATCACTTTTTGCAGATGTTCCCGATATTCTTTGCTTTTGAGGACGTTAGTTAATTCCTTTTCAAGTTCAGGATCCTTCATGACTTCAATCATCATGCCTTTATATTCTGGATCCTTCATAAGGTCCTTTAACAGCTTTTCATTTTCCTTCTTCATGCTTTTTGCAACGCTCTCAGCGAATTTAGGATCCTCGAAGGATTTTTTCCAAAACTCCATGCCTTTTTTGGAGGTCATTGTCTTTTCGACTGTATCAATTACGACCGGCTGGTCCATTATTAGCTTTTCCTTCATGCCATCGTCACCCATGACTTCCTGAATTGCTTTTTTTCCATCATCAGTCTTCAGGATGTCGACAACCATTTTCTTTGTTTCCTCGTAATCGACTTGCCCCCCTGCTGACTCGGCCGGAGAAGCGCAGCCGGCAGCTAAAAGTAAAAAGGTTACAGGGAGTAAAAACTTCATGATTTTCTTCATCTTCCATTCCCCTTTCACATAGACAGCCCTAATTTTAGGATGAGTAAAATGACAAATTGTTATACACGAATAACGACACCTAGATTTTTCAAACCCGCATTGGTACAATCAAATGGTGAAGTTTAATTTTGTTTTGGGGGAAAAAATCGTGACAAGCCGTAATTGGGTACACTTATTTCTTACCACCCTGGTTGTTGGAGCGGTGACAACTGCTTTAGTTGGTTTTATTGTCCGCTGGAGTGAATTCCAGCAGCTGTTGAGTGATTTCAACATTCTTGAATTCCTCTCTATTTTAGTATGGCTAATGGGTGTGGGTCTTATATTTAGCATTGTTAGCCAAATGGGTTTCTTTGCTTATTTGACTGTACATCGTTTTGGCCTTGGTATTTTTAAATCTCTATGGAATCCAGTACAAGTCCTGTTGATTGCTTTTGTATTGTTTGACCTCGTCTATCTGCGTTTTAACGCTTTCGCAGAAAGCGATGAGAGTATCATGCCTTATATAGGTCTCGCGGTAATCGTCCTGGTCGCTGGGTTGATTGTAGCGTTTATGAAGGTTAAGCAAACCAACAAAGAAGCTTTAATACCAGCATTGTTTTTTATGATTGTCGTAACAGTGATCGAATGGGTGCCCGTACTCCGGGTAAACGAGCACAGTTGGCTTTATCTCATGCTGTTTCCATTGTTAGCATGTAATGCCTACCAACTGCTGGTTTTGCATAAGCTTAACCAGAAATCACAGGAAGAGCGAAAAGCCCTTGAAAAAAAGGCTAAAACAAATGAAAAAGTACAAAAAAAGCCGTCCAACGCATAGTTGGACGGTTATTTTATTTCTGCTGACTTAGAGTCACCGTTGGCGATCATTTCTGAAACTGTGACCATCTTCAGATTCTTTGACCTGATATCCTTTAACACCAGAGGCAGTGCTTCCGCGGTTTGTTTAGCTGAATCAGAAGCATGCATCAACAGGATATCACCCTTCTTTGCCTTTGTAGCATTCTCGGCAATGACCTCAGTGCCAGGATTCGTCCAATCCTTTGTATCAAGACTCCAGTGGACGACTGTATACCCGAGTCGTTCGGCAATTTTTAAGGTGCGTTGATCAAAATGGCCAGTAGGGGCACGCAGCAACTCGATATTCTTAACGTTAAGCTTTTTAAATGCTTCTTGAGCTTTTAGGATATCACGCCTGATTTTATCTTCCTCTAAATCGGTATAATCCTTATACTCATATCCAAGCATGCCAATCTCATATCCCTCTTTCACCATCCGGTTCACCAGGTCTGGATGTCTTTCTGCCCAGGATCCGGACAAGAAGAAGGTGACAGCTCCTGCTTTCTCTTTCTTCAGAACGTCAAGAATTGGTTCCGCTTTTTCATCGCCCCAGCCAATATTAAAGGTCAAAGCTAAATCCTTTTCACCTTTATAAATGGCTTTAGGACCATCCTTTGCTGAAAAAGCAGGGAGTTGGACCATGTTTTCCATGTAAAAGAACCAAGCTGTAAAAAAGGCTGCGATCACGATGACAAAAACTGTTTTAATCGACTTAGCATTCATTACATAAAAGAAATTCATTTTCTCACCACCTCGTCCAATGCACTCCTTGTCTCATTTTTATTCCGCAGGTCAAAAAGATATGATAATAAAAAAATCAGATTATAAAAATCCGAAAAAAAGACAACACTACAAGGACTATGTGAAATGAACAGGAGTGTATGTATGCTTGGTGTTCTGATCAATGAAAAGGAAATGAAAGAGCTAGAATACTTAATTAAAAGGGAAATGGATGAAATCCTATTCGATCTGAAGGATGATCGTATTGATCATGTAGTAAAGAGGTCGATGAAAGAAAGATATAAAATACTGTTTTCGCTTTTTAAAAGAGTAGCATCTCCTAAGGAATGTCTTAAGTATATGCCAGCGAAGAAAAGCATGTATAAAGGTTAATAAACAATAAGGAAAATTTTTTCGTAATACTTATTGACGTAAATAAATTATCCTGTTATATTAATAAACGTCGCTGCTGAGCCACTCGGTAACACGGTGATCGGCGGAAAAAATAATAAAAAATGCAGTTGACATCAAATCAGTCACATGTTATATTATGAAAGTCGCTTCTGAGCGGCGAGACAATAAATTGTTCTTTGAAAACTAAACAAACAAGCGTCAACAAACAATTTTTTATAGTGACTTCTATTATATAGATGATCACTAGCCAACGTTTTAAATTATGAGCTAAACTCATACTCTTTATTGGAGAGTTTGATCCTGGCTCAGGACGAACGCTGGCGGCGTGCCTAATACATGCAAGTCGAGCGGATCTTCATTAGCTTGCTTTTGAAGATCAGCGGCGGACGGGTGAGTAACACGTGGGCAACCTGCCTGTAAGACTGGGATAACTTCGGGAAACCGGAGCTAATACCGGATAATCCTTTCCCTCACATGAGGGAAA
>NZ_BASE01000061.1 GCF_000813125.1 Mesobacillus selenatarsenatis SF-1
TTTTTTCTGGCTGTTTCCTGGTACGGCTTGTACCTTTACCGGAAAAATAAGCTGGAAAACTCACCTCGGTACTTGAAATTGGTCCTTTATTCGGTGCTGCTTCCATACCTGGCGATCAATGCCGGCTGGATGGTAGCAGAAGCAGGAAGGCAGCCGTGGGTTGTGTACGGATTAATGAAAACATCCGAGGGTGTGTCGCCAATCGCGTTGTCCCAGGTAGTATTCTCTTTAGCGGCTCTCGTCATTTTCTATACGGTTCTTCTGATAGCAGATGTTTATTTAATCATCAAATACGCGAAAAAAGGTCCTGAATCTGAGGTTAAATATGGCCTTGAAGGAGGCGTGAAGCATGTCTCATGATACACTTGCAATCATTTGGTTCGGTTTGTGGGGATTGATTTGGACGGTTTATTTTATCCTCGATGGTTACACACTTGGGACCGGAATGCTGTTCCCGTTCATTGCGAAAAACCGACAGGAGCGTAACCAGCTGCAGGAGGCAGTTGGTCCGTTCTGGGGCGGGAATGAAGTCTGGTTGATTACCGCTGGGGGAGCGACATTTGCGGCTTTTCCGGCTGTCTATGCCGATATGTTCAGCTTTTTGTATACGCCGTTATTCCTGGTGCTCATCGCCTTGTTCATCCGAGCCATAGGACTCGAATTCATGCATAAGGATGACAACCCGCTCTGGCAGGCAACGTGCAAATGGGGCTTTTTCACCGGCAGCTTCTTGATTGCCTTCTTATTCGGCGTTACCTTTGCCAATCTGTACCGTGGATTGTTGATCGGTGTCAATGGCTATGAAGGCAATTTGTTCAGCCTGTTGAACGGTTACGGAATTCTGGGAGGGTTATTATTTGTCTCATTGTTCATTCTGTCAGGATCTCTTTGGATTCAGTTGAAGACAGCAGGGCAAACTGCAGTGCGGGCATACCGTTTATCACGGATTTTTGCTGGAGTGGCTCCAGCCATGTTGTCACTGTTTTTCCTCGCAACTGTGAACAGGACGCCATTGCTCGACAACTACTCAGAGTACCCAGTCCTTTGGATTGTGCCGGTTATCGCACTGACTGCGATGCTAGCGGCAGCATACTTTATTTTTAAAAAGAAAATTGGTTATGCCTTTACAGCAGTCTGCGTGACGATTTTTACAAAAATGGCCTTCGGCTTTGTTGGGATGTTCCCTAATATGCTGCCATCCAGATTAGACAATGTCTATAGCGTCACTCTTTTCGATGCAGCCGGTAGCAAGCTGAATCTGACCATCATGTTTGTCGTTGCGGTCATCTTCGTGCCAATCATCATAGCCTACCAGTCCTGGAGCTATACACTATTCAAGGACAAGATTCTAAAAGAAAGTGCAAAGGGATATCAATAATCAAAGGCGTCTGGTTAGCCAGACGCTTTATTTCTGTTTATAAGCAACAGCCATGAGGTTATACGCATTAATAGACATTTCAGGCAAAGAGCAGAATCGAAATGACTAATAAAAGAGGTTTAATGGACATTTCAGGCGAAGAGCAGGAACGAAATGTCTAATAAAA
>NZ_BASE01000060.1 GCF_000813125.1 Mesobacillus selenatarsenatis SF-1
TGGATCTGAAATGTCCAAGAAACAGGCTTTAATGGACATTTTGAGGTGCAAATGGATCTGAAATGTCTAAGAAACAGGCTTTAATAGACATTTTGAGGTGCAAATGGATCTGAAATGTCTAAGAAACAGGCTTTAATGGACATTTTGAAGCATGAATGATGTCAAAATGTCTAATATCACTACAACAATATGATTCGTGAAGTTATGAGAGCGAATCATGAAAGGAGATTGACTATGACTAGACCACTAAAAGCGTTTATTTTTGACCTTGATGGCGTCATTACCGATACAGCTGAGTATCATTTTTTAGCTTGGCAGGCGCTGGCTCAGGATTTGGGGATTACTTTTACCCGCGAGGATAACGAGGAGCTGAAGGGTGTTTCCCGGATGGATTCGCTTGAGAAAATCCTTGAGTTGGGCGGCCGTACGGGGGACTTCACGGCTGAGGAAAAAGATGCATTGGCAGACAAGAAAAATGATCATTACCTTACGCTTATCCAGAACATCACACCAGCTGATCTTTTGCCGGCGATCAAAGAGCTGATTACGGATATTAAAGCAAAGGGACTCAAGCTGGGCATGGCTTCTGCAAGCAAGAACGCATTCACCGTGATGGAGTCACTTGGAATGAAATCCGAGTTTGATATCATCGTTGACGCAAAGACTGTCGTTAACGGCAAGCCGCATCCTGAAGTTTTCCTGCGCGCGGCGGAAATGCTTGGTGTGGAGCCTGAAGCATGCATCGGTGTCGAGGATGCAGCGGCGGGCGTACAGGCGATTAAATCAGCGGGAATGTTCGCTGTAGCTGTGGGGCCAAAGGAAAGCTTCGAGAATGCTGATATCGTCTATGCAAGCACGGCCGAGCTTTCATTAGAAAGAATTTTAGAAGTTTATAATGCATAACTATTATGGAACCCGGTCGTGAATGTGCGGCTGGGTTTTTACTTTTTTTGGATAAATGGGAGATTATTTGGATTGAGTGAGAGATTACTTGCTTCTATTGAGAGATTTTCGATTCATCGAGAGAGTTTTGCTTTTTATCAAGAGATTAACTGTACTGATCGAGAGATTATTTTTATTCAGCTTTAAAAAAACGATCACTCTGGGAGTGACCGCTTCAGTTCATGGTAAAAAATATCCGGTTCATCGACATTCAATACAATCCTCGTTGCTTTCCGCTTCAAACCGTATATAAAATGAACATTCTGGGGCTCATGAAGCAGGATTTCAAACATTGGCTTTTCCTGGACCAAATCAGGCACCCTGGCATCAAAAAGTTCTTTTTGCTCTTTTCTGCTGAATTTTTCAGGCCCTTCGTAACGTTTGATTTCCTTGATATTGCTTAAAGGCAGGTGCATTGAACTTGAAAACCCTGTCTGTAATAACAAATAATCATCTGTCAGCAAAAAAGGAGTCAAGCGTGTGGCCTGAAGCTCGGCCAGCATGAACAGAATGCCGTATATGTTCAAAATTAGCAGGACATAGGAAACAATTGGGTTCCAGCTATGCAGGAAGTAATGCAGGCCAACCGATTCAATCGCGATGGCATGGATGACCATGATGTAGACAGCATTCACACTGTTTTTTTTATGATAGGTAAAAGCCATGCCGTGATCGATCTGAACTTTCTTTTTCCAGGAGAAGAGAGAGTAATGGAACATGGAAAATTCAGTGACAAGGATTCTGGCTGCAGTATTATCTGGCAGGCTTGTTTCTACAGCTTTTCGAATGTTGAAAAGAAAGAAAGAATTTCGGCTGGCCAGTGTTTTATACTCTTTAAGCAGTTTTGGAAGCCTGGTGATGACGGTATAAGCAATATATAGTTCAAACAGCAGGAATGCGCCTTCCGAAACAATCAAGAGATAGGGCAGGAAGGGATAATCCGATAGATGCTGCTGGGGGACGATTAAGTAGGCTGCGGCAAATCCAGCAAATATGACGATTCCCATATACTTTAGTGAATATCTTTTGTGAATGATCATGAAGTATGTCAAGAGAGGCAAAATGATTAATAGGTCAAGCAAGGAACCGATAACAGCGCCCTCCGGTACTGGTCCGAACAGCGGAGTACGGTAAAGAATGTAATTCGTTGCTAGAATTAAAGAGGCTAAAATTACATAAAGCAGTAATCTTGGTTTTTTTGCGATTGCATTTGTCATTATTATCCACCTCGCTTTTATTATAACTGAATTCATAGTGCTAAAGTAGTAATTTGAAGGTGTTCGACAAAACTAGTGTTTATAAAAATATTGAGAAAATTACTCAAGAAAATAGTGCCGTGAATAAACCCGATTACCACACCTTTAAAAAGGGAAACATTCAATTATGAAACTTTTTAAAAAGGACGGTGGATCGGGTATGTATGATTGCCTTATAGTTGGAGGCGGGATTGCGGGGCTCCAAGCGGCGATTCAGCTTGGGCGCTACAATCATAATGTGATGGTTTTGGATGCAGGTGACGGCCGGTCGGCGATTTGCCAGAGCTATCATAATATCCTTGGCTATCCGGAAGGGGTAAGTGGGCCAGAACTAAGAGAGATTGGCCGTAAACAGGCTGAACAATATGGTGTGGAATTTTTGATTGGCAAGGCTGAAAGTGCCCAAAAGGAGGGAAATGGATTCGAAGTTAAGGCAGAGAGTGGCGACACATACAAAGCGAAGACATTGCTTCTGGCCACGGGAGTCATGGATCGGATTCCGCCTTTCCCAGAGCTTATGCCTACCCTTGGAATCAGCGTGTATATATGTCCGGATTGCGATGGCCATGAAGTGAAGGACAAGTCCACAATCGTGATGGGATCGGGTAATCCTGGCGCGAACATGGCACTGACCCTTAACTATTTTACAGATCAACTTACGTATGTGAATCATGAAAATAAAGAAGTCGATGAGGAAATAATGACGGAAATGAAGGAAAAAGGAATTAAGTATGTCGAAGGGCCAATTGAAAAGGTACTGGCAGACGGGCCTGATTTCAGGGGAGTTGTACTCGCGAATGGTGAGGAGCTCACTTCAGAGCGTGGCTTCATGGCCTTTGGTGGCAATGAAGTAAAGTCCCAGCTGGCACAGCAGCTCGGCGTCGATCTGCATAAAAACAAGCATGTCCTAGTCGACCCGCGCACAAAAATGACCAATGTAGAGAACCTCTGGGCCGCAGGTGACGTCGTTGCCCATTCTGAACAGACAACCATCGCAATGGGAGACGGCATGCAGGCCAGCATCTGGATTCATAAGACACTTTTAGCAGATAAGGGATAATGTTCGCTGTTAATCCCCGTTAGCAGGGTTTTATTCCCGGTTAAAAGCGATATAGTTCCGGTGAATTGGATATATTCCCCCATTGGACAAAATGAAAGCCGCCATTCAACATGGAATGGCGGCTTTTGCTGGTATTAAAATTTTTTTGTAAAAACGTTCCTATTCCAGGTCTAATCTTTTCAATGGCAGCTCAGCTGGGCCTTCAACCACATCTCCTTTGTAGGAGAAGCGGGAGCCATGGCATGGGCAGTCCCATGTGCGTTCGCCATTGTTCCAGTTGAGTTCGCAGCCCATGTGGGTGCAAGTTGTATCGACGACGTGCAGCTTGCCGTTTTCATCACGGTACGCTCCTGCGCGTTTGCCATTAACTGTTACGACTGCCCCTTCTTCCTGAACCAGGCTCTCCGGATCCGTCGATGGCCGATCCAGTTTCCCTTTAACCAGTTCCTTTGCGACCAGGGCATTATCAGTAACGAATGTCGCCACATCCGGCTTGGCATGGAACCTTTGCGGTTCGAATAATTCCACATATGGATTATCTTTCTTCAAAACAAGATCGGACATGAGAAGCGCGGCATTGATGCCGTTGCTCATCCCCCATTTCCGATAGCCGGTAGCAACGAAGATGTTTTCTGTGCTCGAAGAATATTTTCCGACAAAAGGAATTTTATCAAGGGTTGTCGGATCCTGCGCCGACCAGCGGAAAGGGATTTCCTTTACGCCGAAAGCCTGTGCTGCGAATGCCTCGAGTGCCTCATAATACTGGTGTGTGTTTTCTTCCTGCCCGGTAATATGGCTGTCTCCGCCAAACAGCACCAGCTTCTCGCCGTTCCAGTCGGTATAGCGCAGTGAGCGTGACGGTGTCTCAGCATTGATGTACATGCCGCCGGGAAACTCTTTTTCCGTCCTGACGGCAAGCACATATGAACGATTGACCTGCATCCTTGAAAAATAGAACCCTTTTAAATCGTAAAACGGGAAGTGCGTGCTGATGATCATTTGATTGCAGCGAACCTTATGACCGTCCCTTGTCGTAATGACAGGTTCAGAGCCTTCCTCCATATCGACTGCGGTTGTATTCTCGAAAATCTGGCCGCCCATTTCTGTAAAACGCTCCACCAGATGCTTTAAAAATTTTAGCGGGTGGAATTGGGCCTGGTTCCTCATGACCACAGCTGCCATCGCCTCAACTGGAATCGGTACCTCTGAGACATACTCACTTCCAACGACACCCAACTTCTCGTAGGCCTTGAATTCCTTTAACAGCTTTTCCATTTCCTTGTCGGAATTCGTGTAGATATAGGCATCCTCTTCGGTAAAATCGCAATCGATCTGCTGTTCTTTCACGATGTTTTTAACGAATTGCATCGCATCATAATTCGCCTGATAGTAAAGGCGCGCCTTTTCCTCGCCAAAATGGCTGATCAACTCGTCATAAATCATGCCGTGCTGTGCGGTCACCTTTGCCGTTGTATGTCCGGTTGTGCCATTCAAGATCGTGCCGGCCTCAATCACGGCCACCTTTGCTCCAGCTTTGGCCAGCAAGTATGCTGAAGTCAAACCTGTAATCCCGCCGCCAACAACAGCGACATCGATCTTCAAATCCTCCTGCAGCTTAGGGAATGTTGGCAGTTCTGCGGTTTTGCGCCAATAAGGTTCAGGGAAACGAGGCAGCTTTGAAGTATAATCGTTCATCAACAATCCTCCTTAAAAATCTTCATAATAACTAATTTTTCCTGTTTTGATAAAAAACATGCTTTTTTCTTTTACCCGCTTGATAAAGGAATAGACAAGTTATTTCCAAATAGAGCGCATTGGGCAAGAAATTGGTTCCTGCGTGATAAAATGGAATCATCACTGAATGGAGGGCCAATATGGAAATCACAGTAGTTGGGACAGGCTATGTTGGTCTTGTCACGGGAGTTTGTTTTGCTGAAGTTGGTTACAATGTGACCTGTTTTGATATAGATGAACAAAAAATCAGCACCCTCTCCACAGGGATATGCCCGATTTATGAGCCGGGACTTGAGGAGATGCTGAAAAAGAATCTCGATGAAGGAAGGCTGCATTTTACATCTGACTCAAAAGCGGCTTGCACAAAGGCAGAGTTTATTTTCATCGCTGTCGGGACGCCTGAGGATGAGGATGGCTCGGCGAACCTTGACTATTTGGAAGCTGCAGTTGCTGATATCGGCGCCAATTTGACCAAGGATGCTGTCGTTGTCATTAAAAGCACCGTGCCGGTTGGGACAAATGAGCGGATTGGTCAGATGCTTCAGGATATCATTCCAGGCAATATTCATGTGAAAGTCGTTTCAAATCCTGAATTTTTGCGGGAAGGGTCCGGCATTCTTGATACGTTCCATGCTGACCGGATTGTCATCGGCACGGATGACCTTGAGGCTGGCCGCGAGGTAGCGCAGTTGTTTGAACCTTTTGGCAGACCGATTATACAGACAGATATCCGCAGTGCGGAGCTCATTAAGTATGCCTCTAATGCGTTTTTGGCAACGAAAATCAGTTTCATCAACGAAGTGGCCAACCTGTGTGAGTACACAGGCGCAAATATTGAAGATGTCGCAAAAGGAATGGGCATGGACGAGCGAATCGGCAGCCAATTTTTAAAAGCGGGAATTGGCTATGGCGGTTCATGCTTCCCGAAGGATACAAAGGCACTTGAAAAGCTGACAGAGTACTATAATTATGATTTTAAAATTCTGCGTTCCGTGATTGAGGTGAACAGCAGGCAGAAACAGCAGCTATTTTTAAAAGCGAAGAAGATGTTAGGGAGCCTGCGGGGAAAGAGGGTGGCGGTCCTTGGGCTTGCGTTCAAGCCGCATACTGATGATATCCGCGAAGCACCAGCAATAGAGCTGATCACCCAGCTGATTGAAGAACAGGCTGACATTTCCGTGTATGACCCGGCAGCCGTTGGAAAAGTCGAGGAGTTATTCGGCAGCCGGCTTTATTACGCTGACACAGTGGATCTGGCGATTAAAGGAGCGGATGTTGTCTTCATCATGACCGAGTGGCCGCAAATCACTCAATATGATTTAGGACGTTACCCATTACTCATGCGTGAACCTTTGATTTTTGACGGAAGGAATTGCTATGGCTTGGTTGAGGCAGAGTTAGCTGGCATAACGTATATTTCTATAGGCAGGAAGGCTATTAATGTGAATCGGAATCTCGAAAACTCGAAAACTCCAGCCTTAGAGACTGAGCTGGAAGAGACCAGGATTGAATCGGCCATCCTCCATAAGGTAAAATTATCCTAAATACCCTCAGGTAAGGAGGAACCAGGATGGCGAAGGTTAAAACGAACGCGATGAGGATTCTTGATACGCAGAAAGTGCCGTATGAGATTCTTACGTATGATTCAAAGGATGGCAAGATCGATGGTGTTGCTGTTGCGGGGAAGATTGGCCGCGATCCTGCACAGGTCTATAAGACGCTTGTTGTAGTAGGTTCCAGCAAGGAATTATACGTTTTTGTCATCCCGGTGGAAGCGGAGCTGGACATGAAAAAAGCTGCGAGGGAAGCCGGGGAAAAGAATGTTGAAATGCTTCCTGTCAAGGACATCCAGAAATTTACGGGCTATATTCGCGGCGGCTGTTCGCCTGTTGGCATGAAGAAGAATTATCCGACATTTTTGGATGAGAGCGCCCAGGAGCTTGAAACCATCATCGTCAGCGCAGGGAAAATCGGTTTCCAGGTCGAATTGGCACCGGACCAATTGATCAGTACGGTTGCAGGGAAATATGCAGAACTGGTGAAAGCATAGATGTTTTTCTTAATAGGATCAGAGTTCTGACAGGTTCGCGAGTGAATGCGGAAAAGTAGGCAAGAAAACCCTGGAATCGTGACAGGTTAGGGTATAAGGGCCGTAAAGCTGTCAAGAAAACCTGGGAATCGTGACAGGTTTGAGTGTGAAAGCCGAAAAGCTGTCAAGAAAACGCCGGAATCGTGACAGGTTTGGGTGTGAAAGCCGAAAAGCTGTCAAGAAAACTTCGGAATCGTGACAGGTTTGGGTGTGAAAGCCGAAAAGCTGTCAAGAAAACCTCGGAATCGTGACAGGTTCGCGTGTGAAAGTGGAAAAGCTGTCAAGAAAACCTGGGAATCGTGACAGGTTTGGGTGTGAAAGCCGAAAAGCTGTCAAGAAAACGCCGGAATCGTGACAGGTTTGGGTGTGAGAGCCGAAAAGCTGTCAAGAAAACTTCGGAATCGTGACAGGTTTGGGTGTGAAAGCCGTAAAGCTGTCAAGAAAACTTCGGAATCGTGACAGGTTTGGGTGTGAAAGCCGTAAAGCTGTCAAGAAAACCTCGGAATCGTGACAGGTTCGCGTGTGAAAGTGGAAAAGCTGTCAAGAAAACCTGGGAATCGTGACAGGATTGAGTGTGAAAGCCGTAAAGTTGTCACGATAAGTCCCCAATTCCGACAGGTTCATGAGCAATAGCAGAATAATTGTGCGGAGGTTATCCTTTAAACAAAAAACAGCCTTTGCTTGAGCTCGGGCTGTTTTCCATATTACTGAACTATTCATGCCCTGCGGCATTAATTTTAATCTCCAAACTAGCGACTTGCGATTGATAGAGTTCTTCATAGCTCTTGGCTGTGTCATAGGCGATCTCTTTGTCAGTAGCATTTGGCTTTTCTTTTACAACGTCGGCTTTGAGTGTTTCATAGATCTGCTGGGTAAGCAGCTTTTCGGTGAAGTAGCTGTTCAGCCTGTTTTTATATGCATCTTCAGGGTAAGCGGAAACAAGCTGCGAGGCTGCTTCATTTTGCTCGACTTTCGCTTTGAATTCTTCAATAGTTCCAGCTACCTCAGCACTTTCTACGTCCAGGCCCTTTTCCCTTGCTAGCAGGTACATGGTGTGCTGCTCGAGCATTTTGGACAGGTTCACGTTGAAATTATCATGGTACTTGGATTGCTCATCCCAGTAGGCCATTTTTTCTTCCAGTTCCACGCCCTGCAAATTCTTTTCATCGACAGCGCGGTTCAGCTCGATATCTACCTTGTTCATCAGCTGATAAAATTGCAGGTCTTCATAGGAAAAGACCTTGCCGTTGATCGTGACGACTTTGTCATCAGCCTGAAATCCGTCTTCCGAACTTTCCTCCGCTTTCTGCGCACTTGAGTTGTTCTCAGTTACAGGTTCCTTGTTATCCTGCTGGCAGCCCCCAAGAATCATACCGGCCACCAGCAGCACAAGAATCAGAAGTTTTTTAAGTTTCATGTTGGATCATTCCTTTTCCACTTCGAATGTAATCACATGCTCAAAAGCAGAACCATCTGATTCTCCTTCGATATTGGCGATCCATTCTCCGCCCATCGGCAGTTCGACGCTTGATTCATAAACACCATTTCCTTTGTCCTCAAAATTAAGTTCAATGGTACCATGGTCCATTTTGGCCATTTCAAGGTAAGCAGCAAATTCCAGGCCGTCCACCGGCTCGCCATCCTTCATGACTTCAATTACAACTGGGTAGCTTTCGCCAGCCTTGTACTTAGGGGCTTCCCTCAAAGTGATCTCAAAATCAGAGCCTGAACTGCATCCAGCTAGAAGAACAATCAGCAACATAAAGCCTGCGAGTAATTTTTTCATTTGTAATCCGCTCCTTTTAAGTGCTCATTAAGAAATTCATCGACCGTGTACTTTGTCATTTTTCCGTCTTCCAAAAATGCTACATGCGAACAGATTTGCTTGATTTCATCCATATGATGCGATGCCATGAAAATCGTCTTTCCGGATAGAGACTTGAGGATTTGCAAAATCTCCTCGCGGCCGAGCGGATCAAGTCCGCTTGTTGGCTCATCGAGAATCAATACTTCTGTATCGTAATAGAGCATGACGCAGAGTCCGAGGCGCTGGAGCATCCCCTTGGAATAGCCCTTCACCTGGTTATGCCGGTCTTCCCATAAAGAGACCATCTTCAGTTTCTCCTCAATCTTCTTTTCATCAATCTCCTCAGTTCCAAGCGATGCGAAAAAGCGCATATTCTCTTTACCAGTCAGATGCGGATAGAGGTGGAATTTTTCGGGGAGATAGGAAACGATTTTCTTCCAGTCTCCTTTCGAATTTGGAAATCCCCCAAGCGTAATCGAACCTTTTTTAACAAGCTGCAAACCGAGGATCGAACGAATCAAGGTTGATTTCCCGGCACCGTTCCGCCCAACCAGGGCACAGTACTCGTTTTTCTCTATTGTCAGGTTGATATCTTTCAAGACTTGCTTATTTTTATAAGATTGTGATAGGTCCTTGATTTCAATCATGATTTTTCCCCCTTGCTGCGGAACAGGATGGAGAGCTCGAAGAACAGGATCATCCAGAATGCCAGGTCAATCAAGAGAAACTTCCATGGAGCCATCCAGATCATTTTTTCCATCAATCGCGACATATTGTTCAGCGAGAATAATCCGAGCGATGTCTCTAGGAAAAAGCGTAATGTGTGCAATGGATCCAGGAAGTAGAGCCACGAAAACAGTTTGACATTTTCATAGGAAACAGAAGGTACGTACTGGATGAACGCCAGGTCGATCAGGAACACGAACAGGAACCATGTGAAAATCGTTGCGCCGATCAGCTGCATCTTCGTGTTCGTGATGTTCCCCAGAAACAGTCCCAACTGGTTGAAAATCAACAGCAGTACCACAACTGTCACGAGAAAATAGATGAAGCTGGTTAGCTGGAATTGCAGGAACCATTTCATCGCGATGGCGAGAACAAAGTACCAGCCGACAAACACGCCAATGACGACCGTCTGAATCGCGATGGTTTTCTTCAGCAACAGGCTTCGGTTCGATTCTTTTTTCGTCAACAGGATCATCGACGTCTTCAGCTCTTTTTCCTGGAAGATTGAAAAAGAGGAAATGAAGAGAGCGAAGATTGGTACCAGATAAATATTCATGTCATAAAGCGAGAGAAGAAAGGCGTCAAATCCGAGTTCATCTGGATATGAGCGTGCTTCCATCAACAGGAAGATGGAAGTCAGCATGACCATGGCCAGGCCGAGCCAGAGGCCTTTCCCGCGTGACTGTTCAAGCCATTCCTTCCAAATGTAATTCATGATAAACGACTCCTTCTCTTTTTGGTAAAAATCCAACCCGCAATCGCGATCGCCGGAATGAAAAGCAGCATCCATGGTGCAGATTCCTTCTCCTTCTCAATAAGCGGGAATTCATCCACGACCATCACTTTCTGGGTGCTTAAGACTTCATTGATTTTTTCATAGATTTTAATGGCCGGGCTTTTTAAAAATAAATACGCGAGTTCATTATCTTCTACTAGTTTGTAAAGGGACGATTTATATTCAACAGGAGAGTCACCAATCTGGTTCTGATCCAGGTCGAGGACAGAAAGCTCTGTGCCCCAGTAGTTGCCCTTCCCGTTTAGATTCCATTGATTATAAGATTCCGCGCCAATTGTCAGGACATTGGCAATGTTTTGCTCAAAGTGATTTTTCGTGAATACCTGGGAAGTGGACGTAGTCCATAGCTCCACACCAATGTCATTGTGGAAAAACTTGTTTCCCTCAATCTTGTTCTGTTTGGATTGCTCCAGGTAAATGCCACGCTGGTTCAGGTAAAATTCATTATCCAGGACGGTGTTGTTGGTGCTCGTCTGGATGATGAGCCCGAATGAGCGGGATCCCTGGTTAAAGGAAAATTGATTTTCCTTCAACAAGATGTTCTGGGAGTGCATGATTGCCGCACCGCCAGTGTTTTTATTGAAACGGTTTCGGTAAAAAGTATTATCGTTTGAGTACATATAGTGCAGGCCGTACCGTGTTTCACTTACATAATTGTTGCGGATTACGTTTTTATCCGCGTATTCGACATAAATGCCGTCGCGTGTTTTGGAAATAGTGCAATCTTCAATAATATTATTGGACGTGCGCACAAGCTGGATGCCATTTCCCTGGCTGCCTAGCTTTCCCGTACCTTGCCCGGTGACTGTTACATTTTTCACGAGAGTGTGGTTTGAACTATTAATATAGAGTCCATGGTAAACATCGTGGATAACTAGATTAATAAACTGGTTGTGCTCTCCCATCGTGCGGATCCCTGAATATTCCTCATCAGAGCTTCTGTTCAGGCTGCCGTGTTCGATTGTTAAATTTTTCATAATGACATTGGAGGCTTTGACCAGGACGACATTCCCTTTTCCATCGCCGCGGATCGTTGTGTCTTTTTGTCCGATAATCGTAATCGGTTTCGTAATCTCGATATTTCCTTCATATTGCTTATTCTCTAAAATCAATTCACCGTTTATTGGAGTTTCATCAATCAGCTTCTGCAGGGATACATCTGCCGAGACAGGCAGGGTGGAGAAAATCCAGACGCCTATCCCAACAAATAAAATCAATAGCCTGTTCATTTCCGACGCTCCAGCCAAAATGGCAAAAGTGTAAGCAGGAAGCCTGCTCCAAGCAGGAATGACCCTGTTGTAAAATAACTGTGTGTCACGAAGTTCGCAAGGATGTTTTCTCCAATAATCGGCGGTACGAATGGTTCAAGTTCGATTGGTGCCTTAGGGTCAAGCTCTGTACCAAATTTCGTGAGCCAGCGGTTCATGTCGTAAATGCCAAGGGCTCCACCCACAATAAGCAGTGCTGGTGGTACATATAGCAGGCTTTTCTTTCTCACTAAAGCGACGATGATGATGATTGCCGCAAGCCCCATGATCAGGCCAGGCAGGTATTGCAGTTCAGGAAAGCTTTCATTGCTGAAGGGAGCCATGCCAATATAATGATTCAAGCCGTTTACGATATCGATGTCTCCAGCTAGCTTGCTAGGATAAACAATGATATCTAGCCCTTCCATATATTGCGGTGCGTAAAACTTCATCCCCCACCAGGGGAATTTGATAGAGGCAAAAATCAATGCTGCAGCCCCGATAAGACTAGCTATAGAACCAGCAGATAATTTCTTTGCCATCTGAATCATCTCCTAAAAGAAATCTGCAAGAGTCATTTTTTAACGCTGCAAAATTTCTAGACTTAAAACTTTTTAAAAAGGGAGAAAGGGTATCGGCTGAAAACTCAATACCCTTTTCCATATTCAGCTTGCCAGGTTATTTCGGTTCTACTAACATGTAGCCGCTCATTTCCTGGTGGAGGGCTGAACAGAAGTTTGTGCAGTAGATTGGGAATGTACCAGCTTTTTCAGCGGTAAATTCAATCGTGCTTGTCTGGCCTGGCTGGACTTCGTAGTTCAGGTCGTGGTCCATGATGCCGAAGCCGTGGGTGATATCCTGGTCAAGGTCAATATTCGTCAGGTGAATGATAACCTTGTCGCCTTGTTTGACCTTGATTTCGTCTGGACGCTCAGCTTTTGCGTCAAAGACAAACTTGGAACGCATGGCGATACCGTATACATGGACTTCATTGCCTTTGCGCTCGATTCGTGTGTCTTCTTGTTTCCAAACAGAGTGCTCGCGGTTTTCGTCTTTCTCGTAAATCTTGATCGTTTTGATTTTGTCACGGTGGATCGTCTGTGCGTAATGCGGTTCTGGATCGACCGGAGCCGTGTACGTCAGGGACATCTTATCTCCTGAAATATCAATCAGTTCCATTGATTCAGGGTGTGAAGGTCCAACTGACAGGAAATTGTCCTTGGCAATTTTGTTCAGAGATACAATCCATTTGCCGTCCGGAGAGGCTGTGTCACCCTCTGTTGCTGTTGAGTGTCCTGGTGAATAGTGGACAGGTGTACGGTCCAGAATTTCTCCAGTCTCGACTTTCCATTTGACGATCTCAGATGAAATGAACATCGTATTGTACGCATTGCCTCTGTCGTCAAATTGAGTGTGAAGTGGCCCCAATGCTCCTGGAGGGTCAACTTCACGTTCTACAACCTTGTCATAAGGCAAGACTGGAATACCGAATTTTTCAGTTTCAAAGTCCCCAGCCTTGATCGCTTCAAATGCTTTTTCGAATGAGAATACAGTCATTAAAGGTGCCAGCTTACCAGATGCGATGAAGCGTGTTCCGTCCGGAGTGACGTCAACGCCGTGCGGTGATTTCGCTACAGGTAATGCGTAAATCGAACCCTTGTGCTTGCGAGGGTCAATCATCTTCGCGCCATTGACTTCTTCATACTCACCAGCTGCCACTTTTTTCTCGAGCTCTTTCCAGTTCAGCAGGACGATATAGTCACGGTCATTCTGCGATGCGTTGATTTCGTTATTCGTCGTTGCGAATTCTGTGTTGTAAGTTGTCATGACAATCCAGTCGCCAGAAACCTTTTTACCAGCGTCGGAAAGGTCATATGACCAAGGCGGAAGCATGATCTGATAAGCCAGATCGAAGTCCTTTTTTTCCTGGTCGAATGTGACCATTGAAACTACACCTTTATATTTCTCCTCGAATTCATCCAGTGGAGCGTACTCTTTTCCGATTGGAACCGAGAAACGGGTAGGCATGACAATGTATTCCGTGTTCTGTGTAACGAATGTCCCTGCGTGCGGTCCGCCCATGTTCGGCATTTCCATGATGTCTGCCGTATGGAAGGTGCTTAAGTCAACCGCCGCGATTCGGTTATTGGCCACGTCATTTGCGAACACGAATTTGCCATCATATTCACCATCTGTCTCGGAAATGGCCGGGTGGTGAAAATCTCCCCATGTATAGCCGCCAAGCATTTCTTTCGATTTTGTGTCGAAGCCGTATCCAGTGGCCGGATCCGGCGTGAACACCGGCACGGTACGAATCTTTCTCATGGAAGGCAGTCCGTAAACGAATAGCTGCCCTGAATGGCCGCCTGATGAAAGCATGTAGTACTCGTCTAGCTCGCCATAAGGAACATAGACCTTTTCAGCGTTTGACTTGTTTGCGGTGTCATTGCTTGCCGTTCCTTTAGGTCCTGTTGAAAAATCAGCAAAGAATACAGTTGCCGCCATGAAGCCGGCTAGCAGCCCGGAAGCTGCGGGAACCCATTTTTTCATTAACACTGCACCACCTTTGGTTTATTTTTCAGAAGCTTCTTTCAAAATTTCTACAACTTGATTTATTTCTTCCTCTGTCAGCGGGTTGCCGCCAATTACGCCGGACATGACTGCTGAGGTAGGTTCTTTAAGGAATTCATCGATTGCTTTACCGTGCTTGCCCTCGACATTGGTGAATGCACCGGAAAGATCAGGTCCGGTTGCTCCTCCAGTAAGGTTCAAGGCTTCTACAGAGTGGCAGCCAAGGCAGCCTTTCGCTTGAAGGATGTTCTCCTCACCAGCAGCAGTGGAAGTGGTCTCATTTGACTCTTTTTCTTCCTTGACCGTTTCTTCAGGCTTTGAAGACTCATTGACAGCTGTGACTTCTTTTTCCTGGCCATCGTTCCCAGGAATGACATCGAAGGCTATATAACCAATCCCGAGTCCAAGAAGAGCACTGATGATGAAATGGATGATAGGTTTATTCACTTTTTTCCCCCCTTGATTATTTTCCAAGGCTCTTTCCGTTTCAAAGATAAGGCAGTCAAATCCACCCATAAATCTGATTGAGCCTTTCACACTTACATCCTAACTTTTTGGAAAAAACGTTAGTGTGATGTACTGCACACATATTTGTGTTTATTGTGAATGAATTGTGAAAGCGCTGTGATTAGCTGTGAAGAACGTCACTTGCCCGGGAAACAGTTTTCAAAATAGACAAATTTGGAGTGAGATCTGGGCAATCACCCAGAACAAATTCCCTGCATATAGTAAGGAGGAAGCGAAAACTTACCGTTTTTAAGAACGGTTGGAGGGAGTGCAAATCTATGTCAGGGAAAATCCTGAACTACTTTGCCGGCGGCAACACGGCCCGCGGTTTTTACAGCTTATATGATTCCAGCTTGCAGGGCTTGTCCCGGCTTTTCATATTGAAGGGCGGACCAGGAACAGGAAAATCCTCGCTCATGAAAAAGATCGGCAATGAATGGCTTGAAAAAGGCTATGATGTACAATTCCTGTATTGCTCATCAGACAACAAATCAATCGATGGTGTGCTAATTCCCAGATTGAATGCCGGAATTGTTGACGGAACTGCGCCTCATGTCATCGAACCGAAGGCACCTGGAGCGATAGAGGAGTATGTCAATCTGGGTGAAGCGTGGAATTCCGGCAAGCTTCAGGAACACAAGGAAACCATCCTGAAGCTTAGTGAAAAAATCAGTGAGGCATTCAATTCTGCCTACAGCCTTTTTGCCGAAGCGCTGAGAATCCATGACGAGTGGGAAAAAATCTATATTGAAAACATGGATTTTGAAAAAGCGAATGAGCTGACGAACAGATTGATTGAGAGGTTCTTCGGAGACAGTACATCAACAGAAGGCAGCGGGCGGGTGTACGACCGATTCCTTGGTGCCGCCACTCCGGTTGGGGCAGTCGATTTTGTACCTAATTTGACAGAGACAGTGGGCAAGAGGTACTTCATCAAAGGTCGTCCAGGCTCTGGAAAGTCCACCATGCTGAAAAAACTTGCTGCCAAAGCACAGTTGCGCGGATATGACGTTGAAGTCTATCATTGTGGATTTGATCCGCACAGCCTGGATATGGTCATTGTCCGAGAGCTAGACTTTGCGATATTCGACAGCACGGCGCCACATGAGTATTTTCCGGAAAGTGAGACAGATGAAATCATCGATATGTATACAGAGTTGATCACTCCTGGTACGGATGAAAAATATGAAGCGGAAATTAAGGATGTTGGCGGAAGGTATAAAGCAAAGATGAACGAAGCAATCGCCTCACTAGCCCGTGCAAAAGAACTGCGCGACCAATTGGAGGCAATCTATATCGAAGCAATGGATTTTGCCAAGGTAGACGAAATCACCGGCCAGCTTCAGAAAGAGATCGAAAGACTGGGCGCAAACTAGCACCGAATTGGGCTTTTTGCATACATTACAAGGAAGACTTTTAGAGAGGGGACATGAGTTTTGTATTACAATAACTTCTACCCATATGGACCAAATCAGCAATTTGAAGACGATTATGGCTTTAATGAGAACGAATTTAACCAGCAGGGAGATTTGAGGACATTTGGAGGCTTTCCTGGAGGACCAGGTGGATTTCCCGGCCAGGGTGGAGGCATTCCCGGTGGTGGATTTCCGGGGCAAGGCGGGGGCATTCCTGGAGGTGGCTTCCCTGGAGGCGGACCAGGTGGAATCCCAGGAGGTTCACCAGGTGGAGGCCAGGCAGGAGGCCCGCCTTCATCGCCTCCACCAGCATATGTGCCGCAAGAACAGGCAACGGCATTTGCAGTCGACCCAGGCGGAATCAGGAGATGTATGTACCGCTTTACGTATATCTGGCTGATCGATGGCAGAAGCTTCTGGTTCTATCCAATCTTCCTCGGCAGGAATTCGATTGCCGGCTGGAGATGGAGCCGCCGCCGTGGATGGGTTTACTACGGAATGGACCTGAGACAGATTCGATCATTCCAGTGCTAGGAACAGATAATTTTAAAAGAGAAGCGTGCTGCTTCTCTTTTTTGCTGGAAAAAATCAGTGATTTTTTCCAGTTCGCGGAATTAACTTAGAAATTCGCGGAATTAATGTGAGTTTTCGCGGAATTGTGGTCTGATTTCGCGGAATCCCACCCCATTTTCGCGGAATTCACTAAATATGAAAAAACCGGCTGGCATCTCGCCACCCGGTTTTCGCAGTTTTACCTCTTTTTGGTTGTATTAAGATCGAATCACGTTCATTTTGAGTATTTTCACCACTTAAAAAATGATATGCGCAACCAGTACAACGATTGGCAATGTCACAAGTGTACGCTGCAGGAAGATAATGAACAATTCCCCAAAGCTGACAGGAATTTTCGAACCAAGCAGCAGGCCGCCGACCTCAGACATATAGATGAGCTGTGTGACGGAAACAGACGCAATGATGAACCTTGTCATCGGGCTTGCAATGTCAGCACCGATAACGGATGGAAGGAACATGTCCGCAAAGCCGACAATCAGCGTCTCAGATGCTGCCTTCGCTTCAGGAACCTGCATTAGCTCAAGCAGCGGAATGAACGGCATACCTAACCATTGGAATACTGGTGTGTATTCAGCGACAATTAGCGCCAGTGTTCCGAGCGCCATGACGATCGGCGCAACTCCCATCCACATATCAAGGATATTGCGGACGCCGGCAAGGAAGAAATCTTTGAAACTCTTATTGCTACTTGCTTTATCGACAGCCTGTGCCATACCCCAGGAGAAAGGTGTATAGCCATCTGGAATGTTTTCCTCAGAATAGTCGTTGTTCTGCTCCACATAATACGTATCCTCTTTCCTGGAAAGAGGCGGGATTCTTGGGAGGATAACAGCCGCAACCACGCCAGCCAATGTCACGGTCAGGTAAAATGGGACAAACATATGGCCCAGGCCAACCTGAGAAATGACTACGAGACTGAATGTGATTGAGACAACAGAGAATGTAGTTCCGATAACAGCGGCTTCACGTCTAGTATAATACCCTTCTTCATACTGCTTGCTTGTCAGGAGAACACCAATCGTGCCGTCACCAAGCCATGATGTGAGAGTATCGATTGAAGAACGTCCAGGCAATGTGAAAATAGGACGCATGATCTTGGCCATCAATGTTCCGAACAATTCAAGAAGGCCGAAGTTTAGTAATAAAGGCAGGAATAATCCCGCAAACAGAAAAACAGAGAAAAGGATTGGCAAAAGGTCGTTGAGAAGCAGGCCGCCTGTGTTAGGTGACCAAACTGCTTCCGGTCCTAATTGAAATAAAGTCATAACCGCAAAAGTTGCCCCTAAAATCCTGGCAACCAGCCAGACAGCTGGAACATCAAACAATGATTTTAGGAAATGATTGCGATCAAGAATTTCAGGTCTGATTGTTTTTATTAATAATGTTCCGATTAGCGTCAGAACAATGATTACAGTCATGATCGCAGGCAGTGAGCCGCCAAGTAAGTCCTGCAGCCATCCTGATAGGACCGCGATAGGTATTGTTATTTCTCCATTATAGGAGATTGGTAACATAAAGAAAAATATTCCTATTAATGAGGGAATAATGAATGCTAATAAGTCCCCGGTAGATCTTGTTTTGCGCAATGGTTTTTCCAAAATGATTTCACCCTTAGAATACATATTTATAAGCCAAAAATTATTTTAATGCATAACCCCTGTTTTGCCAACACTTTTCTCTCCCCAATTCCTTCCTGTGTTATATTCTCCTAAAGCAAGCAAGCTAAACGTCAATCCGCCACCCTCATATAAAATTCAATTTTTTTTAGCAGGATTCCTTCTGTTTAGCGTGAATTCTTAATAGGACTATTACCTTATTTAACCGGGGAGAAGAAGAATGAAAGTTACTTTGGAAAAAATCAGACCAGATAAAAAGGAAGTACTGCGTAATCTTTATTCACTATACCTGCATGATTTGTCAGCTTATACAGATGGTTTGCAGATCAGCAAGGATGGCAGCTTCGAATTTGATTCATTTTCGCTTATATGGGAAAAAGAAGGAATCACTCCATACTTCATTAAAGTCGATGAAAAACTGGCAGGCTTTGTCCTGATTCTCGAAGCACCTTTTACGAAAAAAGTAGATAAAGTGATCAATGATTTTTTCGTCCTAAATGCCTTCAGGGGAAAGGGAGTCTCTAAAGCAGCCGTATCAGAAATATTTGCTCATAATAAAGGCAGATATTACATATCTCAGTTGGTAAAAAACGAAACAGCAGTTCACTTTTGGAAAAATATCTACAAGCAAATGGAGATAGACTTTGTAGAACAGCCTGAAGTACAGGATGGGGAAGAGGTCGTTTATCAGACCTTTACTGTAATAAAAATGCCAGGAATTGCACTAGAAAGAGAAAGAAGGTAAATAAGAAAAGGTAATAGGTTAATGGTAGAGGACTTTATGTACAAATAACAAATTTTTTATGATGTAGGTAAATTATAGTTAATTTAAGAGGGTGAAGGTATGGGGTTAAGCTTTAAAGTGGCTTCAGAAACGGAGATAAAAGAAATTTATGAATTAGCAGGTGAAAACCGTAAAGAAGCAACAAATCATGATGCAGATGATAATAAGCAAAAAATGATTGAAGCATATGAGCATTCCGCGAAGTATAATGCTTATTTTGTTTGCTTAATGAATGACAATACGCTTCTTGGATGGGTTCAAATTGATAAAGCGTTTGATTACTTAACGGGTGATGAAATCGGCTGGATAAATGATATATATGTAAAAATGCCATACAGAGGCAAGGGTTACTCTAAATTATTGATGGAAGAGGCTTTAAAGGAATTTAGGAAAAACGGATATAGTGATGTAAGACTGAATGTATATTCACATAATGAAAAAGCATTAAAGTTGTATGAGAAAATGGGATTTAAGGATGTTAGTAAATTCATGAAAATATCTTTATAATCGCTTGTTTCTTATAAAATCATGAAGGCTATAGTGACATAAAAAAACGCTGTTGATTTTGTTTTCAACAGCGTTTTCTTGTGTGATTATTCATGTGAATAGCTTTGTGATTTTTGTGGATAAACAAGAAATTGTTTATGTTGTTTGCACCTTAAATCGGCACTCCCTTTAAAAATCAATTCAAATATACTCTTGTTTCATATGGCTTCAATGTGAATGACGGTTTCTGTTCTTCAACCTTGTAGTTGTTAAGCAGCAATTGGCTTGATTCAAGCGGAAATCCGTCGAATTCGAAGGCTGCTGGCTCGCTGGATAGGTTGGAAAGCACAACAGCTTGTTTGTCGTCCAGTGTTCTTGTATAGGCATAGATTTGTTCGTGATCTTCCAGAACTAAATCGTATGTGCCATAAGTGAAAATGTCATTGGCCTTCTTCATTTCGATCATTTTTTTATAAAAATGAAGGATGGAGTCGGGGTCATTAAGCTGAGCTTCGACATTGACCTCTTTGTAGTTCGGATTCATCCCGAGCCAAGGCTTGCCTGTTGTGAAACCGGCATTTTCTGCATCGGACCATTGCATTGGCGTACGTGAGTTGTCGCGGCTAGTCGCCCAGATGAAATCCATGATTTCTTCATGTGGCACACCGTTTTCACGGCGGATTTTATAGAGGTTCTTGATTGCGACATCATCATAATCCTCAATTGAAAGGAACTGGACATTGGTCATGCCGATTTCCTGACCCTGATAGATGAAAGGCGTGCCCTGCATCAAGAAATACATCGATGCCAGCGCAGTTGCACTTTCGCGCCAGTAGTCCTTGTCATCGCCCCATGTCGAAACGATCCGGGCTTTATCATGGTTTTCAATGAATAGCGCATTCCAACCATTTCCTTCAAGCCCTTTTTGCCAGCGGGTAAAAGTTTTCTTCAATTTTGCCAGGTCGAGTGCCTTCTTTTCAGAATCCCACAGGTCTAGGTGCTCAAACTGGAATACCATATTGAACTTACCTTGTTCCTCGCCAACCCAGAGATCGGCTTCCTCGATGCTGACGCCATTTGCCTCGCCGACTGTCATGATGTCGTATTTAGAGAATGTTTCTTCCTTCAGCTCTTCAAGGAATGTCTGGATTCCATCGACATTCATATGCTTGTCAAAAGAAGAAACATACTGCAGCCCTTCAGGGTTAGGCATGTCTTTTAGGCCAGCTTCTTTTTTGATGTGGCTGATCGCGTCGACGCGGAAACCATCGATCCCTTTATCAAGCCACCAGTTAATCATATTGTATAACGCAGTACGGACCTCTTTGTTTTCCCAATTCAAATCTGGCTGTTTGCGGGAGAAGATGTGAAGGAAGTACTGACCTGTCTTTTTGTCATACTCCCAGGCAGATCCGCCAAAGATGCTTTCCCAGTTGTTTGGCTCAGCGCCGTCCTTGCCATCGCGCCAGATATACCAGTCACGCTTAGGACTGTCTTTGGATTCACGGGATTCGATGAACCATTGGTGCTCATCGCTTGTATGGTTGATGACAAGATCAATAATCAGCTTCATGCCGCGTTTATGCGTTTCAGCAAGCAGCCGGTCAAAGTCTTCCATCGTCCCAAATTCATCCATGATGTCCTGATAATCACTGATATCATAACCATTATCGTCATTTGGGGATTTGTACATTGGGCAAATCCAGATGACATCGATCCCTAAATCTTTTAAGTAATCAAGTTTTGAAATCATTCCCTGTAAATCGCCGATGCCGTCGCCGTTGAAATCCATGAAGCTCCTTGGATATACCTGATAGGCAACAGCCTCTTTCCACCATTTGTGTTTCATGTGAACCCTCATTTCTATATTTACTCTTGCTGTTTTACCTTGATATTTAACGTATGCCCCGACATGTGTTGAAGCGGATTTAATTAAGGAGAAAAATAATAAAATTACTAATTGTGCAAACGATTGCAGACAGGATTCATAATAGCATATGAATCTTTTCATGACAATATGGACCTAGCTTGAAAATTTGATCACTAGTATATACACGTATTATTTGCTGTCGAGAGTTTGAAGGTCTATCATGATTGTTAATACTGAAAAAATAACTACAGAAGGTGAAGAAATGATTAGGTGCATAGCTACAGATATGGACGGGACGTTATTGACTGCTACCCAGCAGATTACTGCAGAGAATAGAGAAGCGATTTTAAAAGCAAAAGAGCAGGGAGTCGAAGTCGTTGTCGCAACTGGACGGTCGTTCGAGGAAGCAAGATTCGTTCTCGAGGAATCCGGTCTTAAACTGCCAATGATATGTGTGAATGGAGCCGAGGTTCGTTCAGAGGATGGGGAAATTGTTTCTTCAAGCCCGTTGAATAAAGCCGAGGCACGGCAGGCAGCGCTAAGGCTTGTGGAAAGCGGCGTTTATTTCGAGGTTTACACCAACAAGGGTACCTTTACTGAAGATGAGGATATGGCGATCACGATCATCGTTGATATTTTCTCAACCGCAAACCCTGAAGTGCCGATCGAAAAAATCGCCGAGGCTGCTGAGGAAAGAATGCATAAAGGACTAATTACGAAGATCGACCATTATGACGAATTATTCGAGGACGACCAATATGAGATTTACAAGCTGCTGGCTTTTTCGCTAGATGATGACAAGCTAGAGGCCGCAAAGGATGGCCTGAAGGAAATTTCAGGGCTTGCGGTCAGTTCATCCGGGCGTGAGAACATCGAAATTACGAGCCTCGAAGCTCAAAAGGGGATTGCCCTGGAAAAATTCGTAGCTACAAGAGGGATCAGCCTTGAGGAAACGATGGCGCTTGGTGACAATTTCAACGATGTATCGATGCTTGAAAAAGTCGGCAAACCTGTAGCGATGGGAAATGCAGCTCAAGAAATTAAAGAACTATGCGGCGAAGTGACATTGACGAATGAAGAAAGCGGCGTCGGAAAAGCGATTATGAAGGTGCTGGACATCTAATTTTTGAGTAGATGTGGAGATCTGATTTTTAGAATGGATTATATATAGGAAAGGACGTGTGTCATGAAAAGACTCTCGTATGTGTTGCTAGCAATGCTGATGATGATGGCAGGCTGTTCAACCGGCGGTGACGAAACGAAGCCTGCAGGTGAAGTGAATCAAGAACCAGAAGACAAAGAAGCGGTTGCTCAGGCTGACCAGCTTGAGGTTGTTGCAGAAAATCTGGAAGTCCCGTGGTCAATCAATAAAAGCGGTGAGACATTTTACTTGAGCGAACGCCCAGGTTCGATTGTAAAAGTGGAAGGCGGTAGCACAGAGCGACAGAAGGTTACTTTTAAAAAGAAAGTGTCACAAGCTGCTGAAGCCGGATTTCTTGGCTTTGTGCTCGCTCCTGATTTCGAGCAGTCCAACAAGGCATTTGCTTATTATACATACGAGAATGGCACCGGGCAGTTCAATCGAATTGTCGAACTGGCTTTGAAAAATGGTGAATGGCTGGAAGGCAAGCTTTTGCTTGATAAAATCCCGAGCGGACGCTTCCATCATGGCGGCAGGCTGAAAATCGGGCCGGACGGAAAGCTTTACGCAACCACAGGTGATGCGGCAACAAACCCGGAAATCGCCCAGGATCTTGATTCGCTCGGCGGCAAAGTCCTGCGCCTGAACCTTGATGGAACTGTCCCTGCAGATAATCCATTTGAAGCCTCCTATGTTTACAGCTATGGACACCGAAATCCGCAGGGACTGGCCTGGTCGAAGGATGGAACTCTTTATGCCAGCGAACACGGCCCATCCGCGCATGATGAAATCAATTTGATTGAGGCAGGGAAGAACTATGGCTGGCCGGAGATAACTGGTGACGACACGAAGCAGGGCATGGAAGCGCCAATTTTCCATTCGGGAAGCAATACTTGGGCACCCTCAGGTATGGCAGCGCATGAAGGGAAGTTATATGTTGCTACATTGAGAGGCAACGCGCTGCGTGAATTCGACCCTGCGGCGAACTCCACAAGAGAAGTAGTCACCGGATTAGGCCGAATCCGCGATGTGATCGTTGATGGTGATGATTTATATTTCATCAGCAACAATACCGACGGCCGCGGCACCCCAAGTGAAGGCGACGATAAGCTTTATCGTGTAAAATTGCAGGATTTACGTTAAAAATGGTGGAGGAGTACCTGAAATGGTGCTCCTTTTCTTGTTTTGGAGGCAAAATTACCGATTAAAAAGGATTACTATTATGGTTATTGGCGATAATTTAATTTTATTGGCGGAGTTCACAGTTTTATTGGCGAAAATTTGATTTTATTGGCGATTTTCACAAATTTATTGGCGAAAATCCATTTTTATTGGCGAACTGGAAATTTATCCGCGATTTTTTCCAGTTCCAAAACAAAAAAACCGGGCACGCCCGGTTTACTTTTTACTGTGGTTTGGTCCTGCCAATCCATGCATGATGAATTGAATGGTCCGCTCTGTTTCTGCTTCATCATCCCAATCCGCTTCAGGCAGGATCATATAGCGCGCGATCAAATAGCCAAAGATGGTAGAAAATGTCATTCTAAACACACTGTAGGCCGGGATATCCATGATCTGGCCTTTTGCCTGATAGTGCTCCACAAGCTTTATGAATTGAGCATATACTTTTAGGGCGATATGCTCCTTGAACAATTCCTTCAATTCAGGATGAAACGGAATTTCCTGAACCAGAATTTTAACAGTTGAAAGATTTTTAACAAGGAAATCACGGCGATTCAAAAGCATGGCAGTAAGAAAATCTTCAAAATGCTCGTAATCCTGATGAAGAACCTTCTGCAGGTCTTTTATGATAAAAGGTGCCACAAACTTTGCCATCACTGGAGCGACAATTGCCAGCAGCAAATCCTTTTTTGTTTTATAATGCCTGAAAATCGTTCCTTCAGCGACACCGGCCTTTTTGGCGATTTCGCTCGTTGACGTGGCGGAAAAACCTTTTTCGGCAAAGGACTCGATTGCAGATACGATGATTTTTTTCTGCTTATCTGTCAGTTCATCTCCATCCATTAACTCGTCAATTTCTAAGTCGTGATCTGTCATCGTCTTCTCCTTTCACCGGGGTTCAGACTGCGCGATGTTTCCGCAGTGCCAAAATATTCAAGACCATAAATAAAGCGGAAAACCCGGCCAGCATCAACATATTACCATAGATGGCTTCCCATCCATATCCTCGTACCATAATATCACGCAATGCTTCAGCAGCATAATACAGTGGCGTGACCGGCCCAAGCCAGCTCAGCCAATCGGAAATTGTATCGAGATTGATCAGTCCAGAGAAGAAGAATTGCGGCACGATGATGATTGGGATGAACTGAATCATCTGGAACTCGTTGTTCGCAAATGCGGACAGCAGTGTACCGAGCGTCAGTGCGGTCATCGACAGCATTAGGGTAATCAATAATACATAGAAAAAGGAGCCTTCCATCAGCATACCGAGCACATAAATCGCATATGAGGCAATTAGTGTCGCCTGCAGCATCGTGAAGAGACCAAATCCCAGTACATAACCGATGACAATTTCCCATTTCCGTAACGGGCTTGAAAGTAATTTTTCAAGTGTACCGCTTGTTCTCTCCCGTAAAAAAGAAATCCCTGAAATGAGGAACACAAAGAAGAAGGCGAAAAAGCCCAATAATACCGGTCCGAAATAATCAAACTGGCCCATATCGTCTGAGCCATGGATATAATCAACGTTTATTTCCAATTGTCCCTGTGAAGGCAACAGCTTTTTTGTTGCCTGCTGGAACCATTTCATGACTGCGCCGTTGACAGACGGGTCGCTGCCTTCGAGTACAATTTTATCCAGCATAGGGCCCTCAAAAACAACATACCCATCGATTGCCTGGTTCAATGTATCCTCTTCAGCAGCTTTCACAGACTCATATTCTGTTATTTTTGCGTCATCAATATCCATTTTCTCCATCACAGGGTCTGGGACATCGACCAACCCGATCTTCGGGATATAGTTTTCCCCATTAAAAACAAGGTGGAGCATTGTCAGGATCAGGAGAGGGGCAACAAGCATCATTGCTAGTGTTCTTTTATCCCTCAGGAATTGCCGGATAATCCTGATCACTAAAGCTCTAATTCTCATGCTGGACACCTCCGTATGCTAAAAATGCTTCCTCGACGCTGGCAGAACCAGTCTTTTCCTTCAATTCTGCAGGAGTGCCGACAGCGATCAAAACACCATCGCGAATCAGTCCCAATCTGTCGCATTTTTCCGCTTCATCCATGACATGTGTTGTTACGATCAGTGTTTTTCCCTGTGTTTTCAAATCATAAAAACCCGACCAGATGCTTTGGCGCAGAACGGGATCGATGCCGACAGTCGGTTCATCGAGAATCAACAGCTCTGGTTCATGCAGTAGTGCTGAAGCAAGCGATAGACGACGTTTCATACCGCCAGAATAATTGGTTACCAGTTTGTTAAGATGTTCAGATAAGTCGACAAGCTGCATAACTTCTAAAATACGTTTTTTTCGATGCGTGCCCTTAAGACCGAACAAGGAGGCAAAGAATTCAAGATTTTCTTTAGCGGATAATTCGGTATAGAGTGCGTCCGATTGAGCCATGTAGCCAATCCTTTCAATAAGTTTTAAGGAAGGCATCATTTCGCCGAAAAGATAATTTTCACCTTCGCTGGGCGTTTCCAGACCGACTAGTTGCCGAACTAGAGTCGTTTTTCCTGCTCCAGAGGGTCCAAGCAACCCGAAAATTTCGCCGCTTTCAATTTCTAAGTTGATATTTTTTAAGACGTCTTGCTTACCATAGCGTTTACTTACATTTTTGATTGAAACAATCACGGGATCTTCACCATCCTTTTTAAAAGTGAGTAATCACTCACTAATAGGATAACTGATAAACTTCGCTTTGTATAGTGAGTAATCACTCACAAATTAATTTAAAATACGACATTGTCACGTAAATGCCTATTTCGATGTTTATGTGCTATCATACGAGGTAGAGATAACTGAAAATTTTTAAAATGGGGGAAGTGATCTCTTGTTTTTTAAAAAGAAGCGTATGGTGCTGTTTCTTGTTCCGGTTCTGCTGATAGTTGGCCTGTATTTCTATGACGCGAATTTAGATGTATACATAAATAAAACAGACGGAGTAATTGTCCATAAAGACAAAGAGTTTCACCGAGGCTATGAGACCTATCAAAAATATTATGTGAATGGCGAGAAAACCTTTGAAATAGACCGCTTGATTGGCAAGACTGAAAACAGCAAATTCCTTGGGTTCAAAGAATCTGTATGGAAGATCAAAGGAGAGCCGGAGGACAAGGTTGTGTTTGTAAAAGGCTTGATGATTGAGGGAGTTTATGAACGCAAATAAAAAATCCACCTAAAAAGGTGGACTTCATCATGAAAATTTATAGGTCCAGAAGCGTTCATTGTTAAGCCACGCCAGCGTTTTTGGATCCTTTTCCTTCAGTTTATCAGCCATTTCTTCAAGCATCAGCTCCGTCTGGGAGCGGTGTGCACGGATTGCATCAAGCTTAATGTCCGCGACAGCACTTATATCATAAACGATATCCGGCTCGCCAATCTCTTCGACACAGTTTCGTGAGAACGCTACACAATGAAGCTTCGGCCTGTCTGCTGCAGGGATTTTTTCGACTGCGCGCACCACTGCAGCTCCTGTTGCCTCATGGTCCGGGTGGACGGAATAACCTGGGTAGAAGGTGATCACGAGTGACGGATTCAATTCTGTGATTAATGATGACATGAGATTGGTCAGCATGTTCTCATCCTCGAACTCAACCGTCTTGTCACGGAACCCAAGCATGCGCAAATCATTGATTCCCATCGCGCGTGCGGCGTCCTTTAATTCCTTTTTACGTATAGCAGGGAGGGTTTCCCGGTTTGCGAACGGGGGGTTCCCCATATTCCGTCCCATCTGTCCAAGTGTCAAACAGGCGTATGTGACAGGCGTTCCCAAGTTAACATGGGAGGCGATTGTTCCGGAAACACCGAATGCCTCATCATCAGGATGAGGGAAAACGACAAGTACATGCCTTTCTTTTTCCATCGTAAAATCTCTCCTTTCAGCCAAGTCCAAATAACTTATTCGAACGGTGTTTCGCTTATTTCAAGGGCGACGGCAAGCTTTCCGTTAAAATCATGGCCGGCAAGCAGCAGTCTTCCTTTATCATCAATTTCGAAATGTGTGATTCCCTCAGCGTACACCCAGCCAAAAGGTATCTTCAAACCTGTCCGATATGGACCTTCACCAGTAATCTTCGCACGTTCATAAGTTACCTTCGCATTGCGGATATACGCACCTGATGAGAAGAATGACTCGTTGTTGTGGGAAGCGTACGCTCCATTTGTTGTTTCTAAATGGACATAGACTTCTTTATCTTTAAAACGGTCCAGGGCTTCCTGGACTTCTGATAATATCACCGGATCCATCTTTGTTCCTCCTTCCCGGGCTTAGAAGTTTTTCAGTTTATATTAGCCGAATCAACAGCCTTCTATGTTAAAAATTCATTAATATCTATATTACTAAAAAAACCTTCTGAAAGCGAAATGTACGCTTGAAAAGAATTTACTAAGGCTCTTTTGGCCTACCTTTTCAAAGGGGAAAAGGTAGGCCAATTATAGGGGAATTCCAAAAAGGAGCATCGTAGCTGATTTTACATAAAGTGTTTAATCAGGAAAGACAATGGAAATATTGAGGAGAAAGGAGGGAGCCTATGAAACACGTAAAGGCTTTATTAATTAAAGGCATCATGACATTTGCTGTTCTTCTTCTATTAATGGGTAGTTTTGCAGGGATCGGTGATATTCTCGCCATTACGCTTGTTCTTGGAGCGATTTCCTATCTTGCCGGTGACTTGTTCATTCTCCCGAAAACAAGCAATCTTACCGCTTCACTATCTGATTTGGCCCTTTCATTTTTCGTGATATGGGGACTTGGATTGATGTTGTTTGAGCAGACGGATGGCATTATTTTTGCAGCTCTCTTTGCTTCAGTATTGATTGCTTCCGGGGAATGGTTCTTTCATAGTTATATGGCAGATCGGGTTCTTCGTATTAATCGGAAGATATAATAGGAAAGTAGTAAAGCGCCAGCGCCCTAATCCTAACTAGCGCTGCACTACTTGAAACTTGGCATGTATTTTAAAATGTAAATTTTCATGAAACAGTAAATGATGATATAAGTGGAGGACATTGGCGGGCTCTATCGGACAAACCCATGAGGAAATACAAGAAAAGTGTCCGTTAGAAGGGTTCTATCGGACAAACACATGAGAATTTTCATGAAAAGTATCCGTTAGAAGGGCTCTATCGGACAAACCCATGAGGAAATACAAGAAAAGTGTCCGTTAGAAGGGCTCTATCGGACAAACCCATGAGGAAATACAAGAAAAGTGTCCGTTAGAAGGACTCTATCGGCCAAACGCATGAGAATTTCCAGGGAAAGTGTCCAATAGAGAGACTCTATCAACAGAAAAGAGACTGTCATAAGCTCAAAATGATGAGCTTAGCGACAGCCTCTTTTTGTTTTGTTGTTTATTCTCCGCGGTTGCCGCCTGCGTACTTGTTGTATGCCAGGTGAGCGGTTGGACCTACGTATTCGTTTAGCCTAAAGCCGTGCTTGATGGCTTCGGTGATGAAGCCTTTAGCTACTTCCAATGCTTCAGGGACTGTTTTGCCTTTAGCAAGCTGTGCAGTGATCGCAGAAGCGAATGTGCAGCCTGCGCCGTGCGTAAAGCTTGTTTGGACTTTTTCTGATTCGAAAAGAGTGAAGTCTTTTCCATCATAAAGAAGGTCTACAGCCTTTTCGTGGTTCAGCTTGTTTCCGCCCTTGATCATGACGTTCTTTGCGCCTAGATCATGGATTTTCGCCGCTGCTTCCTTCATATCGTCGATTGTGCGGATTGGCCCTGTTTGTGCCAGCTGCCATGCTTCGAACAGATTCGGTGTGACGACTGTTGCTCTTGGCAGTAGCAATTCTCTCATGGCATCTGTGTTTTCAGGCATCAGGACCTCATCTTCCCCTTTACATACCATTACAGGGTCGATTACCACTCTGTCCAATTTATGCTCATCAATTTTGCGTGCAGATAGCTCGATGATCTCAACCGTTCCGAGCATACCTGTCTTCATTGCATCTATTCCAACGGAAAGAATCGTTTCAAGCTGCTTTTCGACGAGCTCAACTGGCTGTGGGAATACTTCATGGTGCCAGTGATTTTTAGGGTCCATAGTCACGACCGTAGTCAGAGCAGTCATTCCATAAACGCCTAGCTCCTGAAAGGTTTTAAGGTCAGCCTGTATTCCAGCGCCGCCGCTTGTATCGGAACCTGCGATTGTTAACACCTTTTTCAAACTCATCTATACTACCTCCATTTTAAGAATGGCGACTGCTTTATCAGCACAAAGCGTGTCACCTTCATCACTTTCTTATGATTATACCAATTCTATAGATTTAGACAAAGAATTGATTTGAAGGTTGCTTGTATGGATAATATTAACTTTTGACGATTTTGTGGCATTAGGGCATTGACGTGATGAAAGTTACTGAGGGAAAAAGTAAATTCATTTAGGATGGGTATTGTGAAAATTGACCCACCAAAAGATTTTTCGTAAATGAAAAATCTTAATTTAAGAATTTGTTAAAGAAATAGACAATTTTCATCTATATTATTGTAACAATTGAAGCGGTTACAACCAGGGAATTTCCAGTACATTAAAGGCATAGGGGTATTATTACTTTTTGCATAGTGGAATGTTTTTTTAATATAAGGCTTATGATTTGAGCTGAATAAATAGTTTTATCAGCTTGCAAGATTAATAGCAGTCTTTCAATCCCATCGCACCACTGATGGCCGGAAAGAAGTCGATAGTTGCAGCAGAGCCCGGAGATGAAGTACCAGATAAGGGGTGAAGAACATGATCAAGAAAGGCTGTCCTGAAGAATATCCAATCAGCCTGAAGCTGAATGGATATGAGATTGCGGTATTCCAGCTGACAAATCAGGATTTGGAAGACTGGGTATATGGCTACCTTTTTTCAGAAGGATTGATTGACGGGCCGGAGGATGTTGTCAGCGTCCAATTTAGCGAAAAGACCGGCACATTGAATGTAGCATTATGCAATTCCTTTGATCCTGAGCAGATGTTTTCAAAAAAGAAGCATTACACAGCCGGCTGCGGCCGGGGAGTGACTTTCTTTTCGATGACGGATGTTAAAAAGTTCAATAAAGTGAATTCCGATGAAACCTATTCGCTGACATATTTGTTGAAAAAACGCGCAGAATTCGCGCAGAATTCGCCGCTATACCTAGAAACAGGCGGCATGCATGGCGCGTGTATCATCCTTGAGGATGGCAGCATCGAGGTCAGGGAAGATATCGGCAGGCATAATGCTGTCGACAAGATAATCGGCCACGCGATTCGAAAGCGTTTACAGCCTGACCGACTGGTCCTTTTGACGACCGGCAGAGTTTCATATGAAATGCTGTCAAAAGCTGCGAAATTTGGTTTTGCCGTCATTGGCTCACGCACTGCGGCTACAAAGCAGGCTATCCAGCTAGCCCGATTCCTTAACATTGAAGTCGTTGGCTACTTGCGCGGGAAAATGGCGACTGTTTATACATCTGCCAAAAGGATTAATGATGATTTAAACCCGCCGGCTGCATCTGAGGATTTACTTGAAAGGGGGGAAGCCCAGCAAGTACTAAATTGACACCACTTGTGGGATTAGGGATGTTCTAAGCAACTATTGGGAAGGAGAGAGAGAGATGGTTGAAATCAACCTGAATCGCCGGCAGTTCTTGAAGCTGTCAGGTGCCACTGCGGCGACCCTGGCGGTTGTCGAGTTGGGCTTTAACGAAAAAGAGGTCCACGCACAAACAAAAGAACTCAAGATTGCCAAAGCTACTGTAACACCAACAATTTGCGCATTTTGCGGTGTAGGATGCGGCATTTTGGTACACACGAAAGACAATACTGTGGTTTATACGGAAGGGGATCCGGATAGCCCAGTTAACGAAGGTACACTTTGCAGTAAAGGTACGACCATCAGACAAGTTTTCACATCCGAAAAGCGCTTAACGAAGCCATTATATCGTGCTCCTGGCAGCAAGAAATGGGAAGAGAAAAGCTGGGACTGGATGTATGAAACGATCGCAAAACGTACGAAGGAAACACGCGACAAAACATTCATTGAAAAAGAAAATGGCATGTTTGTCAATAAAACCGAAGCCATTGCGAGCTTAGGCGGAGCAGCTCTTGATAATGAAGAGACATATCTGCTTGCGAAAATGATGAGAGGGCTTGGCGTCGTCTATCTCGAACACCAGGCACGAATATGACACAGTTCTACGGTTGCCGGTCTGGCACCTACAGTAGGGCGTGGAGCAATGACAAACCATTGGAGCGATCTGCAAAATACCGATTGTGCATTGATCATGGGCGGGAATCCTGCCGAGAATCATCCAATCTCTTTTAGATGGTTGACTAAAGCGAAAGAAAAAGGCGGCAAAATCGTCTCTGTCGACCCTCGTTTCACGAGGACATCGTCAAAGGCTGACGTCTATGCTTCACTTCGCTCAGGAACGGATATTGCCTTCATGGGCGGAATGATCAACTATGCATTAGAGAATAACTTGATCCACAGAGAGTATGTTGCTGAATATACAAATGCATCTTTCATTGTAAAGAAAGACTTTGAATTCAATGATGGATTGTTCAGCGGGTATGACGAAGCAACCCGCAAGTATGATAAAACGAAATGGGCTTTTGAAACAGATGAAGAGGGCAATCCGAAAAAGGATAAAACCCTTACACATCCGCGTTCTGTATTCCAATTGATGAGAAAACATTTCTCACGCTATGATGTTGACTCAGTTATTGCAGTAACCGGAACACCTAAAGAAGATTACCTCAAGGTCTGTGAAACTTTCTGTTCAACAAGCAAAATAGGAAAATCCGGAACGATCATGTATGCGATGGGCACAACTCAGCATACTGTTGGAACACAAAACGTACGTGCTTTTGGAATCATCCAGTTGCTGCTTGGCAATATCGGCTTGCCTGGAGGCGGGATCAACGCGATGCGCGGCGAGTCCAATGTACAGGGATCCACTGACTTTGCCCTTCTATATCACCTGCTTCCAGGATATGTTGGAACACCAACTGCCATCCCGGAGCATGCAACATTAGAAGGCTACAATACAAAGGAAACACCTTCTGGCGGTTACTGGAGCAACAAACCTAAATTCCTCGTCAGCATGCTGAAGGCATGGTACGGCCCGAATGCGACAAAAGCTAACGAATTTGGGTATCAGTACCTTCCAAAAGGCAACAAGAATTACTCTCACATCAACTTGTTCAACGCAATGTATAAAGGCGAACTGGAAGGTGCGTTCTTATTTGGAACAAACCCTGTAGTCGGAGGTCCGAATGCAGGCAAGGAAAAAGAAGCGCTGTCCAACCTAAAATGGATGGTTGCGGTTGACCTATGGGAGACTGAAACATCTGCTTTCTGGCAAGAGGAAGCTGGCAGTGACCCATCCAAGATCGACACAGAAGTATTCCTTCTGCCGGCCGCAAGCTCTTATGAGAAAGAAGGCAGTGTATCCAACTCTTCTCGCTGGATGCAGTACCGCTGGAAGGCGATTGATCCAAAAGGAGAATCTTTGGCTGATTTGGAAATCATCCATATGCTGGTCAAGAACCTAAAAGGCCTTTATAAGAATGAAAGTTCTGCTGCAGCTAAGCCAATCAATGCACTGTATTGGAACTTTGGTGAAGGGCACCATCCTGATATCGACCTTGTGGCCAGGGAAATCAACGGATATGACCTGTCGACAGGAAAGCTTTTGAAAGGCTTTGGCGACCTTAAGGATGACGGTACAACAAGCTCAGGTAACTGGATTTATTCAGGTTTCTATCCAGAGGAAGGAAAGAACCGCTCTAAAAACCGTGATAATAAGGATACTGGCGGCGGCAACTTCCTGAACTGGGCATATGCTTGGCCTGCAAACCGCCGAATCCTTTACAATCGCGCATCTGCTGATCCAAGCGGAAAGCCATGGAGCGACAAAAAAGCGGTCATCTGGTGGGATGAAAGCCAGAAGAAATGGACTGGTAATGACATTCCTGACTTCAAGCCGACAGTTGCACCAGCTGATCCAGGCGGAACGAATCCTTTTATCATGATCAACGGCGGAGTCGCAGGAGTCTACGCACCAACACTTAATGATGGACCGTTCCCAGAACACTACGAGCCATTTGAAAGCCCAGTGAAAAACTCTTTCTCAAGCCAGGAAATCAACCCTGCAGTTGTCATCATTGAAGGCGAATTCAACCTTAAAGGCGACAGCAAGAAGTATCCGATCGTCGGTACTACTTACAGGGTATCTGAGCACTGGCAGTCCGGTTCGATGACACGTAACCAGGAATGGCTATCAGAACTGGCAGGCCATATGTATATTGAAATGAGTGAAGAACTCGCAAAGGAAAAAGGCATCAAGAACAAAGATAAGATCATTGTCAGCTCTGCCCGTGGCGATATCAAAGCCTATGCAATGGTGACAAAACGATTCAAGCCTCACATGATGAACGGCAAGAAGGTCCATCAGGTCGGCATGCCTTGGCACTTTGGCTATAAAGGATACGCAACAGGGGATACAGCAAACCGCTTAACACCTCATATTGGGGATGCAAACACGACAATTCCTGAATATAAGGCATTCCTCTGTGATATAAGGAGGGCTGACTAATGGCGGAATATATTAAATACGTCGATGTAACAAAATGTGACGGTTGCCGCGCATGTATGGTCGCCTGCAAAAACTGGAACGACCTTCCGGCTGAGCCGGAAGAGTTCCAGGGCAGTGTCCAATCACATGCAAATGTGACAGCGAACACATGGAACGTGCTGTCATTTATTGAACACGAAGACTCTAAAGGCAATCTGGATTACCTTTTCCGCCATTCCTCGTGCTTCCATTGCTCGGATGCGGCTTGCGTAAAGGTTTGCCCTGAAGATGCCATGCACTACACAGATTTTGGAACTGTAGATGTCAACAGTGACAAATGCGTCGGATGCGGCTACTGCGTTCAGAACTGTCCATTTGATGTTGTTCAATTGGCAACATATAAAGACAAGAACGGCAAGGAGTACAAGAAGGCACAGAAATGCACAATGTGCGTGGATCGTCTTGAAGAAGGCATGCAGCCAGCTTGTGTGACGACTTGCCATACAGACGCAATGGAATTTGGCACACAAGAAGAAATGCTCAAGAAGGCCGAAAAGCGCCTGAGCGAAATTAAGGATAAGTATCCTAACGCGATGATTTACAACCCAGAAGGAGTCGGCGGTACGCATACGATTTATGTACTTGCTGAAAAACCATCTGTCTATGGACTTCCTGAAAAACCAAAAGTTCCAACATCAGCTGTGGTCTGGAAGGACTACGCACAGCCAATCGGCAAGATGATGCTTGGAGCGACAAGCATGGCGCTTGTAGGTGCATTCGTGTCCAACAAGCTATTCAATAAAGAAGGCAAAGGCCATGAAGAGGATGGAGGTGGCAGCCATGAGTAATACCCAGTATTCAGGTGTGAAGGTTAAGCGATTTTCAAAAGGCTTTGTAATCGCGCATGCTGTGAACGCCATTTCATTCTTTGCACTGTATATCACGGCTTTGCCAATGTATACAGAGTGGTTTGACTGGCTTTATCCAGTAATGGGCGGACCAGAAGGAGCACGCCTGCTCCACAGGATTTTCGCGATTGCCTTCATTACGCCTACTTTCATCTGGCTGATCATGGACCCTAAGGGCTTCCTTCGCTGGGGAAAAGAGCTTGTCACCTGGAAGAAAAGAGATATACAGTTTTTCACTGAGTTCGTCAAAGAACTATTCGGCTTTAAGTTCAAGCATGTAAAACAAACATTCTTCAACGCTGGTGAAAAAATAAACTCAATCATCCAGATCCTGACTGCGATCCTGATCATCGGCTCGGGCTTCCCAATGTGGTTTCCTGACCTGTTCCCGAAAGCAGTTGTTCAATGGGCGTATGTAGCTCATAACGTCGGCTTCGGTCTGGCGATCGCAGTAGTGGTCGGCCATATTTACCTGAGTGTCATCCACAAAAACTCACGACCAGGATACACTGGTGTCATCACTGGTGAGGTTCCAGCAGAGTGGGCAAAGGATCACTATACAGAATGGTATGAAGAAGAAGTCAAGAAGGGCAATTTCCCTGACCTTGATAAAGACAAGAACAAGAAAAAAGGCGCGTAAAACCATTAATAGAGGGAATGGCTGCCCTGACCGGGCTCCATTCCCTTCAAAATGTAGAATATTAGAATGAAAGAGGGGCTGCAGCAATGAAAAAGTCCGTTGTCTCAAAAGAGTACCAAAAATTGCAGAAGGAAATCATAGAGTTGCAGGAGCAATGGAGGACTTCCCTGGATCCTGACTGTGTCCGGCCAAACCTTGATAAAGCGGCAATGGAGGCGGGAGTGCCTGTCACGGCTTTAGCGGCTATTGACTTTGATATTTCCCTATTCTTACAGTGGATAGAGGATATAGGAGGTCTTTTATCGAAGTATCAGCCAGAGATAGAAACCTCGATGCAATCTGTAAAAAATCTATTGGATGAAGAGACAGCCAAGAGATGGATCGATGAAGCATTTGCTTTTAACTATATATATTTTAAGAGTTTCGCAGAGGAAAATGATCTGGATGGCTGGATTCCGCAATTCGTGGCAGAGACAGTTCTTCGTCCATACCTCCAGCTGACCGCGGCTAAGGTTCAGGATGAAATTCATCAAGGTGTGCATGGTGCCGGCTGTCCTGTGTGCGGAGAACCAGTACGCCTTGCGCAGCTTGAAGGAGAAGGCAAAAAGGTCCTGCACTGCCCGCGTTGTTCGGCTCATTGGAATGACCGGCGAGTAGCCTGCTCACACTGCGGAAATAACGATCATGAAACAGTGAAGATCCTGACAATCGAAGGTGAATCAGCGGCACAAATTCAGATTTGTGAAGAATGCAAAGGGTATACGAAAGTAATTGATACAAGACAATATATTGTAAAGCCAACACCAGCAATGCTCGACCTGAACACAATCCACCTGGACTTTGTTGCCCAGGAGCATGGGTATAAATCCGCTGGAGAAACAAAACAGACAAACTAAAAGAAGGTGCTGTGGGATGAAAGCCGGAGCGATCATTTTATCAGGCGGCAAATCTAGCAGGATGGGAACGAACAAGGCTCTCCTGAAATTTCGTGAAAAAACGAATATTGAGAGAATTAAGGATGAGTTACAGCATGTATTTGATGATATAATTCTAGTAACGAATGATCCTGAAACCTATCAGTTTTTAAATATTAAAATGGTAACAGACCAGTATCCGGGTTCTGGTCCACTCGCGGGAATCCATGCGGGACTCGAGGCATCAGACTATGAGGAAAATTTTGTCGTAGCCTGTGACATGCCATTTGTATCCTCAGAGCTAGCTTCAAGCCTTGTAAAAGCGCTTAAACACTACGATGCAGTCGTACCGGTCAGTGAAGGCAGACAGCATCCGCTTTTTGCGGCATATCAAAAACGGGTAGCAAGAGAAGCTAAGGAATGCATTGAGGACGGGAATTTAAGGATCAAGCAAATGCTTGAAAAACTAAATGTCCGCTTTCTCGAAGAGGCAGATCTGCAGCTCTATTTCGAGGGCAGCCTTGATCGGGTGTTTTTCAATATGAACCATCCCGAGGAATATGAAGATGCAAAGAAATGGGCGGAATCCGGAGAATAGTTTTCAGGTGCTAGAAAGGAAGTAAGTCAGCATGCAATTTTTCAAAGTGAAAAGTGTTGAGGAGACCTTTGCGTTAATTGACGAGAAAATTGGCAAGATCACGGATACTGAAATCCGTCATCTTGATGAGGCGCTTCACTACATCCTGGCAGAGGATATCACTGCAGGTGAGAATGTACCGGGTTTTGACCGGTCGACCGTCGATGGCTATGCCGTCATTGCGCGTGACACATACGGTTCATCTGAATCGATGCCAGGCTTCTTGAATGTGGCTGGCGAGGTCCATATGGGAGAAGAAGCGATCAAGCCAGTGGGCAGGGGCGAGGCGATATACGTACCGACAGGCGGAATGCTGCCACCAGGCAGTGACAGCGTGCTGATGATCGAGCATTGCGAGGAAATCGGCGGGCTGTTGAATACGTACAAGCAAATCGCACCGGGCGAAAATGTCATCAGAAAAGGGGAAGACATCAAGGCGGGGGAAGTCCTGTTATCTGAAGGGACAAGATTGCGGCCGCAGGAGCTTGGAGCACTGGCGGCACTTGGTGTTTCCAAGGTAAAAGTCTACCGAAAACTGAAGGCTGCGTACCTTTCTTCAGGGGACGAAATTGTTCCTTTTGAAACGAAAACACTGGAAACAGGCCAAATCCGCGATATCAATTACTTGACCGTCATGGGACTGGTCAATGAGTGGGATATAGAACTTATTTACGGTGGAATCACCCGCGATGATTACCAGGAATTCGCCCAAAAAGCCCGCGAATTGTATGAACAAGCGGACTGTTTGATTTTATCTGGAGGTAGCTCAGTCGGCGCGAAGGACTATACGACCGAGGTCATCCAGTCACTTGGAGATCCAGGTGTCTTTGTTCACGGGATTTCCATCAAGCCCGGGAAGCCGACAATCCTCGCTGTCGCAGACGGAAAGCCGGTCATTGGACTGCCGGGTCATCCAGCCTCCGCTATGATCATTTTCAAGCTATTTGGCGAACGGGTTTTCAGAAGGCTGAAAGGTGAAAGAATCGAGCATAAGCCTGAACGAATTTTTGCCCGGATTGTGAAAAATATTGCTTCCTCACCAGGAAGATCCGATTATATCAGGGTAAGACTTGAGGAGAAGGATGGAGAATGGTGGGCCGAGCCGATCATTGGTAAATCAGGCCTGATTACGACATTGGTAAAAAGCGATGGAATCGTCGAGATTGTTTCCGGAAAAGAAGGAATTTCACAAGGCGAATATGTTCCAGTAATTTTGACGAGATAGGGGGAGCCGCATCATGGATAAAATACGCTATAACAGAAAAATTTATCTTGAAGACAAGCCGAGGGCACAAGCCAGGAATGAAGTGCTGGCCGCGTTCGACCTGCCTCAGGAAAAAGAGTGGATCCCGGCTGCCGGCGCCCTGGGTAGAATTACTGCTGAACCTGTCTTCGCCAATGTTTCAATGCCTTTTTACCATGCATCCGCGATGGACGGCATTGCCGTGAACGCCGAGGCTACTTATGAAGCACATGAACAGCGCCCGCTTCATTTGAAAATGGGTGAGCAGTTCGAATACGTTGATACCGGGAATGCGATCCCACCTCAATATAATGCGGTGATCATGGTGGAGAACATCCAGGTCATTGATGATGAGACAATCGAAATCATCGAGCCGGCAACACCTTGGCAGCATATCCGCCCTATTGGCGAGGATATCGTCCAGGAGGAAATGCTGTTCACACAGGGACATCAATTGCGTCCAGCGGACCTCGGGGCACTCCTTGCGGCGCAGGTTACAGAGGTGGCTGTCGTCAAAAAACCGCTTGTGACAATCATCCCGACCGGAAATGAACTAGTCAGCGCGGATTCTTCACTTTCATCAGGCAGGATCATTGAATTCAATGGAACGGTTTTTAGCAACTATGTAGAGGATTGGGGCGGACAGCCATATCTGCATCCAATCGTGAAGGATGAACCGGAAAAAATCAGGGAAGCACTGCTGGAAGCGGTGGAAACATCTGATATTGTCGTCATCAATGCCGGATCATCCGCTGGATCAAAGGATTATACAGTTCATATTCTTGAGGAGCTTGGCACTGTTTTTACCCATGGTGTCGCAACAAGGCCAGGTAAGCCAGTCATCCTTGGGAAAATTAAAGATAAGGTAGTCGTCGGTGTACCGGGCTATCCAGTTTCCGCATATATGGCACTTGAGTGGTTTGTAAGACCGCTCGTCTGTAAATATCTCGGGATTCCGGAACCGGAAAGGCCAAAGCTGCAGGTAAAGCTTGGCCGCAGGATCGTCTCCACGATGGGGGCGGAGGACTTTGTCCGAATGAATATCGGCTATGTGGATGGACAATTTGTCGCCAACCCGCTGACACGCGCGGCGGGCGTCACCATGTCGCTTGTGCGGGCAGATGGTTTGCTCGTCGTACCGCCGGAAGAGTTAGGGTACGAACAAGGAGACATCGTCGAGGTCGAGCTATACAGGCCTGTAGAAGAGATCAAGAATGCAATCGTCTTCAGCGGCAGCCATGATCTGACGATTGATCTGCTGTCATCCCAGCTCAAAAGGCAGCGGACCGACATGAAAATTGTATCTTCCCATGTTGGCAGCATGGCCGGATTAATGGCAATCAGAAAAGGGGAAGCCCATGTAGCGGGCATTCATTTGCTAGACCCGGAGACAAAGGAATATAATGTTACCTACGTAAGGAAATTCCTTGCAGGGCAAGACGCAGTCCTATATCCATTTTTAAAAAGAACCCAGGGCTGGATGCTTCCAAAAGGCAATCCACTTGGTATTGAGAGCGTCAGTGACATTGCCGAAAAGGGCGCAGATTACGCCAACAGGCAAAAGGGCGCCGGCACTCGTATATTGTTCGATTTATTGTTAAAAGAAGCAGGTTTGTCAGCAGACGATGTAAACGGCTATGATCGTGAAATGTTCTCGCATCTGAGCGTCGCGGCAGAGGTGAAGGGAAATGACAACGCAGCAGGACTCGGAATCTTCCCGGCAGCACGCGCAATGTCACTCGATTTCATCCCGGTGGCCGACGAAAATTACGATTTACTGATGACAAAGGCATTTTTCGAAAGCGAAAAGGGTATCTGGTTAAGGTCAGTGATTCAATCGTATGCGTTCAAAGCAGAAGTAGCCAAAATCGGTGGCTACGCAGTCGTCGAAAATTCAGAGCCGGTTTATTTTTAAGAAATTTAGGCTCTAACGGACAAACCGGAGTCAGAAACCGAGAAAAGTGTTTGATAAAAATTAGGCTCTGTTAAAGCGCAATGTTGTTTTAATGCCCTGTTGATTGTAGTGGAAGGCGCGTAGACTCCTCCGAAAATGCTAACGCATTTTCATCGTGCGTGGGCTTATTCGAGGAAGCCAATCAATGTCCTGCGGGATGAGCAAGTCATGAGGAGACCCCGCAGGCGCATAAAGCGCCGAGGAGGCTCCCCGACTGCAAGGAAGAATTTGAAGTTTGAAAAAGCTGGCAGTTGAGCTTTTTCATAATTCTTCCCCGCGGAAAGCGAAGCGCCTGGAACGAAAATCAACAGCCTAGTTTAACAGAGCCAAAAAAAATCCTGATCCGGATCAGTTTATTGAGGTGATAATGATGAATTATGAAATAGCGAAAGATCCAATCAACGTTCAATCCGTCATTGATAAAGTGGTCCAGCGTGAAGCGGGGGCAATCACAACTTTCATTGGCACTGTCCGTGAATTGACAAAGGGTAAAAAAACCCTTTACCTTATATATGAAGCATACGAGCCGATGGCAGTGAAAAAGCTGGAGCAAATCGGCACGGAAATCCAGGAGCGCTGGAATGGTGCTGAGGTAGCGATTACGCACCGCGTCGGCAAGCTTGACATCACGGATATCGCCGTGGTGATCGCTGTGTCCACTCCACACCGCAACGATGCATATGAAGCGAATCGCTATGCAATCGAGCGTATCAAGGAAATCGTCCCAATCTGGAAAAAAGAACATTGGGAAGACGGCCAGGAATGGATCGGCAATCAACTAGAAACTGTCCCATATCCGACAGGGAAACCGGAGGAGAAGGATCTCAATGAATAAAATATTATTCTTTGCTCATCTACGAGACGAAGCAGGCCATGAATCAGTCGAAATAGAAGCAGTTGGCAAAACAGTTGCTCAGTTAAAAGAAATGGTTGCTGAAAAGTATGGCGTTCAAAAGCTCGATACTTCGATGACAGCGATCAATGAAGAATTTTCATCCAATGATGAAGTCATTAAAGAAGGAGATACAATCGCCTTCATTCCGCCTGTATCTGGCGGTTGATTCGTCATAGAAGATTGCGGCGCCCGTTCCGTTGACTTGATGGTCGATGGATCAGGGCGTTTGTTTTTACAAGGAGGGTAAAACCATGTCAGAAAGATACTCACGCCAGACGCTGTTTCCTCCAATAGGCAAGACCGGTCAGGAGAAAATCCGCAGCAAGCATGTACTGATGATTGGTGCCGGAGCACTTGGCTCAGGCAATGCTGAACTTTTGGTCAGGGCAGGTGTTGGCCGACTGACGATTGTGGACCGTGATTATGTTGAAGCGAGTAATTTGCAGCGACAGCAATTATATACAGAGGATGATGTTGCCGAGAAGCTTCCGAAGGCGGCTGCGGCAGAAAAAAGGCTTCGAGCGATTAACTCTGATGTTGAAATCAGTGCCCATATCGCCGACGCTACTCCTGAAAAATTGGCACAGCTAGTCGATGGAGTCGACCTCATCATTGATGCAACGGATAACTTTGAAACACGGATGGCTATTAACGATATTTCACAGAAAAACAAGATTCCATGGATCTACGGTGCATGTGTTGGCAGCTTTGGGATGAGTTTTTCGATCATTCCGGGCAAAACGCCATGTCTTAACTGTCTGCTAAAAACTGTTCCGCTTCAGGGGATGACATGTGATACTGGGGGCATTATCGGTCCTGCTGTGCAGATGGTTATTGCCCATCAGGGAGCGGAAGCACTGAAAATCCTCGTGGAAGACTGGGATGCGGTGCGGACTTCATTCGTCAGCTTTGATTTATGGCGAAACCAGTACACCAGCATGAAAATGTCCAAGGCAAAGGATGCTGGATGCCTGAGCTGTGGAGAACATCCTGAATACCCTTATTTAGACGTTGAGAACATGACTAAGACTACCGTCCTATGCGGACGTGATACTGTTCAAATCAGGCCCCCAAAACAGCAGCAGCTTAACCTGCAGGAAACGGCTGGAAAAATGAGGGATTTAGGCTATCAGGTTAAAGGGAATCCATATCTAGTATCAGTGGACATGTCTGACAACAGAATGGTTATTTTCCAGGATGGACGCGCCCTTATTCATGGAACAAAGGATTTGGCTCAGGCAAGAAGCATATATCAAAGATTTTTCGGATGATTCCTATACACGCGCAAAACCCCTGCCAATCGGCAGGGGTTTTCTATATAAACGACCTCTAAGAATCGGTTATGACTGTGCATTCAAAGTGGATTATTTTTCGTCAGATGCAACTAGCACAAGACGGCCTTTATCCAGTTCCATTTCATACTTCTCAGCCTCTTGTTTTGAAAGACCAAGAGATTCGAACTTATTGCGAAGCTCATCTCCGCGTGATTTGAACATATTTCCGATGGAATCAAAGAACCCTTGCTCCTTGAAGCCCATACCACCTGTTTCAGTAGCCTTAGTCAAGTCCTCACTGCGCTTTTCATCATGTGCGAATATATAAATGTTTTCTTTACCAAAGCCAGCAGCTTCAAAAGAGCTGATCTTTTCTGTAGCTTGTACTCCGTTTTCAACTACTTCTACTTTCAACATAGTATCTTCCTCCTTGAAATTTTTTACCTATACTAGTTTTGGGAAGCTTTTTTAGCTTTCACCGTCTACACTATTTATATAACCGATATAAGCTTTATTAAACATACTGGAAATTGTTCACATATATATTTAAAATAATGTGTAGTTTGATAGAAATGAAGGGAGCTGGTCACGATTGCACTTTTAAATAATGGCTGGGAGCCTCTGCTGGCAGAGGAATTTGAAAAAGCATACTATCTTGATTTGAGAGAGTTTTTAATAGAAGAATATCGAACCAAGACAATCTTCCCGGAAAAAGATAATATTTTTAACGCTTTGAGGTTCACCGATTATGAGGATGTTAAAGTTGTGATTCTCGGTCAGGATCCTTACCATGGCCATGGACAGGCTCATGGTTTGAGCTTTTCGGTAAAACCTGGTGTTAAGATTCCGCCTTCGCTTCGGAACATCTTTAAGGAGCTGAATGCCGACCTTGGCTATGAAGTTCCGGATAACGGTTATTTAAAAAAATGGGCGGAGCAAGGTGTGCTGCTTTTAAACACAGTCCTTACAGTAAGAGAAGGGAATGCCAATTCACACAGGGGAAAAGGCTGGGAACATTTTACCGATAAAGTGATTACCCTGTTAAACGAGCGCGAGAAGCCGGCGATATTCATCCTCTGGGGCAAGCCGGCACAGAGTAAACTAAAGTTGATTAACGAGGACAAACATAAAATCATCATGTCTGTCCATCCAAGCCCGCTCTCGGCAAGAAGAGGCTTCTTCGGCAGCAAGCCTTTTTCTAAGGTGAATGAACTGCTGAAAGAACAGGGAGAAAAAGAGATTGACTGGCAGATTGAAAACATGAAAAGTTAGAAACTCTGGGAAACCAGAGTTTTTTGCATGAGCAAACCTCGACATGTTTCACGTGAAACTTACAGGATTTTTTATGCATTAGTAGACGAAGCAACAGAGTTTGTGACCAGTCCACTCCTAAAGTCGAAAAAACATGTGAATTGTTGTAGAATGGAACGGTACAACTATTACATGATTCGTAGGATTTACACATATAACACCCTGTGGAGGTGAGTCGATGAATATTTCATTGCAAAAATTATTATTGAAAATGGAAGAGGAATTAAAGCGGGCAAAATCAGCGGAGTCGGAGGCAGTCCAGCGGGAAAGAATCCACTCGA
>NZ_BASE01000059.1 GCF_000813125.1 Mesobacillus selenatarsenatis SF-1
AAAAACGGTAAAGCAGAGCCGCTGCATTACCCGAAAAGGAGTGAAATAAATAAAAACGATAAAAGCAGAACAGTTGCATTGCCCTAAAAGAATCCTCAGGACGAAAATTTATCCGTCTCAGCAACTTTTCCCCTTAAATGCTCGTCTCAATACTAAAAGGAATTGCATGATTTGTTGAAACGTATATTTTATGGTATATTTTAAGAACTTCAAACCCCTATTTTCTCCAACCAATTTCTTCACTATTCTTATTAGACTATGATTCCCATGGGAATTAATAAATATATTTGTACAAAGAAACAGGAGTTGAACTATGGAAACGAAATTGAAAAAAGATCTTAAGATATTCGCTTTAGGCGGTCTTGGTGAGATCGGAAAAAATACGTATGTAATCGAATACAAAAATGAAATGGTGTTAGTGGATTGCGGAATCAAGTTTCCGGATAATGAATTGTTCGGGATTGATTATGTGCTTGCGGATTACACTTATTTGAAGCAAAACCAGGACAAGCTGGTAGGGATTTTCGTGACGCATGGTCATGAGGACCACATTGGCGGGTTGCCATTCTTGCTTCAGGATGTAAAAGCACCGATTTATGGTGGAGATTTTGCGGTTGAGCTTATCAAGTCCAAGCTGTTGGAGCACAAAATCAAAGGTATTAAATTCCACCAAATCAATAATGATACAGTCGTCGAATTCCAGAATATCAAGGTACGTTTTTTCAGGACGACGCACAGTATCGCGGATTCATTCGGTGTTGTGGTGACGACACCGGAAGGGAACATTGTCCACACAGGTGACTTCAAATTTGACCTGACGCCGGTTGGCGCGGGCACTGATTTTCAGAAAATCGCCGAAATCAGCAGTGAGGGAGTGCTGTGTCTATTATCAGACAGTACGAACAGTGAAGTGCCAGGTTTCTCGGTATCAGAAAAACGTGTAGGCGAAGCAATCGAAGATATTTTCCAGACGGTGGATGGCCGCGTTATTTTCGCGACGTTTGCATCGAACATTGACAGGATTCAGCAGGTGGTGAAATCATCACTAAAGTATAACCGAAAAATGGCCATCGTTGGCCGCAGTATGGAAAAGACGTTTGAAATTGGCCGCAGATTGGGTTATATTTCTGCACCTGATGAAGCGTTCGTGAGTGTCAATGAAATTGGGAAGGTTCCCAGCAATGAGATGACGATTATCTGTACGGGAAGCCAGGGTGAACCGATGGCGGCCCTTGCGAGGATCGCGAATGGCACACATAGACAAATTTCCGTCATTCCTGGAGATACGATTGTATTTTCTTCATCGCCGATCCCGGGCAACACAATCAGCGTAAACCGTGTGATTGATAAGCTGCACCGTATTGGTGCAGAAATCATCCATCATAAAATCAGCGAAGTCCATACTTCCGGTCATGGAAAGCAGGAAGAACAGAAGCTGATGATCAAGCTGCTTAACCCGGATTTCTTTATTCCAATTCACGGTGAGTACCGCATGCTTAACCAGCACGTAAAACTGGCAGAACAATGCGGAATTCCGGCTGAAAACTGCTTCATTTTAGACAATGGAGATGTCCTTGAACTATCTGCTGAGGGCGGCCAGGTTGCTGGTAAAGTACCAGCGCAGCCAGTATATGTTGACGGCAGCGGCATCGGTGACATAGGACATATCGTGTTAAAAGACAGAAGAGTCCTTTCCCAGGACGGACTTGTGATCGTAACGATGATGATCGATCGTGAGAAGAAGCAGCTTGTCAACAAGCCGACAGTCGTGACAAGAGGATTCGTTTATGTCAGGGAATCTGGCGACCTAATGAAAAATGTTGAAGAATTGATCAAGGATAAAATTGTAACAGAACTGGCGGGAGGCACGAAGGACTGGTCTAGCATCAAAAAGGCTGTCATCGACGTCGTCAATCCGTTCTTGTATAGCCAGACGGGCAGAAGGCCAATGATCTTGCCGATTATAATGGAAGTCTAATACGAGAACGCTCCTTATGGGGGCGTTTTTTAGTTTTATTTTATTCGTAACTCAAATCAAAAACCCCACTGACTGATCAGTGGGGTTCTCAATTATTGTTGTTGTTCATCTTTTTCATAAAAGCGAAGCAAATCTCCATAAATAATCTGGTCGGAGTAGCTCAGTTCGTTCTTGGCATGCTCGATATAAGGTTCACAGCTTGCACCATCTGTCGGTTCACCTGTGGCTTTATCGTAGCAAACTCCCTTTGTGTAAACAACATCTTCAGTAATGAAGCTGCCGTCTCTTAGGGCAACAAAGTTATCCTGTTTTTCGGAGAACAAGTCTTCTCCAAACTGGATGTCCTGTTTCGTATCAATTCCAGCAAGGTTCAACAATGTCGGGCGAAGGTCAATCTGGCCAGAAACGGTTGAGATCGTCTTTCCTTCGTGACCCGGGATGTGGATGATCATTGGCACACGCTGCAACTGTGTTGAAACAAATGGCGTGATTTCCTTGCCAAGGTACTGCTCCATTGCCTTGTTATGGTTCTCGGAAATTCCGTAATGGTCACCGTAGATCACGATGATTGAATCTTCGTAAAGTCCTTCTGCCTTCAGGTCCTCGATGAACAGCTTGAATGCTTCATCTGTATAACGGACAGTTGGGAAGTAACGGTTCAATGTACCGCTGTTTGAATCGTATTCATCGATGAATTTATCCTCTTCATCCAATTCGAATGGGAAGTGGTTTGTCAGAGTGATAAATTTCGCAAAGAACGGTTTAGGCATTGCTTTTAAATGTTCGATCGACTGGTCGAAGAACTCGATGTCCTTCATGCCCCAGCCAACAGAGTTTTCTTCATTCACTTCATAATCCGGCAATGAGTAAAAACGGTCATAACCAAAGTTGTTATACATGACGTCACGATTCCAGAAGCTCTTGTTGTTCGCATGCAGCTTCGCTGTATAATAAGCATTTTCCTTCAGCCTTTCAGCAAGGGACATATACTCATTCCCTGAGTGGGTAAAGAATACAGCGCCGCGGCCGAGCGGGTATAAAGAGTTTTCCAATAGGAATTCGGAATCAGACGTTTTACCTTGTGCCGTCTGATGGTAAAAATTATCAAAGTAATAGCTGTCTTTAATGAACTCATTCAAAAACGGCGTGATTTCCTGGCCATTCACTTTCTGGCCAATCACAAAGTTCTGGGTAGACTCCATTGAAATGACAATGATGTTCTTTCCTTTAGCTGCTCCAAACATTTCTTCAGAAGGAGCTGCATATTGAGCGCGTGTATAGTTTTCGATTTCAGTCAACTGGTTGCCATCTGCCATAGCTCTTTGTGCAGTTGTCTTTGTTTGCAGGTATGCATCGTAAATATGGTGATTGTACGTGCCAATATTCTTAACAAGAATTTCCCGGTCAAATGTACGTGTCAGCAATTCAGGACGCTCGGATTCTGAAAGTCCGAGGTTGAAGAATGCAAGGCCGATTGCGCTGAAATAAAAGGCAGCTGCATAAATACTCTTGTACTTTTTAAAAGAAACTTTTGGCGTTTTTACAAAAGCTAGTGCCAGAATCAAAAGGGCATCAGCAAAATACATGATGTCAGTCCAGCCGATCAATTCGCCAACACTGCTCTTTAAATCGCCCATATTGCTTGTCTGCGTCAACAGCGGAATCGTGATGAAATCACTGAATTCCTTATAGTAAACAACATTTGCGTAAAGAATAAAGGATGTGATAAAGCTCGTCGCTACAACGAAAGTTTTCTGCTTCCTTCCTGCCATGAAGACCCCGAGACCCAGGACAATCATGAGGAAGCTTAAGGGATTGATGAACAGGATGAATTCCTGCATTGAATTTTCAATATCTATATCAAAATTAAATTTATAAACGGTGTAGGTTTTAAGCCATAATAGGACAATGGCAATCAATACGAAACTTATGGACATGTTCTTTTTTGTCCCCATGCAATCCCTCCTAGGAATCTACTGAAGTTTACATTTTACCACAAATGAAAATAGTTTTGTAGCTGTGCCGATATACGCGTAATTTTCCGATATTTATTAGTACGTATTTAACCCTCGGAAAGTTTCTGGTAATTACTTCTATTTCTTTCTTTTCACCTTGGGAAACTTTTTTGCTTCCCTGTCAATTAAATGGACAAGGGTAAAAAGGTTGCTATAGACTCACTCGTTCTTTAATTGTTAAAATGTTCTAGCAGTTGAATGGAGGCCAGTCCATGAATGAACAACGTTATTCCAATTTAAAACTAGGTGAACGCGGGGCGATGATCAGTATCCTCGCTTATATAATACTGTCTGCCTTAAAACTTTCTGTAGGTTACATCAGCGATTCCGAAGCATTGAAGGCAGATGGCTTGAACAATACTACCGATATTTTAGCGTCGTTGTCTGTTTTGATTGGGTTGAGGCTATCGCAAAAACCTGCGGATGATGACCACCTTTATGGCCATTGGAAATCGGAAATGGTCGCTTCGATGGTGGCATCTTTCATCATCATTGTTGTCGGTTTCCAGGTTTTAACCAGCGCCTTCACATCATTTTTTGAAGGAACTGCCGAAGCACCAGATCTTATTGCTGCCTGGACAGGCTTATTTTCTGCATTGATTATGTACTTCGTGTATCGTTATAACCGGAACCTCGCACGCAAAATAAAAAGCCATTCGGTCATGGCCGCGGCTAAAGATAACCTGTCCGATTCGTGGGTGAGTATCGGTACTGCTGTTGGCATCATCGGCTCCCAATTTGGTTTGCCGTGGCTCGACCCAGTAACTGCATTCATCGTTGGCGCACTTATTTTAAAAACAGGATGGGACATTTTCCGGGAAGCATCCCACCAGCTGACAGACGGCTTTGATGTAGACCTAATTAAAGAATATAACGAAACCATCTGTAATATTCCTGGTGTCAAGGGAATTAAAGATTTGAAGGCACGAAGCTACGGCAACAATATTGTCGTTGACTGCGTGATCACGGTGAAACCTACCCTCGACATCAGCACCGCTCATGATATCTCGACGAGAGTCGAAGATAAGCTCATGGAAGAATACGATATATATGACGTCCATGTTCATGTAGAACCGGATTGAACAAGAAAAAAGTTATGAACGACTATAAACTTGTTCATGCTATACTTAGCTGGACCATTAGATTTTGAAGGGTAAAGGTATAATAGATGAAGTTTATAAAATCTCAAATGAAACAGTTGATAAAAGAACATCCAGAACTGCAAACGCGCTTATCCAGTTTGATGAAAGAACATGAGCTGGAGAAAAACTTTGCCCTTAAGGCTTTGTATCATTCTGAAGTAGCTGAGGGCAGAAAGTATCAGCTCGCATATCAAGCACTTGACTTGCCCAAGGGGTAAGTCATTTTTATTTCGATTTAACCTTTAAAGTTATATGTTATGGAATGGATAAAAGCTGTTTTGAACAGCGGAAGGATTTGAAATTGATTGGAATTCACTAACTTTGAACCTGAGTCTTTTATATATAATTACGCTTTTCCAGGTGAAGAAAAAGAGTTGTGCGCACTGGAAATGCGTTCGTTTTTTGGGAAGGATACAGAATCCAGAATCCTGGAGAGCACTTTGAAAATTGATCCAAGCCGGAGTCCGTTCATGAGGGGACGTATGGATGTCATCCTTGAAGGTGAGAAATTGGAGGACATAATTGAGCAAGTAAAGAAGATAGAATTGAATGCCGCTACTTTTAAAGTGATGTATGTAAAAGTATCTGGACCTGAAAAGGTGGATTTTGAAGAGAGGCGCCGAATCGAACGCAAAGTGGGACTGCAAATTCCCGGTGAGCCGGAGCTCGTTAATCCAGATGTGCTGTTTGGGATCATGAATGTAAACGAACGTTGGGTATTTGGTGAATACCACAGCAGTGAAGCGGTCTGGCTGAACCATCAGCAAAAACCGCATAGCTACTCGACTTCATTAAGCACCCGTGTCGCAAGAGCCGTCGCCAATATCGCCGTTCCTGATCCAGCTGGAGTTAAAGCGATCGACCCATGCTGCGGAATTGGAACGGTTGTAGTGGAAGCATTGTCGATGGGCATCGACATTGTTGCCAGTGATCTCAATCCGCTTATACTGCCTGGAACAAGGGAGAACATCGCGCATTTTGGCTATGCAACGGAAGTGACGTTCCAGGACATCCGCAATGTCACTGGGAACTATGACGTGGCAATTATTGATATGCCGTACAATCTGTGCTCAGTAATCACACCCGAAGAGCAGCTCGAGATGCTCCAGAGCACATACGAATTTGCTGATAAAGTAGTCATCGTCACGATTGAACCAATCGATTCTATCATCGGTAATGCCGGCTTTGAAATTGCTGACCGCTGTGTCGTGAGAAAAGCGACCTTCGAACGCGAGATCATTGTATGTAAAAAAACAAGATAAATTCAAGGACGATTATGCATGTCATAATCGTCCTTTCTTCTAGCCTCTATTTTATAGCCTTGCTGACTCTGAGCTTCTTTCCTTTGATCGTTGCATTCTCCATTGCCTGAATGACAAGCGAGCCTTTTCCGTTCAGGATATCGACATAGGACATTGTATCGTGGATCGTGATGATGCCGATATCGTCTGCGGTTACTCCAGGGATTTTCGCGATTGTTCCAACGAAGTCGACGGCGCGAAGCTTTTTCTTTTTGCCGCCGCTAAAATGAAGCTTCATGATATCCTGGTTGATCCGGGCTGTTTTGTTGTTTTTCACTACACGGCGCCCGCTGATTTTTTCATCGAATGCAGCCTGGTTTCTTGCTACGTCCTGCTTGTTCGGAGCTTCTGTAACAGGAATCTCAAAGCCAATGTATCGTTGTATTGCCCTGATGAATTTATCTTCAAAAGGTGTAGCAAACGTAATCGCTTTTCCTTTGTTTCCGGCGCGCCCAGTCCGGCCTGTCCGGTGCACATAGCCCTCTTTTTCCATTGGAACGTCATAGTTGATGACAAGTGAAACGTTATCGACGTCAATTCCCCTTGCAGCGACATCGGTGGCCACAAGATAGCGGAAATTCCCCATTTTAAAGCCATCCATCACAGCAAAGCGGTCTTCTTGTTCCAATCCGCCATGAAGTCTTTCACAAGAATAGTTTGCTTCTTCAAGATGGGTAAACACGGTATCGACATTTTCCTTCGTCCTGCAAAAAATGATACAGCTGTCAGGGTTTTCAACAACCGTAATATCTTTTAGAAGGGAGATCTTATCCTCTTCTTTCACTTCGAACAACATATGGTCAATCGTATTTGTCGTAATACCGGTAGAAGCGATTTCGATGTTAACAGGATCCTTCATATATTTATGGCAGAGATTTTCAACATCCTTGGGCAATGTCGCAGAAAACACCATCGTTACTCTGTCTGATGGAAGGTCTTCAATAATTGATTCCACATCATTGATAAAACCCATATTAAGCATTTCATCCGCTTCATCTATGATCAGATACTTGATTTCATCTAGTACAAGCGTTCCTCTTTCAATATGATCGATGACGCGTCCAGGTGTACCAACAACGACATGAGTTTTTTGCTTCAATTCCTCTTTTTGTTTCGAGAAAGGCTCCTTGCCATAAACGGCCATGGCTTTGATTCGTTTAAACCTTCCAATATTCGTAATGTCTTCACGAACCTGAACAGCTAGTTCCCTCGTTGGCGTTAAAATCAAGGCCTGGGGATTTCTTTCCTCCCATTCAACCAACTCACAAATAGGAATTCCAAATGAAGCCGTCTTCCCGCTTCCTGTCTGGGATTTAACGACAAGATCTTGTTTTTCCAAGGCTAACGGAATGACTTCTTCCTGGACCTCTGTTGGCGATTCATATTTCAACACAGTGAGGGCGCGTTTAATTTCTTCGCTTAAGTTGTAATCATCAAAACTTTTTTTACTCATATAAAAACCTCTTTTTATTTTATTATCCCACTTATTTATATATAGGATTCTCGCAGCGAATCATCATATGCATAAACTGAATAGTATTCATTATACTTCAAACGCCAGACTAATCGACTTTTATTTAAAAAGGAAAGCCTGGGAACAAATAGTGCTCCTCAGTCTGCTGATGAAACCTTTTGAAGAAAATAAATTTAAGGCTGCGTGTAAAAGGCTGATTCCTAATAAAGTTTCACAAATTATCAATAAATTCATTGATACCCAAAGGGGTTAATAATATATAATAAAGACATGAAAGAAAACGATTTCATTTTTTGGGAAGGGTGTTGGACATGAACTATCAAGAAGTCAAATCTCAATTAGAAGCATTGCAGATGCAGCTGGCGAATAAAATGCAGAATCCAAACCTGTCTATAGATGAAAAATCCGAGCTTCAGAGGGCAATCGCAAACTACGATTATATTATCGAGCTGACTTGCATGAACCATTTTGAGCGTGGTACTGCCATTCATTAAATCAAACAAGCCTGGAGGTTCAATTTCCTCCAGGCTGTTTTTATGAGATAAGAAAGTTTATATTTTACTTCGAGAAAGGTCCAGCTCCAGCGCCTAGCCCCTCGAGTCGCTTCGGACCGCCCAATGAAGTCAAAGAACGACTTCACCGGTCGGTCCTCCAGCGCTTGTCGGGGCTGACCAAGGTGCTTGCGCTTTTCTTATAGGATTCCACCCAAAGGCTTCTGGCTAAAATAATCCAATGCATAATTGACCTGGTGGATCTCATATATATTTCTTTCAATGCAAAACTGAATGACAAGGTCGGATGTTTCGCTGTCTGACAAAGAGTAGCCGGCAGAGCTTAACAGCTTGTCGGTTTCTTTTTTGTTCAATTCAAGCGCAAGTCCGAGGGCGATGACCGTATTCTTGCTTGGCCTGTATTCAGGGTTGGAGCGAATCTTTGAAAAATGTCTGCGGTCGATTCCCGCTTTTTTATAAATTTCAGCGTCAGAAGCGGCTCCCTTTTTATCAATAAAATCAAACAGCACTTTTTGCAAAGTCGGCTTCCGTTTCTGCGCGATGAACGTTTCGATCTCTAAAGGAGAAATACTCTCCAGGACAAAATCCTCAAGTGGTGCGGCAGATTTTTCATAAAGGATGAACGTCATATTCTGATCGATATATTCCTGTAAATCTGCCAATATCTTTTTATCCAGCATGAGGCCAGCCTCCTTAAAATGTCGCTTAACAGGCGACCAATATATGGATGAATCTAGTTATGATTATATCAGATTCAACCTAGGAGGATGATAGTGATGAATAACAATTTTACGGAAATCATTTTTTTGCTAGACCGGAGCGGCTCAATGGCAGGGCTCGAGAGCGACACTGTTGGCGGATTCAATGCTTTTGTAAAAAAACAGTCCGAACTGGCTGGCGAAACAATCCTGACAACGGTGCTTTTTGACGATGAATATGAAGTGCTCTGGAACGGCATTAATGCAAGGGAGGCGAAGCTGACAGAGGATGAGTACTATGTCCGCGGGACGACAGCACTTCTGGATACCGTGGGTAAAACGATACTCGATGTTGGCTACCGCCTGGCAAAAACAAAGGAAGACCGCAGGCCAGGCAAGGTTATCTTCGTGATCACGACAGATGGCATGGAGAATGCGAGCAGTGAGTTCACATATGGAAAAGTGAAGGAATTGATCCAGCATCAGCAGGAAAAGTACAACTGGGAATTCATCTTCATGGGGGCGAATATCGATGTCGTCAAGGAGGCTGACAGCCTGGGAATCAATATAGAGAATTCCTTTAAATTCGAAGCCTCAGAAAAAGGGATTGAAAACATGTATGAGGTCGTTTCTGAATCCATTATGGAAAAAAGAATGAAGTAATAACTAAGTAATCGAGGAGGAAGAGTTATGGCAAATAATCAATTAGGAAGCTGCAAGACTTGTGGTAAAGAAATCGCAAAAGGTGTGAAGAAATGCCCTCACTGCGGGAAAGACCAGCGCAGCTTTTTCGGGCGACATAAGATTTTAAGTTTCATTGGTGTATTGATTTTGGCTGGAATCATCGGTTCAGCTCTTGGCGGAGGAGAAGGGTCGAGTACAGAAGATAGCTCTGCTACAACAGCATCTGCACCGGTAAAAGAAGAAACAGTATATAAAGTGGGAGAAGTTATTCCTGCAGACAAAGTTGAAATCACTGTTACAAAGTTCGAAGAAAAAGACCAGGTTGGCAATGAATTCATCAACAAAGAGGTATCAGAAGGCGGTACGTTTGTTGCAATTCAATACAAAATCAAGAACACTTCAAAGAAGCCGGTGGGGATGTTTGATTATCCTAATGTCCGTCTGGTGGATGAGGAAGGAACAGAGTTTGACGCCGATATTGACGCATCTTCCAACTACGCAATTGAGACTAATGTCGACAATGCCAAGATTGCAAGCGACTTAAATCCTGGAATTACCGTTACAGATACAAAAGTGTTCGAAGTTTCAAAGGGAAGTTTTGCTGCAGGAAAATGGTTTATCAAGGTTGGCGACGAGAAAGTACAGTTGAAGTAACAGGTCGAACCCGGAGTATTTCCGGGTTTCTTTATTTTCCTTTCGATTTGACATTTACCGGACATAAAAGATTTTCAAGAAATCAATGATATAGGCTGAAATCCGGCTATTACGTCCGAATATAGCTTATCTAATTTTTTTTCGTTTTTTCTCATCTGACATTTTGCTGACATATTCACAGAGTAAATTATGAGTATAAGGTTCATGCCCATCTTGAATCTAAAAAATAGAATGGTTTTTAGGAGGATGTCAGATATGAAAAAGAAATCAGTTATTGGATTTACAATCGCTGGAGCACTTTTGCTTGGAGGTTATGCTACTACCTCTTTGGCGAATGACGACAGTACGACAAGCACAGCAGCAACCACTGTTAAAAGTTTTCTTGGTAAAGGGTTTGGTCATAAGGGATATTACGGAGGTAACTCAGAAGCACTGATCGAAAAGGCAAAAGACCTTGGAATCAGTACATCAGGTAAAGACGCTCAAACATTGATGGGTGAAATTCGCCAAGCTACACTTAAAAATGAAGCAAACGAACTGGGAATCAAGACAGACGGCAAGGATGTCGCAACGCTGGCTGAGGAAGTCCAACTGGCCAGCCTTAAGGAGAGAGCGAAGGATTTGGGCATCTCGACTGATGGGAAGGATGCAGCTGCACTTCACGATGCGATTCGTTTAGAAAACCTTAAGGATAAGGCGAAAGAACTCGGCGTCTCAACAGACAACAAGGATGCTCAAACCCTAATGGAAGAAATCCGTACAGCCAACTTGAATAAAAGAGCCAAGGAACTCGGTGTTTCCACAGAGGGCAAAGACCAGCAGACACTACAGCAGGAAGTTCATACTGCTTTTATAAACCAAGAGGCTAAGAAGTATGGAATTACAGTAGACGGCAAGGATATCCGCGAAGTTGCGCAGGAGGTCCAATCTGCCAAAGTAAAAGCAGACGCAAAAGAACTGAACATTACGATTGATGGGAAAACAATCGGTGAAATCGCCCAGGAAGTACAGGAAAAGAAAGTCGTGAACCTGGCGAAGGAACTTGGAATATCCACTGCAAATAAAGATACCCGCGAGCTTATGGAAGAGATTCGGGACAAAGATGCTGACAAGCTTGACGAGCTGTTTGAAGATGGATTCGGACGCCATGGAATGGGCTTTGGGCATGGAGGAGGTTTCGGAAAGGGCAACGGCTTTGGAAATGGTGAAGGCTTTGGAAAAGGCAGTGGTTTTGGACATGGCGGCGGCAAAGGCGGAATGGGACAAGGCGGTTTCGGCGGTGAAGGCGGCCGTGGCGGCATGCACCATAACGGCGGTGGACAAGGCTTTTAATGTAAAATAATACACTTGATCCCCCGGTATCTAGCGGGGGATTTTTCTTGTAAAATAAGGAGTAGAAAATGAACCGGAATGACGGGCTCCAGAGTGAAAGCTTTCTAGTAGGATGGGAGAGGCGAATATGAAGACCATTTTAATCGTAGAAGATGAACAAACGATCTCAAGAGTGCTGGCGGTTTACCTGAAACATGAAGGCTATGAGGTCCTACAGGCTTTTGATGGAAGCGAAGGTCTGACATTATTTACTGAGCACAAGCCGGATCTTGTTCTGCTGGATGTGATGCTGCCAGGAATGGACGGGTGGGAAGTTCTAAAGGAAATCCGTCAAATCAGCCCATGTCCGGTCATCATGCTGACTGCCCTTGGGGACATTGATTATCGTTTGAAAGGGCTGAACCAGGGAGCGGACGATTATATTTCCAAGCCTTTTATTGGCGAAGAAGTGGTTGCCAGGGTAAATGCCGTACTTCGCCGTTCTTCCCATGTGCTCGAAACGGAAAACATGAAACAGTTTGGCAGTCTGAAAATCAACATGGACTCCCATGTTGTCACGGTCGCTGGCGAGAAAGTCGTCTTAACTCCAAAGGATCTCAGTTTGCTGATTTATTTAGTGGAAAGGCCAAATCGGACATTTACCCGAGAAGACTTACTCGAAAGTGTTTGGGGAATGGATTATGACGGAAGTGACCGCGCAGTGGACTTATCGATAAAAAGAATCCGCCAATCCCTGGCGGAGTGGCCCGCGTCACAGGGAGAGATCACAACATTAAGAGGATTGGGGTATCAGTTCAGTGTTTACGAAAAATAAAAAGCACGTGACATTGTTGAGATATTGGACAACCAGATATCTTCTTACCCTGGTTGTCGGGCTTCTTTTGCTCGGTGCGGGATCGGTGTGGTGGATCAAGGAAACGACGCTGGAAAACCGATTGAAGTTAATGGAGTATATGGCAGTTGAAACTGCCGACCGGGTCGCACAGTCCAATAATTTCGGCGGTTTTGACCGTAGAATGGAAGACCGGACAAGATTCTTCGAAATGGAAAATCAGCCTCTGCTTGTCATTACTGATATGGATGGAAATGTTCTGAATACGGGTCCGATGCATGGTGGAGGAGGTCCGCGCCATATATCCAAAAATGTGCCCGCAGAGGTCATTGCAAGTGAGGATTCAATTAAGAAACTCACAGAAAATGGAACAGATATTTACGCTGTTAAGGCGCCAATCACCATCGATGATATTCAAGCCGGCTGGGTAGTTGTGATGCAAAATGCTGGTGACTTGACTAACATCGACCAAGAATACCGTTTGTTACTCATTTTACTGCTGGGGCTTGGCTTGCTTGGATGGATAGTTATTTATCTTCTCACCAAAAGGATCCTCAAACCAATCCAGAGTGTAGCGCGGGCAGCGGCAAAGGTGCGTGAAGGTGATTATGACATCAAGCTTGATGCCAACCAAAAGGAACTTGAAATATATGAACTCGTTAATTCTTTTAAAGAAATGACCAGCCGATTGACCCAGCTGGAGCAAATGCGTGCCGAGCTGCTGGCTGGTGTGACCCATGATTTGAAAACCCCTGTGACCTCGATCAGCGGGCTCGTCCAGGCTGTGCGCGACGGGGTCGTAACAGGGGAGGAGCGCCAGGAATTCCTGGACATCACGCTGAAGGAAATCCAGAGATTGCAAACAATGATTTCTGATTTGCTGGAATTCAACTCACTGGCAGCAGGTGCCTTCACGATCCGTACAGAGAATTGCGATATGAACAAACTCGTTGAGGATATCGGGAGGCAGTGGCAGGTCACGCAAAATGAACCCATAGATTTAAAGGTCATCACACCCAACGACACCATACATGCTATGACAGATCCATTACGATTGCAGCAAATCTTGATAAACCTATTGAATAACTCCTATCAGGCGATGAGCCATGGCGGTACGATATCCCTCATTCTTTCAGAGGGAAGGATTGATGTGAAAGACAATGGTACCGGCATTCCGGAAGAAGAGCAGGGACTGGTGTTTGAACGTTTCTTCCGGGGTGAGAGGAAAAAACTCAAAGTCAGGGGCCTCGGACTCGGCCTGCCTTTCAGCAAAATGCTCGCCCGATCATTGGGGGCAGATCTGATTTTAAAAGAAAGTAATCCTAATGGAACGACATTCTCTCTTGTGTGGGAGAAAAGTGAAGAATCAAATTAATAATGAATAGAATGCCTTCCCTGTGTAGGAGGCCACTGAAAATCTGCTGATTTTTTTGATTTTCTTGAGACCTAAACAAAAAAAGCCGAGTCCCTTAAAAAATCAGGG
>NZ_BASE01000058.1 GCF_000813125.1 Mesobacillus selenatarsenatis SF-1
GGAATCCTCCACCGAATTACGGGTAATGCAGAGCCGTTGCATTACCCCAAATGGACTTCATCACAGAATTACGGGTAATGCAGAGCCATTGCATTACCCCAAATTGGCTCCGCCATCGAATTCCGGGCAATGCAACATTTTTTACTGTCTTAATTCACGGCCTCCTCAGTAACAGACTCAAACGGCCAGGCTGGAAGCATTTTGGATAATGGCTTATCGACTCGATAACCTAAAACATACTCTCCCTGCATGACTGTGTGTATTTCTCGTGTTCCTTCATAAATGACAGGCGCTTTGGCGTTCCTTAAATATCGTTCAACCGGATAATCGTTAGAGAATCCGTACGCACCGTGGATTTGCACGGCATCATTTGCGGCTTCATAGGCATAGTCGCATGCCTGCCACTTGGCCAGGGAGGTTTCCCGGGTATTCCTCTTACCCTGGTTTTTAAGACAGCCGGCATGGTAAACGAGCAATCGTGATTGTACCAACCCTGCTTCCATCTTGGCGATCATTTGCTGGACGAGCTGGTGTCTGCCTATCTCTTTGCCAAAGGTGCTTCGTTCATGGCAGTATTTTACACTAGACTCAAGGCTTGCCATGATTGTTCCGCATGCACCGGCAGCTACCGTGAAGCGGCCATTATCCAGTGCAGACATCGCAATTTTAAATCCATCTCCCTCTTCCCCCAACAAATTTTCTTTAGGAACCTTTACATTATCAAAGAAAATTTCACCGGTATTTCCGGCCCTAATACCCAACTTTCCTTTTATCGCTTTAGAGGAGAAGCCTTCCCAGGTTCTTTCCACAATAAAGGCAGAGATGCCATGGTGTTTTTTGCTTTTGTCCGTATAAGCAAATACAATGAAGTGGTCCGCTACATCACATAATGATATCCATGTTTTTGATCCATTGAGCACATAGTGGTCTCCTGCATCAATTGCCTTTGTCTGCATCGCGGCCACATCGGAACCTGCATTTGGTTCAGTAAGCCCAAATGCTCCAACCTTCTGCCCTTTGGACTGAGGAACCAGGTACTTTTGCTTTTGTTCCTCATTTCCCCACTGAAGCAAGGTCATGCTGTTCAGTCCGGTGTGCACCGAGACCGCTGTCCTGAATGCTGTATCGCCGCGTTCTAGTTCCTCACATACAATCGCCAGGGAATTATAGTCCATCCCGCTTCCGCCATACTGTTCAGGGATGCAGACTCCCATTAATCCCAGGTGAGCAAGCCTTGTTAAAATACTGGTTTCAAAATGCTGGTTTTCATCCCATTCTTTTATATATGGCATGATTTCCTTGTCTACAAAGCTCCTGACCGTTTTTCTCAATAGTTCTTGTTCTTCTGTAAAATCAAAATTCATCATCGGTAACCACTCCTTTATGAGAATGTGCAAGCAAATTAGATTGAAGATCCCTTTTTACTGTAAAAAGAGGGTGAACCGCGTCCGGATTCCCCTCTTAATTCATATTATTTTACGCCAAGTGGCACGACTTGCTGTCCGACAGCCTGAATCAGTTCTTTTGGCATCGGGAAGGATACGGCGGCAGGGTCCTTGGCAACGGCACCTGCAACCCGCTCCAGGTCTTCCTCAGTTAAATTGTATTCTGTAAAGTCCGATGGCAATCCGGTCTTATGCTGAAGCACCCTGATTTTTTCAACAACTTTTGCCAGGACAGACTCATGATCCTGATCAGTATCAAAGTCAACCCGCAATGCCGCGGCTAACTCTTTTACCTTCGGAAGATACAAACTTGGTACATATTCCATCACCACAGGGAGGAAAACGGCATTTGCTAGTCCATGAGGAATTCGGAACAATGCTCCATATGCATGGGCGAAGTTATGGACTGGAATGGCGTTCAAAGCAAAACTAAATGCCGTGATTCCCATAAGGCTCGCCTGCAGCATTTCCATTCTTGCGTCAAGATTGGAACCTTCTGCTACAGCAATCGGAAGATTTTTTTCGATCAGCCTGATTGCATGCAAAGCATGAGCATCAGTCAGTGCAGTAGAACTAGGTGATGCAAATGCCTCGATCGCATGGGTCAGTGCATCAAAGCCTGTAAAAGCAGTGATTGCAGGCGGCAGACCTACCGTCAAGTCAGGATCCAGTACCGCAATGTCCGCACTGAGGAAAGGATTGATGATATTGCCCTTCATTTGGATATCTTCATTGTAGATGACCGCGATCGGCGAGACCTCAGATCCTGTTCCCGCAGTTGTCGGAATGGCGATGTGCGGAATCGGGATATGGGTTGCTTTAGGGAATTGCTCGAATACAAAGCCGCCAGGAATCGCTTCCTTAATATCGGTTAACCCTTTATGCAGGGCATACTTTACTCCTTTAACTGTGTCAAGCACGCTGCCGCCTCCGACAGCAAGCAATCCGTCAGCCCCCACTTCCCTTGCATAACGAAGTGCTTCATTCACCGATGTGCTTTCGGCATCCTGGGCAATGTCGACATAAATCCCGGCAAGTTCAGGGCCGGTTCCTTTACTGGTCAGCTCGAAAATTTGGGCGACCTTGTCTACTACGCCGGCTTTTTCCAGACCTCTGTCGCTAAAAAGAACAACTCTTTTAGACCCTAAGCCCTTGAACAAATCAGGTACCATTGCACGGGAATTTGATCCACTGTAAATTGCCGAACGAAGGGAGAACTGTGATAATGTTGTACTTTGCATCTTTTTCACCTCATTAAAATTTTTATTTTCTTATTCAGCACTGTCGGAAAGCAGCAAGCCATACCATGTTCGCTTATGAGCTTCCGGTACCATTGAAGTGTGCACATGCTTGACTTGAGTGTAGGAATCGAGTGAATGCTTGCCCATTTCGCGGCCGATTCCGCTCTGCTTGTATCCACCAAATGGGGCATCATTGCGAAGCATATGCCAGTCATTGATCCAGACCACACCAGCCTGTAACTTGCGGGCAACTTCATATGCTTTATTCACGTCCCTGGTCCATACGCCGGCAGCAAGACCGTAAATGGAGTCATTCGCCATTCTGATGGCTTCGTCAACATCTGTATAACGAATTACAGACAAAACGGGACCGAAAATTTCTTCACGGGCAATTTTCATGTCATTCGTTACATTCGTGAAAATCGTTGGTTCAATGAAATGTCCATTTTCGCAGCCATCAACCTTAACTTCTTTTCCACCGCAAACAAGGGTGGCTCCTTCTGATTTTCCTGTTTCGATATAGGATAAAATCGTCTCTATTTGCTTTTTTGAAATGACCGGGCCAGCATCCGTAGCAGGATCAAGTGGGTTGCCTAGCTTGATTTTCGCAGCCAGCTTTACTAGATTCTCAACAATCACATCGTGCAAATGATCTGGAACAAAAAGTCTCGTCCCTGATTCACAAAGCTGTCCTGAGTGCAGGAACACCCCAAATAAGCTTCCTGGCAGGGCGATGCTTAAGTCAGCATCTTCGAGGATGATGTTAGGTGATTTGCCGCCAAGCTCAAGTGTCGTGTTCTTCACTGTCCCTGCAGCAAGCTGCATCACCTTCCGGCCCACTTCAGTCGACCCTGTAAAAGCAACCTTATCAACTTTTGGATGACAGGCCAGCTTTTCCCCAACTTCAGCACCTGGTCCAGTCACGACATTGATGACTCCAGGCGGCACGACCTGTGAAATGATTTCAGCCAGCTTCAAAGTCGATAAAGGAGTGTAGCTTGCTGGCTTGACGACAACTGTATTTCCCATCGCCAGTGCAGGAGCGATTTTCCATGTCGCGATCACCATTGGCAGGTTCCAAGGAGTAATTGCTGCGCAAACTCCGATAGGTTCACGCCAGATAAAATTATGTGCCGGTCCCGGAAAAGGCGGGCTTGGCAGCGTTTCAGAAAACTCATATTCTTCAACGAACTTAGCCAATGTCTGGAATAAATCGACCATTTGAAGAATATCGTTTGCGCCAATTCTTCTCACCGTACCGCCGGAACTGACCGCTTCAAGATAAGCCAATTCTTCCGCATGGGCAGCTATTTGATAGGAGATAGCATAAAGCACCTTCGATCTGTCCTTTGGCTTCATATCCTTCCAGTCAGTTTCATCAAATGTTTTACGTGCTGCATTAACGGCCCTGTCAACATCAGCTCCATTTCCTTTTGCCACGCGTGCCACCAGTTCTCCAGTCGCCGGATTAAAGACATCAAACGTTTCCTGGCTGCTCGCTGCCTCCCATTTTCCATTGATAAATAGCGGGAACGTTTTTACATCGACATTTACAGTCATTTTGCTTCCTCCTTCACTTATAAAAAATTGTTGGTTATATCCCTTATTAATGGTCGTTTTCAAAAGTTGTCCTTTTCTTAGACTCCATTTCTCAAATCATAGTTATATCTACCTTGTTATTCGGCCTGAATTCATTATTTCGACCACTTTCCCGACTTTTTCGACCACATTTGTGAATTATTCGACCACATTTGTAATTAATTCGACCACATATTCGATTAATTCGACCACATTCTCAAATAATTCGACCAGGCTGCTTATTCTGGCCTGTTTAACAGTACTTACAGAACTCCCATCTCTGTTTCTGTGACTCTATAAATCTCTTCAATGCGCTTGCCTCTTGCCCGGGACAGAATGTCCATCCGGACAGAAAGCTGTTTCATCGTAAAATTCATCGTATCTTCAATCTGGTTGCCGAAAGTACTTACATCTTTGCCCTTGAAGCCCTCCTGGTTCAGCCGGATGGCAAGCGGGGTAAGTTCCTGCATTTTGCCTTCGACATACTCGTACAAATGTGGATGCTCACAAATCAGTCTTTGCAGCAGGAAGGTACCATAACCAATATGCCTTGATTCGTCTCTTTTCAAATTGCCGATCCCCTTGAGGAGTCCTGGCATTAAACCAAGTGTTTCAAGATTTTGATAGAATGAGTAATAGCCAGTTTCTGCAAGGACCCCCTCAACGAACATATTGTAGACAGTTGCTGCTTCGGCGATCGCTTCTGGTGATTGGTCTGTCAGCAGACGGTCCATTGTAGTTGGCAGGATTTCATAAAAAATTGTTTTATAAGTAGTTGTATGGTGTCCTGATAGATCACCTGTTTCACCGAGCGCATTCAAGACAAGACGGAAGAACTCTGTATGCTTGGCCTCTTCGAACAAGAAGGTGGTTAAAAACATCTCTTCCTCGAGCCTGCCTTCTTTAGCGATGGCCATGATCAGCGGCAGCAAATCAAGGGTTACGGCTTCCTCCCCTGCCTGGAATTGTGAAATCAAACGCAAAATATCATTCTGTTGTTCAGCATTCAGTTGCTTCCAGTCTTTTTGGTCCTGGGTAAAATCCATATCAGCCGGGTTCCAGATGCCGAACTTCTTCGCTTTTTGATAGAGACGGAACGGGAATGAATCTATCTGTAGTCCTCGCTTGCTGGTTGTTAAAATTGTTCTTTGTTCCACTTGCGCTCCTCCTTGGTAAATGGCTTATTTTGTGATGATATTTGCAGCTGTTTCTCTTAAACGAGTTTTCAGGATCTTGCCCACACCGTTCCGTGGCAAAGCTTCCATAAAAACAATGCGCTTCGGTGTTTTGTTTTTGGCAAGATTGTCCTGGCAGTAAAGAATTAGTTCCTCTTCAGTCGCAGTGGCTCCCGCTTTTTTCACGACACATGCAACGATTTCTTCACCCATCGCTTCATCAGGTACTCCAACGACAGCTGCTTCTGAGACAGACTCATGGGCGTTCAGCAGCTCTTCAATATCACGGGGATACACATTAAAACCACCCCTGATCACCAAATCCTTTTTCCTGTCGACAATGTAGAGATAGCCTTGGTTGTCAACTCTGGCCATATCACCGGTGAATAGCCAGCCTTCCTTGATGACACGGTTTGTTTCTTTCTGGTTATGGTAGTAGCCGGGAGTAACATTGTCACCAGAAACAATAAGTTCTCCCACTACACCTGCGAGAACTTCTTTGCCCTGATGATCAACGATTTTTATCTTAATTCCTGGAATCGGGATTCCGACTGAACCTGGTTTTATTTCGATTTTCTTATTGTGTGCGGTAACGATAGGGGCTGCCTCTGATAAACCATAACCTTCAAAAACTTTCGCACCGAACTTATGCCGAAAACCATTGAGTAACGCAATTGGCAATGGTGCCGACCCTGAGCCAATCCACTCTAGCGAGGACGTATCATAACGGTCAGCATGTGGGCTGCCAACCATGGCGTGGATCATCGCAGGCACTGCAGAGAATGCTTTTACTTTATAAGTCTCAATAGCTTTGAAAATTTCTTCTGGGTCAAACCTGGCGAATACAACAACTGAACTTCCGGTTATATAGCATGTATTCGATATGGTAAGCCCGTATACATGTGCTAGTGGCAGGACGCCAATTGTTACGCTTCTTTCGGTTTCATTATGGGCAGCGGAGTTAGCAGCATTGGTGTAGAGGTTTTTGTGGGTCAATAGAACGCCTTTCGGATTTCCAGTCGTTCCTGAGGTGTATAAAAGCACGGCGGGTTCGTTTTCATCAGAATCATCCTCGGTGTCAGCTGACTCCAAAGACATTAAATCATATAGGTTCAACACATTATCACTGCCAGGAAGATCTGTAACGACCAGCACTGGTTTGACTTCCAGGCCTTCAATCGCCTTTTTCATATTTTCTGCTGTATAGGAAGAGGAAAGGACAACTTTGGCTTCGCAATTTCTGATGATGTACTGAATTTCTTTCGGATGCAGGGTGAACATGATTGGTACAATGACTGCACCGCTTCTGGTGATGCCTTGATAGGAGAAAATCACTTCAGGGTTATTTGGCATACAGACGACAACCCTGTCGCCTTTTCCGACTCCAAGCTTATGGAGACCATTCGCAATCTGGTCAGCATAATTCCTAGTTTCTATATTTGTATACTGCTGACCGTTATAATAGATAAATGGGTATTCACCGTATTTACTGATATTATTTTCAAGCAGCTCTTTCAGCTTCATGTAATCCTCTCCTGTTAAAAGTTTAAGAAGCTTGGGCAACTATCAGATCAGCTTGTAATATGTGATTGAGTTCCGTTCCCCTTTCATCACCTCATTTCGGGCCTCCATCAAATCAAGATGGCCCTGTATTTGTGAGAGCCCAAGGAAAACGATTCCACCCTTCAAGTGCGGGTAGACCTCCTGACAAATCTCGTAAACATTTTTATCACGTTCTTTTAGAACCTGCCGTATTTGCTGGCAGCGTGCATCCTGCTGAGCTAATCTTTTATCAATGAGTTCTATGTGCTGTTTAAAGGGTTTTCCGTGTCCTGAATAACATTTTCCAAGCTGTCTGCCTTTTGAGCGGATCAAAGATTCCCTGTATTGGATCAATGGAGCGGGACGATGACTCTTCCCTGGCACAGGTGGTTCGATAAAGGCGTTGACGGCCAGCTCAGGTATTATATGGTCACCAACAAATGTGATTCCCTGCTCCTCATCAATCAGAAGGATATCTGTCTGGCTGTGGCCCGGAACATGCAACACACTATAGGGTCTTCCACCTATGTATACTTCATCACCTTCGCTGACATAATGGACGTCACGCCAGATTTCTTCCTTGTATTTCCGTGCATGCTGATGGATGGAAGGGTCAGCACCACACTGTTTAATGAAATCAGTAAAAAAATGGTCAATCCTATTAAACTCTGCTTCTCCTCCTGTAATCGCTGGCCTGGCAAGCTCATGTACAAATACTGGAAGGGGTGCTTCTTGTTGGATCAGGCTGACTCCACCACAATGGTCCGTATGCATATGGGTCACAATGATATGATCAAAGTCTTTAAAACTGAGATTATTTTCATTTAGAAGAGATTTCAGCTGGTAAAAGGATTTCTCGCCTGGATTGCCTGTATCTATAAGTGTTGCTGTTTCACCCAATACGGCATAAACGACAACGATCCCTTCAGAAAAAGGCGAATCCAGCGTAAGAGGTATAATTTTTTGGATAGGTCATCGCCCCTTTCTAATAGAATCTGAATGAGCTCCGATAACTGTTTCTAGGAAACTACCTTTGCCGGAGCCCCATTAAATAGACCAACAGCATTTTCGCCGAGCATCTTATCAATTTGCGTTTCAGTCACTCCACTTTCTCTGAGCTGTGGAAGGATATTATTGAAAATATGTCCTGGCTGCCAGTTCTCCATGATCTTTACTGCCTGCTCTGGCATAACCGGAGGGCGGCCGAGCCAGATATTCACGGTATCATGTGCCAGTAAAATTTGATCTTCGTACCCTTCATTAAGTAAAGCCAATAAAGTCTGTACCCGTTCCTGGTCGAAAGGAGCTCCAACCATTCCCTGGATGCCGAAACGATCCAAGCCGATCCTGACTCCCTGGTCCATTACCTGTTTATGATATTCAGGGTCGGTATTTCCGCACATATGGCCGATAATGATTTTTCCAGGATCTGCTCCATTCTCAATCAGTAACCTGACCTGCTCTGGGCCCATTGTTCCTTCCTGGGTGTGTGTGAGGATGACCGCCCCTGTTTCTTGTTGCACGCGTGCCCCGGCACGGAAAAACATCTTTTCATACTCCGTGATTTCATCCTTGCTTGAAGCGAGCTTAATCACTCCTGGCTTAATTGCAGAACCTGCGATACCATCGGTGAGTTCCTTCTTGAACATTTGATAGATTTCTTCTTCCGCTGTGCCCAGTGCCTGCCTGAACTTAAAATAAGGAGTTGCTCCTTCACCTTCGTAATAATAGCCCGTAGCACAAATAATCTGGAGGCCAGTAGCTTCCGAGATTTTATTTAAAAATTCCGGGTTTCTTCCACATTCATTTGGGGTCGGATCCACGACTGTCTTCACACCAAAGCTTTGCATATATCTGGAAATGTTGATTGCCTCTTCCAAAGCTGATTCTTCATTAAATCCACCCAGCGTCACATCCCCCTGGAAACCAGGATAGCCAAAGATAAAGTGCTCATGAATCAGCGTCTTGCCCAATTGCTCACTTTTTATGGGACCAGTTACCGTATTTATCGTTGTCATTTTAGTACACCCCTTATTAAGGTTTAAGAATCAGCTTTCCCTTTGTCTGGCGTGATTGCAAAAGGCGATGGACTTCTGCTGCCTGATCAAGCGAATATACGCCTCCAATAGTCAGTTTCAATTGCCCCTTCGATAAATAACCAAGCATCTCAGCCATACTAGATTGAATCAGCGCCGGCTTTCTCATGATTTGCGGCAGGAAAAAACCGATGACAGACTGGTTCCTGGCCATTAAGGATGATGGATAAAAGCGGCTCTGCTCTCCGCTGGCAACTCCATAGATCACCAGCCGCCCAAACGTGGCAAGGCATTTCAATGTTTTATTGAAAATCTCGCCTCCTGCCATTTCCAACGCGACATCGACCCCTTTACCGCCGGTCGCTTCAAGAACCTTTTCCTCCCATCCTTGTTCAGTATAATTAATAAGTACATCAGCTCCCATATCAGCGGCCAATGCGAGTTTATCATCTGTGCTAGCAGTTGCTATTACTTTGCCTGCACCTGATAGCTTGGCTAGTTGGACAGCCAGAGTTCCTACTCCTCCGGCCGCTGCATGGACAAGTACTGTTTCACCTTTTTCAAGCCTTCCCATCGTCTTCAGGATGTGATAAGCACTCAGGCCCTGTAGTGGCAATGCGACTGCCTGCTCAAAATCCATCTTCTCCTGTAAAGGAATCAGCCCGCGGCTGTCAGCAAGGGCGAACTCCGCGTAACCCCCTGATTCAATCAAGGTAACGATACGGTCACCTTTTTGGACAGTCGTTACTGATTCTCCTGTCTCAACCACTACTCCCGCAATTTCTGCTCCAGGGATAAACGGCAGATTAGTTGGAACAACGTACTGACCTTCTCTTCTTGCTGTGTCCGCATAATTGACTCCAATCGCATGGATTTCAATTAATACTTGATGACCTTTAGGAACTGGGCGTTCTAGTTCTACCACTTGGAGAACCTCTGGACCTCCATATTCTTTCAGTTGAATTGCTTTCATGGTTTTCCTCCTTAGTTGCCTATAAAGTTTGGCTTTCTTTTTTCCTTGAAGGCTGCAATGCCTTCTTGATGGTCTTCAGTTGATACCATCATTGTCTGTGTGATTCGTTCCTGCTCAAGAATCTCTTCCAGTGTTGCTGTCATTGAATGGTCGACTAGCTTCTTGATCATCCCGTATGTTCTGGTCGGGCCATTTGCCAGCTGACCGGCAAGCTTCAGTGTTTCTTCCTGTAACTTTTCCACAGGTACAAGATAATTGATGACCCCCAGCTGGTATAAACGCTCCGCCGGTATGGGTTCTGCAGTGAACAAGAATTGTTTTGCCAGATGGGGTCCAACTAGTCTTGGGACAAAATAGGAACCCCCGCCGTCAGAGACGAGGCCAACCTGCGAAAAGCTTAACGCGAATTTACTGTCATTGGCTGCGATAATTAGGTCACAAGCTAAGGCTAGGTTAAAACCTGCACCAGCAGCAAAACCATGAACTGCTGCAATGATTGGCTTCTCTGTAGCTTTCAGGGCAAGAATACACTCATTCAGCCTGCCGATGTGGTCATAGACGCCTGCCGCGTTTGCCTGGCCCATCGTTTTTACATCGCCGCCTGCACTGAACGATCGGCCGGCACCTGATAAAACGATTACCTTTACCTCGGGGTCGTTCTGTGCCTCTTTCAATGCCTCCGTCAGTGTAAGAATCATTTCCGGACTGAAGGCATTCAAGCTTTCAGGTCTGTTTAAGGTTAAGGACAGTACTGTTTCATTTTTATTAATAACTAAATGGTCACTCGTACTAACATTCGTCAAAGCGATCACCCTTTCTCGGATTTGATAGAATTATAAACTTATTTAATCAACCATCCGCCATCAACGAGAATGTCAGAACCTGTCATGTAGGAAGCTTCCCTTGATGCGACAAAAGCAATCACATTCGCAATTTCATCAGGATTGCCAGCTCGCCTTAGAGCTGTATTTCTTCTGATTGCTTTAACAAATTGTTCATTCTTCATCCCCTCCTCAGTCAGGGGAGTTTCCACAAAACCAGGTGATACTGAATTGACCCTGATTCCGTAAGGAGACAATTCTAATGCCATTGCTTTTGTAAAATTGATGACACCAGCTTTAGCAGCACTATAATGGGGGATATGGGCCCCTGCCTGGTGTCCGGATAAGCTGGCTACATTCACAATCGAACGGTTTTGAGACAGATCTCCTTCCTTCTCTGCACTATTTGCCATGAGCTTTCCAAGCGTTTTCGAGACAAGGAAAACACTTTTTAAGTTCGTATTTTGTACAAAGTCCCAATCGCTTGCTGAGGTGTCCATGATCTTTGAGTGGGCCGAACCGCCTGCATTATTGACAAGGACATGTAATTCGCCAAATTGCTCCTCAATATATTGGGCTAACTCCCTGACATCTTCTTCATCTGTTACGTCAGCTGGAAAGATTTCTGCTCTAGGAACCTTAAGGTATTCATTAATTTCCTTAGCCGCGCTCTCAAGCTTGGATTTCGTCCGTCCGACCATTATCACTTTTGCTCCTTCACTGGCAAACCGGGCGGCTGCCGCTTTCCCAATTCCGCTCCCCGCTCCTGTAACAAGAACGACTGATTCTGCAAATCTCATTTCTAGCACCTCCTATATATAAACGGAATATTCAGTTTTTTAAGCGGGCAATAAATAGCTTTTCAGGCCTTCTTTAAGCAATTCTGGCAAAGACTCACTCTTTTGATTTGTAAAATCATAATACACAATGATTGCGTTTCCCTTTGCAATCAACTGCTGTGTTTGCGAGCAAACAATATCATGCTCCAGCTGAAAGCTTTTTGAGCCAATTCTTGATACATAAGTTTTTACCGTTAATAACTGATCAAAATAACCCTGGCTAACGAAATCACATTTAGTGGAAGCTAAAATAAATTTCCAGTCATTCAATTCCATGCTGTAGCCTAAAGACTCGAAAAAACGAATCCTTGCCTCCTCCAGATAAACAAAATAACTGGTATTGTTAATATGTCCAAGTGCGTCCGTCTCGCCGAATCGAGCCTGAACCTGGATTTCCTGCATTATATCTCTCCTTTACTCTCTACTGTATAAACATTAAAGTAAAACATTCTTCGTACTAACCGGTTGGTATGTAAATGGTATAGAAAGAGGCTTGGCTCTCACAAGCCCCTCCCTACATTTATTCTTCAATTGACTTCGATTCCCTTTAGGATCATTTCGACAAAAATCTCCGCCACTTCCCGATCTGATATCTTCCCCTGAGGATTGAACCACTGGTAGCTCCAGTTGGCAGCACCCAGTATACCAAAGGTAACAATAACAGGATTCAAATCCTTCCGAAATTCGCCGCTATCGATTCCTTCACGAATCAGTCTTTCAACGTTCATCCTGAATTGATCTCGCTTTGCGACAATCTGGGCAAGCCTGTCATCACTTAAGTGACGCATTTCCCTGAAAAATATTTTTGCTGATGCTCCTTTGGATTTAATGCTGCTGATCAGCATATAAACGATATCGAACAATTTTTGCTTGCTTGTTTTTTTTTCCAAGAGTATTTCTTCCTGACGGCCAAGTAATTCGTCGATATATCTAAGATGTATATCCATCAGTAATTCTTCTTTGCTGGAGAAGTAATAATAAAATGAACCTTTCGTTACCCCGAGTGAGTCAACAATATCCTGGATGGATGTCTCACTGAAGCCTTTTTTCTCAAATAATTTTATGCTGTGTGCGGTAATTTTCTCTTTCACTTTGCTGTCCTCGCAATCATACTAGTCTGCACAGAAATTATACCATATTTTACCCCCTGTCCCATTAAGCAGAAAGTATTTATTTACTTTTCACTTCTTCTCTTAATGCTCTGCGCAAAATCTTGCCCACACTCGTCTTCGGCAGCTGTTCACGGAACTCCACGACGTTCGGAACCTTGTATGCCGCCATATTTTGCCGGCAAAATTCCTTGATTTGAGCTTCATCCGCTTCCTTACCTGCTTTTAGCACGATCACTGCTTTGACTGCCTCACCTCGATATTCATCCGGGATGCCAATCACCACGGCCTCCTGGACAGCTGGGTGTTCATACAATACTTCCTCGGTATCACGTGGATAAATATTGTAGCCGCTCGCAATGATCATGTCTTTTTTCCTGTCGACTATATAGAGATATCCTTCGTCATCTACCTTAGCGATATCTCCCGTAAAGAGCCATCCATCCCTCAATGTGTTTGCTGTCTCCTCTGGCATATTCCAGTAGCCCTTCATAACCTGCGGCCCTTTGATGATTACTTCACCCAGTTCTCCAGCTGGTACTTCTTCTGTTCCTGTTGCCAGGTCGACAACTTTGTATTCTGTTGATGGCATGCCGATACCGACACTGCCAGGCTTTCTCTCCGCAAAACTTGGATTGCAATGTGTAGTTGGCGATGCCTCCGAAAGGCCATAGCCTTCAAGGATCTTTGAACCAGTTTTTCTCTCAAATTCTTTTAGCAGCTCGACTGGCATAGGGGCACTGCCGCTGTTGCAAATTTCTATGCTGCCGATTCCATATTCCTCTGCTTTCGGGTGATTCGTGATAGCGACGTACATCGTTGGCACACCTGGGAACATGGTCGGCTGCTCATTTTTTATCGTATTCAGGACCTCTTCCAGATCAAAGCGCGGCAACAAAATAATCTCTGCCCCTGTATAGATTGATAGATTCATACATGCTGTCATCCCAAACACATGGAACAGGGGAATCACCGTCAACGAACGCTCTGCGCCAGGTGTGATGTCATTCTTGAAAAATTCATATGATTGCAGGACATTAGCTAGCAAATTCTGATGGGTCAGCATCGCTCCCTTGGATCTTCCTGTCGTTCCGCCGGTGTACTGCAGCACAGCGACATTCTCTGTGGGGTCAACATCCACTACGGAAGTCCTGCCGCTGCTTTCTGATATGAACACTTCAAATTTTGTATCTGGCCCAAAAGCATGCTCAGAAGGCTGGAGACTTACAACAATGATATTTCTTAGTTTGGTAGAAGCCTGAACACTCTTTACCTTGGCATAGAGCGCATCAAACACGACAATCGTTTCCGCTCCTGAGTCATTGAGGATATATTCAAGCTCACGTTCAACGGACATGGGGTTAACCTGGGTGACAATCCCTCCTGCGGTCAATATACCAAAATACGAAATAACATATTGAGGGCAGTTCGGAAGCATGATGGCAACCCTGTCTCCAGCCTCGACTGCTCTGTTTTGAAGTGCTGAGGCAAAATGTGTCACAGTCTGGGACAATTGTTCATAAGTAACTTTCCTGCCATAGAAGGATAAAGCATTGTTATGAGGATACTTCTCTGCTGATTCTCGAAGCATTTGCGGCAAAGATTTTTCAGGAATAGTGATAGTGGATGCAATGGAGTCAGGATACTTGGAAAGCCAGACATTTTTCTCGCTCATTTAATTTCCCCCATTCAAAATATAACTTAATTGTATATGGCTAAAATGTCAGTCCACCGCCGTCGACTGACAAAGTGGCACCAGTAATAAAGGAAGCTTCATCGGAGGCTAAGAACAGGACCGCATTTGCGACCTCTTCAGGTGTTCCGATTCTGCCTAAGGCATTGGCCCTCGAAATAATTGGCCATTTTCGATCATCATTTTTCCACCCGTCGATAATTTGCGTGTCGATAACACCCGGGGCAATTGCATTTACACGGATATGATCTCTGCCGTATTCTAACGCGGCATTTTTGGTCAGCAGGATGACGCCGGCCTTGGATGCGTTATATGCTGCCAAATATTTTTGTCCCTTAATCCCCAGTAAACTAGAGGTGTTAATGATCGCTCCACCTCCAGCTTTTTTCATTTCTGGTACAGCATATTTAATGCCGAGGAATACCCCTTTAAGGTTAATGTCTATAATCCTGTCCCAATCTTCTTCCTCGAGATCGACACTCTTAACATCTGGATTTCCTATACCTGCGTTATTAAAGAGAATATCAAGCTTCCCGTATGCTTCAACAGTTGTTGAAATGAGTTCTTTCACCTGTTTGGAATCGCTTACATTTGTCTCGTAAAAAAGAGCGCTTCCTCCCTGTTGTTCAATAAGCTGAACTGTCTCTCGCCCGCCATCACCATTCACATCGGCAATCACCAGCAGAGCTCCTTCCGCCGCAAATCGAAGTGCGGCTGCACGGCCTATCCCGCTGGCAGCGCCAGTAATGATTGCTGTCTTGTTTTCTAATCTCATTGTATTCCCCCTCAGGCTATCTACTAACCGGTCGGTATGTATTGTTAACTTTATTATAACGTTTATATTGAAATATTCAACTATTAGTCTAAATATTCTAAATATATAAGAAAAAGCCCTAAAGAAACTTAGGGCTTTAGCAGTTTAGAGCTTAATCTTAACTGCTTTTGTTGCTACAAAGCATTTAATATACTCATCAAGAGGCCTTCTGCCGCCAAAATCGTCTTCATATAATCCAGCGATGACAAGGCCGGCATCAATTTGACCCTGGATCTGATCCTCTAATGTATGGCCGAATTCAATCGTTTGATCAGAGTTCAAATACTCTTCCTTTTCTTTATCTGTCAGATTATCAAGAGACGACGTCGGAACCTTATGTTTCACCACCAGGTTTCCTTTCTTGTCCTCTTCATCATCGAAAATAAATAAGAGAGGATTTGTAAAGCCGGATATTAGCGTCCCTTTGTCTTTCAATACTCTTGATGCTTCCTTCCAAACTAGTGAGATGTCTTCGACGAATAAATTGGCCACTGGATGGATGATCAAGTCAAATTGCTCATCACTGAAGGCTGAAAGGTCTGTCATGCTGCATTGTAATGTACTTAAATTGAGTCCATCTCTTTTCGCAACAAACTCATCCTGTTCCAACTGTTTTTTTGAAATATCAACAACTGTAACATCAGCTCCTGCTGCAGCCAGAACAGGACCCTGCTGTCCGCCTCCAGAAGCAAGACAAAGAACTTTCAATCCTGCCAGTGATTGTGGAAACCAGCTTCTTGGGACCGGTTTTTCAGTTGTTACCGTAATTTCCCATTCTCCCGCTTTGCTTTTTTCAATAACTTCTCTTGAAACAGCCTTGGTATAAACTGCTTCACTTTCAACCTTCTTGTCCCATGCATGACTATTTTGTTTAACAGCATCCATTTGAATCACCCTAACTATCTTAATCTATAAATTATTAGCAGCATAATTTAAAATGTGTTCATACAGCTCGTGCCAATCGTGATAATATTCGCGTACCTGGTCTTGATCGACAAAAATTCTTTCAGAAGATTCATATCCTGCATCGAAATCATGTATTTCTTTAATGTCCATCCGGTAAAACACCTGGAACCCAATTTTGGGGTATGGACTATTATCAATCCATTGCGAGTTTTCACTATGATCGACAATGATTGAACCTAAAAGCCTGCAATCACCAGAAACATATGCCTCTTCCATTGTCTCTCTCTTAAAGCATTCCTCAGCTGATTCACCTGCCTCGATATGACCGCCAGTCATATCCCAACCGCGATGATTTAAGTTTACCAGAAGTACCTTATCTTCGTGAAAACAGAAACCATGGACACTGCTGATCAACTCCCTCGGTGGAAGCTGGTCATCTTCCTGCCAGGATAACTTAACTTTCGCATTGTTCCAGTTTACATATGTAGTAAGCATTCCTTAGCCTCCTTACTTACCATTCCTTCTTTCCAATTGTAACCAAAAAATGAAGTTGATGACAAGAAGTAAAAAAGCACTGGCAATTATGCCAATGCTTTTCTGTGTATGAGTAATACAAAATGCCTTGCTGTGTATGAGAAAGGTCAGCTCTTTTGCCTGATTCTTTCAACTACAGTGCCGATTTCATCCGGTTTTGCAAATTCTACTGGGGAAAAGCCTTTTTCGAAGGTAATGGTGTCGGCTTCGATCATGATTACATACTTTCCATTAACCTTTGCCAGATGGATGCTGTCACCGTAATCAGCCAGCAACCCTTTTACCGAAATGTGGTCAAGCTTCATTTTCAGCTCGAGTTCAGGGGTATGTTCGATAAGCTGTGCAGCGGCTTCAATGACCTGCTCGGGTTCGAAGCGTTCCTGGAGCTCGCGTTTGTCGCTGGCCGCCCAAATTTCCATTGCGTTCTCCAGCTGCTCCCGTTCTTCACTTTCTGGCTCAAATGTTTCTTCCATATGTCCGCGGACCATCTCAATGACCTGAGTCTTAACGATTTCCGGCATCGACTGACCATACTCTACATATTTAAGGAAGTCTTCAAAATAACGTGCATGTGAGGACTGGTTGATTTTAAGTTCATTATCCTGAATCATTCCCTCTTCTGGCATATAGGGATACTGTATTGATTTCATGTTCTTAGTCGTTATCGCCATTTCCACCTGCCGGATCAATGTCGATTCATCGGAAATAGAGGCAACCTTTGGTTCAAAATCACATTTCAGGATGAACACGAATGCATCATCAAAAAACTTGCGTAGCTTTGCTCTTGCTACGATGAAAGCCCCTCCTCTTACTGCGCTTGTATCTACGTAGGCAATGGCGAATTTTTCACTCTCTTGCTGGAAGTCTTCCTTAGACTCCGCAAAACGGACACGATGGAAGAGGTTGAAGTTTGGGTTGGAGGTTAAATCATGGCCCTCTTCAACGATGAAGTAGCCGAGCTTGGTGGGAACTTCATCTGTTTTTGGATGGCGATCTACCTTGCGCTTGACGATTTTAGCGAACTCACCATCAAGAAAATCCTTTAAATGACTAGATTCATATTCTTGCTCATTCAATGTCTGGAAATGCTTATACCTTTTATCAGCCTGCTCGCCCTTGCCTTCTACCTGTACAACATAAAATGATAAATATTGAACTTCAAATTCCATGATAAAACTCCCTGCTGACGTTTGTCTTTGTTCTTCCCTGTATAGAAGCAGACCTCAAAACAATTAGACCGGCACTTCTCGTTGTGGAGGCTGCTGAAAAATCGTTAAAATACAGCACCTATTTCAAGATGCTGTATTTCTCAGTTTAATTCATTAAATGAAATTCTGTTTTACTTCCGGTTTGGGTGGATATGACCTCGAGCCTTGCGTCGATCCGTTCCTTTAGCTCTGGTACATGGGAAATGATTCCTACAAGTCGGCCGCTGCTCTGGATATCGATTAATGCTTCTATGGCCTGGTCTAGGGACTCTGGATCAAGGGTTCCGAAGCCTTCATCGATGAACATTGTCTCTAATGAAACTCCACCTGCGTAATTCTGGACAACATCGGCCAATCCCAGGGCAAGTGATAACGCCGCCTTGAAGCTTTCTCCGCCAGACAATGTCTTTACATGGCGCTCCTGTCCGGTATATGCATCCAGAACCAATAGCTCCAATCCACTCTGTACATTGCCTTTTGAACGATCAGTCTTTCGTAATAATCGGTATCGTCCGCTCGTCATCTTGTTGAGTCTTACATTAGCCTCTGCAAGAATATCATCAAGGAAAGCTGCCAGGACAAAGCGCTCGAACGTAATCCTGTATGTGTTCTGGCCTTTTGAAATCTCGAATAAATGGCCGACTAACTTGTATTTTTCCTCAAGCAACTTCATCTGCTCATTCAAAGAGTCTACCTGCTCCAGAATAGATTGATTATCGCGTTTTTTTAGATTTAAATCCTGGTATGCTTCGTCTGTTTCTTTAATTATTTTATTTAATTGTGCGAATTCTGATTGAAGTGTTTCCATATCTGGCTTCCTGACATCTTTTAGCATATCAGACAGCTCTGCGAAACGATCCGTTACTGATCTGACCTCTTCCCGATAATTCAAGATGTCGGCATCAAGCTGTTGAATAGCCTGTTCTGATATTTTCGCCTGGTGATAGGCCTGATAGTTTTCAAAGCCCTGGGATGTCATATTGTTTTTGAATGTTTCGCGCTCGGCTGTCAATTGCGAATCTATTTCCTTCAATCTCTTTTCGGCCTCTTCACTCCGTGCTTTTTCGGTTCCCAGAAGTTCTTTCGCTTCCTGATAATTTTTGCGGGCCTGCTCCAGTTCTTCATCAAGCTGCTTCTGTAAGAGTCGTGCTGATTTCAATTTCGATTCGAATACTTGCAGTGAGCGCAGTTGTTCAGGTATTTTCCCTGTTATTCTCTCCAGGGTGGTTTTCTTTTCTGTATACTGGATCATCAGGCTTTGATAGCTTCCGTCGATAGCTTTCAGCTGCTTATTCAGCTTTTCTCTATCGTCTTCAAACCTTTTGATTTCAGATTTGATTTTATCCAATGCTTTTATTTTTACCGAATACTGTTTCTGCTCATTTTGGAGCTTTTCAATATCACTTTCAGTCAGGAGTACGGCATCAGCTAACTGGCCGACATCTAAGTCAGGCCGGAATTTGACGACCTCAGCCATCATTTCTTCTCCTGTTTCAATCATAGACCTTAATGTCGTATCTGTTTCAATATAAGACTTTTCAGCAGCGCTCTTCTCTTTTTCAACACCAGTGATCTGCTCCCGTGCAGCTTTCAGATCTTCTTCGGTCGGGATAAAACCTTCTGTTGCTTTCGCGGGTTCAGGATGATCCTCTGATCCGCAAACTGGGCAAGCGCCACCTTCATGCAGAGATGCAGCCAAAACAGCAGCCTGTGAATGCAGCCATTTTTGCTCAAGAGCTTCTACTGCGGCTTTGGCATCATTCAGTCTGGAAACAGCTTGGTTAAACTGACCTTTGCGGGTTTCAAAACTCGACCGAACCTGTTTGACTTTCTGATTGTGGTTGCCGAGCCTTTTCAGCTTGTCCAATTCAAGCAGCAGCTTTTCCAATTTCCGGTCATTCTCCAGATAAGTAATCTGCGCCTTTTCGGCATCTTCCTTTTCTGTAAGCAAGACTTTAAGCCGCTCTTCAGTTGACTTAAGCTTGGCTTCATTGTTCTCCCGGTTCTGTACCGATGATTCCAGTGCTTGTTTTAGCTCTGCAAACTGTGCAGCTATGCTGGCGAATGCATGGACATCTTCGTTCATATTTTCAAGGCTGTTAACCTGTTCAGCAGCTGCTTTTCGCTCAGGTTCCCGATCAATTTGTTTCTGGTGTTCTTTTTCGGCTGCTGTGAGTCTTGCTGTTAATTGTTCAATTCGCTTCGTGATCACACTTACCTGGTTTGTTATACTGTCCAGGTCGGCCTTAAGTCGGTGGCAAAGCTGTTCCTGTGCATTCAGAAGGGCTGCTTTTTTTGCAAGCAAAGTTTGTTTTTCTTTTTCTTCAAAAAGATCCTTTTGGGCTTCAAGCTTTTCCTTTGTGATCTTCAAGGTTTCTAGTGTTTGGATTTGTTTTAAGGTTGCTTCCGCTTCGAACAAACGCTGCTGCATTTTATCACGGTCCAGCTGAAGCTTTTCACGGTCTTTATTCAACTTTTCAAGTTTTGTTTCCATTGCGCCAATTTCTACTTTCAAAAGCGGGAGGATCAGGACATCATTTGTACTGCCGGCTTCAACATAACCCTTCAATTCTTCATTTTCGACAGCCTTGATGCTGCGAAGGGCTGAATTCCTTTTATCAACCTGGTCCTCAACCGATTTTTTCAGGACAGTTGCTTCTTCTCTAAGTTTTTCTTCTACTCTTTTATAGATTTCCGTATGGAAAAGTCTTTGCAGTATGACTTCCTTTTCTTTACTGTCCGACGTTAGAAGCTTACGGAATTCTCCCTGGGGAATCATCAGAATCTGTCGGAATTGATTGCTGTCGATGATCATGATTTCCTTGATCTTTTCATCCACTTCGCGAACATTTGAAGCAAGCAGCTGCAGTTCTCCGTTTTCGTCAATTAAAAATAATTCTGCTTTTGCACCGACAGTTGTCGTGCCTTCGCCAGACTTCTTTTTTCTTTCCTGCTGCGGTGATCTGGTAATCTGATAAGTCTTTTGACGCAATGAAAATTCAAGCGTAACTTCAGTCAACAACTCATCATCCGCAAACTGGCTTCGCAAGTCGGAACCATTCCGGTCCTCACCGCTTGCCTTGCCGTAAATCGCATAACTGATACCATCAAAAATGGTTGTCTTTCCGGAACCAGTTTTACCGGAAATGACAAACATCGTCCGGTTTTCAAGCTGCCTGAAATCAATCGTTTCCGCACCGGCATATGGCCCGAAAGCTTGCATCGTCAGTTTCAGAGGTTTCATTTTTGTCCCTCCTCCTTCAATACTTTGCCTATCACATCTGTCATTACACCTCGTTTATCTTCAGTAAATTCGCTTGTTGTCATTTCCTTGTAAAACTGCTCGAAAAGATTTAGCTCGGACTTTTTTTCTTCCCTGATCGAGTTGAAGTGCTGCTTATCCTTTTGATCAATGGATTCAATTTTACGATCAAGATGAAGGACATTTGGGAAGACCTGACGCAGCTTGCCCATTGGGTCGATTATGGCTCCATCGTCAAGCAAAGTTACTTTTAAATAATCATTTATATTTTCTTTTTCATAAAAGGCAGGATCCAGAAGCTGTTCCAGATGGCCTTCCAATTCACGCATATCCTGCTTCGGTTTCAGGGTCCTGTAACGCATTTCAAAACTGCCGTTTTCGTTCATTTCAACGATTGTAATCGATTTGCGCTGTTTAGCCTCTGAAAAAGAGTATTTTAATAGGGAGCCTGAGTATTTTATTTTGTCATGTTTGATTGCGTCTGGGCTATGGAGATGGCCGAGTGCAGTGAATGCAAATGGGTCAAACAGGTCCTGGGTGACACAGCCTGATCCACCGACCGATAATGAACGCTCTGAATCGCTTGAGTCGCCACCGAGAACGAAAGCATGTCCAACAAAAACATTTGCTTCGTCAGGATTCAGGTTTTTTTCAATTTTGCCGATCACGGCCTTCATCGCGTCCTGATGGGAGTGGATTGAAGAATCGTCAAGCATATGGCGGACGACACCAGGTTCAGCATAAGGAATCAGGTAAAAATTGACCCCATTTATATGCACTGGCCTAAAGTCGTTCGTCATTTTTCCGGTAAGGTAAAAATGATTATGGCGGTACCATGAGCTGCCAAATGATAGACGTTCTGCACTGTCGTGGTTCCCTGCAATCGCTACAACAGGCGTGTTCAGTTCCACGTTGATTTTGAATAGCACTTCGTCAAGAAGCTCTACTGCATCAGTTGGCGGTACGGACCTGTCGTATAGATCCCCTGCAATTACAACAGCATCAGGTTGTTCTTCTGCGACAAGCTCAATAAATTGATTCAATACCTCTCTCTGGTCTTCGGTCATGTACATTCCGTGGACAAGCTTTCCGAGATGCCAGTCACCTGTATGAATAAATTTCATGCAAATCCCCCCTGTTTCTTATGAAGTTATCTATTTAAATAATTTTTAAAAGCCAATTTGACAATGCTACTATTATAACAAACTCAAAAATTTAGTGGGCACTCAAAAAAAGGAAAGATTTATAGAACATTTGTTCTAATTCTATCAACATTCTCTTTAAAATCTACCTGAAATTTCCACAAGTTTAGTCTGTAGGGATAACTTTTAGTGATTTGAAATTTGACTTTTCAGTTCATGTTTTTCACAATAGAGGTAACGACTAATCAAAAAAGCAGGGATTAAAATGGATACAAAAACAGAGGCGTTATACAAGTTTCTTGTCGACAATGCCACTAATTTTACCGATGACTGGCTAAAACGCCAGCGGGTTATTAAGGGATCAGATTACTCTGCTGACGCTCCGCCAGAAGTAATGGGCAGAGTAAAGGAACAGAATTCAAATTATGTTCGTCTTGTGGCTAAATCGCTTTTCCAGACTGAGGAAGAGATGAAGGAAACGATTTCTGCCTGGACGAGCCAGACTGCAGCAGACCGGATTAAATCTAAAACTGACCTGACAGAAGTCGCTTGGAATTCAGGAGTTTTCCGCCGGGTATATTGGGAATACGTTCAAAAGTTCGTAAAACAGGCGGAAATGGAGATAACTCTGGACGACGTTTTTTCATGGGAAGCAAAAATTAATTATACTCTTGATTATGTCTTTGAAAGTTTTATAGTTGTTTTTATGGAAATCCTTATGAATCGATTAGCCTCTCAAGCAACTCTAATTAAAGAATTGAGCGCACCAGTCATTAGCTTGACAAAGGAAGTCGGTCTTCTGCCATTGATTGGTGAAATCGATACAACGAGAGCAAAAGGCTTGATGGAATCAACTCTTACACAAAGTATCGATGCCAGAATCAATACTTTGATAGTGGATCTTTCAGGAGTGGTGATGGTTGATACGATGGTTGCCCATCAAATCTTCAAGCTTATGGATGCTTTAAAGCTGCTTGGCGTTCAAACCATCGTAACAGGAATCCGGCCAGAGGTTGCACAAACAGCTGTCCAGCTGGGAATTGATTTTTCAGATATTATGACAGAAGGTAATTTGCAGAATGTAATCAAAAAATTCATCCAAAGTTAAAAGCCTGCTACCCACTAGCAGGCTTTTTCATATTTAAGATGAGCAACCTCCGCCACAGCTTGAACAACTGCTGCCGGAACAGCTGTGGCCGCCTCCATCATTATGTGAATCATTTATGTCGCCTGATCCGCAGAAAACGGCACTGCAGCCTGATGTTCCTTGGACCTGGTGTGAATAAGCGTAGGCTTGAGCATAGTCCCAGTATTCATCAAAGTAATAGAAAGAATAAAACACCATTACCAGGCTCAGTCCTGATAGGTCACCAAAAAGTCCTGGCCTTTCAAAAGACCCTTTTCTATCAACATTGTACATTTCTTGCGCTTTTTTTAGTTGTGACCTCAGCTGTTTGATTAAATAATTCACCAGCTCCTGATTATCATCAGTAACGATGAAGAATTGCTGTTTCAGCTCATCGTCACTAAGTGAACCGATTTTTTGGAGTAGCTGCTGATCAAGTGGATAATGGAAAAAGTCTCCCCAGGTCTGCCATGTGTATTCTGTTATTTCAAAAAGCTGAGCGAACACCCAATCAAAGAAAGCCCGTTGCTGTGGTGCTGGTTCCGGTTCCAAGTTCGGCGTATGATGAAGCATTTTGCCAAGGTATTTTTCACTAAAAGCTTCATATTGCTTCGTGAACATCAGCATCTCATGCCAAATCTCATCGACCTTGCTGCTGAACATTGGCGTGCTTTTAATAAACGAATTAAGGAAAAAATATCGTTTTAATTCAAATAGACGCCATTCAAATTCATCATCTGAAATCTCGGGATGTTCGCTTAAAAAACGGAGTTTCACTTGATTTATAAACTCATAAGAAAGAGATTTCTCTAATTTATTCAAGATAGCAGAAGCCGGCACATCATCCAGTAAGCCAAGGTGGTCCGGGATGTTCTCTTTCAATAAAACTTTCTTTTTGCTTCCATTGCCGGAAAAATAAACAATGGCAAAGAGTATCCCTGCTCCAGCCGCGATTGTTAAGAAGACACCCATTTTTATACACCTCACCTTGTGGAATAGTTGTTACCGGATATTACGTTTTTCATAATGGAAAGGTTTCAAAATAATTGGAAATTTCGGTACATAAAAAGCCCAGCCAGATGGCTGAGCTATAAGATCAAATTAAGAATTATAGTTTAGTAACGTTAGCAGCTTGTGGTCCGCGAGCACCTTCCACAACCTCGAAAGATACTTCCTGGCCTTCTTCTAATGTTTTGAAACCTTCTGTTTGAATAGCAGAGTAATGTACGAAAACATCATTGCCGTCTTCAGCTTCGATGAATCCAAAACCCTTTTCCGCATTGAACCATTTAACTTTACCGTTTTTCATGTGAAAAATCCTCCTAGATCGGCCGAACAAGCCATGATTAAAATTTAGCAAATCACAACGACTAGTTCCTCATACATGACCTATTCAAACGTCTTCAAACATTAGAATAAGCAAATTGCAAAGTGCCTAATACGTGTGCAATCAGCTAATTTCAATATAGCAACGATGGATTTTATTGTCAACAAAAGACAAACCTGACAATCTGTTAAAAGTGGATTATTTTCTGGCAGGAGCTTTCTAGTGAGAAATGTTGTAAAAAACCAGTACCACACGCATGCTTTGGAAGGATCTTGTTACTTTTCATCTATTAAATTGCTGAAACGGATATGGAAGGTTGTCCCTATGCCAACCTGACTTTTAACCTCTACTTTACCTCTCATTGCACGGATGATGCTGAAAGTCACCATCATGCCAAGACCAGTTCCCTGCTGCCCTTTTGTCGTGTAGTATGGTTCTCCCAGTCGGGCAATCTGCTCTTCAGTCATCCCGAGACCTGTATCCCTCACGAGGATATGGATCACAGTCCCCGTGCGGAAGGTTTGAACGATTAGTTCCCCGCCGTTTGGCATAGCCTCCAAACCGTTCTTGATCAGGTTGATGAATGCTTGCTTGAATTTCGAACAATCCCCTGATATAACTAATTCCGGACTATACTTTTTCCTTATTTTCACACCGTTTAGGTTTGCCAATGGATTCAGTACATTGAGAACCTGATTCAATTCCTTATCGACTTCGATTAGCTCTTCTTTTTCAAATGCAGGCCTTGCAAAGGTAAGATAGTCATTGATGACCTCTTCAGCACGATTTAATTCCTGGACCGCAATATCGATGAATTCCTTTTTCTTTTCATCAGGATAATCTTTCTCGCCGAGCAGTTGCAAGAATCCTTTTACTGTTGTAAGCGGATTACGGATCTCATGGGAAATAGCCGCACTTAAATGGCTGACGGCTTCAATTTTATCGGCTTTCGCTAGTCTTTGTCGGATAATGAAAGTTTGACGAATTGTCTCAATTGAATAGCTGACCAGACCTGAAGTTAGTGCGGGAATCAAAATGAAACTGATCCAGGCTTCCGGGTGTCTGATTGGTTCGCTGACTACAGTGACCATTTGCATTAACAAAAAGGAAGTGATTACGGTCAATAAAACAGAGATACCGACCCTGCTGTTCAGAGTAAGCCTGTTGAACCAGGGATGAATCCATTTTAGAACGATGGCAAGAGTTGCAAAGACCCCCACCGAGACCCAGAATCCATCGTTTATGCCTAAAAAACCTCTCATAAGGATCGTGAAGGCTGCTAGCAGAAAACTATATCCAGTATAGAGACTTCCAAGAATCATCGGCACCTGTCGAAGGTCAAAGTGAATTCCATCCTGGACTTGTACCGAAAAAATATAACATGTAAAAATCGATATAATGAAATAGAATAATTGATATCTTTCTCGGCTCTCTTCCTTCACTTGCCTTTCGATGATTAACTGTGTAAAAAACAAAAGGACAAGAAGAAGTGAGAGATTCATTAATAAATGCTTTGTAATTTCCACTGTAACACCACCATTCGTACTCCCTAAGATATTATTATAATCCAGTGCTCAGTGCAAATTTTATCCAATTTCACCTTTCTATTCCATGCTATTTGTTTTATATTGGAAAAAAGAGAGGTGTTTTTCATGTTGACGTGGATCATAATTTTTTTGCTTTTACTAATACTCATTGATGTTGTAAGGCTGCATAAGAAGATTGATAGGTTGAATAATCATCTAAATCCTCAGTCATCGCCGCCATCGGATGAGGAAATTGAAAAGATGCTAACTTCGAAGAATTCTAGCTATGAAAAGTAAATGGCTTCCGTATGGGATCGTCCTATTAGCTATATTGCTGATCCTCACCATAGATGGATTCCGAACACTTATGCCGGAACAGGAAAAAGAACCGTCATTTAGTATTCCAGAAGCAGTAATCACCGTTGGAGGCCAGGGAGTATTATATAAATCAGGTACATTTGCCTGGGTAGGAAAAGGCACCGGACCTGTCATCGACCAGGATGAGCCACCAATCCTGTTCCATGATCTGCTGCCTTTCAGCGTGAAGCCGTTCAGCGAAATGAATATCACTTTTCCCGAAAAAGCAGGGATTGACAATATTTCCATTTACCGCTCACAGGGACAAGGAGATTTGGAGATGGGGAACCTTCCATTTGAAACATTTTTTGATAATACCTATACGTTTAACAATGTGGCTGGCCAAAGTACAGTAATCATCCAGGCCTCCAGCGGAGATCAAGTCTATCATTATGCTTTTCCATTAATCATTGAAGAAGTGGTTGCTTATCAGGCACAACTTGCCGAAGAACCAGGCTACTTGGCTGTACTTGAACTGTATAAACCAGAAGCGCTGCAGGAAAATTGGGCTCTCGAACAGGTCAATAACAAATATGTACATAAGGCACATTCTTTGAAGGTTAACAACCTTGAGGAAGCACGCCGGCAATTTCCTGATTTGAAAATCGATTCGCTGCCGTATTATGCCATTTTCAATCATGAAAGATTGCTTTACGAGGCATATAATCGGGATGATTTCTTCAAGATATTGAAGATCGCGGCACCATAAGAAAAGCTGGGCTCTAGATAAAATAGAAAACGCCATCCATAAAGGATGACGGACAGTTTTTTTCGATTCTCCATCGATTTGTGTCCGTCATGGCCTTGATGACGGACAGTTTTGCCGATTTTCCAGCGAATTGTGTCCATCATAGCCTGGATGACGGACAGTTTTCTCGATTTTCCATCGATTTCTGTCCGTCATGGCCTTGATGACGGACAGTATTCTCGATTTTCCATCGATTTGTGTCCGTCATGGCCTGGATGATGGACAGTTTTTCCGATTTTCCATCGATTTCTGTCCGTCATGGCCTTGATGACGGACAGTTTTCTCGATTCTCCATCGATTTGTGTCCGTCATGGCCTTGATGACGGACAGTTTTTCCGATTTTCCAGCGAATTGTGTCCGTCATAGCCTGGATGACGGACAGTTTTTTTGATATTCTATGAATTTGTGTCCGTCATGGCCTTGATGACGGACAGTTTTTCAGATTACACATTGAATCGTGTCCGTCATTTTCGCTTGCGCTTTTTATTTTTGAAAAGGTGGAGGACTTCCACCAGCAATAGCAGCAAGGTGATGTAGCATAGGAAAGCATACATTAAGCCAAGTAACAGGTTGAGCGGCCATTTTTTGCTCCACAACCTGTGAGCGACCAGCGTCCGCTTGCCCATCGCCTTCTTTATGGGAACGATGAGGTAAAATAACAAAGCGTATAATAGGCCGTTTAAAAAGCTGCAGTCAAACTCTTCTTCAGCTGTTTCAGCCTTTTCTGTTTCTTGTTTCGATTCACGCTGTTGGTCTGTTACTTCGGTATCTTCTTCCCTGCTATCAGGTTGATTTTCCTGTTGGCTTTCTTCATTTTCATTTTTGGGCTGTTGCTCCTGCTTCTTAGGTTGCTCTTGTGATTGTTCATTTCTCTCTTCTGGAGCATCCGTAGGTGCATATATGCCTTTTCCATTTTCTTTTGCATAATCCATCGCCGACCAGATTCGATTTTCATACTTATAGCTGCCATAATCGTAAAAGTCTTCGACCAGGCCTGCCTTCGTGATTTCCTCCTGATGCAGCTTGTCTCCTACCCAAACCCAGGCAAGAAGTCGATCATATTTATCGAAAAGGCTCCCGCCATCCGTCTCAAGTTTAATTTCCCCCTGCTTTAAAAAGGAACATGTATACTCTGCAGCTTCAGGCCCGAATGGTTCTTTCGTCCTTGTGCTTTCAGGAGTATCAATATAGAGAAAACGTGTTTTATAGTCTTTGCCGTTGATCGTAAACACAGCCGTATCACCGTCCGTGCATTCTGACAATTCTGCTTCAAACATTTTTCCAACCTGCAATTTACCGATAGAAACTTCAGCTTTAGGAATTTCGCCTTCAACCTGATTAGATTCTGGCGCAGCATTTCCTGCTCCTGAGAAAGTATACCCTTCCAAATCGACTTTTTCCTCAGTGAGTCTGGCTGCACAATCAGAATTACTGTTATACTGATTAATCAATCTGATCAGCTCGCCAATATCGGCTGCGCTTTTCGCAATCGACGTCGGTTCATGAAGCAAATACATACAATCGGCATTTCGGTAATGGCCGCCCAGTTCATCCCGTGAGCCATTATGCGCTGAAACCAGGTTTGGTAAAATAAAAAATGCCATCAGGATGGCAGTTATCACACTGATGTTTTTTATGTAATTCACAGCTGCCCCCCCCTTTTACCCCTACTACTATACCAAAAAAACAGCCTCCCTTGGAAGCTGCTTTAAGTCAAATCAATTTAACTTTTTTTCAATTTGTTCTCGGGTCATTTCTATTTTTCCAGGCAATACGAATAGGTATTGAATCAAATCCTCCAATAAATCCATTGTTAGTTCTGTCATTTCGTCATCCATCTCAGATTCCAGCTCAAGCATCTTGTGAAGTCCGCCTTCAGATGCCATCAATGGACCTAATGAGGTGACTGGTTTTACTAAATTGATATGATCCGGAAGTATTTCGAATTGCTGGTCAAGAGTAAGGCCCTTAGCTTTATCGCCTAAAAAGTTTTTAAGTACATTCTCTAGGACCCGCTTGGCCAGTACAGCAGTCGCTCCATTCTCTTTTGTAAGATGAACACTGACCGCAGATTTATAAGCCCTGACCAATTCTTCTGGTATTCTGGGAATGTGTTGAATCTGGCTTGATGGATCTGTCGAGCTCTGGGGATCATATATGTACACATTAGGCTGTGTCTCTTTTTCTTTTGTAATGATTACAAACGGAACACTTTGTTTGCACGAGGGGCAAGCACTTTCCGTCATCAATCCGTGTTTGCTGCTCTGATAAGTCGATTTTAGAACAAACTCAACTTTGTCTTTGCAATCTGGACAAATACTTCTAATACTCTTAGGGACCTTCAAATGTCCGAACTGACTATACGCTGTAATCGAGCCGGGAAAGATTCGCCTCATTCTAGTGCCCCTTTCTATATTACAAATTCCAATTAGCCTTAGTTTCCATACTACTTTAAAATTTATCCATGTTTTTATATAACCCTAATCAATAAAATGAAAACACCACTTTTAACGATGGTGTAAATTATAATCGATTTGTTTTCCTAAAAGGCCTGAGATAAGTTGCAGGGTGGCCAGAGAGGAAATATCGTGCTCAAGGAGCGGCAAGAAAATTTGTCTCTGATGCTTGAACTTGTCCTTGATTTCCTCAAGGTACACTCGCTCGTTCGTTCTTCTTTGTTCCATGAACCTTCCATCTGCTTCATCAGGAATGACCTTATTGATTACGATTGAGTTAACATGTATTCCATGCTCGTGCAAAGTATCAATTGCCTTGGCGGTTTCGAGGATTGGAAGCCTTTCAGCATTAAGAACGAACACATACTGTGTTTTGGTATCATCCAACAGGATTTCTCTTACACGCTTGAAGCGGTTTTTCCGTTCATTAAGCTTGTCATACAAAGGGTCTTCAACGATTTCACCATCATTCATCCACTGTGCATAATTCTCGTTCACTTTTTTGCGCCTTTCCAATAGCCCGTCCATCCAAACGCCCATCAATTCCGGAAGTGTCAGAAGCCGAATTGTATGTCCAGTAGGTGCTGTGTCAAAAACAATACCGTCATAGTTTGCGATTTCCTCAAGAATCAATGAGGTGATTTTATCAAACAGCGCGGCTTCTTCTGCCCCAGGCGAGGATGCAGCCATATCGATCTGCCTGTTGACCTCCTCCAGCATCGTCGCTTTGACCAGGCCTTTCAAGTTTCCCTTTACTCCATTTATATAGTTCCTTGACTCCTGTTCCGAGTCAATCTCCAGTACGTCCAGATTCTCCGTTGCTCTTTCGATTTTTCCCCCGCTGAAGTTACGATGAAATAAATCGCCTGTATTATGGGCGGGATCTGTTGAAACCAGAAGTATCTTCTTTCCTTTTTGCGCAAGTAAAAGCGCCATTGCCGCGGATGTTGTACTTTTGCCAACACCGCCTTTTCCGCCGATAAAATAGATCTTCTTTTCCAGCATATCCATAACACTTCCTCCTAGCAGCAGCGTATTCCTTCAAGCGGGGATTTTTCCATCCCGGCCCTAAGATGCCAATCATGAAAACGCTCGATAATGACAGGGTATAGTTCAAGTGTGTAGTAAAATGCCGGGTTGGGCAGACCGAGCATTTCTGAAAAGCACAACAACATAAACAGGTCCTCTTCATCTCGTAATTCACGAGCAATTTCTGTCCTGTGCGGCTGTCTGAGAATCTCATCATAGACAGCTATTGCACGCTTTAATTGTTCGTAGAAACCCATCGCGAATTCCTCTCTTTCTAAAAAGGACAATAGAGACCGGTCGCCCGGCCTCCACTTCATTACATTTCCTTGCTTAATGGCGGTGGATTATTCCTGCTGAAGGCTGCGATTGCCTCGATGATGATCCAGAATACAAAGATCAGGATCAGTCCTCCGATACCAAAGAGCAGCATATTCAGTTCGCCACTTCCATAACCAGACCACTGGAAAACGACCTGCTGAACCATTGCCCAAAGTGTCATGAAGAATACGAACACCATTGGGATGAAGGTTACAAGGTAATTCCTTCCCTGACGCTTCAGCCAGATGGAAATTAGCAGCAGGCTGACTCCGGCCAAAAGCTGGTTGCTCGTTCCGAACAAAGGCCACAATAGGTATCCGCCAGAACCGAATCCGTTAGGTCCTTTTGGCAATAATACTAGCGCCGCACTGGAAACAACCGCAACAGTTGTAGCCACATGAGTCTTTGTCAGTGCCTGGACATTGTACTCGCTTCCGATTTCAGCGATGATATAACGCATCAATCTTACTGACGTGTCCAAAGTGGTAGCGGCAAAGCTGACGACGATGATGGAAACAATCGTCCTTGCGATGTCTGCTGGAATCCAGATGCCGGTCGCAAGCTGGGCAGCACCATTGATGAAGTTGCCAAGCCCACCTGCGCTAGCAGCCGCAAAGCTTGAATAAGCTGCAGTAAAATCAGCTTTTGTCGCAAATACAGTAACAACCGCGATAATGGCGATCAAGGCAAGGACACCTTCCCCAACTGCACCAAGATAACCAACAAAGCGGGCATCTGTTTCTTTTTCCAACTGCTTAGAGGATGTTCCAGAAGAAACAAGTCCATGGAACCCAGAAATGGCACCGCAGGCAATCGTAATGAACAATAACGGGAACCAGGAAACATCAGTAGCCGCTGCATTCATTGCTGGAGCTGTAACCTTTGGCTGCAGGAAAATGAGTCCTGCATATAAAATGAATAAACCTACAACCAACTGGTGTGAATTGATATAATCACGAGGCTGCAGGAGCTTCCAGACCGGTAGTGTTGATGCAATGTAAACATAAACCATCAGAACGACAATCCAGACTAAGAAAGCCATGGATACACCACTTAGACCAAACATGACGGTACTATCCGCCCCGCCAAAATATCTCACAAGATCAATTTGCAATGCCGGTACGCGGCTGGCCAGGATGGCGGCACCATACATGACAGCTAATGCAATCAGCGAAGGTATGAGCATTCCCTTCTTCTTTTTATAAACAGCATAACCAATCCAAATCGCAAGTGGTATCTGTAGGAATACCGATAGAACACTCGCAGGGAATTTTACAAACAAGTTCGCAATAACCCATGCAAAAACGGCGTTGACCATCAAAACAAGTATTAAAATAATGAATAAGAACATAATTTTTGCACGTTTGCCTATAAGCTTATTTGTGATTGTACCCACTGATTGCCCTTTATTCCTGACTGAAAGGACAAGAGTACCGAAGTCATGGACACCTGCTGCGAAGACGGTTCCCAAAGTAACCCAGAGAAATGCAGGAAGCCATCCCCAATAGACAGCGATTGCCGGCCCAACAATTGGTGCTGCCCCGGCCACAGACGTAAAATGGTGACCCCAAAGGATCATTTTCTTCGTTGGAACAAAGTCTACCCCATCGGAATACTGGTGCGCCGGTGTGACATAGTTCGGATCGAGACGGTAAATCTTTTCTGCTACCCACTTAGAATAGAAGCGGTAGCCGATCGCAAACACAATCATTCCGATCACGGCTAACCATACAGAATTCATTTTTGTTAACCTCCTTTTTTATGAGTTGGTACTACAACTTAATAATAAAAATATATTGGTTGATTAGTCAATAAATTCAGAATGTTTTTATTAAATCTTTTTCTGAAGTTTGATTACTTGGTTGTCCATAAAATAAATATTGCTATGTTAACGTTATATGTTGATTTGGGCTCCGTTAAACAGGAACTAAAAATCAACATCAACCTTTAGCACAGCAAACATTAAAAAATCTCTCATATTTATTTTTACTAATAAACTGTTACTCATTCGATTCTAGCTTTTGTTCGTCCACAGAGCCCTTTCCTTGGTCGGCTGGCACTTTTTCAGGTAGTGACAGTTGCTGCATCAAGGCTTGTTTTTCTACTAATTGTTCCAAACGATTCACTTTTTCCATTAAATCAATGTGTTCATGTTCTCTGGTAATTCTTTTTGATTTAGTTGAATAGTAGGGATCCGTTTCCCACCAGTCCATTCCGATTTCCTTTGCCTTATCAACTGAGGCAACAAGCAATCGGATTTTTATTGTAAGGAGGTCGACATCTGCCAGCGAAATTTTTATATCTCCGGCTATCACAACTCCTTTATCCAAAATTTTTTCTAGCACCTCCAGCAAATTACTGGATTGGGGTGTATGTTGATACGACATTCTAATTCTCTCCTATCTATTACATCAATTTTCCGAGAGGACCTAATTCTATATTCAATTCTTCATTTTCCAAACCAAAGACGGCCTTTAATTCTTCCATCTTTTCTTCCAGTCTCATCAGTGTAATACCTAATTCTTCGAGTTGATCGTCTGTGAGAGAATCACTTTCAACCCTCCTCATTGCCTGTCTTTCCATCAATTGACGAAGGAGTTCGATGACTGTCAGAACTAATTTCGCCAATCCCTGTTCTACATTGTTCTGATCCAGTGGTAACCGTTCCAACTAACCCACCCTCTTTCAATAAATTATTATCATTAATACCAAATGCACTTTCTATTGATGATATCAGCAAGCTAAGATCGATGATGATCAGGTCGATATTAGCAATCGAGATGATTATTTCACCTCTTACAACTACTCCAGTTTCGATGACCCCATCCAACAAATCGAGGAGAGTCATTTCTTTGTTTTCAAACGGTTTATATTGCTCCATTTTAGTCGTCACTGCCCATTTTAGAAAAATGGTATGGCGGCCAGGGCCCTGTTACTTGGAAGGTACAGCCTCTTTTGCTAAAAAGCTTTTCACACTCATGTATTGCGGAAATAAATTCATCCTCCATCTTTTTTTCGACAAAGAAGTCACAGTTTATGATCATGTCATCGGCTCTGCCCGTGACATCCTTTCCCCAGTTACTGCGGAGGCTTGAGTCCTCTATAAAACTTGTTAGATACTTTTGAATTTCAGCCTGCCATTTCCCGAATTCCTTAACTATTTCCTCCCCTATTTTAAGATCTATCTTTTTCTTCATTAAAAACTGCTTCCCTTTTGGCATTGATGCCAGGGAATCTTTCAGTTCAATGATTGACGGATTATTTTCGAGAACAAAGTGTTTTGCTGTTTCAAGTTTGCAGAACACTTTGAGATTCCATTCTTCTTTTCCTTTCAAAGTTTGCAGTTTTCCGAATAACTCATCATATCTCTCTTTTAGCAGGTTCGATAACTTCTGTTCGTTTTGGAAAATGGTGCAGAATGACATTGGCAGAATGGTGAAATTCCTGTTTAATTCCTCTATGCATGAATGATGATGGATAGCATTTTCCTGAAGCCAATCAATATTTTTGGAAAGTGAGTCGATGTTTTGCTGGGAGAATTTTTGTGGATTGACTGGAGTGGCAATAGCAACAATGTCATTAAATTTCATCGCAGTCGATGGCTGTTGATCAATTCCAATTATTAAAGGGAGAACACTTTTCGAAAGTTCCTCTTTTGGAATGATTCCGTATACATATAAGTAATCCGTATGATTTTTTTCAACGGACATTTTGCTGCCTCCTTATTCAAAACTTTTTCTGTCTTTCTCTCGGTTCTTAGCAATTTTATATCTTGTCAGAAGTTCCTGTTCCATTTCAATGTAAGTTTCTTCATCAATTTCTTCATTCTCAAACATCATATGCAGCTGGAGCAGCTTCTCCTGAATGTGTTGTATATTATAAAGTTCATCATCCGCTTCTTCCTGGATTTTTTCTGCTAGTTTAATAACTGACCTGATAGGCAATGTGAATAATTTATGAAACATAGTTATTGTTCAATCCTAAGTCGGATATTCACAAAATTATAGGGAGGCCAGGGCCCGGAATATTTAAATTCAGCCCTCTCTTTCCACTGTTCATATAGCTGGTTGACTTTTTCATCAAAAGCTTCTTCATATTCCCGGTCAATCAAAAAAGCGGCATTTAATATGGTCTTACCGGGTACGATGCTATTTAATTTTCCTGATTCTGCTGCATGGAATAATGGGGTGAATAGTTCCTCTTGGGCTTTTTGCTCCAAATGATTAAATACTCTTTGAACCTGCTCTCCTAATTGAATCTTTTCGTAGAGCAAAGCTGGATCAGAAGCATCCTTTTTCCCGCTTTTCCATTCATTCAAATATGGGTCCTGTTCAATTAAACCATCAATCCATTTCTGTTTGGCCACTACCTTAAGGCCAACCTCCAGCTTATTTTCCAACTGGGAAAACAGCGCCTTCAACTCTTTAGATAGATGCTCAAGAATCAATATCACATCCTCTTCAGAATTGAAAACATTTCCGAAGCTCATTGGTATGACGGTGTGCGTTTTCATAACCTCCATAATACCCTGCTGATGAGCCAAAAGATTCTGGCGTTCCGGCAATACTTCGCCGTTTACCCTGGAGACGACTGCTGCAGTATCCTGATGATGAATAGTATAAATCGCTGTCTCTTCACCATTGATAATAACCTTACCCAAATTTTTAGGCATACTTGCCTCTATGGTACAAAACACGTAAATACCACCTTCTGAACTCATTTACTCTCCTCCTTCTTCTGCATCTCCTTTAAGATCTGTTCCTGAACCGATGAATAGCTTAAATGTGGCAGCTTTTGCTTTATCGGCCTGGATAGTACATCCAAGCAGATGTTTTGATAATTCTTGTCTCTATTCCTAACAGGGATTGAATGCTCTTTGCAAATTAAAGCAATCATCATCGACGACCTTAAGCTAGGGGAATATCCATTACCTAAAGAGCGGAGTTCTGACAATAACCTGACAAGCTTTGCAGAATCCTTCCTTTCCAGACCTGTCTTCAGCGTTATAATTTCAATTTCTGTTTTTTCATCACATGGCTCCAAATTAATCGTGATTAATCGGTCCATAAGAGCGTCCTGAGTATGAAAGGTTCCAGCATATTCTTCTGGGTTACTAGTAAATATTATTGAAAAATCCGGGTGGCATTCTATAAAGGATTCCTTCCCCTTGCCATAGATGGGAAGAACCTTCTCCTCTAAAAGTGATAGAAATATATTATTCGTTTCAGGACGGGAACGGGTAAATTCATCGTAAATGACAGTATGGCCATTCAATACAGCTTCAACAAGCTCACCGCTAAGCCAAAATGGCCTTACTTCCTGCTCTTTTTTGTAGACTGAATGGATATAGTTATCAACAACCTCCTTTTTTACGTAGCCGTATTGTTGGCCAAGAAGGTCCTTATTACTCATTTCATGATGCCCCCGGAGGATCGTCACCGGCTTGTTGAATTTTCTTGCTATGTGTATTGCCAGGCTGGTTTTCCCGACACCGGAAGGACCCACAAAATGTACGGGAAATCCAGACCTTATATATTGTTCGGTTCTTTCTATAACACTCTCAAAAAAAGGAGTATTTACGAACTTATCAACATTTTCCAACCTTATTCCTCCTTCTCATTTTATAGCCAAAAAAGAAGCCAGAAATTACAGTTTCTGGCTCCCTGAAAAGCCTTACAACCCTAGCGCTTCCTCTGCAGGCTGATTAGTTTTTAGCAGGCCGACCTTCTCTGCATAAACCAGCCAGGTTTCAACACTTGCAATGACAACGCGAGCCTCAACTGTAAGCAGTTCTATTCCCACCAAAGATACTTTTGCCCATAAATCTATTACTACACCTTTATCCAAGATACGGTCTACAACTTCAGCGAGGCTGGATGAGTCGACACTTTTTTGGATTGAAGCCACAAAATCACCTCCCTTCCATTCAATCTAACAAGGAAAGTGATAGTTTTACAGGACGATTAATGTGGGTGGATCCTTTCCTTGTCCAAATCAAAACCACTTCAAAAAAATGAAGTACTACATTGTATGGGAGATATCATAGAAGGTATGGGGAAATGCTCCCTGTCTTTTTACCTGAATTTTTCGACACAAAAATTTTCCCAACTTAAAAATTCGACAATATATGACTTAGTTGTTGCAATGTTCAGACTATTAAAGTATAAATATGATAATCTACTAATTTTTATTAGATAGAATTTGGTTTTAGGAGGAGTTTATTTGAAGAAGAAAGTAGTTTCCCTAAGTTTAACAGCAAGCTTGGCACTGAGCGGGTTGGTTGCTGCCACTGGCTTTGCCGCCCCCTCATCAGATTCATCTGCAAAAAATTACACAAAAAGCCATGGTGCACCTGAATTCGTTGCCGGCAAGCTGACGAATCCCTCCCAGAAGGCAGCAAAGGACATTGTTCTTGGTTACCTGAAAGCATCGAAAGGAAATTACAATTTAAGCACGAATGATAGTTTCGCAGTTACCTCTCAAGAAGCTGACAAATTAGGAGGAGACGTGGTTCGCCTTCAACAAACCCATCAGGGTGTACCTGTATGGGGAGCTACCCAGGTTGCCCGGGTGGATGAAGCAGGAGTGCTTCAAGTTTTCAGCGGAACCATCAGCAAAGGTCTTGGCGAAAAACTAGTGAAAGCTTCCAATAAGAAATCGCAGAGAGATGCCATTGCAGTTGCTGAAAATGATTTGGGTTTCAAGGCGGATTATGAAGTAGATCCATCTGCTGAATTGGTTGTATATCCTACTGAAGATCAGGCTGTGTTCGCTTATCATGTAACACTGAATTTCCTTAGTCCTGAACCAGGAAATTACCAATATTTTGTAAACGCCGTAACAGGTGAAATCATCAATAAGTACAACGCACTTCACACTGCTGGCAAAAATAATCCAAGTTTGAACGGAAGTGACACAGTAGGATCAGGTGTCGGTGTACTAGGCGATACAAAAACGCTGAATACCCTTCTTTCAAATGGATCGTACTATTTACAGGACAATACTCGCGGAAATGGTGTCTTCACCTATGATGCTAAAAATAGGCAGAGAACGCCTGGTTCCCTTTGGGTGGACGCTGACAATAACCTGAATGCAGCGTATGACGGAGCAGCTGTAGATGCTCATTACTATGCAGGACTTACTTACGATTACTATAAAAACACTTTTGGCCGTAATTCCTATGATAATAATGGTGCAGCATTAAGATCGACTGTCCACTATGGCAGAAGTTATAACAACGCTTTTTGGAATGGCCAGCAAATGGTTTACGGTGACGGCGATGGCACAACCTTCATTCCGCTATCCGGAGGTCTTGATGTTGTGGCCCATGAACTGACTCACGCTGTTACTGATTTCAGTTCCGATCTTGTTTATCAGTATGAATCAGGTGCACTTAACGAAGCGATATCAGATATCTTCGGCACACTTGCTGAATTCCATGATAATAATGACCCTGATTTTGAAATTGGCGAAGATATCTACACACCAAAAACAGCCGGTGATGCCCTTCGTTCAATGAGCGACCCTACTAAATACGGCGATCCTGATCACTACTCTGTGCGTTACACAGGCACTTCCGATAATGGCGGAGTCCATATCAACAGCGGAATCATCAATAAAGCTGCATACCTTCTAAGCCAAGGCGGCAGCCATTATGGCGTATCGGTTCCAGGTGTTGGAACGGATAAGATGGGCGCGATCTTCTATCGTGCCAACACAGTGTATTTCACTTCTTCCACAAACTTCAGCCAGGCACGAGCAGGAGTGGTGCAAGCAGCAAAAGACCTGTATGGATCCACTTCCCCTGAAGTAGATGCAGTCAATAAAGCATTTGATGCTGTAGGAATATATTAATAGCTTAATATTTAGCAAGACTGGCTCATTTATTGATTTGAGCCAGTCTTTTATTATGCTGAGGATCTCACACTTTGGGGTGTATGAAAGATTGGGATAATGGTTTTGAGTAAGCCGGATCGAGGCAGCGGAATCTTGACAGCTTTGCCCCTGGATCAAGAAAAGCTGTCACAAAAACGATGGTATCTTGACAGCTTTGGCCTTGAATCAAGAAAAGCTGTCATAAAAACGACGGAATCTTTACAGCTTTGGTTCTGAATCAAGAAAAGCTGTCACAAAAACAACGGAATCTCGATAGCCTTCTCCCCTATCCTAAGAAGCTGTCTTAATAGAATAACTCAGCAATGCTCCGCTATTATATTACTGTATTCTGTCACCTATTTACTTCACCGCGCTAATAAAATGATTGACATTCATTCATTAGAGCTGTAATATTTAGAGAAATTTAATAATTCAATAATATGAAATCTTATCCAGAGAAGCTGAGGGTCCTGGCCCGGTGAAGCTTCAGCAACCTTCAACTATTTTTTTGTTGAAAAGGTGCTAATTCCAGCAAGTTTTTTAAAACTTGGCAGATAAGAAGAATGGCTATCATCTGTAAAAGTCTTCTTCTAAAAGAAGGCTTTTTTGTTTTATTAGAGACTCTTCGCACCGTCTTTCTGGAGCTTTGCGATAGTTGTCTTTTTAAAAGTCGATGATTTCGTCTTTACTCATAAAACAAAAATTGCCGTCTAACTACAATCATTAGGAGTGAGTAAATTGGCAGAAATCGATACTAAGTTAGCGCAGCTTGGAAACAGGAGTGAAACATCAACAGGTGCGGTGAATCCACCAATCTATTTAACGACAGCCTATCGTCATGAAGGGATTGGCCAATCCAGCGGCTACGATTATGTCCGCACGGGCAACCCTACTCGGGAAATTCTTGAAAAGGCGATTGCAGACCTTGAGGAAGGAGACCGTGGCTTTGCCTGCAGCTCCGGAATGGCCGCGATCTGGACAGTTCTTTCATTGTTCGGGCAGGGGGATGAATGGATTGTCTCAAATGATTTATACGGGGGAACTTACCGTCTCCTAGAGCAAGGTTTCAAAAAGTGGGGATTAAATAGTACATATGCAGACATGGCGGATTTAAACGAAATCAAATCGGCAATCAATCATAAAACGAAGGCTCTTTTTGTGGAAACCCCGACTAACCCGCTGATGGAGCAAGCTGATATTGAAGCAATTGCAAAAATAACAAAAGAGCACGGTATTCTATTGATTGTGGATAATACCTTCTATACTCCCCTGCTGCAAAAACCAATCACGCTGGGAGCGGATATCGTCATCCACAGTGCAACGAAATATCTTGGCGGGCACAACGATGTCCTTGCGGGACTGATCGTTGCAAGGGGTCAGCAGATATGTGATTCTCTCGCCCTTCATCATAATGGCGGTGGCGCAGTTTTAAGTCCTTTCGATTCCTGGCTCCTTATCCGCGGGATGAAGACTCTGGCGTTAAGGATGGAACGCCACGAACAAAACGCCAGGGAACTTGTGAATTATTTAAAGAGGCACCATGCAGTGAAAGATGTCCTTTATCCTGGCAGAGGCGGGATGATCTCTTTCAGGGTCCACTTCCCTGCCATGGTCAATCCATTTTTAAAAAGTCTTTCCATAATCACTTTTGCCGAAAGTCTTGGTGGTGTTGAGAGCTTCATTACTTACCCTGCAACACAGACACATGCTGATATACCAGTTGAAATACGGAAACAAACAGGTGTTTGTGACCGACTGCTGCGATTCTCTGTGGGAATCGAGAATGTTGAGGATTTGAAAAAGGATTTAGAAGAAGCCTTCAGTAAGGCACGCCAGGAGGCAGAAGCAATATGAGTCACCAATATACTTTCGAAACCCAGCTGCTCCATAATAAACACAAATTCGATCCTGCAACAGGCGGTGTCAGTGTGCCGATCCAGCATGCGTCAACATTCCACCAGTCTACGGCAGACAAATTCGGAAAATATGATTATAGCCGGAGTCTCAACCCTACCAGGGAAGCGCTTGAGGAAATAATTGCAGAACTGGAGGGCGGTGTCAGGGGTTTTGCATTTTCTTCTGGAATGGCTGCGATCTCAACTGCATTTTTGCTTCTTTCACAGGGAGATCACGTGGTTGTCACCGTGGATGTTTATGGCGGCACTTACCGGATGGTTACACAGGTTTTGAACCGCTTTGGAATTGAGCATACTTTTGTGGACATGACCGACCTTGACGCGGTAGAACAAGCGATTAGACCAAATACTACTTTACTATATGCAGAAACACCTTCTAATCCGCTGTTAAAGGTGACAGATATACAAGCTGTCAGTGAAATTGCGAAGAAACATGGTGCTTATACATTTGTGGACAACACTTTTATGACTCCTTACTTGCAGCGTCCGCTTGAACTTGGAGCTGATATTGTCCTTCACAGCGCTACAAAGTTTCTTTCTGGCCACAGTGATACGGTCGCGGGTCTGGCGGTAGTTAAGGATGAAGAACTGGCCAAAAGGCTGTATTCCCTTCAGAACTCTTTCGGTGCGGTTCTGGGAGTCCAGGATGCATGGCTTGTTATGAGAGGTATCAAAACTTTATCTGTCAGAATGAATCAATCACAGGAAAGTGCAGTGAAAATCGCTGGATTTTTAAAAGAACACCCTTTAATTAAGAAGGTCTATTACCCTGGTCTTGCGGGTCATCCACAGTCAAAACTTCAGCTTCAACAGGCATATGGGCCCGGAGCGGTGCTTTCCTTTGAACTTAAAAATGCCGAGTTTTTAGCTAGATTTATAGAAAAAGTAAGACTGCCTGTGTTTGCAGTCAGCCTTGGAGCTGTAGAATCCATCCTCTCTTACCCGGCAAAAATGTCACATGCAGCCATGCCGCAGGATGAACGTAAAAAACGTGGGATCAGTGATGGTCTCCTTCGATTATCAGTCGGGCTTGAAAGCGCGGATGATTTGATCACGGACTTTGAGCAAGCTTTGGATTCCATACTAACACTTGAAGCACAAAAGGAGGAAGTCTAATGAGTTTCCTGAAACGCCTGGAAAATGAAATTTTAATCGCCGATGGAGCGATTGGTACTCTCCTCCATTCTTATGGAGCCGGTACCTGTTATGAAGAGTTGAACATTTCACATCCTGATGACATCATTCGTATTCATAAAGCTTATATAAGCGCTGGTGCGGACCTTATCCAGACGAACACATACGCAGCCAATTATATAAAACTTGAAAGATATGGACTCGAGGATCAGGTGAAAGAGATTAATAGTGCAGCAGTAAGACTCGCCCGACAAGCTGCAGGCACCGATGCCTATGTCCTCGGGACGATTGGCGGGAACCGGGGAATCAGACCTTCCGCCATTCCGATTGAAGAAATCAAACGAAGCTTCAGGGAGCAGCTCTACTGTCTTCTCCTTGAGGGTGTGGACGGACTTTTACTAGAAACATTTTATGATATGGAAGAAATCGAGTCGGTGCTGGAGATTGCCAGAAAAGAGACCGACCTGCCAATCATAGCCCAGGTATCCCTTCAGGAAATAGGAATCATGCAGGACCAGACCCCGCTTCAGGAGGTTTTCCATAGACTCGAAGACCTTGGCGCTGATATTGTCGGTCTTAATTGCAGACTTGGTCCCCATCATATGATTTCAAGTCTTGAGCAGCTAGAGCTGCCTTCAAAGGCATTTCTATCAGTCTATCCAAATGCCGGATTGCCTGCCTATACAGATGGGAAATTCCACTACGAAGGAAATCCTGAATACTTTGGCAAGTCAGCTCATAGCTTCCGTGACCAGGGAGTCAGGCTGATTGGAGGCTGTTGCGGAACGACTCCTGAACATATAAAAGCATTTGCTGATGAGCTAAAAGGATTGCAGCCAGTGTTAGACAAGAAAATTTCTGCGAAGAAGCCCAAAATTGTTGTCACTCCTGCTGACGTAAAAAGGCCATTAGCTCCACTAGATCAGGTGGTAAAGGAACGGCCTTCTGTGATTGTCGAACTTGACTCACCGCGAAAACTGGATACAACTCGGTTTTTTGAAGGAGCAAAAGCACTAAAGGATACAGGTATTGACGCCCTGACGCTCGCAGATAATTCACTTGCCTCACCAAGAATATCTAATGGTGCAATCGGACATCTCGTAAAGGAAAAGATCGGTTTGCGCCCTCTTGTGCATCTTACTTGCCGTGACCGGAACATCATTGGGCTTCAATCCCACTTGATGGGTTTGCATACGCTTGGGCTTCATGATTTGTTAGCCGTGACGGGAGACCCTGCCCGCGTAGGTGATTTTCCTGGTGCGTCGTCAGTTTTTGATGTCTCTTCCTTCGAATTAATCGAGATGATCAAGCAGTTTAATGAAGGTCTCTCCTATTCTGGAAAGGATTTAGGACAAAAAGGTGCTTTCTCGATCGGCGCTGCCTTCAATCCAAATGTCCGTTCCATCGAGAAAGCAGTGGCTAGGATGGAAAAGAAAATCCGTGCTGGTGCCGATTATTTCATCACTCAGCCCGTTTACTCTGAAAAAATGCTTGTTGAGGTTCATGAAGCAACAAAGCATATAGATGCCCCTATTTATATTGGACTGATGCCGCTAACGAGCAGCAGAAACGCAGAATTCCTCCATAATGAGGTTCCGGGCATCAAGATTTCACAGGAAATCCTCGACATTATGGCGAAATTCAATAATGAACCACTGCAATCCAAAAAGGAAGGCATAGCGATTACAAAAGGTTTGATTGAGGCTGCAGCAGAACTGTTTAACGGAATCTATTTGATCACTCCTTTTATGAACTATGAAATGAGTGTCGAGTTGTCGAGCTACGCTAATGAATACAGCAGCCGTCTTATGAGGAGGAATCAAAATGTCAACCTTGTTAACTGAGCAGATGAAAAAAAAGATCCTGATCATGGACGGAGCGATGGGAACAATGCTCCAGCAGGCAGACCTGACACCGGAGGATTTTGGCGGTGAAGAATATGAAGGCTGTAACGAAATCCTGAACCTGACCGTTCCGGATGTTATTGAAAATATCCATCGTGAATACTTTAAGGCTGGCGCAGATATTATTGAGACAAATACCTTTGGTGCAACTAGCCTGGTCCTGGACGAATACGGCCTGGGCCATAGAGCGTACGAAATCAACAAGGAAGCAGCTTTTATTGCCAGAAGAGCTGCCGACGAGGCATCCTCTCCCTCACAGCCACGTTTTGTAGCTGGTTCTATGGGACCGACAACCAAAACACTAAGCGTGACCGGAGGGGCAACCTTTGAAGAGATGTCTGCTTCCTACGAAGAACAGGCTCTTGGCCTAATCGATGGCAACGTTGATTTGCTGTTGCTCGAAACAAGCCAGGATTTACTGAATGTAAAAGCAGCGTATACGGGAATCCAGCGTGCATTTCAGAAGAGTGGCAAAGAACTCCCTCTGATGATCTCTGCCACGATTGAACCAATGGGCACGACACTCGCAGGTCAATCCATCGAAGCATTTTATATTTCTGTTCAGCATATGAATCCGATTGCGATTGGACTGAATTGCGCAACCGGACCGGAATTCATGCAGGAGCATCTGCGTTCATTGTCCTCCCTTGCCTCTTCTGCTGTCAGCTGTTATCCTAACGCCGGCCTGCCCGATGAGGAAGGTCAATATCATGAAACGCCGGATACATTAGCTCAGAAACTTTCTGATTTTGCCCGTGAAGGCTGGCTGAATATTGTCGGTGGCTGCTGTGGTACGACACCTGCACATATAAAGGCGATTTCGGAAAAAATCCAGGAGCGACCGCCGAGGCAAACAGAAGAAAACAAGCTGCATATGGTTTCTGGAATCGAGCCATTCATATATGACGATCCATCATTAAGGCCTATCATGGTTGGTGAACGGACGAACGTAATCGGTTCCCGAAAATTCAAACGCCTGATCTCCGAAGCCAAAATAGAAGAAGCAGCTGAGATTGCAAGGGCCCAGGTTAAAAATGGAGCCCATGTCATCGATATTTGCCTGGCTGACCCGGACAGAGATGAGCTTCATGACATGGAAGAATTTATTAAAGAAGTTGTTAAAAAAGTTAAGGCTCCGCTCGTGATCGATTCTACTGATGATGAAGTCATTGAAAAAGCATTAAGTTATTCCCAGGGTAAGGCGATTATCAATTCCATCAATCTAGAAGATGGTGAAGAACGATTCGAGTCTGTGGCTCGCCTGATCCACAAATATGGTGCTGCTGTCGTTGTTGGAACGATTGAAGAAGAAGGTATGGGTGTTTCCGCTGAAAAGAAATTGGAAATTGCTAAACGATCATACGACTTGCTTGTCAATAAATATAAAGTACCGGCACAGGACTTGATTTTTGATCCGCTCGTCTTCCCTGTCGGCACCGGGGATGAGCAATATATTGGCTCAGCCAAAGCAACTGTTGATGGAATCAGGTTGATCAAGGAAACTTTCCCGGAAACGCAAACGATCCTTGGAATTAGCAATGTTTCCTTCGGCCTGCCACCTGTTGGCCGAGAAGTATTGAATTCGGTTTTTCTTTATCACTGCACCCAGGCAGGTCTCGACTACGCCATTGTGAATACGGAAAAGCTCGAACGTTTTGCTTCTATCAGTCCTGATGAGGTTAAAATGGCTGAAGAGCTGTTATTCAATACAACTGATGATACACTTGCGGAATTCACTAATTTTTACCGTGATAAAAAGAAGGAAACAAAAAGCACCCTGCCTGATATGACATTAGAAGAAAGACTGTCCTACTATGTGGTTGAGGGTACGAAAGAAGGCCTTCAGCCAGACCTTGATATCGCACTGGACCTCTACCCTGCCCCACTGGATATCATCAATGGTCCATTGATGGATGGGATGAAGGAAGTAGGCAGACTGTTCAATGATAACCAGCTGATTGTGGCTGAGGTCCTACAGAGTGCTGAAGTCATGAAGGCTGCTGTCTCTCATTTAGAGCCTCATATGGAGAAAAATGATACAACCGCTGCAAAGGGCAAGGTGCTTCTCGCCACTGTGAAAGGTGATGTACACGATATTGGGAAAAACCTGGTTGATATTATCCTGAGCAATAATGGCTATGATGTGGTCGATTTGGGAATCAAGGTGACTCCAACTGCCCTCATTGAGGCGGTTAAAAAGGAAAAACCGGACATTATTGGCCTCTCTGGCCTGCTAGTTAAATCGGCACAGCAGATGGTGCTCACTGCCCATGATATGAAGCAAGCCGGGATTGACACTCCCATTCTTGTGGGAGGGGCCGCTTTATCAAGAAAGTTCACTGATACCAAGATTGCCAAGGAGTATGACGGATTAGTATTGTATGCGAAAGATGCGATGAACGGATTGTCTATCGCGAATCAACTGCGGGAACCGGATGGGTATGAACAGTTTTTAGCTGAACAAAAAGCAAAACAAGAAGCTGCGATGAATAAGCCGGACTTCACGGTCTCAGGGCGAAAATCATCCACAACCGTTTTGGAGCGTCCCAAAGTGACGACAAAGGCACCGGTGTTCATTCCGCAAGATACGAAAAGGCATCTCGTTAAATCTTACTCCCTGTCCCATATTGAGCCCTATATCAACCAGCAAATGCTGCTGGGACATCATCTCGGGTTAAAGGGAAAGGTAGAAAATCTGCTTGCTGAGGGTAATGATAAGGCAGTCAAGCTAAATGAAGTTGTTCAAAGTCTTTTAAAGAAAGCCAAAGCAAAGGATTGGATCAAACCAGCTGCCGTTTATCAGTTCTTCCCTGCCCAGTCGGATGGAAATAGGCTTTATATATTTAATCCAGAACAACCTGATCAAATCCTGGAAACCTTTGACTTTCCACGCCAGGAGGTTGCTCCCGGCCTTTGCCTGGCAGATTACGTTCGATCCGTGGATGATTCTAAAAAGGATTACATTGGAATGTTCGCTGTCACAGCAGGTGCAGGAATTCGCCAGGCAGCAGAACACTTGAAGAAAGAAGGACGTTTCCTGGAAAGTCATGCCCTCCAGGCACTTGCCCTTGAAAGTGCAGAAGGTTACGCAGAACTGATCCATCGCCAAATCCGCGACCGCTGGGGTTTCCCTGACACCCCGGATATGACCATGAAAGACCGTTTCGCTGCCAAGTATCAAGGTCAGCGCTTCTCATTCGGATATCCTGCATGTCCCGATCTGGAAGATCAGCGTAAGCTCTTCAACTTGATCAAACCAGAAGACATCGGAATCCATTTGACAGAAGGGTACATGATGGAACCCGAGGCATCTGTAACGGCTCTCGTTTTCTCCCATCCAGAAGCAAGGTATTTCAATGTGTTGAAGAAATAGGGGATTAAACATTTCAGGCTTCTGACAGGTTGGGACTCAACTGGAGAAAAGCTGTCAAAAGAAAGAGCAACTTCTGACAGGTTTGGCTTCAACCGGAGAAAAGCTGTCAAAAGAAAGAGCAAAAGCAAGAGGGATTTCCTCCCTCTTGCTTTTTCTTTCGCTCTTTTTGATTTATTTTCAATCGACTGTTCATGTCCTAAGTACTAAAGTGTATAATTCCAGGAAAATGAACCTTTTAATTCAGCACAATCGTCTATACATCAGTTAAAAGAATTGAGGTGCGAACTTGGAGCCCGGCAGAAGATATATAAGTAATGAAGAATTACTAGAAGTGCTGATTGAAAACTATGCAGAACGTGTGAACCGTTTGGCCTATACATATGTGAAAAGCTGGCAAGCTGCTGAAGATATCACCCAGGAAGTGTTCGTCTCCTGTTATAAAAATTTAGACTCTTTTCGTTGTGATAGTTCGTATAAGACATGGATCTTTAAGATTACCGTTAATAAATGTAAGGATTATTTAAAAAGCAAATGGTATAAATCATTCGTCCCTTTTGACTTTAGATGGACTATTATACCTGGAACTATAGCTTCTCCTGAAGAAGAAGTTATTGAAAAAAACACCCATCACACACTTTCAGAAAACGTGATGAGTCTTCCGAAGAAATATCGTGAGGTTATCATTCTATATTATTACGAGGACTTGAACATATCTGAAATTAGTAAACTGACCAATATCAATCTTGAAACAGTTAAAACAAGGTTAAGACGTGCCAAAGCATTGCTTCGTAAAAAGTACGAAGGAGTTGATGAGAATGGAGAATAAATTAAAGGAACTGCGCTCAAGCATGAACCAAACCGTTTTGAAGAACGGGAGTCTGAACAGTGCTGAAAAACACCGAATTTTAGAAAATGTTCTTAATGGTCATGTATCTAAAAAAAATAATTTCATAGCTCCGATTCTTTCAGTGGCACTTTCATTAGTTTTCATGTTTTCGATTGGTTCATATACGTACTATAACCTTTTCCCTGACACACGGCACTCGGACATATCACCACCTGACACAACTATGAGTGAATCAGTTGACAGAAAGATTAAGGTAGAAACTGCATTAGAAGAAAAGGAGTCAGCTAAGGAAGATAATGATAAAAAATGGAAGGATGTCACGGTCCTGGAACAAGGAACAAAATATGATATGGCGACAAATGCTAAAGATTATATCGCGAGTGCAAACAGATCAATTCATCAGATACCTGCCCCGGATTCCAAGCTGATTCAGAGGGGATATGATGAGATGTATTTTTATTACCTAGAGGCATCGGCGATTCAAAATGGGTTGAATATAATAGCAGTCGAAGGCATTGATATTGAAAAGGATTTTGATAATCTATACAACTTAACCATGATAATTTATGAAGAACAAGGTAAACGGACGGATGGTGTCAATTTAGATGGAGTAAATAAATTTGACGCTCACAAATATTGGAAAGAGCCAACGGATGAAATGAAGCTGGCATTGGATTATTTACAAAAATTGCTTAATGATCTTGATATTGCTATCAATGAAGAAGGTATCGGACAAGACAATGGGTACTCTTATCAGGGAGATGGTGATAAAACAGAAGAATTACAGGCCTTTATCGATTCTTATTTTGGTTTTTAGAATGGATAATTAATCACATATTGGCAAATATTATTTCCATGAAGAAATCATGGAGGTTTTTTAATGGACTATCAAAATAACATGGAGTTTGAAATCCGTAATGGTTTTTTGCCGAATATGTACAACTCAGACAGATTGAAGGTTTTAGAGGTTTCAAGTAGCAGCGTCATCATAAAAATGAGTAACACCGAGAATCGCAGTGTTTTTCCAGTGGATAATTTCGACTATTGGATCAAACGTGGCTTATTGGTCAATGTAAATGAAAAGAGACGGACATCGTAAAACAAAACAGCGACTCTCAGCCGCTGTTTTGTTTTGTAATGCTATTCATGAAAACAATCCCTGAAGCAATCATTGCAAGTTTAAACGTTGAATGGGATCCTACCATAAAATCTGGTATCGGATAAGAAGTCGGAATAAACCAGAAGAATGAAAAATATAGCAGCGGTAAGATAATGAAAATTATCTTTACCCAGTTGAACTTCCATCTTCCATTCTTTTTATATTCCTTCACTAACCCTGGTATTCCAAGATAAATACCCAAGGGAAAATACAATATAACAGCAAGGATGCTCCACGGATAGAGCCTAAACGTCTCCCTTCCAATATTCTCAAAGCTTTGTTGAAGGTTTCCAATAACAACCAGCAAAATGATAAAACCTGCTGTATACAATAAATACTTTATTACTTTGATCTATTTTCCCTCCTTAACGCATTATTCCAGCTAAATCCCTTAAATTCCTGATAAAGTTTATACGTTTCTCGAAAATTATCCTTGCGCTTCATTTCTTCCTTCTTTGTATTCCAGATATATTCTAAAGCTAAATAATTCATATCCATATCGTTCGCCTCCCTGGTTCTTAATTCAAGAATAAGGGAATTGAAGATTGGAAACATTCTCCATCAGATTGATTCTTTCTACGTCTTTTGGCTGATTCGTTTTAAGACCGTTAAATGCCTTTTTTCATTTGTGCTTCGTATTCCTTCGATGTCCTCACTTCTACGGTCAAAGTACCTTTTCCTACTATTGCTTTCAGTAAAAGTGGTACGCCAGTTGTGTTCTCGAACCTGAAGTCCTTGCCTCCATAGGAAACCGTTGCGTCCCTTCCTTCAGGAACATAGCCTACAGATAGGGAATGATGATGTTTCTCCACATAACCAACACCAAGAACATCCACAGCATTATATAAAGTAGAAGAAGTCTGGCAGATGCCGCCTCCTATCCCCATGACCAGCTTTTTGTTGACAATTTCCTCAGCAGGCTGATAGCCATGGGCTTCATCGCTCGGGCCGACAGTTGTATTAAAGGAAAACACATCCCCTGCGCCAAGGATGACATTGTTGATTGCTTCCGCTGACAGCTCAATATTCTTTGTTCTGCCCGCAACCCCAGCGTTAAAATAGGTTGTATACTTTCCTACAATAACCTCGCCAAGATGAGCAGCATCATCGATTTCATATCCGCTTGCCGTTACATAAAGCGGAAGCTCTACGATTCCCCCTTTTTCTGAGGCGTGGATGATGCTTTCAACCAGCTCCGATTCTTCCAGAATAATCAAAGGACTCCCTTTTATCACCTTGCCGTCCGGACCAAGTTTATCCGGAATCATCCGTTGATCGTATCCCGGCGTCGCGTCATTTCCGCGAGCCACCAATTCATGAGCCCATTGTTCCAATTCAGCTCTAAACTTCTCATCATCGCTTCCGTAACCCATTTCAACAGGTGTAAGTGACCTGATCACTTCTTGAGTGGTAGGCTCAATTACATTCACTACTATTGGTATAGCTTCTTGTTCTTCTTGTTCAACTGCCTCCTTTTCTTTTTTTTCATCTTCACTTCCTGTCTTGCCCTCCTGTTCAATCTCCTTTTTTTCAGTTCCTGCTTTCTCCGCAATTGGTTGTGAACAGCCAGCTAATCCAATGAATGCCGCAAAAAATAAAAACCAAATGACCTTCAAATTTCTCCCCATGTTTCCCCCATCATTTCTATTTATATTTAAAACCAGCATTCTATTGTATTCAGGAATACTTTTCCATATTTCCAAAAAAGTACTCTTCAAATAAAATTAATTGCTTTTGTCTTCACATTTCAGGAAAAAAAAGATAAAATACATATAAACCAATAAGAAAGGTCGGATTTAACATGACTACTGAGATTCGCTCAATTCCTCGGCCCCTGGTAAGAACAAATCAGTGGTTCATTGTCATTAGTGTTTTAAGCACCTGGTTAACAGGTATTGAATGGATTTTGACTTTGCCACTGCTCGCAGGAATATCAGGACTGCTGTTCGGATACAATCCGGTAATGCGAATCGGTAGACGTTTCCTGCGAAAACAAACGTCTGAATATATCCCAGAAGACTGGGAACAACAGCAGTTCAATCAAAAAATCGCTGTTTTCTGCTTAGCAGGCGGAATCATTTCCTATGCCAGTGGTTTAACGGCATTGGGACATATATTTACCGTGATGGTAGCGTTGGCCGCTTTTATTGCAATTCTGGGATTTTGCATAGGTTGCTTCATCCGTTTTCAATTGTCTAAGTACAAGCCAAAGAAACATGCAACAAATTCTTAAGAGGGTCCCGTCTTTTTTACTAGCGGGTCTCTTCTTTTTTTTGATATCCCCATCATTTTTTCGTTGAATTTCTGAGATTGACCCTTAGGAATACTGAGTGTATTCCAATCCTCATTTTTGATCATCTTTGCTAGATAGACAATCTGCCCAGCATGAGTTGCTTGATGGACAATTTGGCGCTGGATGGCTTGAATCGCAGTGTGCGGTTCGTTTCTGATTAGGACTGTTTGTTCCAAGTCCTTTTCCTTTAACTGTGAAAGCGTCTGAAAAAGCACCGTCCAGCCATCATTCCAATGAGTTAGCAAGTCCTCCCTCGTGCCAAATGTTCCTACGAATTCTCCATCCCTGGTGCGGTCTGGTTTTTCACCATCAGAGGTCAAAAAGTCACGGAATCTCGATTTAAGGTTCCCGCTCATATGCTTTGCAATTATGGCAATACTGTTGGACTCTTCATTTGGAGAAAAATGGAGCTGGTCCAGATTCAATTGTTCCATCGCTCTCTCTACCTGAATTTTAATGTTTTCGAAATTTTCATTAGCCAACTTTAAATAACTCATTTTCCGCACCTCCCTAAAATAATATTCCTCCAAAAAGACTGGATTCCTTCTGCCTTTTTCCATAATCAGGATAAAATTTTCATGATTGGTTCCTTTAAATTTGATGAGAACAATAAGATTAATCATATTAGATTTGCAAAAAAAAAAATGAGATTCCTAATAAGGAACCTCACTTTTTTATACAACCTCTGCCAAGTTACCGTTAAAACGACGTTTTTGGATAAATATCAATCTTAGTGACAACGATATTCCCGCTGCAAGCAATCCGATGGTCAGTCCTACCCAATATCCCGACGCTCCTAGTCCAGTATTATGAGCCAGCAGATAGCCAACCGGCAAACAGATGAGCCAGTAGGCGATCAAAGTGATAATAAATGATATATTCACGTCTTTGTACCCGCGCAATGCTGCGAGCGCAGTGGCCTGGATTGCGTCGGATATCATGAAAAACAAGGCATAGATCAAAAATTGTCCAGTTAAAGCGATTACTGCTGGTTCATTTGAATAAAATCCTGCTACCTCATAACGAAATAGCACGACTAGCAATCCGGCTCCAACTGCAATAATGGCACCAAGATAAATCCCCATCCAGCTGTAGGCTTTTGCATCATTATACCGGCCGGCACCGACTTCAAATCCGACCAAAACAGTTTGCGCCATTGAGATGCTCATCGGAATCATATATAGAAAGGAAACTATGTTTAGGGCTGACTGATAGGCAGCTATCGTCGTAATGTTAAATTTACTGATGAGAATTGTGACTACAGCAAACATGCTGGTCTCAAAGAAGATTGATAATCCCATCGGCACACCGATTTTCAAAATCTCCTTCACTTTTTCACCGGAAAATTCCTTGAAGTATTTCAAACCGACAAAATCCGAGAATGGTTTTTGCTTGATTATGACTGCTGCCGTCAATCCCGCAATCAGATAATAAGTAATTGAAGTAGCATAACCTGCTCCGGCTCCTCCTAATTCAGGAAAACCCCAATGACCGAAAATCAGGACATAGTTCAAGAAGAAGTTGATTGGTAACGACATGAGGAGGATATACATCACTACTCGAGTTTTTCCGAGTGCGTAAATGAATGATCTTAATACGTTAAAAATAAACAATGGGATTATTCCAAAGCCTAATCCAGCAAGGTAGCGGTACGCTGTTTCATGTACACTTCCAGGCAGGTTCATCGCTGTTAATATAGGATCTAGCAGAAAAACACCTAAAATGATGACAATTACTGCGATGATTAATGCCAAATATATTCCATGAGTGAGGATCGATGAAACTTCTTTCCCTTTCTTTTCACCAAAGCGCTGGGCTGCTATTGGAGAAACAGCAAGGAGTATCCCGCTGAGACCTGTGAAGACCGGGCTCCAAATCGATGACCCTATGGCTACACCCGCGAGGTCTGAAGAGTTATATTTCCCTGACATGATCGTATTGAAAAAGACCATTGAAAACATCCCTAATTGAGTGATCAAGATAGGAATCAACATGACAAAAATCTGTTTTATTTTTTCCTTTGTCGAAAAAGTCTGGTACATCTGTGTACTCCTTGAATATATTAATTATATAATTATAACAAAATATCTTTCCGATAACGGAAGTTTTTTCGGATCCCTAAATATTATCACTATTTTTAAAAATGGAAATACCCCCCTGATTATTTCCTTCAAAATCCTTGATACAATAGAAATATATCGAGGAGTGAATCATCATGAAAATCATAAAAATTCTATTGCTTTCGTCTCTGCTTGCCGTCCTGTCATTTTCAGCATGGATTTACTATCCCCAATACCAAATCAATAAAATAAAGCAGGAAACTGCACCTACTGTTGAAAAGACAAATAAGCTTACTTATATAGATTACTACAGAACAATTACGGACAGTACCATTAACCATCTCGCTCTCGGAGATTCCATCATACGTGGTTACCGTATTCCAGAGGAAGAGAATTTCATCAGTCAATTTTCCACCCAACTCGGTGCAGAAACTGGCAAACAAGTTCTTTCACAAAACGAAGGAGTGATCGGGATTACCAGTGAGAGGTTGAATCTTCTGGTACAGGATGGTGTGTATGACGAAGCGATCAAGGAAGCTGACCTTATTACCGTTAATGTTGGTGGCAATGACATCCTCAAAGTAGTCAAAAAAAGCGATATCTATAGTGCGCTGAAATCCTTTGAAAGTCTGCAAGAAGGTTTTTCACAAAACCTTGCTGAGATCACTTCAAAAATTGGTGAGTTGAATCCTTCGGCGACAATCGTCCTTCTTGAGCTTTATAACCCGATGCCAGCCGATCATCAATTCTATTCTTTTGCGGATAAACTTCTTCCAAAGTGGAATTTAATGATTTACGAAGCTTCAAAAGGTACATCGTCTTCCATAGTGGTACAAACTACAAATGTCATCAACAGCGAGAATTTGGAATTCCTGGCTAGCGATGGAGTGCATCCAAACCCTTCAGGCAATACAGCTATATCAAGTCAGATGCTTGAGCAATTCCAACAACAGCATAAAGCGGATGCCGTCCTGGCAAACCGCCAAAATTAAGCTGGGCTATAAGCCTGGCTTTTTTTATTTTTGCTGTTCCTCCTGGAAATGTTCATTTAACAAGGAGTTTTCAGTTGTGGCAAAATTGACGGATTGCAGACTCGTTTCTTCATCTAATCCGAATAATTTAGCTACTTCATTCTCATAGGCATGATCTGCCTTATCTTTCTTCATTTCTATACTCCTCCTTTCTATTGGTCAGTCTTAGTCTGGGCCGGGTTTGGTTCAGAATGTACCAACAGCAGTGTGTCTTCATACATACCCTACAAGAGTTTAAGGATAGATTCCCCCCTTAAAAACGAAATTATAATGGTATTACTACACCGTTTATGGTCGGCTTTTACAGTATTATGATGTATATTACAATACTCCAAAAAGTCCTAAGAATAAAAAAAAGCCAGCGCCTTGTAGAGTACAGGGGCTAGCTTACTATTAGGAGGTGTTACAAAAACCAAACTTTCACGATCTTTTCGCCTTCAATTTCATATATGGCAACCGCTTTTTTCGGCTCGGAATTTTCCCTGCCTGTAACGAGTTCATGATCAACAACCCTGTTTCCATGAACCACCCTGCCCAAAAGTTCCGCATGGTTATTTGGATGCTGTTTAAAAAGCTTGCCATATCTGGTACGCATTTCATCTATACCTCTGGTGGTTACCTCGTTGCTCGGAAATTCCATGATTACTACATTTTCACTATACACTGATAAAAAATCTTCTAAATTTTGTTTGTTATAAGCATCGAGCTGTTTTTGTGCGAGCATTTCTGAGATTCTTTCCATAAATATGTCCCCCCTTTATATAGAAATTTGTTTACTTTTACAAAACCCCCTGGAATCCAGGAGGAAGTAATTAGTTATTAACCAACTTATGAGAGTGTTTCTTTGCTGGGGCTTTTTTGCCAATTGTGTCCTCTGCCTGTGTTGCCCTTTTGATAAAGAATGCGAGCACCAAAGCGATGAAGGAAAGAAATACTGTCACATAAAAAGCATCATTGATTCCGTGAAGCATCGCTTGCATTGCTATCTGCTGTTCCAGTTCAGCTTGAACAGCAGGTGTAACAGCTTTACCTGCAGCAGCAGCCTCTTTGAGCGCTGAGGCAGCTAATTCTTTTCCATAGGTTTCTGCACGCATCGACATAACCGTCACCAACAACGCTGTTCCTATTGCACCGGAAACCTGTTGCATCGTATTGTTCATTGCTGTGCCGTGTGGATAATAACGTGCAGGCAATTGGTTTAGTCCGTTCGTATTAACAGGCATATTAACCATCGACATACCGAACATGCGAACCGTATAAAGGATGATTAGCTGAGTATAAGTTGTTTCCATTGAAAGCTTGCTGAAATAGTAGCTTGTCACAAGCGTGATGGTCAGGCCAATGACCGCCATTGCACGACCGCCAAATTTATCAAATAATCTTCCGGTAATCGGTGACATAATTGCCATGGCAATCGCGCCTGGCAACAGCATTAAGCCTGCATCCAATGGTGAAATTCCGCGTATTGTCTGCACGTAAATTGGCAGTAACAGCATGCCGGAGAACATCGCCATTGTCACGATCATCGAAATTACTGAAGATAAAGCAAACATCGGATACTTATAAATTTTGAAATTCAACATCGGATTATCCTGGCGTAATTGACGAAGGATAAAGACGATAAGTGAAACTGCCCCTATCGCTAATGTAAGATAAACATGTGGACTGTCCCATCCCTTCGAACCGGCAGAGCTGAAGCCGTATAGAAGTCCGCCAAATCCAACGCTCGATAGTGATAATGATATAAAGTCCAGACGCATATGCACTTTCTCTTTTTTATCTTTTAACAGGAAGAATCCGAGTAACAAGACCGTGGCTGCGATTGGCGTTACAAAATGGAAAAGCATTCTCCAGTCGTAATGCTCAATAAGCCAGCCTGAAAGTGTTGGACCTATTGCCGGGGCGAACATAAGTACCAAACCGAATACTCCCATTGCCGTACCACGTTTCTCGATTGGAAAGCTTACAAGCATAACATTCATCAACAGAGGCATCATGATTGCCGTACCCGAGGCCTGAATCATTCGCCCTGCTAATAAAAGAGGAAAAACGTGCGATAAACCCGCAATAATTGTACCAACTGTGAATAAACCCATTGCTGTCAAAAATAAATTTCTTACCGAATACTTTTGAATCAAATACGCACTTAGCGGAATCATCACGCCACTGACGAGCATAAATCCAGTTGTAAGCCATTGTACTGTCGTTGCCTCTACCTTCAAGTCAGTCATTATGGAAGGCAAAGCTATATTAAGCAATGTATTATTTAAAAAGGCTATAAACGCTCCAACAATTAATACCGCCAATATTCCATAGGGCGGTTTGTCAGGTGTATTCATATTTTGTTCCATTCTAGTTTCCCCCTATATTGTTCACAAATTTGTAAACAATGTAATTGCATAGACACTAGCATATACCATCGGTACAATTTTTGCAACGTTTTTAAACAGCCATTACTAGGGGTTTGTAAAGTCCGAAAATTTAATGTAGTATATTTTTATACAATCGGTACAAAAAGGTTAAGGTGATGAAATGAACGACAGAAAACGCCATGTTATTGAAAAAGCACATCAGCTTTTTATAGAAAAAGGATTCCAGACCACCTCTATTCAGGATATCCTCGATTACAGCGGAATATCGAAAGGAACATTCTATAATTATTTTTCTTCCAAAAATCAACTGCTCATGGATATTTTTAGAACAACCTTCAAGAAGATAGAGATTGACAGGAATGGATTGCTGTTTGGCAAGGATCCTGGTGACCCGGAAATCTTTATAAGCCAAATCGAATTACAGATGACCGCAAACCGGGAAAATAAGATCGTTCCGCTTTTTGAAGAAGTATTTTTCTCAGGTGATAAAGAGCTCAAACAATTTATCGAAGTAGGGCAAATGAAGATATTGCGCTGGTTTTCTGATCGTCTCGGGGATATAACTGATGATATTTGTAAACCATACCTTCTCGACGGTGCCATAATGCTTAATGGCATCCTGCTCCAGAACATCAGGTTCCATCGTAAAGCGAACGGAGAAGCTGCGAGTTTACATCCAGTTGTAAGGTATAGTGTAACCCGAATTTTGAATATGCTTGAAGAACTGGCACAATCTGGAGAACAATTAGTTCCACCGGAAATCATGGATCAATGGCTTCCTGTTTCCAGAACAGAGGAACTTGACTGGAGAATTAACATTCATTCAGTCATCTCTCGAATGAAGAAGCTGGACTGCAATAACACTGATTATCTTAAAAAGCTTGATTTCATCGAAGAAGAAATTCTTCGTTCCTCAACCCCGAGAAAATTCCTGATTGACAGTGTCCTATTATCACTGGCCACGGTGAATAAATATGAGCTCGATGAACTACAGGCACTGATAGACGAGAATTTGCTCGAAAAGGCATAAAAAACGGGGAGAAAACAGTCCATTTGTTTTCTCCCCGCTTTTTGAAATTAATTGTGAAGATGCTGTTGGCAAATAGCGGAGAGCACTTCATTTTGCATTTGTTTTTTCTCGCTTTTTCGTCCCATTATCGATATAAATATGGGCATAAGTTGCTTTTTTGATAGAAAGTCGCATTAGAAGCTAAATTATCGTCCAATTTTCGTTATTATTGACTGGCATTTTATTGCTTAAAGAATGTTATTGGCGATTTTCACAACTTTATTGGCGATAATTAAAATTTATTGGCGAACTGGAAATTTTGAGTGTTTTTTTCCAGCTAACAAACTTGTGATAAGGTCAAAAACAGCTTTTTATATGAGTTTGATTTTCTGTTTCAAAAAATTTGGACAGTAATTCCATTCTCTCCCGCCACTTAGTGCTTAACCTGCACTTAAAGTCAATTTTCCGTTTTCAGCCCGCCTAAATAATATCCCACAAGTTCTGGATAGTCTTCAAGCTCTTTCTTTCCTTGTTCTGTGATGACATAAATGCCTCTCTCCACTCTTTCAAACCATTTGTAATAGTTTTTCTGAAGAATCAAGGGTGTCTTATCTCCTGTACCGAGAGCAACGAGCGCTTTCGGAGACATTTGTCCGAGTTTTTCTAGATAACAAGCGATTTGGATGCAATTTTCTTTGTAGGCAGTCATGATTTTGGTTTTAGTGCTGCCGCCGATATTGTAATCAGCGCTTCTTCCTTCTATTTCTTTAATCAACGCTGCTTTCTTCCTCGTATTCTTGCTTGTCATGCGCTTATATGGTTCCGGGTGAACCTTAAACTCAACACTTTTCCGATTACCAGAAAATGATACTATTATCAGTCCCAATTCCAGCCTTTTAACTAATTGGATGATATCATTCCAGCGTTTCCTTGAAATGCGTTTTGGTTTCGGTATCGCTATATATACGAGATCAGTCAGCCTTTGCCTTCTCGTTGCCTGAAGCAAAAGGTCGATATTCAGATTTAGTTTTAATTCGACGATTATGATTTCCTCATCCTTGACAGCCGTTAAATCGCAATCGTGTACCTCACCATTGACACGATAGCCTTGTTTAATAAAATGCTTTCGGATTGGCTCATATAAATCAGCTTCGTAAAGTTTCGTCATGTGTCAAACCCTTCTGTCTTCCCTGCGGTTTTTCCTATCATTATAGCAAACTTTTTAAATGGATTAAGTCATTTAGACAAGCCAGCTACATATAATGTTTACGGATTATGCAGTGGAGGATAAACAAATGAGGGTATTATTGCTGTTTTTATTGACTCTTCTTCTTGGACTAATGGTTTTCCTGAAATTTGAAATGGACGAAGCACGAAAGGTTTCCAACGAGGTTGAAGCTGAGTATTTTACAGAAGAATTCATCATCAACAAGAGCGACGATTCTGGATTTTATGGAGAGAGCACGGATGGAAAAAGCATTTATTTTAAAAAAGAAAAAGTGCCAGCTTACGTGAAAATCCAAAGTGGCGATTCCGTTCTACTTTATTTTGATAAAGGCGGCCGAATAGATGGCCCTGTGAAAATCGAGAAAATAGACTAGGGAGCCAGCTGATTGCGGGCTCCCTGTACTTTTTATCGAATAGCTTTTCTTTCCTCAAGTTTCTGCGCGATCGCTGTCGTAAGCTCTTGACCGCTTTTCGGGAGTGAAGATTTCATGACTGCATTCATAACTGGTGCAAGGGCGCCGTCTGCAGTCATTTCAAGATAACCAGTCATCTTTGTCCGGTTTTGTCCTAACGCTTCTGCGTTAAAATATCCTTTACCAGTCAGATTTTCATTGATGCCCTTCAAGTCGAATGTCACCCGTGTCGGTTCAATCCACTCTCTTATGGTAACCTGTAAACTGATTTTCTTCTTCAATACACCAACCGTCTCCTTGAATGCCCATTTGGACTGCTTTTCGCTTAATTTTTCATGACTGATATATCCGGGCAATAATGGTGCCCAGTTGTCCATGTCTTTTACGAAATCCCAAACCTGGTCTATCGGAACATCAATTATGATATCATGTCTTCCTTCTGGCATGATTTCTCCTCCTTTGTTGAAAATATCCTCTAAGAGTTATATGTTTTACAGACGGATTTATACTTCATTAAATAATCTTCTGCTGCCCTTAAAATGGATAACTAAGAAACAGCTAGATGGGCAGTCCTTTCGCAGAGATAAGGCCACCTGAAAAAGATCAATCACCGATCCATATTGTATTTTCCCTTGTAAAAATAAAAAACACACCTAGTTTGGTGTGTTTGATGACATTTCAAATCCATTGACGAAGTATTCAATCGTTTCAAGTTCTTCTTCTGTAAGGTCCCTGTTAACCTTTTTTCTGAAATCCTCTATCATCAATTTTGAATTTCCACGATGTTTTTCAGTCAGATCACCAATAGACCTAAGGAGATTCGCTTGGTCTTGGAACTCTTTTTTAGAAATTATGCCAGAGTGAGAAAGTATGAAAGTGTCTGCATCAAACACTTCAATTTTCCTCAGTAAGTCTCTTGTTCCCTCGACAGTATAGTTGTCTTTTGCCGAAAAGATATCGGGATAAATGCTGTCAGCCAGGAACAATATTTTTTCCTCTTTGACATATACGACCACCGAATCTTCAGCATGGTCACCGCCCACATGCTTGATAACGCAGGTAATGCCACCAAGATCTATTTCGATTTCATCATCAAAGGTCACCTCAGGCAAAGTGATTGTAATGTCCCGATGATCCGGAAACTCTTGTTTAATTGCGTTCGCGCAAAATTCAATTTCAGTTCCTTCTGCTACCCTTTGGTCTATTGCCTCATTTGACCAGGATAACGGGAGCAGCTTTTCAATATCATTCCTCGTTTTCTTTGAAGAGAATGAAACGGTATTTCCAAGCGCAGACAGGCCGAATATATGGTCCCAATGCCAGTGTGTCAAAACCACATAAGATGGCTCATCTACACCCTGTACTTTTAACATATCTTTGAAAAGATTGGCGTGGTCTTCAGAGTTCCCGGCGTCAATCATCAGCGTTCTTTCATTGCCTGCGACCATCCCCAGGATTGGTCTGTCTGTTTCAGAAACAGGCGTCATATACCAAAATCGCTTCCCTATTCTTTCGATTGATTGCATTTAATTCACCTATTTTCCAGTGGCTTTTGTCCAGAATTCCTTTAATTTTTCTTGATACTCTTGTTCAGCGATAGTGTATGCCTCCGTGTGCCCGGCGCCAGGAACAATCCATAGTTCTTTATCGCTTTTCGCTATTTCAAAAATGCGTTTTCCCATTTCAGTCGGTACTAATGCATCCTTGTCACCGTGAATGATGAGTAATGGGAGTCTATTTTTCTCAACACTGTCTAATGCCGAAGCTTCAGCGAATGTGTAGCCTGCCCTGATATTCGTGATCACAGAGGTAACCTGCATGACCGGGAATGCTGGAAGATTATACAGGTATTTCAATTGGTGGCTCAGTTCCTCAAGAACCGTCGTATACCCGCTGTCAGCAATAATTCCCTTGACCTGTTCAGGAAGTTTTTCTCCGCTTGCCATCAGTACAGTTGCTGCACCCATGGAAAAGCCATGCAGGAAAATATCATCAGTCCCAGCTTCTTTAGCTAAAAACTTTGACCATAGTACGTAATCCTTGCGATCATGCCATCCATAACCTATATAATCACCTTCACTCAAGCCATGACCTCTCGCATCAGGCTTAAGAATATCATACCCTTGCTCATAGTAAAACTTCGTGATTCCAGGCATTTGCTCACTATTCCCTTTATATCCATGAGCTAAAATCACAGCTTTTCCAGAAGGATTAGCATTTTTTAAGAAACGTGCCTTCAGCTTAAGGCCGTCATCGGATTTTATTTCTACCATTTCAAAGTTTTGCTTTTCGGTCCAGGCTGTAATTTCCTCCAGTTTCTTCTGCTCTTCTTCTTCACTAAGCAGTTTGGCTGCTGTGACACTTTCCCCGCCGCCATGAAGATCCATAGATTCTTGACTTCGATTTATGGCAACATTATAAAAGTAATTACCAGCAGCAATCAATCCGATGAAAATCGCGAGAAACGTACCGATCGCTATCAATATTATCTTTTCCTTCATAGCCAGATTCCCCTTTTTCCCCTAGTTTCTTTATCTATTTAAAAATAGTTTACCAGATAGGGCGAAAAAAAGACCATTTTGCAGCATTTTGTAAAAGTTAGATTTGCAGGTTTCATGGGTATATATAAGTAAAACCGATAGGAGGCTGATTGAAATGGGAATTGAGAAAAAACATATCCTTAAATCATATAAAAACGAACAAAAAGCTATTGATTCAATTGAAAAGATAAAGGATGAAAAAGATAATCCTGTCAACAGTTCCATTTCAGGCTATAATGTCGAAAAGAAATCGACTAAAGAATATCCTACCAACGCCTTCAGCCCAGGCGAGCTTGATATGGGAGAACCTGCATTTAAAGATTACGAGGATGACCCTACAGAAAACCCCGGGGTAGAAACGAATAAAAACAAGGATATCGACAGGCCGTTGCCTGAACGAGCAATGAATAATCGCATCAGATAAGACCAGGTGCACGGATTTTCCGTGCACCTTTACTATAGACTTCGATCTATACTGGTTAATGTTTTGCCTATGGAGTCCTGGATCACATATGTATCAGGTGCATAGTCATATGGAGTCTCACCCTTGTTGATGATAATCATAGGAATTCCGTCATTTTTATATTGAGGAAAGGCTGAAAATGGTGTAACTTTCAAACTCGAACCCAACACTAGCAAACAGTCCGCGTCAGCTATAAATCCTAGAATCTGTTCAAACCCTTCAGCTGTGAACCATTCCCCCGCATCCCCGAATAAAACGACATCTGGTTTTATGTAGCTTCCTGAATTGCAGCGATCGCAAACATAATAATGATTTGTCTCTTTCATTCTGTTTATCATTTCTTCCAAACTATATTTCACGCCACAATTTAGACAGGAAGACGTTTTCATAGTTCCATGGAATTCAATGACACTTTTATTTCCTGCTTTTTGATGGAGGCCATCTATATTTTGCGTAATGATATGATGAACTTTTCCCTCTTTCTCCCATTTAGCAAGAATATCGTGTCCTTTATTCGGAACAGCATTTGGATGGTATAGATTTTCGATTGCGAATTCGTAAAAATCTTTTGGATTCTTGTAAAAATACTCTAAAGACAGGATGTATTCTGGAGCCATGGCATAAAGCCCTGTGCTAGAACGAAAATCCCTGATTCCGGATTCAGTGCTGATTCCTGCCCCAGAAAGCACAACAATTTTGTTGGCATTTTGTATGATTTTCGTACTTAACTCAAGATTTAAGTCCATGAATATCAGCTCCTTAATTAAGTTAATTTATTTATGTTAACCAAATTATTTTTGTGTTGACATATAATATTCAAAAAGTTTAATCTATTATTGCACATAAAATACATAAAGGGGATTTAGTAATGAAATTTAGAACTCTTGATTTAACATTGGCAGCGATGTTTGTTGCCCTGATGGCTTTTGGCTCGAACATCACATCTATTGTACCATTCATGGTTGTCGGCGGCGTGCCGATCACATTGCAAACCTTCTTCGCCATTCTTGCTGGAGCCGTTCTAGGCAGCAGGTTAGGCGCTATTTCAATGGTCGTTTACGCATTAGTAGGACTAGTAGGTGTCCCGGTTTTCGCTCAATTCAGTGCAGGTTTTGGAACATTGATCAGCCCGACTTTCGGATTTATTCTTTCATTTATTTTTACTGCTTACGCTGTTGGTAAAATTGTTGAGAAGAAACGTAGTGTTGCGACATTCATCATTGCATCACTAATTGGACTTGCCATTAATTATATCATCGGAACAAACTGGATGTATTTTGCCTATAAATTCTGGGCAGCAGCTCCAAAAGGCTTTTCGTATGAAATGGCTTGGCTTTGGATGGTCGTTCCGCTGCCAAAAGATATCATCCTTGCTGTTTTTGCGGGCCTGATGGCAGCAAGACTTGAAAGATCTGTGCTTTCGAGACCAAGCTTCAGCCATTTACGCAAAACAGCTTAATAAGATAGGCTGTTGTTTTAAAAAATTGCACAAAGAAGGACAGCTATTACAGCTGTCCTTCTTTGTGCCCGGCAAGTCCTATGTTCACTAGAACGATGTGAGAAGTCTCTGGCTCCTCACACCAGACAACTCCCAGATCATTTCCTTGTATTCCGCTTTTCAATTTTCTTGTGTTCAGGTTTTTTCGGATAATCAGCAGCACCTTCAGGCGGCGCAGTGAAATCTCCTCTTTGGTCGAGGTAATTGTTTTTATTTTTCATTAAATCTTCTCCTTTTCAATTACATACCTGGTTGATGTTCCTTCAATTGTTTCTCGATCGCCTTATCCCTCTCTCCTCCATCTGCAAGTTCTTCTGAAAACTCATGTTCCTGAACTTGAAGTCCTGGCTTTCTCACAAGCTTTGAGCTCGCAATTGTTTCGGCAGAAAGGTTGTTATTCGGAGCACCTTCTTCATTCCATTTTCCCATTAACCTAACCTCCTTTTCCTTACTATTTGTTTTTGGCTTATTTCGCATTCATCGGTGGTTTTTGTAAATGTTCTTGACTCAGCAAGCATCTTGGCTCTATAAAGCGTGCTTTTCAGGATGCCAACCCTTCCTGAAAGTGGATTCTTCATTAAGAACATTCAGCCTAACTGAAAAATGGAGCCCTTCACCATCGGCGGAGGGCTCCACTTTGAATTTTACTACTTCTTCCCTTTTTTCTTTACGTTGATGAACAACTTGCCATCAGCGGTCTTTCTTGTTTCATTGCCGTAGGAATCAACTGCTTTAACTTCAATAACTGCTCCATCTGCTACGAAATCTTTCGTAGCTGTGTAGTATCCCACATAATAACCTGGGGACAACTCACGCATCGGAAGTTCAGTCGCATTGGTAGTTTGCGCGTTGTTTGTTAAAGGCATGTGAAGGACAAATGTCGCATCCAGGTCCTCTTCACTCGTGAACTCGATTTTTACACTTTCACCTTTCTTGAGTGTAACATCCTCTGCCGGTTTCAATTCTGAGATGACAGGAGCCGTGAATTTTACATCGACAGTCACAATTTCTTCTGAAGTGTTGCCCGCTTTATCATTGGCAACGACCTTGATTTCATTAACACCCTCATCCAGCATGACTCTTGCTGAATACTTTCCATCCTCTACCTTGGCAGCAGTTCCATTGACTGTTACTGTGTCCAAATGATCGTCAGCAATTGTTCCCGTTACTGTCACTGTTTCTTTATTAATCTTGCTGCTGTCTGCTGGTGAAGTAATCGTCAACTCTGGTGCATGTGGATCATAAGTGACCGTAACTGCTTCAGATGGGTCTGTAACACCTTGCTCTGTCGAAGCTTTAGCTGTTAAAGTGTTTTCGCCTTCCTGGAGTTCGACCTCAACTTCGTAAGAACGATCATCATTGGCGGCAACCGTAGCAACCTCTTCTCCATCATTGTAAATATGGACAGTCGTTGTAGGGGCTGCTTCACCTTTAACTGTTACAGTTCCATCGTTTGTGAAAGACCCATCAACTGGAGATGAAATGGTTGGTGCTGTCACTTCATAATCTACAACTGCGCGAATCATATAGTTTCCTTCATCTTCTGGTGAAGGTGACCAGCCACCGCCGACCAGCTGCCAGCTCCTTAAGGCATTTTCACCATCTTCATCTGTTGCAAGTCCTGGCGAAGCTGTATTGATGCCAGCCTGGATATAGACTAGGTAGAAATCGCCTTCTACCACGATTCCATGGCTGCTCAAATCAACATGTGTCCACTCGCCATTCCTTAATGCCGTTGCATCGATCGGACCTGCGAGTTTCTTTCCGGGTGCTCCATCAGTGCCAGTAGCATCATAAACTTCTACCTTGAAGTCTGTGCCGCCTGGAACCGGCCACTCTGTATCCCAGAAACGGAACAAGCCGCCAGTAACCAATGCTTTATCATTGCCCTTTTCCAATGACATTTTCACTGCCCAGCCATTGCCTGCATCATAGAAGGCTCTTGCATTTTCAGCAGTGCCATCGTCGTAGCCAATTTCACCAGGATACCCGATGAATGGTTTGATTTCGAAATCTTGCTGGATGTTCCCTTCGATATTAATTGAAGCTTCCTGACTGTAGTAATGAGGCGCAATTACCTTTAATGTGTACTCGCCTTCATATGCTGTCAGTGAGTATTGACCACTGTCATCAGTCGATACAGGTGCGATGTTCGCATCCTCTACGACGTAAACAGTTGCCCCCGCAACAGGCTCACCTGTTGCTTTGTTTGTAATGGAACCAGTTACCGTACCCTTAGGTAATTCCTCAAGGTTAAAGTTGGCGATTGCCTCTCCATCCTGTTCAATGTCAACCGTTTGTGTTTGCGGACGGAAACCATAAGCTTCTGCAATAACTGTAAAAGTACCTGCAGCATGAGTTAATTCATAACTGCCGTTTGCAGGGTTTGTTTTTACAGAACGTCCTGATTCCACCACTGAGACTTGTGCCTGCATAGGCAAAGCCATGGGTGAAGATGTGTTTTCAGCCTTCTTAGCCTTAGGAAGTGCGATGGTGATCTTATTTGCATCCACTGGCTCTTTCAAGCTTGCTTTTGAATCATCTTTTTCAACGCCAAGATTGGCAGTTGCTTGTTCAGGGAGAGGAGTATCCGCCAAGCGGACGTCATCCAAGTACCAGCCATCCCTGACTACGCTGCCATCCGTTGTTACATTGAAGGCAATATAGATTCTCTGTCCTGCATATTCACTTAAATCAACTTCACCATCAATCCAGCCATTTGATAAATTGTTCACACGAAGTTTTTGAACCCAATTCACCGCATCTGTCGATACAAAAACATGGCCGTAATCATAATTTCGCTCAAGGTTATACCACTGCTTGAACTGAAGGTAGCTGCTGCCCTCCGGCAAATCCATCGGCGGCATTTGCAATGACATATTCGCCCGGTTCTGGTATGTTCCTGCAAGCGTCGTTCCATAAACTTTTTCACCTGATAAAGCGGATCCAGGACCTGATGTCGGAGTTCCCCATTCCCAGCTGTTTGCATCTCCATATGTGGTCCATCCAGCAGTATCATTTTCAAAGTCTTGTTGGTATCCTACTGTTATTCCCGGCAAGACATTTACACTGTGCTCACTTACTGTTTCATTGCCTCCGAAATCGAATGCTTTCCATTTGTAGTTGAACTGACTGCCAGCGATGGCTTCCCCTGGCACGTCTGCGCGATATGTTCCATTGTTATAGTCACCATTAGTGCGAACTGCGGCAACAGATGACCAAGTTCCGTCCTCCAATTGATATTCAAGTTCTACATTTGTTACACTGATGTTGTCGACAGCTGAAGCCTCTAAAGTCAGCGGCATTCCTGCGAAAACCGTGGCAGGTTGGGAATGCTCTAATTCCGGCGCTTCACTGTCGTCTCCATCTTTTGTTACCTGACCTTTTAATTTTCCTAGGCCGGATACAACAGATGAAACAGCATCGAAAACATTCAATAATCCAGCTCCATAGCCGTTATTTGGAGATTCTGGGTATGCATTGTCTGTTAATGGCAGTGCGGTAGTCATCAGAATTTCTTCTAATTCATCAACCCTCAGATTTGAATTTGCCTGCAGCAATAATGCTACTGCCGCTGATACATGCGGCCCGGCCATCGAAGTGCCATTCCATCCACCTTCATATCCGCCTCCTGGTACAGATGAACGAATATTGACTCCCGGTGCTGAAAGCTCAGGCTTGATTTCTCCATAAGGAGATGGGCCAAGCAATGAAAAGCTTCCTAGGTTATTGTTGATATCAGTCGCTCCTGTAGCCACTGATTCAGGATAGTTAGCAGGATTAGCTACTGATCCTGGTCCTCCAGGATTACTGAACGTAGTATTTCCCGCTGAGAATTCCGGGAAGATCTCTGCCGCTCTCCAGGCTTGAACCATTGGACGATACCATTCATCCATTCCTGCTCCGCCACCCCATGAATTGTTGACAACATCAGGGGCTAAATCAGGGTTTCCATTTGGAGCAAGAATCCACTCGCCTGCTTCCAACAGGTCAACATCAGTGCCGCCCGCAGCTGTAAAAGCTTTAACAGCTATCCATTTTGCTCCCGGTGCGACTCCGATCGCATTGGCACCATCTCGCTCTGCTCCGACCATCGTACCAGTTACATGTGTTCCATGACCATGGTCATCATATGGTGCAGATTGCCCAGCTACTGCATCAAACCAGTGATCTGCATGCGACGCTTCACCAGTTACTGCGTCATAACCTCGGTATTGATCCCGTAATGCTGGGTGGTTCCACTGTACACCTGTGTCGATGGAGGCAACTGTGATGCCGCTCCCGTCTATCCCCATATCCCATACAGCCGGTGCCCCAACCCGGTCAATATTCCATTCGATCGAATTTGTCTTGGCTGCAGGATCTTGTACAGCAACCGCCGACTTTTCCGGAACAAATAGCTGTCTTGTTTCATTAGGAAGGATTTTATCAACTTCCTGGAAGCCCGCTACTTTTTCCATTACTTCTCTAGTGGCAGTAACGGCGATGCCATTAACTACATAATAAGAGTGAACATCTTTAGCGATTCCTTTTTTCTCTTGCTTTCTTAGGTATTCAAGGACATCAAATTGAGTCTGCTGAGCTTTTGCCTTCAGCTCGGAAACGACCGTGGAGCGTTTCATTGATTTAGCTTTAGCTGGCGTCGCCTTTTTTAAGCTGGCCTTTTTATCAGCCTCCTTGGCAACAGCATTCGTGTCCACCTGCTCCTTCATTTTAACAAGGAAGGTGACCTTTTCCTGCTCACCGAATTGATCATATAACTTCTTATTTACCTTTTGTCTTGAAGTCTGGATCGCTTCTTTTGCAGAAACACTTACTCCTTTGTTTGCCGCTGCAGTATTCATTTGAGTTTGTAAAAGCATTGGCAATACTAGTGCGGTTGTGAGAAGAACGGATAATAATCTGTTTTTCTTTCGTTTCATCCACTTACCTCCTAAGTATTTTTTGGAAATAGCTATCCTCCCCCCGTCGCATTTTCTATGTAAAAATAGGTGCTAATTTAAAAATAGACCTCTAAAGCTTGGTTTTGTGTCGAAAAATAGGGTTTAAATCTGAATATTAAGTAAATGATTAATAAGTAGTTGTTGGGAAAATAGGTAAATAAATCCAAAGAGGTGTATCTTCCAGTAATGAACAGCATATTCGCACACTAAATTCCCGATTTACTAGGAAAAATACAAATGTCTTTCTGGGGCGAAAGAAAAAAAGGGTAAATACTCCTGCTTTTATAAATCTGCACACCGATTTTTGGTACTAGAATCCTACTCCCAATCTCTTTCTTAGTAAACGGGGATTTTATCTAATAGTTAAAGCGGGGCTAATGGAGGATTATAAATGGAAAACTAGATTTAAGTTGATTTTTCTTCCACATCCTGTTATTCTTAAGGAGAATTATTTTTGTTCGGTGTAAAGGATAGAAATTATTTCGTCTTAATGATCACTTTGGGCAAGGATAGTAACAAAATGTGCTAACGCACTGGGAGGTAACAAGTAATGGAACAAGGTACAGTAAAATGGTTTAACGCAGAAAAAGGTTTTGGATTCATCGAGCGCGAAGGTGGAGACGACGTATTCGTACACTTCTCTGCTATCCAATCTGAAGGTTTCAAATCATTAGACGAAGGTCAAAAAGTATCTTTCGACGTTGAGCAAGGCGCTCGCGGACCACAAGCTGCTAACGTATCAAAACTATAATATTAGTTTTGTTTAAAGAAGAAGGTTCCTATGGGACCTTCTTTTTATTTTTGTATAGGAAATCTTAAAATAATTTCGTTGTGGATAACTATATGGGTTATCTTAATCCAGCTCCAGCACTTGTCGGGGCTGAACGAAGCACTTTAGCTTTTTGTCCTGCCTCATAAAGCCTTCCCTCCAACTTTTTGTTTTCCGGACCCCCCATCTAAATACCTTACTTCTAATCTAGCTCTATTTACATATCCCCCTCTTACCGAACATCTGTATTAAAGGGTAGCTTTCCCGCGGAGGGATAATACATGGCAAACAGCGTTTATGTCAATGATAAAATCAAACAATGGGTTTGCTGTAACGGGCGATGACAATGAACTATTCCATAAAAGTATTGTTAAGGATGAAAATGAAATAGATGTCGTAAAGTCCTCTACTTAGAATAATAGCCTGCCTATTTGTAAATACTTTAGTACTAACGATAAGGCGGGATAATTTTGGATCTCCTTGAATTAATACTTAGAATTGCAATAGGTTTCATCGTATTATTCTCAATGGCAAGATGGTCTGGCAGAAAAGAAATCAGCCAAATGACGTTCTTTAACCTAGTCTCTGCTATCGCTTTTGGTTCCATTGCCGCAGCACTTGTGGTCAATCCTAGTGTGAGTATTTTAAATGGAATTATCGCATTACTTGGTTGGGCCGCTTTTACGGTGTTAACTGACCAAATTCACATAAAATCAAAAAATGCCAGGAAGCTGTTAATGGGAGACCCTGTCATCGTGATAAAGAAAGGCAAAATCATGGAAAATGCTCTAAGACAGACTCGGCTTGATACAGATTCCCTACAAGCAATGCTCAGGGAAAAGAGCATTTTTTCAATGAGCGATGTTGATTATGCCATCTTTGAAACAGATGGAAAACTTTCTGTTATGAAAAAGGAAAGCAAGCAAACGGTTACGAAGAGTGACATGAATATCGCTATGTCCTCAGGTAACTTTGTACCGCTCTCTACCGAACTGGTATCTGACGGAGTAGCAAATGTTCAAAACCTTAACAAGATGAATAAGGATCATAACTGGCTGAATGAACAGCTACAACAAGCTGGAGTTCAATCAGTTGATGATGTTTTCTACGCAGAAGTTCAGACTGATGGAAAATTATACATTGATAAAAGAGATGACGTGTTGCACTAAAAAGTAGTCCCGCTTTCATTTGTGAAGGACCTCCTTAATCATGTTCCAGCTGGACCTGCTTGGGGGGGGAACTCCCCTCCTTCTACTTAATCCTCATTAAGAAGGAATCGTGATTATTAGGCAAACAAGAACCAGGTCCATCCTATTGGTAGACCTGGCGATTAAACATGTTATTTAATTTCTTCCTCGTAATATAGGTGTGGTACTTTTTGTTCTTTTCCTCTGTTTACCTTTGGCCCCTGATTCTCTGGACGGACGATATCATAGACAGCCGTACCAACAATTTCCGCCACATCCTGCAGTTTTTCTTTGCTAATTTTGTCAATCGTGTCTTCTGGCGTATGGTACCATGGCTCTAACGGTCTATGGATGAAGGAACCTGATGCAATTCCGCCTTCAAAGAACGATACGTGGTCACTGCTGCCGCCTGGCTGGATCGGAGTTGATTCTCCATTTAAGCGGGCGCTGGAAGCCTGAGCAGTTTGGGAAACAATGTTTTCGTTTCCGTCTGGCGTATTGATGACCAAATCACCTGCATCCCGGCTGCCTACCATATCCATATTAAAGTATCCGACGAAACTGTCCTTTTCCTCCTCGGAAAGCTGGCTGACATAATAACGTGAACCAATCAATCCAAGTTCCTCGGCGCCAAAAGTAATAAAGCGCATTTCCATATTCGTCGGCAAATCTTTCATGACACGGGCAAGTTCCAGGGTCATGGCGGTACCTGATGCATCGTCGTTTGCACCTGGGGCTCCCGGAACTGAATCATGATGGGCACCCAAAGCAACGATTCCGTCTTTTGCTTTATTTTTATTCGTAGGTGCTTTCGTGGCGATGACATTGTATGAAGTCCTCATTCCGGCATCTGCACCCTCAATGTTAATCGATCCTGTCAGAGTTTCACCATTGTTTAACTGGTCCACTAAAGCTTGTCCAACTTCCTGGGAAATAGCCACAGCCGGTACATACGCATCATTAGGCGAACCGAATGTTCCGTTCAGGTCTCCTGGTGCATTGTTAAAAATAATGACTCCTGCTGCACCGTTTGCTGCTGCATTCAGGACTTTATCAGCAAATGAAATCGCTCCACGCTGAATCAAAGCGATTTTTCCTGTCACATCTATGCCTTCAAAATCGCCTGCTTGTCCTAATCCAGCATAGACCAATTCACCTGAAACTGTTCCATCCATCCCATAAGTAAAGGATTTTGGCTTGATTTCCCCTGAATAACCATCCACTGTTAGCTCGACCGTGTGAGGTGCTGTGTAACCGTAGAAAGTAAATTCCTGAAGCTCTGTTTCATAACCGTATGACTCAAATTGCTGTTTGACATACTGGATCGCATTGTGCTCGGCTTCTGTCCCGGCAACACGAGGTGTTCTTGAAAGGTATTCAATGTTGTTGTAGATATTTTCAACATTGATCTTGTTTAGGATCTTGTTGTCAAAAACATTGAATGGCTGAACCTGTTTCGGAGTTTCTGCCGGCTTCGCGTAAATGGCCGGTGCTCCAAAGCTGCTTACTGCTAGACCTGCTGCTAATGCGATTGATAGATAAGGCTTCTTCTTCATAATTACCTCCCGGATTAGTAAAATAGTTATCCGGGATAAATAATATAATATCCTAAAAATTCTTACTAGTTAGTTTATTACCATTTTCACTAGGTCAATAGGACAGTTTTAAACCCAGTTGCGACTAAAATAGGTCAAGTTGCTTATTAAAGGGACAGGCTCTGTTAATCCCAATATTGTTATAAAATCCTGTTGATTGTAGTGGAAGGCGCGTAGACTCCTCGAAAATGCTAACGCATTTCCTTCGTGCGTGGGCTGATTCGAGAAGCCAATCAATGTCCTGCGGGATGAGCAAGTCATGGGGAGACCCCGCAGGCGCATAAAGCGCTGAGGAGGCTCCCCGACTGCAAGGAAGAATTTGAAGTTTGAAAAAGCTGGAAGTTGAGCTTTTTCATAATTCTTCCCCGCGGAAAGCGAAGCGCCTGGAACGAAAATCAACAGCCGACTTTCAGAGCCTAGGGAATAAAAAGGGATGGAACCTAAAGGTTCCATCCCTTTTGTCTATTAAACTCCCTTAAACGCCAATCGATAGATTTCGGCCAGTTCTGATACTAATGGTAGCTTAGGATTGGCTGTTGTGCACTGGTCTTCGAAAGCCCGGTCTGCAAGCTGGTCGACCTTTGCTTCGAATTCGGCTTTATCAACACCGTTAGCTTCGATGCTCATTGGAATATCCATTTCCCTCGCTAATTTAATGATCGCCTGGACCAGGCTTTCAACACCCTCTTCGGTGGTACGGCACGGCAGTCCGAGTATGCGTGCGATTTCTGCATAGCGCTGGTCGGCGACGAAACTTTCATACTTAGGGAATGCCGTGAATTTCTTAGGTTTTGTTGCGTTATAACGGATGACATGCGGCATCAAGATGGTATTCGAGCGGCCGTGGGCGATATGAAATTCCGCACCGAGCTTATGCGCAAGACTATGGTTGATTCCAAGGAAAGCATTGGCGAACGCCATACCTGCAATCGTGGACGCATTATGCACCTTCTCACGAGCCACTTCATCCTGGCCATTTCGATACGCTCTTGGCAGATATTCAAACACAAGCTGGACCGCTTTGATGGCAAGACCATCTGTATAGTCATTTGCCATACAGCTGACATACGCTTCAATCGCATGTGTCAATACGTCCATTCCAGTATCAGCAGTAATATGTTTTGGCACCGTCATGACAAACTGCGGATCAACAATAGCCACGTCTGGAGTCAACTCATAGTCTGCGAGCGGATATTTGATGTTCGCTTTTTTATCAGTAATGACCGAGAAGGATGTCACTTCTGAACCTGTACCTGATGTTGTCGGAATCGCTACAAATTGAGCTTTGCGGCCTAGCTGCGGATATTTGACAATCCGCTTGCGAATATCAAGGAATTTCTGCTTCAAGCCATGGAAGTCAGTGTCAGGGTATTCGTAGAACAGCCACATGCCTTTCGCTGCATCCATCGCAGAGCCGCCGCCGAGTGCAATGATGACATCCGGCTGGAAGCTCGCCATCATTTCCGCGCCCTTCATCACCGTTTCAATTGATGGATCTGGTTCTACTTCAGAAAAAATTTCACAGTGAACATAGTCTGGACGCTTCCTTAAATGATAAAGAACTTTGTCAACGTATCCAAGCTTCACCATACCAGGGTCAGTAACGATAAATGCCTTTGAGATTTTTGGCATTTTCGCAAGATATTGAGTTGAGTTCTTTTCAAAATAAATTTTTGAAGGCACTTTAAACCACTGCATATTCACGTTCCTTCTCGCAACTTTTTTGACATTGATCAAGTTGATCGCTCCTACGTTGGTAGATACGGAGTTCCCGCCGTAAGTTCCGCAGCCAAGCGTCAAAGATGGCAGGTAGGCATTATAGATATCACCAATTGCACCCTGAGAAGATGGAGCGTTAACGATGATGCGTCCTGCCTTCATTCTTAAGCCGTATGCTTTAATCACTTCATCACTTGTTGAATGGATGACAGCAGAGTGGCCAAGTCCTCCAAATTCAAGCATTTCTTCAGCCCGCTTAAGACCTTCTTCAGTTCCATTCACTTTATAGCATGCTAGCACAGGGCTCAGCTTTTCACGGGATAGCGGATATTGTGCACCCACGCCTTTCAATTCTGCGACAAGGATTTTAGTTTCTTCTGGCACTGTCACACCTGCCATTTCAGCAATCTTATGAGCTGGCATCCCTACTATATCTGCATTAACTGCGCATGATTGTTCATTGATAACAAGCTTCTCGACCTTAGACCTTTCTTCTTCATTTAAGAAGTAGCAGCTATTGGCAATCATTTCTGCTTTTACATCATGATAGATTTCTTTATCAATGATGACTGCCTGTTCAGATGCGCAAATCATACCATTATCGAAGGTTTTTGATAAAATCAGGTCATTGACTGCCCGTTTTACAATTGCTGTGCGTTCAATATAGCAAGGGACATTACCAGGTCCAACACCTAATGCCGGCTTTCCTGAACTGTAAGCAGATTTCACCATACCGGCACCGCCAGTAGCTAATATCAATGAAATTTTCGAATGGTTCATCAAAGTTTGTGTTGCTTCAAGAGATGGTTTTTCAATCCACTGGATACAATCTTCTGGTGCCCCTGCTTTTACTGCTGCATCGCGGAGAATTCTCGCCGCCTCACTGCTGCATTTTTGCGCAGATGGATGAAAAGCGAATATGATTGGATTTCTTGTCTTGATTGAAATCAACGCTTTGAACATGGTTGTTGAGGTTGGATTCGTTACCGGTGTAACGCCGGCAATGACACCAACTGGCTCAGCAATTGTGATCATTCCTTCGTATTCATTTTCGTCAATGATGCCTGCCGTTTTATCATATTTGATATTGTGGTATACATACTCAGTGGCAAACATGTTCTTGATGATTTTATCCTCATAAACACCACGTTTTGTTTCTTCAACTGCCATCTTTGCGAGAGGCATATGCTGATCAAGACCTGCCAGCGCCATTTCCTTTACGATTTTATTTACCGCTTCCTGATCAAGCTCCCTCATTTTTGCTAAGGCCTTTAAACCTTTATTTAATAAACTATCAACCATTTTCGTTACGGATGTTTGCTCTTTTACCACTTTTTCAACTGTCCCCATTTTTAGGACCTCCTTATTGATCTAGAGTCATTTACTGCTGCATTTATGTAGCTCATATGTTGCTAAGTTTTGTTTGTGAATAATTTCACAAGATTTTTCGAAAAAATAAACTACTCGCAAACTGGATTTCTAGGTATTTTTTCAAAGCTGATGTCAGTTACAAACTTTGTACTTCTTTTAACAATTACCACGAAGTTTACTGTCCAGATGTATGCTGGTATTTCTTTATCATCTTTATACATCATCGCTTCGAATTCATCACCAATAACTTCCTCGAGCATTTCCTGAGTATATGTCTCAGTATCGGTTGAGAAGGGTTTAAATTCGCAATACATCATCTTGATCACTCCTTTTCCTTTTCTAATTACAGATTATCACATAAACAGAATAATAGTTTGTGAAATGTTGAACAATATATGAACTATTTTTTCGCAATATTTAAAAGAATGATGAATAATCTAATGAAAACGCTTACAGAAAATATATTATTCTAATATAGTAAAATAAAAAAAGAGACTCTATGATAGAGTCCCTAAAAAATCAAATTGTACACCCGTCAATTCCTCTGATACAGTCCATAACCTTGTCATTGTCTCTTCATTAAAAACTCCTGGTGAAGGGATTTCAATCGCAGGATAACCTTTTCTGTTACCCCTTCCGTCTGGACCGATGTATTCCCCTCCGGTCAGGCTATCATCTGCTGCAGCGTAAATAGTGGGCAGAGCGCCCATAGCAGCGGGCTGGGAAAAGAATTTCATTAACCTTTTCAGATATTTGGGAGTTTCACCTTTGCCTAAATGGAATAAATTCGTATTGGATATTCCCGGGTGGCAGGCGACACTGATTGTCTCGATTCCATGCTCTTTAAAACGGTTATCAAGCTCCCTTGCAAATAACAGGTTGGCAAGCTTGCTCTGTCCGTAAAATTTCATTGCTTTGTATCCTTTTGAGCCGTCCAGATTATCAAAATCAATCGAAGCTCCCCGATGAGCGATACTGCTTAAAGTGACAACCCTGGAACCTGCTGTTTTTTTCAGTAGTGGCAGCAAGAGGCCAGTCAACGCAAAGTGGCCGAGGTGATTGCTTCCGAATTGAAGCTCGAATCCATCCTTCGTCTTGCCATATGGAGGAATCATGACTCCAGCGTTATTGATCAGTATGTCCAGGGAGCTGTATTTTTCTATAAAAGCTGAAGTGAAATTGCGGACACTTGCGAGGTCTGCTAAATCCAGCTTCATCATTTCTACTGATGCTTCATGATTTCCTTGCACAATGGAGTCAACAGCAACCTTACCCTTTTCCACATTTCTCACTGCGAGTATGACATGTGCACCTTTTCCTGAGAGTTTCTTTGCCGCCTCATAGCCGATCCCGCTATTGGCTCCAGTAATAATGACTGTCTTGCCTGATAAATTCTCGATTAACATGATTAGCCACCTCTATATGTTCTATTTTACAAAGTTACAAATGTTCTGAATGACTTCTTTTTCCCAATGATACGAATTAAAGGTATGATCTGCGCCATTTACAATGCGGAGCGTCGCCTGTTCCTGGTAGCACTTCTCCTGATAGTTCATGGAATCCTCAATCGAAACAGCTTGATCATTTGACCCATGGATCAACAGAACATCGCGTTTGAATCTTTTCGCCCTTTCCCACACATCAATGGTATTTAGCTCTTCAATAAAATCTTTCCCGATTAAATTCCCGCCAATGTCGAAGGAGCATTCTTCCTTTATATATGTAGAATTCTTCACCATAACCTTAGCTTCATCTGCCATACTGCCAGCTGGAGCTAATAAAATAAGTTTCTCGATTTTCTCTGGATGATCTCCAGCAAGGAGACTGGCAACAAGTCCTCCCATGCTAAAACCGAGGACAATCACTTTTTCGTTATCTATACTGGGATGGGAACGGACATAATCAAGAATTGTTTCTGCCTCTGCTAATTCATTTAAAACAGTCATATCTTTAAAATCCCCATCACTTTCGCCGCTTCCTAAAAAATCGAATCGGAAGCTAGCAATCCCAAGAGCTTCGAGCTCCCTTGAAATGTTCAAAAAGAAACGGTGTGGCTCTAGCTTGCTGCCGGTAAAGCCATGCAGAAGAATGACTGCAGGTGCTTCCTTTTGGTTTATCAAGGGGATATGTGCCATCCCTCTCATCACCTGGTTGTTATGTAAAAGTGAAACGGCTTCCTGCATTTGGACAACTCCTTCCAATACCTTCAATATTTTCAATGGTAACACAATTGGTCTTATTAACCATTGAAATAACTTCAAATATAATTCATACTAAACACATAGGATTTATTGGAGGGATATTTGTATGAATTTTTTTGTTGAAAAATGCCCACGTTGTAAATCAGCGCTGGAAGTTAAAGAGCAACCTTCAAGCAAGACGATCATCATTAAGGCTTGTCCATCAGGACATTATGAAAAGGAATTCCATCCGGCATTGGAAACATATATTGAAAGAAATAAAGTATCTTAATCTTACGAAGCAGGGCCTCATTTGAGCGCCCTGCTTTTTTCGTCAATAGATTATATTTAAATTCACTAAGATGACAATTTTTGTTTTCATAATTTGTTCACATTTATCTTTAAAACCGTAACAATTTCCATGTTAGAATGATTACAAATAAAGTAGTGTGATATTTATCACACCTTTTGCCACAACTTACCGTTCATATTCGGGTCATTTTCGAAAACATTGTGAACAAATGAACATAAGTTTGTGATAAAATGAACAAGATTGATATTTGAAAGGAGCTGCAGTGATGAAGAAATCAAAACTTTTTTTGGTCTCCCTCACCTCGATCATAGCTGTGCTGTTGCTTAGCGGCTGTGAAAACAATATGGTGGTATTCAATCCGGAGGGACCGATCGCAAGGCAAATTCTTGAGTTGATCAACTTTTCGATTGCTCTGATGTTACTTGTTACAGTGGTTGTGTTCGGGCTATTCGGATTCATCGTCTGGAAGTACCGTGAACGCAAAGACAATTTGGATTACGAACCACCTGAAGAACACGGCAGCACTGTGCTAGAAATAATTTGGACAGTGATTCCGATTTTGATTATCGTTGCTTTGACGATCCCTACAGTCAAAACAATTTACGCTATAGACGAAATCCCTAAAGGCTATGAGAATAAAGATCCTCTTGTCATTAACGTTACTTCTGCTGACTGGAAATGGATCTTCAGCTATCCGGAACAAGGAATCGAAACCGTCAACTATGTGAATATTCCTGAAGACCGTCCGATTGACTTCAGACTGACCTCAGCAGGCACGATGCAAAGCTTCTGGATCCCTGCTTTGGCGGGCCAAAAGTACACGATGGCGAAAGCTGAAACCCAGCTTTACCTGGTTGCAGATAATCCAGGGTCATATGTTGGCAAGAACACGAACTTTAACGGCCAGGGTTATGCGGGCATGGAGTTCGAAGTGCTATCCCAGACACAAAAAGATTTTGATCAATGGATTAAAGATGTAAAGGAAACTGCTCCAAAAATGACTTTGGAGGAATATGAGAAGATGCTTGAGCCTTCCCACCTTGGACGCAAAACATTCTCTAACACACACCTTGAATGGGTTGACCATTCTGATCCACATTCAAAGAACTACACAAATCCAGAAATGTACGATAGAGGACATGGCTGGCCAGGAAAGATCTTTGAGGACAAGGACAACTACAAATATAAAGATGGAAACAATGAACATTCTAATCATGAAAACAATGAAGATATGAACCATGAAGAATCTGAAACTGAAGATTCACACGGGGGTGACCACAATGGGCATTAAGTGGAATGAATTTTTCGTAACTGGTGATCCATTAATTTTCGCATCACAAATCGGGATTGCCCTGACATTAGTTGGTGCATTAGCTGGTCTCACCTATTTTAAAAAATGGAATTACCTTTGGTCGGAGTGGTTTACAACTGTTGACCACAAGAAAATCGGGATCATGTACATCCTGCTTGGCGTCGTGATGTTTCTCCGCGGCGGTATTGATGGCTTGATGATGAAGGGCCAGACAGCCGTGCCGGAAAATGACTTCCTGAATGCCCAGCACTATAACGAGGTATTCACAACACACGGCGTTATCATGATTCTATTTGTTGCGATGCCGCTGCTGATCGGTCTTATGAACTTTGTGATTCCACTGCAAATCGGCGCCCGTGATGTTGCTTTTCCACAGCTGAATGCTCTTAGCTTCTGGCTTACTGTGAGCGGCGCAGCGTTGTTCAATATATCTTTCATCATCGGTGGTTCACCAGACGCAGGATGGACCTCATACTTCCCTCTTGCCGGAAAAGAATTCAGTCCGGGCATCGGGAATAACTTTTACGCAGTGGCCCTGCAAATAGCAGGTGCTGGTACTTTGATGACAGGTATTAACTTTGTCGTCACAGTGTTAAAAATGAGAACTAAAGGCATGACTTTGATGAAGATGCCGATGTTCACATGGACATCATTCATTACGTCGATCATCATCGTAGCCAGCTTCCCTATTTTCACAGTAGCGCTGGCATTGATGACATTTGACCGCACGTTCGGTACTCACTTCTTTACGATCTCCGGCGGCGGTATGGATATGCTCTGGGCGAACCTGTTCTGGTTATGGGGACACCCTGAAGTGTATATCGTAGTTCTGCCAGCATTCGGTATGCTGTCAGATATTATCTCGACTTTTGCCCGTAAAACCCTTTACGGTTATAAATCCATGGTCATCTCGATTGTGATGATCTCAGTATTGAGTATGCTCGTTTGGGTTCACCACTTCTTCACAATGGGTAACAGTGCAGGAGTGAACTCATTCTTCTCGATCACGACTATGGCAATTGCCATCCCGACCGGGGTTAAGGTATTCAACTGGCTGTTCACGATGAGAAAAGGCCGCATCAAGTTTACGACAGCAATGCTATGGGCACTGGCTTTCGTTCCTAACTTTGTCATCGGCGGTGTTACTGGTGTCATGCTGGCGATGGCTGCCGCTGACTATCAGTACCACAACACATTATTCCTGGTGGCACACTTCCACTATGTATTGATTCCGGGCGTTGTGTTCCCAATCTTTGCCGGTCTTTACTTCTGGTGGCCAAAAATGTTCGGCTATATGCTTAATGAGAAAATCGGTAAATGGCACTTCTGGCTGTTCGTTGTTGGGTTCAACGTAACGTTCATGCCAATGTTCTTCCTTGGACTTGACGGTGCGGTCCGCCGCGCGTACACTTACTCAGCTGAAACTGGGTTTGGTCCATTGATGATGATTTCTGCTGTCGGATCTGTCATACTTGCGGCAGGTTTTGCGGCATTGGTGTACAACATTTACTGGAGCGCTCGCCATGCTGACCGCAATATCGGCAATGACCCATGGGACGCAAGAACGCTTGAGTGGGCTACTGCAACACCTGTACAGCACTATAACTTTGCTTCCCTTCCTGAGGTTACAAAGCTTGATGCCTTCTGGCATATGAAAAAGAACAATGAGCTTCAGCCTTTGACTGAAGATGAGGTAGAAGAAGTCCACTTGCCAAGCAACACCTGGATCCCGATTTATATGGGTGTCGTGTTCGGAATTTCTGGATTCCTGCTTGTTTTCGAATGGACGATTGCTGCCGGAGTTGCCGCTCTAGGTATTCTCGCTGGCCTTGCCTTCCGTTCATTTGACTACGATGAAGGCTTCCATGTCCACAAGGATGAAGTCTTTGAAACAGAAAGTAAATGGAGAAAAGGCGCAAACAAAGGAGTGAAGAACCATGTCAGCTAAAGTCAATGCCGCTTTGCCGCTTGAATACCAGACAGAACAAAACAGGATGAATATCCTTGGCTTCTGGGTCTTCCTCGGAGCTGAAATTGTCCTCTTCGCTACCCTTTTTGGAGTGTATGGAGTGCTCGGTGAAAGATATGCAGGTGGCCCTACACAAAAAGATATTTTTATTGTCAAAGACGTCATGATCCAGACTTTTCTGCTGCTGACAAGCAGTTTTACAATGGGAATCTCAATCTTCGAAATGCGCAGAAGCAATATTAAAGGCATGCTGATGTGGCTCGTATTCACATTATTGCTGGGCGGCGGCTTCCTGTTCATGGAGGTTCGCGAGTTCATCCACTACGTGCACGAAGGTGCGACCATGCAGACCAGTGCGTTCCTATCCAGTTTCTTCGTTCTGCTTGGAACGCACGGCTTGCACGTCACCATCGGGATTGGCTGGGCCATCCTGCTGATCATCCAGATATTGCAGCGAGGATTGACACCTGTTACAGCACGCAAAGCATTCATCTTCGGATTGTACTGGCACTTCCTTGATGTCGTTTGGATTTTCATCTTCACATTCGTTTATTTACAAGGGTTGGTGATGTAATATGGATAAGCATTCAAATAGCTTCCCAATCAGCCATGTCATCGGATTCTTCATGTCACTCGTCCTGACATTCGGCGCTGCATGGATTGCCCTTCAGAGCTCTCTTTCAATGAAGGCAGTCATGTGGATTATCGGCACACTAGCGGTTGTCCAGGCTGGAATCCAGCTTTACATGTTCATGCACATCAATGAAGGCGACGATAAAGTTACGAATAATATCAATATCATTTACTCAGCTTTTATTGCAGTAGTCATTGTTGCAGGATCCATCTGGGTTATGACCTCAGGACACTCGCATTAAAATGATTGAAACCAGGCATCCTCTCGGGGGTGACCTGGTTTTTTTGTGGGCTTTTTTTTATTTGATGCTACTTCGGACAATTTCTGCTTGAATGGACGAGGTTTTGTCTGAACCTGACCCTACTTCAGACAATTTGCGCTTGATCGGTCGGGATTTTGTCCGAACCTGCCCCTACTTCAGACAAATTGTGCTTGTACGGTCGGGATTTTGTCCGAACCTGCCCCTACTTCGGACAATTTCCGCTTGTACGGCCGAGATTTTGTCCGAACCTGACCCTTCTTCAGACAAATTAAGCTTGAACAGCAGGTACTTTTGTCCGAACCTGCCCCTACTTCAGACAATTTCCGCTTGTACGGCCGAGATTTTGTCCGAAGGTTATCTTGTGTTCAAAAAAAACCCTCGATTGGCTGTACAACAGAACTAAATCTTAGCCATCTCGCGTTTACGTCCTTTGATCAAACGTAAACGCGGCAGCTTGCCTTCTTTCCTGAATAAAGAAAACATCCCGAAGTTAAACACTGCAAGGAACAGCGATAAAACCGCATGCTGAAAACCATGTGATACCAATGCCAAGAATCCGCTTACAAGACAATATAGACCAACAACTAAATAAAAGTACATAAGAAGTTTTCCCACTTCTCATTCCCCCACTTTTTCGTATGTATTTTTTATATTAACAGAATTTAATAAAAAATGTCACATAATGTTCACAATTAACTCTAAATTATTTCACAATTTAATGATCAACTATTTGCTTGACTCTTAAATTGCCATGCTATTATGATTAAAGATGAAAATAAATATCTAAATTTTACCACTAGGGGTGCCTTTGATTTAAAGGCTGAGATTAAAGTGAGACTTTGAGACCCTTGGAACCTGATCTGGTTTACACCAGCGTAGGAAAGTGGACTTTGGGACATTTTTTGTTGTGCCAATACAACCACTTTCTTTGAAAGTGGTTTTTTTATTGGGTTAAAAAGGATGAGGAGGAGCTTTTAAATGACAAAATTCACTGAAGTATTAAGACACGAAGCAGAACTAATCTGGCAGGCAAATTTTGAACACCCTTTTATTAAGGGAATTGCTAATGGGAATTTAGAATTGGAGTCCTTTCGCTATTATGTTTTACAGGATTCCTATTATCTTTCCCATTTTGCCAGGATACAGGCAATTGGAGCGGCGAGAGCATCTGATTTGTTCACCACTTCCAGAATGGCAGCTCATTCGCTGGGGACTTATGAGGCTGAGCTTGGTCTGCACGAAAATTTCCTAAAGCAATTGAGAGTATCAAAACAAGAATTAGATGAGTTCGTCCCTTCGCCCACTGCCTATGCTTATACATCACATCTTTATCGGGTTGCTGCTTCTGGAAGTCTGGCTGAAATCATCGCAGCGATCCTGCCATGCTACTGGATTTACTATGAAATTGGACAATTGCTACAGGAAGCCACTCCAAATGTTCAAATATATCAAGAATGGATTAATGCATATGGCGGAGAATGGTTCAGTGGATTGGTAAATGAGCAATTAAGCAGACTAAATGAGCTTGCATCAGAGGCGTCAAAATCGGAACAAGAAAAGATGAAACAGCATTTTATCATCAGCAGCCAGTATGAATTCATGTTCTGGGACATGGCCTACAATCAAGAAAAGTGGCCTGTTACATTCTAAAAATTGATAGATAAAAAACAACGGGTTTCTGCCCGTTGTTTTAATCAATTATTTTTTTCTAAAAAGACGGCTTAGACAAAGAGCAATTCCCTACTAGAGACTGCAACCTTGGTTCATAGTAGCTTAAATTGGCGAGAAAATAGCATGTTTCTGGAAAGTGATGCTCGAGAAAGCGGAGATTGGATTTATTCAAAAGCGTATTTCCTTTGTACTTCTCCACCATATTTTTAATGAACTGATTCATTTCAAGTGTCGTCTTTCCTACTTCATAAATGAATTCCTGCTGGCGGGCAAAGCCTGGCTGTTTTACCCGCAAATAATTTTTCAAATGATGATTTTGGACAATAAATAGCTGGAATCTGCGTTTGAACTCCTGGGCTGCTGTGTTTGCGCCTACTTCGATTGGGTCAAGCAGATTTTCAAAAAGCACCGCGTGACCAAGTTGATCTTCAAGCCAAAGGTCCATTATCTCTGTAACTGACAAACGTACTGGTTCCTGACCCTGCACTAGATAGCTTAATATGCGTAAATATTCCTGGTTTTCACTCAGGGTACCGTTTAAATAGGTTGGGGACAGGCTCAGGTTTACTTTGTTATCTATCCTCAATGATTGCAGTGTACCTTCAAAATCATAATAGTTTTTAGCAACCTTCCACACTTTTCTTGAAAAATCGATCATTTGACTGTCCTGGTGGCCAGCTTGCCGCGGTATTGACTGCAAATTAGCTAAAAGGTCATCATATAAACCAATGAATTGCTGGGCGATTTTTACGTACTCCTTTTCACTCACTGACAACCCATCCCTGACAAAATAGGCATGATCCTGCAGCATTTCAAGCCAAAATGAATGTTCATCCCAAAGAGAAATCATCTCTTTCCCCTCCTTTTCCTACTTATACTTACTGTTCAAGAGCGAAAGAAATGATGACCTCGAGAAACTTTTAATACTTTTAGCATGATTAGAGATACTAAGAAAAACAATCCCTATTCTCTCCCAAAAGGTGTTGCTAATGAAAAATCTAAAACTTTACATATTTTTAATGGCTGTACTGCCTTGGCTATCACTGCCTCTTCTCGGTAAACAAACATTCAGAAAGTTCCTGCCAGGTACGTTATTCATGGCCATTTATTTAATCTTTGAAGGAAGGTTGGCTGAAAAGAGAAAATGGTGGTGGTTCCCTTTAAAATTAAACCAAACGTATTGGGTGAACTGCCTTTAATTTGGGGTCCGTTTTTTATAGGTTCATTCTGGATCATGAAATACACCTATAAGAAATTCAATCTGTATATGCTGGTCAATATCCTGATTGACTCACTGTTTACTTATTACGGACTGGACATCTTCAAGAAATTTGGCTATGTTTCATTGGTCCGCTTAACAAAATTCCAGTTATCTATAGTTTTCTTAATCAAAACCTTAGTTCTATATGGATTTCAGGTATTTTATGACAAAGTCATTCGGGGGCAATCAGATAGTACCCATCAATAATTAATTATTTAATGAACATAATAATAAGGCCATTTAGGTAAACCCAAGGAAAGTGAGCTGAATGAAATGGCGAGACAAGGTATGCACAACAGGGATCAAACAAGAGAACAAACAGAGAAACATGATAAAAGAAATGATATTGAGCTTGGCGCCGAGTTCCAGGTCGGGAATTCAAAATCGCAGAGCCAGAAAAAAAGCGGTAAACAAGTGAATAAAAAGTAACAGGAAGACGCCCCACAACCCGGGCGTCTTTTCTTTTTTAGCCAGAATCTTAATCGTGTGGATTTGTTAAAGTGAACGGTCTTTTATCTCGCTTTCCAGAAGGAATATACTACCAAATATCTTTTTGAAAATTTGTTCCACTTTTAAGTTTTAGAGTAGTATACACGGGGAAGGAACGTAATAAGAATGATCTGGGAGGTGCTGAAGGTGAGTTTGTTGTACAGCAAGGCAATGGAAGCTTTTAAAAAGGATGCAAAGCGTCAGACTGAGTATCAAAATAAAACAAAAACAAAGGCGAAATAGCTATTCCGCCTTACGGTTGTACATTCATCTTCTTGTCATCCTGCCATTGAGGATGATTTTTTTTTCCCCTTCTACTTAAAGACTTAAGGACTCAATCTAGCTTTTCATATTCGTATTGGTGTCAATTGCACAGAGGATCAAGCCGATAATTGCCGCAAAAACGAAAGTTGAAAACAGCAGTAAGATTGGGATTTCACCTTGAGGAAAAGCGATGTTGTTATAGTTAGCAAAAAACAGAATTCCTATTATGTATAGAAAATGAATTAAGATCGAAATGGAAACGGCAGGTTTTAAGATGTTCAAAATATCACTCCTGTAAAATCTTTTCCTTTTCTCATTCCATTTTATGTAACAGAAATCCTCTTTTTTCGTCATTTTTCTTCTATGAATCGCAAACTTTTTTAAAAAAAGAACGAAACCATGTAGATTTCGTTCTAATTCTTATAAATTCTCGATAAAGACCCTGATGACATCAGCACCGCCTATGAAGGTTCCAAGTGAACTTCCCAGGTTGGCTAGTACGACGATCAGCAACACTCGGCTGACTTTGTTTCGCCAAAATCCTTTTAAACTAAAAACATCTTCAGATAGTGTCTCAAAGTCCTTAACACTCGGCCTGCGGATATAAGCCTGTGTCAAACCGGCAAACCAGCCTGCAGCAAGCAATGGATTTAAGGAAGTGATCGGTGCCGCTATAAATGCTGTCAAAATGGTCAGTGGATGCCCCATTGCGATAGCAGCTCCCAGGGCGGAAAGGCTTCCGTTCCATAAAATCCAGCTGATTGTTTGGGCGAAACCCGCTGATGGATTAGCCAAAAAAGTATAGACGATAATAGCCAGAATCAATACAGGTATGCTCCAGCCAATGATTTTTGGCCAATTGGATTTCGGGGGAATCGCTCTTAATTTTTTCAAATCATGATCTTTTTTGATTTCTTCTTTGATTCCCGGTACGTGTGCAGCCCCCAGGACAGCGACAATTTTTTCTCCAGGTGCGTCTTTGATTTTCTGAGCTAAGTATTGGTCACGCTCGTCAATCAATGGCTTTTTCAACCGTGGGAATGTTTCAGTGAATTCATTCAGCATCGCGTTGATCGTATCCTGTTCCTTCAGCTTTTCCAGTTCTTCCTCCGAGATGCTGTCCCGGCTGAAGATACTCGTGATGATCTGGCTGAGTAAAATGGCCTTTCCTTTCAAGCCAAGATTTCCCCAAATCCTTGAAAATGTAATCTGGATATTTCGATCAGCAAGCACAAGTTTAGCCCCGACTTCTTTCGCAGATTCAATTCCCTGGATCATTTCCTGGCCTGCTTTGATACCAAGTTCCTTCGCCATTCGATTTTGGAAAGACGAAATAGCGAGGTTCATCAGTAATAAAGAAGCACGTTTTTCTTTGATAACCTGGATGATATCCATCTCCTGCCACTTTGAACCCTCGGAAATTGTCTTGTAGCGCTGCTCGTCCAATTCGACGCAGACAGAATCAGGCCTCTCAGCTTCAATTACTTCCTTAACCTGCTCCGCACTGTGCTTGGAGACATGTGCAGTTCCAATCAATATGTATTCCTTGCCATTCATTACAATTCTCGTTATATTTTCTTCTCCCATAGATACCTTCCTTTTACTAGACCCATGCAAGCCAACTTTATGTAGATAGTTTATGATTCATTTTACCATTATAACATGAACAATAGTCTGAAATATAAAGATTATTTACCAATGTGCCCAACCTCGTAAAAGTTCAGCATTCGGCATTTGACGAAATAGAAAAAGACCCCACAGCAGCCACCTAATGACTCCTGTGCGGTCCGGCAGGACATTTATTTTGAATAGCTAGTTTTTATCGAGGATGATTTTCTGTTATTCATCATTTTTTTAACGATTGGATAAAGAACTGGTCCCCATTTTAGCGCCGTTTTGATTAATTTTTTCATGTGTCATCCCTCCTCATGTCTTAGTACTTATATACCCAGACTAAATAAGGGACAATCCTGCATGATTTTGGTAATCTTAGATATTATTTTGCAGGAGCAAGTTCGTCTTCGGTTACCCACTGATGGTTCGTCACTTTTTCAGAGCCATCTGTTGGCATGAAGTCGACCATGTATACTGTCATTTCCTCAGCTGTATCAATGACCGCTTTTGCTCCTTTCATTCCTTCCATATGATCGGTATTGATTGTAACCTCATTCCCTGGCTTTAATGGTTCGTCACCGACATCAAGCAGTTCTTCATGAATGACCCACTTATGCTGTTCCACTCGGTCTCCACCATTGGTAGGGTCATAGGATAACGAATAGACGACAGTATCATATGCTCCAACGATCTCCGCTTCTGCTCCATCCATGCCTGGCATGTGATCGTCCGTGATGATAGCCTTGCTGCCAACTTTGTATGTTGGACCCGAGGCTTCCTTTAGACCTTCAGGTAATTCGCCTGATCCTGAATGCTCCATATTTGCATGGCTGTTGTGATCTTCAGTGCTTGATTTTTCTTCTTCACCAGAACAAGCTGTTAAAAATAATGCGGTGCTAATCGATAAAAATACCATTACAAATCTATTTTTTAGTTTCATATTACATCTATCCCTCCCTATGTTATAAAAAATTTATATCATGAATTTATGCAGATTTTATCGAGCACGGTTACACTTTTTGCCTAGCGCTTGAATAGCTAATTTTTCAAAAAGTTTTAAACCCCTTAAAAATAGGTAAATCCCTGTATAACATCGAAGTAGGGAGATTCTATGACAACAAGATATTTAAAGGTAATTATTCTATTATTTATCACTTTTTCATCCATCAACGTGACTCTGGCAGAAGCAGCAAGTGATCGCCAGGTAATTCTTATTTCTTTTGACGGCATGCGTAATGATCTCACCCGGAGTTATGTAAAAGACGGCAAACTGCCTAATATAAAGAATGTAATCGAAAAAGGAACTAACGCCAAATACGCCAAAACAGTAAGCCCGTCCCTTACTGCTCCATCACACGCAGCTATCGCGACCGGCGCAACTCCACTTAAAACATCAATCGTCAGCAATGCCTGGCAGCAGAAAGATGCAGCACTGACAAACCAGAAAAATGCCTTCTTAAGTGCATTTGAGGTAGACCCACTCTGGGTCACAGCCAGGAAGCAAGGAAAAACTACAGCAACGGTAGCTTTTGCCGGAGCGAATCCTTCCACTGGCAAGCAGGCGGACTATACAATTTACTATGGGGATACGCTTTCCCCAAGCAAACAGGAAAAACTCAAATTTACAGAGGCATCAGGCTGGAGCAACACTCCGAAAAGCTTTAGTTTATTGATGGAGACATCCTTCAAAATTAAGGTCGAGGACAGTAAAAACAAAGAAATCCATGTGCTTGCGTACGATTCAAGCAACGATGAGACAAAGAATTACGACGAATTTATCGTTTCTGACAATAAAAAGATTGATAAAAAAGGAGTTAGTCCAAAAAATTGGGGATCAGTCACGCTTCAGGTAAAAGAAGACCAGACAGCAGGTTTCTGGTTCAACTTCACTTCAACTGACCCAGCATTAGGTAAGGAAGCTGTAATGTACCGTTCAGCAGTGACGTCAGGTTTAATTGATGGGCCAGAAGGATTTCCTGAACGAATTAGGGACCAATTTGGTTTTTTCCCGCCTCAGGATGATGACATCGCCCTGGAGAAGGGCTGGATTTCCAGGAAGGAATATGAGGAAATTTCGGAGAGGTTCGTAAATTGGGTAACAGATGTATCCCTTTTTATCAAAAATGAGTACAAGCCGGATTTGCTGATGTTTTATGCGCCGCAAATTGACCATCAAGAACATAAGTACTTGCTGACAGACCCAAGGCAGCCTGATTATTCACCTGAAAAATCGAAAAAGTACATGGAATATATACAATGGTCCTATAAAGTTGCAGACAGTGTCGTCGGCAAAACAGTCGAATCACTGGACGGGAACGACCATCTCTTCATTGTTTCCGACCATGGCATGGAACCTGCGCATTCGGCACTTGAGCCCAATAAGGTCCTCAAGGAAAATGGACTTCTAGTTTTGGATTCCGATGGTAAGATTGATTATAAGAAATCAAAAGCGATTGCAATTCCAAGCGGTTCGGCAGCACATGTATACATCAACCTGAAATCGAGAGAAAAGCATGGTATCGTTCCAGAAGAAGATTATGAACAGGTCCGGAATGAAATCATCCAGGCGTTTAAAGGGATCAAGGTAAACAGGAATGAAAACGGTCCTGTCATCAGGCATCAACTGAAAGAAATATGGAACAGCACCGTGAACTTATCATTTACCGGTGTAAAAGAAAATACAAAAGATTTATTTGGTTATCTATTGAACGCTGATATTCATCCCTACCAGGATATTAAAAAAATATCCCAAAACAAAAAATTGAAGGAGCAAAATGCCGGAGATATTTTATTGATGGCTGCTCCTGGTTATATAATGGGACAGGGCGAATCTCATATCGTAAAGTCAACACCCGAGTTAGGTACACATGGTGGGAATCCGAATCGCGACAAATTGAGGGCAGTGTTTTTGGCAATGGGACCTGACATCCCCCGTGGAAAAAAGATAGAGCCGATCTCCAATCTTGATATAGCACCAACCATTTATGAATTACTAGGTTTGCAAATTCCCAATTATGTAGAGGGTAAAAGAATCAAAAATCTAACTGAAGAATCAAAAAAAGCGAATCAAGAATAACTTGGTTCGCTTTTTTGAGTCCTTTTTCCCCTGTTCCCCCTGTTCCCCTTTATCACCCGCAATAACATCCATACATACCAAAACATTTCTATGGATATTTTAAGTAAGAGGTGATTGATATGGATTTACAACGTGTAAAAGAAATACTAGCCGCGGAAAGTGAAATACCTGTACATTACCACGTAGTCCCGATCTGGATTGAAAGCATCGACCTTACTTCTAGCATGGCGGTCATTTCACCAAGAGGAACACATTAAGAAAGACAGCTTGTATCTATCGACGGCTTGGATGAAAACTAGGCTCTCGTTTTTGAGAGCCTTTATCTTCTTAAGAACAAAAAGAGCCAGCGACTGTAAAGGCTGAGCACTGGAGCTAGGTTAATTTTTTAATTAATTTAAAAACAAAAAATCCAGGCCTTCGCCTGGATTCATTTAGAAAGCCCAATCACCAAGAGGTGTCATCTTACGATTCTGCTTGCAGCTCTCGCATACATGAAGCCTAACGGGTTGAAAAAGCTTTTCTTCCTTGTTCTCTGAAACATCCTTCCGTCCACAAACTTCGCAAATTCTCATCCATTTCACCTCATTTTAATCTATTGTCAAATGGCTAAGTTCTGAAGCGAATCGCTAACCTGTCCAACACTTGGGTTTATTAATAATATTTACAAGATGGGTGAAAATATTTAAGGAGAACAATATATTTTTAAAAAGGATAATCTTACACATCGAAAATAATGTTTTATTTCATTTCTAGGATTACACTTAATTTCTATTAGTTAACATAATATTATTATCCACCTATAATGACCTTATATCCTAAATGCCCGAAAAATTCCTTCAACACTGTTTCAGCATTTTTATCTGCTTTTTGTAAAACACCTGCAGCTATCGCTTCCTGCTTTATTTGTTTCTGGGCTACAGCGGCCAAATCGAAGCCTTGATCCCATTGTACTTTTCCACGGAAAAGGCCTTCATCGGAAAATGTCCTCACCTCGTCCATCTTAACTGACGGCTCTTGAATGAATTGTGCCTGAGGCAGCAGGATTTCAACTGTTTTATTCTCTTCATCCACTTTCAAGTCCTTTTTATCGATCGCTTGCAAATCAACACCCGCTATCACAGTTGCTGGAACGATCAATAGCAATTCACGCTTTGTCCCAGGTAAATTAAAGTTAATTTTCTCCCCGAATAATTCATTATCTTCTTGCTCAAGGATCACCTTCACATGTGCCTCTGCCGTGGCCAACGTTGCCAATCCATGTACTTGTTCAATGAATACAGTAGACTCAGCCTTGCCCGTGCTCCCCGTAACATACCAGAAACCAGCACTTATGCTAGAAGCTATTAAAAGTAGAATAATTAGAATCCTGCTGATTGTACTAAGCTTTGATGACCTCGGCGGGTATGCAGCCAGGGAAGCCGAGCTTTCCTTTCTTCCCGACCTTAATTCTGTTAATAGTTCATCAAGTTTAGAAATAACTTTTTCCTGCTTGTCCATTTATCTAACCTCCAGTATCACTAAAAATTACAAATTACCCTTTCAATCGACAAATACAGATGATAAAAATTCCTCCTATTATAAGGAGGCTACTTATTTTTTACGAACTAGTATGGAAAAAGTTTCATAGAATGACAGTTTGCTAGTTTCCGCTGTTTTATTTTTCAAAAAATGGGGCATAGTTAAAAATATTCGCATCACCAAGAAGGAGGCAGCTATTTTGAGTCAATTAGATGGTAAAGTCGCGTTTATAACAGGTGCCAGCTCAGGAATCGGAAGAGCCGCAGCTATAAAACTGGCCCAAGAGGGTACAAAGGTTGCCTTAATCGATATGAAGGAAGAAAACGCCAGGGATGTTAAGGAGTCAATTGTAGAGTCTGGCGGAAGCGCACTGATCGTCGAATGTGATATCGCAATTCCAGAAGAAATAGAACGAAGCTATCAAAAGGTTGTTGATGCCTGGGGAAAAGTCGATATCGTATTTGCCAACGCTGGCATCAATGGGGTGATTGCACCAATAGAAGACTTGGATCCAGAGGATTGGGACGAAACAATCAGCACGAACCTCAAAGGAACCTTTCTTACTGTAAAATATGCAATCCCGCACATGAAGAAGCATGGAGGCAGCATCATCATCACGAGCTCAATTAACGGAAACAGGATTTATAAGAATTTCGGAATGTCTGCCTACAGTACTTCCAAAATCGGTCAAACAGGCTTTGGTAAAATGGCAGCACTGGAACTTGCCCAATATAGTATAAGAGTTAATATCATCTGCCCGGGTGCAATTGAAACCAATATAGGGAAAAACACTTTCCCGCAAGAAGATAACCTAGAAAAAATCAAAATCCCAGTTGAATATCCCGAAGGCAATCAACCACTGGAAGAACGTGCCGGAAAGCCAGAACAAGTAGCAGACCTCGTGTTCTTTCTCGCTTCCGATCTGTCATCGCATATTACCGGGACAGAAGTCTATATAGATGGAGCGGAATCGCTGTTGTAAAGGAAAATGCTCAGGGCTGCCTGAGCATTTTTTGCGTGTTTATAATTCCATAGTGCACTAAGTCTTCATAACGATTTTCTTTCCTGACATGGTCAATTAAAATACCTTCTTTTCTCATTCCTAACTTTTCCAACACGCGCCCGGATGCCGGGTTGGAGTGAAAGCAGCGAGCAAATACTTTATGATATTTCATTTCACTGAACGCAAATTGTACGATTGCTTCTGCTGCCTCTGTTGCAAATCCTCTTCCCCAGTATTCTTCACCAATCCAGTAAGCTATTTCACCATGATTGAACCTCTGGTTGTTGGATAATGCGATAGCTCCGAACAGTTGACCACTTTCCTTATCGGTTACAGCGAACTCGTATGATTTACTAGCTTCATAATTTTCAAGATGGCTTTCCATCCAAGATAAAGCGTCTTTTATTGAATAAGGATACGGCAGGTACAAAGTATTCTTATAGATATTGTAATTATGACAAAGCCTGGCAACGTCTTCCGCATCAGATTTTTGAAACATCCGAAGAATTAGCCTACTAGTAGTAATTGTTTTATTTTTATGATCATAGGTCATTCCAAGCCCCCCAATACAAGAATCAAATACTTCTTCAAAAATGATTAATCTCCAATTCGCTTTGTTAAGCCGTAAATTCCAGGTTTTTCTTCATAACCTAACTTTCTATTAACATAAAGCATTGGTGTATTATTGGAATTGTTATGGGTTCGAATATATTTCACTTTATTTTGCAAAGCATATTCGATCGCTTTTATTTTTACCGCCTGGGCAAGCCCTTTACCACGAAATCGCTGATCTACTCCAGTCATCGAATTATAGTAGACATCCTCAGTTTCCTTTACGACCATAGACATAGCAATCCATTGATCGCCATCAACCGCTAAAATAAAGCCCTTCTTATCAAAGTCTTTCAACAAGGCTATCATTCTATCATTTACCGGACGAGGCTTTCCTTTCATGCCTGGAACATCAGTAACTAGCTCCCACCAGAAATCCCAGAAGCGATTTTGAGTCTCTTTATCCTTTGGGTAATCATCTAAAGTAGTCAAATGAATTCCGGATGATTCTAGCTCTTTAAAAATAGAACTATAGTGTTCCTTGTTAAACAGAGAAATATCTAGCTGAGATTCGAATACATGACTAGTTATGTCAAACCCTTTCTTTTTAGCCCAATTCAAGTCTATCTCCTTTGTATCCTGGATTTGAGTTTGGAGAACTTTGGACTTGTTCTGATGGGCAATACCCTCGATTTCAGTAAATATCCAGCCCCCGATCCCCTGATTACGCCACTCAGGATCCACCTTGATAAAAACCTCAGCGAATTCCGGTTCTAATATGGGATCCCATGGTCCAGTAACATACATACCGTACCCAATTAATCTGCCCTTCGGAGTGATCACACCCAGAATTTTTAAAACCGTTTCGCTAGAAGCCTTTTTTTCAAGCATTTTTATGGTATCTATGTTAGGTAACCCGGAACCTGTTTCAAATACAATTTCAGAGAAGTTTTTGGAGGTTAAGGGGATGATTTTCAGGTCCATTCAACTAACAACTCCTTTTATTACCTACACTCAATCAACCAGCAATCACGGAGTTCTCCTTCGTGGAGTTCGTGTTTGGGCAGTAATTTCACTTTATTGAACCCACACTTTTCGTAGCATTTTATAGCACGCTCATTCCATACTTGCGGATCCATTACAACTTTATCGGCATTCATACGATCAAAAAGAAACTCTGTCATCGATGTAATAAGCAAAGTTCCAATACCTCTATTCCAATAGTCGACTTCACCGATAAATTGATCAGTTCCGAAAATTCGTCCGCTCTCATATCCATACTCTTTTTTAGTTTCCTCATCCAATTCATAATATTGAATATATCCTATTGACTTACCTTCATACTCAATAATGCATTTAACTTCATCGTCATCTGAAGAGTAGAAAACCCTTTCGACTTTTTCAACATCGAAGGAATTATCCCTGCCTTCATAAAATTCAAGAACCTCCGGAGTAGAAAGCCATTTTGCTAATAAGTGCTTATCTTTTTCTGCTAATCTACGAACCATAAATCTACCTTTTTGGAATAGCACATTTATCCCTACTTTTGTAAATTCTTATTTTTATCCCATTCTTCAGCTAAAATCCCATAAACAACATGATCTACATAGTGGTCATACAGCCATTCGGCTTGACGGATCTTGCCTTCTTTTACAAATCCTAATCTTTCAGGAATCCCTCTGCTTTTCTTATTTTCCTCTGCAGCTCTGATTTCAACTTTGTTCAATTTCAAATGGTTAAATGCGTAATCAGTCAATGCCTTGGCAACCTTGGTCATGATCCCTTTTCCCTGGTATTCATGCCCGAGCCAATAACCGATATATGCCGTTTTGTTTGACCAGTTAATACTGTTGAAGCCTGCAGTACCGACTATTTCTCCCTCATATAAAATAACCGTCGTCATGCTTTTACTTTCGGCGTAACCTTTCATTGTGCCTTTAAGGAACTCTCTAGTATCTTCAACATCCGTTGTAAAATCCAGCCAGGGAAGCCACTCTTTCAAATATTCCCGTGCCTTTTCAGTCAGTTCAAACAGGCGATCCGCATCAGTCACCTCTGTTAGTTTTAATGATAATTGTTCATCTATTTTATATAGAAACATAAGATTTCCTCCTGTACGTTAAGTTTATAACGAGATACTATTCGACAAAAGATTCGTTTTTTCCTTTTATTGCTAAGGACTTTCTTCTATAAAAAAGAGCTACCAACATTTGCTGGCAGCCCTTTAAAAGTCTTTTATAACTTTTCCCCGTTTGTTTTTATCACATCTTTATACCAGAAGAATGACTTTTTCTTCTTCCGTTCTAACGTTCCGCTGCCATCATCATGCTTGTCCACATAGATATAGCCATATCTTTTTGAAAACTCGCCCGTTGACATGCTGACCATATCGATGCATCCCCAGCTGGTGTAGCCCATCAAATTTACTCCATCCTCAATCGCTTCACCCATTGCTTTAATATGCTCGCGCAAATAGTCAATTCGATAGTCGTCATTTATACTTCCGTCTTCTTCAAGTTGATCATAGGCACCCAAGCCGTTTTCCACAACAAAAAGAGGAATTTGATAGCGATTATATAGTTTGTTCAAGCTGATGCGCAACCCAACCGGGTCGATTTCCCATCCCCAGTCACTTACGTCCAGGAATGGATTTCGCACTCCACCAATTATATTTCCTTCTGAAGCATCGTCATCAGCCTTCTCTTTTTTCTCAGTGCGTGACATGTAGTAGCTGAAACCGACGTAATCCACGGTTCCTTCCTTCAATAACTCAAGGTCTCCTTCTTCAATCTCCAATTGAATATTGTGTTCTTTAAAGTATCGATTCATGAAGGAAGGATACACTCCCCGTACTTGCACATCACCGCAAAAATAATTGAAAATCTGCTCTTCTTTAAGAGCGTGCAGGATATTTTCAGGATTGCTGTCAAAAGGATAAACAGGTGCAAAAAGAATCATGCAGCCAATTTGCGATTCTGGAATGATCTCATGACAAGCTTTGACTGCCATTGCGCTTGCGACTAGTTGATGGTGGTAGGCCTGGAAGGTTGGCTGGAATCGGTCTTCTTCTTTTTCAATCGAAAATCCCAGACCGTTGATCGGCATGACAAGAGCACTATTGATTTCATTAAACGTCATCCAGTACTTAACTTTGTCTTTATAACGATTTAAAATAGTACTGGCATACCTTTCAAAGAAAGTGACCACTTTACGGTTTCGCCAGCCTCCGTATTCTTTTACCAAATGAAGCGGCATTTCATAATGGGAAATAGTCACAACCAGTTCAATCCCATGCTTGTGCAGCTCGTCTATTACACGGTCATAAAAAGCAAGCCCCTCCTCATTAGGCTCAAGCTCATCGCCATTCGGGAAAATCCGTGTCCAGGCTATCGACATCCTGAAAGCCTTGAACCCCATTTCCGCAAACAATGCAATATCCTCTTCATAGCGGTGGTAAAAATCAATCGCCTCATGATTTGGGTAGTATTGATCGGGTCTGATTTCAAAATCGAAACCAGGTTTGGTTAAAATATCGTATCTGGCTTTTCCTCCTGGGAGAACATCCGCGACATTTAGGCCCTTCTGACCTTCGTTGTAGCCACCCTCAATCTGGTTAGCAGCAGTAGCCCCTCCCCATAAAAAACCTTCTGGGAATTTATATGTATTCATGGTTAGTACCTCCATATTAAATATAGGAAGCAGGTTATTAGCTTCCCTCTGGAATATCTAGACCGAACGAGCTGGCGTAATTTTTTTTGACAGCTTTTCGCTTTGTGGCGGTGAACCTGTCACGATTCCAGCCATTTCTTGACAGCTTTTCGACTGGTAGCCCCGAACCTGTCACGATTCCGTCCTTTTCTTGACAGCTTTTCGCTTT
>NZ_BASE01000057.1 GCF_000813125.1 Mesobacillus selenatarsenatis SF-1
CTGGACAGTCGGCTATACATTTCTATTTCGGTCCGCCTAATGAAGTCAAAAAACAACTTCACTGTTCGGCCCTCCAGCGCTTGTCGGGGCTGGACAAGGTGCTTGCGCTTTTTGTTCTTTATTTCTGAAGGGCAGCTTCGCGAATCTTTTCTTCAGCAATTTTATCGATTTCTTTCTTAAGTTCTTCTACCATTGTTTCTTCAGGCACTTTGCGGACAATCTCTCCTTTTCTGAAAAGAAGACCTTCCCCTCTCGCACCTGCAATGCCGATATCAGCTTCACGTGCTTCGCCAGGTCCGTTAACAGCGCATCCAAGCACAGCTACCTTGATAGGTGCCTTTATCTTTGAGATGTACTCTTCAACCTCATTGGCAATGCTAATCAAATCGATTTCGATTCGTCCGCATGTTGGACAAGAGATCAATGTTGCTGCATTAGCTGCTAGGCCGAATGACTTTAACAGTTCCCTTGCAACCTTAACTTCCTCTACTGGGTCTGCACTTAATGATACCCTGACAGTGTTGCCGATTCCCTTGCTGAGAATCGCTCCAAGTCCAGCAGCACTTTTGACAGTCCCTGCAAATAAAGTCCCTGATTCGGTGATTCCAAGGTGAAGCGGATAATCAAAAGCCTTTGCAGCTTTTTCATAAGCTTCAATTGCCAGGTTTACATCAGAAGCCTTCATCGAAACGATGATATTATGGAAATCAAGGTCCTCGAGGATTTTGATGTGGTGCAATGCACTCTCAACCATACCATCAGCTGTTGGATAGCCGTATTTTTCGAGAATACGTCTTTCAAGAGAACCCGCGTTTACACCGATTCTGATCGGGATTCCGCGCTCTTTAGCTGCTCTTACTACAGCCTCTACCTTTTCACGCTTGCCGATATTCCCTGGATTGATCCTAATTTTGTCAGCTCCGCCTTCAATCGCTTTAAGCGCTAAGCGGTAATCAAAATGGATATCAACAACAAGTGGTATGTTAATTCTTTTTTTGATTTCAGAAATGGCATTTGCCGCTCTTTCATCCGGGCAAGCAACACGGACAACCTGGCAGCCTGCTTCTTCAAGGCGCATGATTTCAGCGACAGTCGCTTCGACATCATGTGTCTTGGTAGTCGTCATACTCTGGATGACAACTTCATTGTTGCCTCCAATGGTTAAATTCCCAACCTTGATTGGACGGGTTTTGGTACGATGTATAATTTCACTCAACAGTGATTCGCTCCTTTGAAAAATGGAATTCATGAATATGTTCCTAAAGTTGCATAACCCCATTTTATCAATCTTTTGCTCAAATTGACAAGGAAAGACTTCATTTGTTAGCCTTTGCTAATTTTGGATGCTGTAGTCCGGGAATTTATAAACGTTTCCGAATTTGATTTTTTGGGGATTTGTCCCGTCGTTCAACTTTTTAAAGTCTTCCACTGCTTGTGAGACAGGCACGCTCAATGGTTTGTCCATATAACTGTCAATGACTGATAGTACAGTATCACCAGGCAGTACTTCGTGTTCAAAAAAAAGAATTTCTTTTGTGGTTAGTGTTTCTGTCTTTTCCGTCTCTACCCTTTCCACTTTTGATATTTCAGGTTCCTGCATTTTCGCTGCTGGAAGTGTTCCTATGCTCAAATCATTGTAGACTGCGTAAGCTACTATCAAGAAAACCAATAATCCTGCCAGTTTTTTCATAGGACCTTCCTCCTTAAATGCTTATATCATTATTTATGCAGGAGAAATAGAGTTAAGAACCAATTTAATAGATAAAAAATGAAAGTTTATATAAGAAAATAAAATAATCTATCTGTCAGGATTGAGGGAATGGAATTGTTTGAGAGGACACATAAGGGGGCAGAAAGAGAGAAAACCCTTATCTATTAATATGAAAGTAAAAAAATACGCCAGAGGCGCATTTCTTAACTTTCTGCAGGTTTCTTGGCTGGCAGTTCTTTAATGGCTAATAAAAGCATCATCGAAGCAACAAACCAGTTTATCGAAAAACTGTAAGGTACAGCTGTTTTTAATAGTGCCATGATCGTGAAAAATATAGTAGGGAGTGTTGTGCTATATGCTGCCATTCTCCATAAATGTCTGTATTGAAGCTTTCTGCCAGCCAGGTTTTTCAATAGAAGACCAAAAAGTGCTAATAGAGAAACCTCGATAAATTTCATACCGCTGGAAAAAACATAGATAACAATAAACAGTATTCCCAGCAATACAGGGAGAGAGGATTCAGCCGTATTGATGAGAGTAATAATGTCATCCTTGGTCATAGATTCACTTGTAAAAAGGGTGTAGGGCACAGCGTTGGTTTCACCCCCGGCAACAAGCACAATCTCTTTTTGAAGCATTGCAACGTTTGCATCCATGCCAGTCAGTTCACTTTCATCGATAGCACCGGTAGGGTCAAAAATTAACGTGAAACTTCCATTTTTGATGGTTAACGGTGCTTTAATTTCTGACTGCAGCTCTCCCTCTCGAATCGTAAAAGAAGGTAAATCAGTTTTGATGGAATGCTTGACCGAGCCAACAGCTTCTGAGATCCCAACAAACATATAATAGACTACAGGCAAAATGGATATTAGGGTCAACATGAAGACAAATAAGATAGTTTTGCCAATACCCTGGAATCGCGTGTCAGCAATAACCTTTGGAGAATACATGCTTTTTGCTAATTGTGTGAAAATACTCATTAATACACGTCCTTTAAAAGAAATACACTCACTATTTTAGCTTTTCACATAGTAGAAAAACAACCTTTTTACCTGCGCTTTGTAACACGTTTGTAACATAACGAAGAAATGTTAAGGTATTGTAAATTCGAAGCATAAATTGTTTACTTTTCATTAATATTTACTTCATAATTAGCTGTGTTTGTAGATGTTTGTCGAAATAAATCTAGGGGTTGAAAAAATGGAATTGAATTTACAAGAAATGCTGTTTGAGTTCTTTGGGGGACTTGGTATCTTCTTATACGGCATTAAATTCATGGGTGATGGTTTGCAGAAGTCAGCAGGTGACCGACTTCGGGATATTCTCGACCGCTTTACCACTAATCCACTGATGGGTGTACTAGCAGGTATTTTTGTTACAGTCCTTTTACAAACAAGTAGTGGGACAACTGTTATTACGGTGGGACTTGTAAGTGCCGGATTTATGACGCTAAGGCAGGCAATTGGGGTCATAATGGGGGCAAATATCGGTACAACGGTTACAGCCTTTATCATTGGAATCGACATCGGCGAGTATGCTTTGCCGATTATAGCGGTTGGATCCATCATGTTATTTTTCTTCAAGAGCAAAAAAGTTCATAATTTTGGACAAATCGTATTTGGTTTCGGGGCATTGTTCTTTGGCCTTGAACTTATGAGCGGTGGTATGAAACCATTGAGAAGCCTTGAAGCATTCCATGATCTTACAGTGGAAATGAGTTCAAATCCAATTCTTGGTGTAGTCATTGGTACTGTGTTTACTGTAATTGTTCAGAGTTCCAGCGCCACGATTGGTATTTTACAAAGTTTACATGCTGAATCAATGATTAATATACAGGGAGCATTGCCAATCCTGTTCGGTGACAATATCGGGACAACAATTACAGCTGTTTTGGCTGCGATTGGTACTTCAGTGGCTGCAAAAAGAGCTGCGGCTACACATGTTCTATTCAATTTGATTGGAACAACTTTATTCGTCATTGTTTTGGGACCATTCACTAAGTTAATAGAAATTATTAGAGATAATTTAAGCTTGAATCCGGAGATGACAATCGCATTCGCTCACGGAATATTTAATACAACCAATACTCTTATTCAGTTGCCTTTCATTGCGATTTTGGCATTGATCGTGACTAAATTGATTCCTGGTGAAGATTCTATCGTTGATTACAAGGCTCAACATCTTGACCCAGTATTCATCGAGCAATCACCGTCAATCGCGCTTGGCCAGGCAAAGGAAGAAGTCCTGCGCATGGGTAAGTTTGCATTAAAGGGACTCGAAGAAACGAATGAATTTTTAAAGACAAAGAATACAAAGCATTCCGCGACTGCTTATCAGCTTGAAGATGCAATCAACAATCTTGACCGTAAAATTACAGACTATCTGGTAGACTTGTCACAAAGCTCCCTATCAGGACATGAATCAGAAGAGCACAGCATGCTGATTGATACAGTCCGGGATATTGAGAGAATCGGGGATCACTTTGAAAATATTGTTGAACTAATCGAATACCAGCAGGCTAATAAAGTGAAGATGACAGATACAGCTATGGAAGACCTCGAAGTTATGTTCAACCTGACTGTACGTACCGTTGAAGAGGCGCTTCAGGCATTAGATCAGAAGAATCTTGATTCTGCAAGAGCAGTAGTCACAAAAGAAGATGAAATTGACAGAATGGAACGAACGCTTAGAAAGCAGCATATCCTTCGCATGAATGAAGGACAGTGTACTGGACAGGCTGGAATCGTTTTCGTTGACATCATCAGCAACCTGGAGCGAATCGGCGACCATGCAGTAAACATCGCTGAGTACGTTTTGGGAGAGCAGAAATAGTGGTAAAATAAGCAAAGGGAAACCTTTGCTTATTTTTTTATTTTATCTGAAAAGGATGGATTGAATGGACGTTGTATATTGGGTCATTATTGGAGTGTTATTTGTAGGGGCTTTTGCCAGTTTGGTAGTCCCTATCCTGCCTGGCGTACTTTTAATGTTGGGCGGTTTTATCCTTTACGGCTTATTTTTTTCATTCGAGCCTTTTAACTGGTTATTTTGGTCGGTCCAGGGGCTGTTCGTTGCACTGCTGTTTGGGGCTGATTATATTGCTAACATCATTGGTGTCAAAAAATATGGTGGGAGCAAGGCGGGGATGTGGGGAAGTACAATCGGTTTGCTGATCGGACCATTTGTCATTCCAATCGTCGGTATTCTGATTGGACCATTTTTAGGAGCGGCACTGGCTGAATTGCTGGTTAATAAAAAGAACCTGAATGATGCGATTAAGGTTGGCTTCGGTTCTGTCGTTGGTTTTGTCAGCAGTGTGGTGACAAAAGGAATCATCATGACCATCATGCTCGTTTATTTCTTCATTTTAATAATAAAAAATCGTGCTGTAGAAGCACGATTTTTTGTATAAAGGCTGCCATACTGGTCCTTAAAGATCTTTAGTTTTATTAGATGGTAAAGATTTCTCATAAATATACCCTTATGCAA
>NZ_BASE01000056.1 GCF_000813125.1 Mesobacillus selenatarsenatis SF-1
ACATATCTCTCTTTTATGTAATCCGTTCCTCATTACTTCACTTAACCGGTCACATCCACTTCCTTAATGTGACCGTTTTTCCTCTACCTTTACCCTTGCTCAAGAAAAATACTCCAATAAAAAAAGCTGTAAAACCATTTGGCTTTACAGCTTTGTTGCATTCCTTATTTTAAGATTTCATCAATCATATTCAGTTCTGCTTCACTGAAATCAAGACGGTTCAGCGCAGCGACGTTTTCTTCAATTTGGCTGACCTTGCTCGCGCCAATTAGCGCTGAGGTTATTTTCTGTTCCCTGAGCACCCAGGCAAGTGCCATCTGGGCAAGTGACTGGCCACGTTCCTGAGCAATTTCATTTAATTGTCTAACCTTAGCAAGAACTTCTTCAGATACATCTCCTTCATTCAGGAAACTGTTTGGCTTCAACGCTCTGGAGTCTTGTGGAATTCCATTGATATACCTGTTTGTCAGCAACCCTTGCGCCAATGGAACAAATGCGATCGATCCGACTCCTTCATCTTTAAGCAAATCAGTCAGGCCATCTTCTACCCAGCGGTTAAACATCGAATAAGCAGGCTGGTGGATCCGCAATGGAGTACCCAGGTCTTTTAAAATTCCGATAGCCTGTTTCGTTTCCTCGACACCATAATTGGACAGTCCTACATACAAAGCTTTACCCTGCCTCACAACATGATCTAGTGCAATCATTGTTTCCTCTAATGGAGTTTCCGGGTCTGGTCTGTGATGGTAGAAAATATCAACATAATCAAGTCCCATCCTTTTCAGGCTTTGGTCCAAGCTGGATACGAGGTATTTCCTTGAACCCCAGTCACCATAAGGGCCCGCCCACATGCCATAACCAGCTTTCGTCGAAATCACCATTTCATCACGGTATCCTGAAAAATCCTTCTTAAGAATTGCACCAAAGTTCTCTTCTGCAGAACCTGGTGGGGGACCATAGTTATTCGCAAGATCAAAATGAGTGACGCCAAGATCAAAAGCTCTTCTGATTAATGAACGGCCATTTTCAAAAGTATCCTGGCCTCCGAAATTGTGCCATAGGCCCAGGGAAATTGCAGGCAATTTAAGGCCTGACTTTCCACATCTGTTATACACCATTGATTCATAGCGGTCGTTGCTTGGTTGATATGCCATTTGTTTTTAAACCTCCATAAAATACTTTTTTTTACCATCCCAACGGGTCGGCTTGCAGCTTTTCTTCCCAAATCTCCTCTATCTTCTCAGCCTTTTCAACAGAGATACTTTTAGCTGAAGCAGATAAATTCTCAATCAGCTGCTCAAGATTCTTGTTTCCAGGAATGACTGTAGAGACCTCCTGATAATACAGAATATACCTTAAAGCCAACTGGATCAGCGATTCTTCAGGTTCGAGCATTTCCTTAAGGACAGGAAGGAGCTCTGCTCTTTTCCTAAGCTGATCCTTGTCCCAACGGCTCCGTATGTCTGTAAAAACACTGGTTTCGTCATACTTTCCTGATAGCCACCCAGAATCAAGCGGAACTTTTACAATCAGACCTACATTTTTTTCCGCTGCCTTCTTGAAGGCTTGTCTTGGCTCCTGATGAAAAATGTTGAACATTACCTCAATAACCTGGCTTCTGGTATTCCGAAGCAGCTCGTCCATTTCTCTTGCAGAGTCCACTGAAGCTCCATAAGCCCGGATCTTTCCTTCCTGCTTGAGTGACTCTAACACCTCAAAATGATCTGTGCTTCCATTCAGGATTTCAAACGGAGGATTATGCAATAAAATTGAATCCAGGTAATCCGTTTTGAGACGACGTAAGCTATCTTCGACCGAACTGCGGATCTTCTGTGAATCAAAATTGAGGGTGTTATCCGGATGATGCCCAAACTTGCTATTAATCACCGCCTCGCTCCTTCTTCCAGTAAGAGCTTTCCCAAGCAATGACTCACTATTACCACCGCCATAATTCGGAGCTGTATCAAAGAAATTGCAGCCCTGATCAAGCGCTTCATGCACAAGCCTGATTGCTTGATTGTCCTCCATACCTTCCCAGTCCCTGGCGTTCCCGAGCTGCCATGCACCAAAACCAACTTCCGACACCTTTATCCCTGTGCTTCCAAGCTGTCTGTAATTCACCTTCTTGCCCTCCTCTCAAAAATCAACGATCATGCTGTTTGCACCCTTTCATCAACCAGCACCTTCTTCTCCCAGACACGACTTCTCCATCTGATATACATGATGATTCCTCTGAACCATTCATCAATGATAAAGGCAATCCAAATGCCAGAAAGGCCATATCCCAAGTAGATTCCCAGGAAATAGGCGAGCGGCACACTGATTCCCCACATCGAGACAAAGGCCATTTTTACCGGGAATACCGCATCTCCTGCTGCCCGGAGAGAACTGATCACGACTATGTTGAAGGTTCTCCCAGGTTCAAGGAGTAAACAAAGGAGCAGAACCTTGCTTCCTTCCCTGATAATGTCCTTATTATCAGTAAAAATCCCTAATATAGGTTCTCTGATTGCAACGATTACCACGGTGATCGCCATCGTGATTATGATACTAAGTTTCAAGCTTTTCAATAGCTGGTGATAGGCTTTATCAAATTCTCTTGCACCGACCTTGTATCCTATTAGTATTTGCGTTCCCTGGCCTATCGCGATTCCGAAAAGCATCATGAAGGACATGATGTTAAAGGTGTATACCCTTGTTGTCAGGGCCATAGCCCCCAGCAACCCAATAATGACGGTGATCGCCATCTGGCTGGTGTTATACACAACATTTTCGCCAGCGGAAGGAACACCTATCTTCAAAATCTTTTTGATAAAAGATTTATTGAAGTTCAGGTAGTCTTCTAAAGCAATCCTCATAGGTAGCCTGCGGTATAGTAATCGGAATATTAGAATCACTGCGATTGCACGGGATATGGCTGTCGAAATAGCCACACCCTGAACACCCATTTCCGGAACACCGAATAGTCCATATATAAATAGACTGTTCCCAGCAAGGTGAATGACATTCATTATAATTGAAATGAACATCGCCTCTTTCGTTAACCCATTTGCCCGCAGTATGGCTGACGCAGTAACTAGAAGCGCCTGGGTAAAAAGTGTTCCGCCAACAATCGTCAGATACTGTTGAGCCAGCCGGTGTATTTCCGGTGTTAGATTGAACATCTGCAAAAACAAATCATTGAAACCGACAACAATTACACTGACCAATACTCCAAATATAAGATTAAGAGAGAGCGAGAGACCAGATATCTTCCTTGCATCCACTTGAAGTCCTGCTCCAAGGTTTTGTGATACTAAAACTGCAGTCCCTGTGGCAACAAAACCAAATACGAGGATCATGAAAAATACGAGCTGATTGGCTACCCCTACAGCCGCAACAGCTTCGTCCGAAATATGGGATAGCATGAAAGTATCAGTGCTCCCCATTAACATATGCAAGAACATTTCTATAAAAATAGGCCAGGTAAGTGCTAATAAGCCAACCTGTTTAGGCAGACTGTTATTTTTCTGTAAATTCATATTGCATTTTCCACCTTTAAAAGTTCCCTTTGATAAAAAAAGGGGGTATATTACGCTGACCTCGGCTCATTCAACTTTGATTGTTAAATTTTAAAGCAACGCAATGGAATAGAAGGATAAGAGGCAGAAAAGACTTGCTGTTCTGCCTCTCGATTTCGACCATTATTGAATTTTATTGACGCATTTTATAATTATTCGACCACATTTTGAGTTTTATTGGCGAATTTTAAAATTATTCGACCACATTTTGAATTTTATTGGCGCATTTTATAATTATTCAACCACATTCCCAATTATTTCGACCAATTCCATCCAGCCGCTAATTAACTTAATTTTTTGTGATGCTTTACATTGTTCAGAAAGACATTTGTTGCCGCATTTCCATCTAAAATATTGCCAAGTTCAAAAACGATTTTTCTATCATCAAATGTTTCTTCGGTCATAAAACACTATATGGAGCTCTCGAGCGTCTTCAGAAACAGATGCGGTTGCAGCTGTATCGCCGGCCGAGCAATTCCAGAACATCAGACGATCCATGCCCTGATCTAATGTTCCGTTATAAACATGGTTCCCATTTGGCAGCGGCTGTTTAGGCGCATCTTCGTTTACAGGTGTCCCGGTGATATGCTCAACTCTCACATTGCCGATCCATACTGGATTCGTTCCATTCGCGCCAAGGTTGAATTCAAGCCTTGACGCGATAACCGTTTCATTCAGCATTTCAAAAGTGAATTCATAGTTTTTCAGTTCATCAGAAAGCTGGAAGGACTCCTCATTTGAATACTTCACCCAGCCTCGTTTCTCGCCGTTTTATCTTTAGGGGTTGCGATACTGGCTGCAGGCAAAATCATCACGGCACTCAATAAAAGAGCCAGGGTTTTCTTCATACGAATTCCTCCTTCATTATTTTACAAGCGTTAACAGCTTTCTAAAAAAAACCACCTCCTTTTCATGTAATTCACTTAGCGTAAAGCACATTTTGTCATGACAAGGAGGTGGCAGAGCTTAACTTTCTATAATGAATGTTGTAATCGAATGAGCAGGCAGTTCGGCTTTGGCAGCATTGCCTCCGACACATAGTGAGAATGACTCTGTAGCGTCTGCATCATTCATAACGACTGCGACAATGGAGCCATCTTCATTTTGGAATGATACTGCTTTTAAAGATTCATGGTTAAGTTCATGTGCAATTCTTACTGCATTCGGCTTGATGTACTTGCTGAAATGTCCAATATAATAAAAGGAACTGTTATAGTGAATTTCACCAGTTTTTGTATCAGCGATCACTGGAGCGTCACAATAATTGCCGACATGGTTCGGCCCACCCTGTTCGTTCAGGACAATATTCCAGTCAATCCAGCCTTCTAGCCAGTTGTTGATATCGCCCATGATGTTTCTGGCGTACCGTTCTCCTGTATGCCAGGCACCAAGCTGGACTCCACCCTCGATACATCCTTCGGTAAAAATCAGATGCTTATCAGGAAAATCTTCATGGATCTTGCTTAAGTTCTCGAACTCCTCAGAAACATACCAGTGCAGCCCAGTACCCCAAATATATTTTGAAGCCTCAGCGTCTGATAAAATCGTCTTTGCCCGCTCATAAGCTATATCCCGATTGTGATCCCAGATGATGATTTCCTTATCACCCAGGCCTTCATGCTCCATGACAGGTCCCAAATGATTTTTCACAAAGTCACGTTCTTCTTCCGCTGTATATCTGCACGAATCCCAGACCTGTGTTGCTTCCGGCTCATTCTGGACAGTGATTCCCCAAATCGGGATTCCTTCTGATTCCATCGCCTTGATGTATTTCGTGTAATACAAAGCCCATGTGCTATAAAACTCTGGCTTCAGCTTTCCGCCGTTATTCATTTCATTATTTGTTTTCATCCATGCTGGAGGGCTCCATGGAGATGAGAGAATAGTAAGCTCTTCGCCTCTTGCCTTCACAGCATCCTTGATAAGCGGCAATACGTATTTTTGTTCACGTTCGATTGAAAAGGTCTTTAATTCAACGTCATTCTCTTCCACATAGGTGTAGTTCTCTAATGCAAAGTCACAGCTATGGATATGGGTTCTGCCCAGGCTGTAACCAAGACCTGTTTCCTGGTTAAAATAGCTGTCGATTACTTTTGCTCGTTCTTCCCCGGAAATTTGCGCCAGTGTGTAAGCAGCTGCTTCTGTAAAAGCTCCCCCGAATCCCATGAAGCTTTGATACTTCGTTTCTGGATCAAGGTTCATGACGATCTTTTGTTCATCATTTCTATTACCAACAGGAGCATAACCCTTGTCAGCAAAGCGGTCACCGGTGTTTTTAGCAGTTTGGATTACTTGGATTTTCATCTATCAGCACCTCGTCTCATTAGTCTAAGTAAACGTCGATTCTTGCAATTTCCCCATTCCTGACAGCTTTTGCATACAGTTCAGGCAAGTGTGTGCCATCTACCGTGACCTCTTCACCATTAAGGTGAAGCACATATCTAGCTGTCCTGGCACCATCCATACCGAATGTGTTTCTTCTTGTTGGATTATGGTAGGTTACCTGAATCTTGCCGAGCATTGTAAATTGCACCTTGCCCTCTGAATCAAAAAGCCATGAAGGAAGAATCGGCTCAAGCTTCAGCGTCAACCCTTCTTCGTTTACGTCAAAAAGCTTTTTCCCCATCATCATCAACTGCCAGATGCTTAAGAATTCAGCTGTTGTTCCACTCAGCCTCGCAACGAATCCTTGTCCATGGAGACTGGAATCAGGGTTCACGCTGCTCGCAATAAAGGATGAATTTTCTAGGACGCTTCTTCCGTACACTTCCGCATCCATGAACGGTGGCATTGCATAGTTGATATCTTCATAGAATTCTTCATACAATCCGGACTTCAAGACACTCAGCAGATACTTGAATTCCATGTGCATGAAGATGGATTCCCGCTCAAGCCAGCCTGGAGTGAAAGCCCTCGCACGGCCGATATCAAAGGTTTGGTCTTCAAGAGAACCAGAAGTTTTGTACATTTTCAGCTTACTGTCGTAAATTTCCGAGTTCCTTACATGCTGATATGTCGACAAGGCTGTTTGGTGATCAGCAGTCTTCAATGCCCTTGCTGGACCTTCAAGGAAATGCGGCAGAACAGACACTTCAAAGCTATTGACTCTGACTAAAGGCAAGCCTTTTTTATTCAGTTTTCCATTACCGTTTTCATCCACGATCTTTTCCCAGTCAACAGCTTCGAAGGAAAAATAGGTTGGAATTAACCCATTACCAAGCTCAGTTGCCTTGTCAATTCCCGCTTTTGTTTTAAGAAGCATTTGCTTTGCATAATCAGTAAGCTTTTTCAACTCGATATTCTTTTCCGTACCTTCAAAACCGTTTTTCACTAACTCGCGATATTTTTCACGGGCAGTCGCTGTTTGATTCCAGTAGCTGTATTCATCCAGCTCGCCATTTTCAAATTGACTTAGGAATTCCACAACTGACACAGCCAGATCGACTACTTCTGCAGGAAGAGTGATCTCAAGCTCGCCAGCCTCTCCAGAAGCGATGACAAATTCGAGCAGGCGTTTCAGCTCTAATGTCTCACTCATTGCTGAACCGAATATTCCTGGCAGGCCATTCATTGAATCATTCCAGCCTGGCTTATTCGCTTCCATTTCCACACCCATACCATAAGGATCCAGTGTCGAAAATTTGAGCAGTGCTAGTGAAAACAGTTTGCTGTAAAGATTGGATGTAAAGAATTCACCGTCAGGTCTCCTCAACCAATTTGACCCTTGCTGATGTCCAAATTCAGTGATGGCATCGTATTGACGAACCTTGCCATTAGCCAGGACATATTTTTCAGAACGCGGATTCACAAATACAGGGCTGTGAAAGTATTTGTAACTGTAATCATCAAACAGTAACTGCGCCTTATTTTCCGGATACACCTTCAAATAGTTTTCAACCAGGTCAAGATTGTACGTCCAGTGGTCCATCCAGTATCCTTCTCCAAACTCCGCTTCGATGTTCTGGGAGCTCCTTGAAAGGACTTTTTTCAGGAAATCCGGAAGTGAGCATGCAAGCTGAATATCGCTGTCTGATATCGTTTGAAGTAAATCGCCTGGTGTATAGGTTCCGCTCAGCTTCTTTTTAATGAATTCAGCATCCTTTTGCTGAGGAACCAGCTCATCCAGCCATCCCCAATCAGACTGATCTTTTAGTTCAAAGCTTGCTCCTTTTACAACGAGCGGGTTATAACCATCCGCCTGGATCAGGCTCATGAACAGCTTGATATTGTAGTCTCCCGTCTCAGGGTGGAAAAACACATCATTCCTGCGATTTTGGTTCACATCACGGAAGTTGCCATTCCCCTGCGAGAAGAATTCAGGCGCAAGCGAGAAAAAGTTGTAATCCCGCTCCAGGTCTCCGTGCTTTCGGGAAAAAACATAATAAGTAAAGGCTGAATCATCCGTCTCCAATGCAATTGGAAAGCCGCCGCGCAACACATTGTCAAGGTAGCTTTGGTTTACATAGGCATCAAATAACGGTGACGCTGTCTTTGTTTCAACATCCTTCGTAATTTCCGTAACAAGACTTTGCGCTTCTTCGTACTTTATTTCCATATATTTGCGAGCTCTTATGTCAGCTTCTTTTGCATTGATGATTTCAATATCTTTCACATGGCCGATCAGCGTATGGAAGCTCAGTTTCCCACCTTGCTCAAGCACTCTCCCCATGCCGGAGAAACCGCAAGGAACCTTATTGGAGGTTACCGGCTCAGCAGCTAATACCTCTTTAATAGAAACTTTCTCAAACTCGTCAGGATAAGACAGCGAACTGTTCGAGCCGAAAATCAAATCTACATCCACAATTGGTTTGATTAACTGTCCTTCATCATCAAAGCTTAAATAAAAATGTCCCTTTGAAACCTCTTCGACTTCTGCCGAATCATTCGTTGATGACCGGACTCGGTAGTATGGAATGCCATTTTCAAGATTGAATACATCCATCCAGCTTTTCAGCGTATTTCCAACTGCTTTATAGGCAGCGTCATCAATTCCGAACGGGATGATCGCGGGAAGCCCATCAAGGATCTCAAATTCCAGCGTTCCCCCAGAAAGATTTTCGACTTCTACCTTTCTCGCAAGAGCTCCAAAATTCTCATTCGGAAGCGTGAAATACGTTACGACTGTTTTCACACCATATTGATGGTTGATTTCTTCCAGCTTCATTTCATTTTCTTTTATAGACATCGTCCTCTTTCGGTCTTTTTTGCTGCCGTATGAAGAGAATGGCTCGAAAACGGTACTTCCATTCAGCTTGATGAATGTGCGGAAACCATTGGTTGCTACACGCTGATACGCCTGGTTTGCCGGGAAAAATTCAGTTATAGCATGATTCTTATCCTGCACACCGAAGCTGACGATTCCCTGTCCACGGTTTACGTAAAAAGCCCAAATAGGTATCCCGTATAACCCTGCTAAACCAGGAAGGAAGCTCGAGAATGTTTTTGCCTGGTCAAATTCCTCAATTACAAGATATTGTTTATCATCAAAGCGGTATCTTTCCATTATTGATCACTCCGAAGTCATTGGATTTTAGATTGAACGGTTACTGATAATTTCGGCATAGCGGTAACCGCTATCCTTAAGGATTCTTTCCTGAGTTTCAAAATCAACATAAGTGATTCCAAAACGTTTGTCGTAGCCAAATGCCCATTCAAAATTGTCGAGCAATGACCATAGATAATATCCAGCGATGTTCATGCCCTCTTCATTAAGCTCAGCAACCGCCCAGATATGTTTTTCAACATAGTCCTGTCTCTCGGAATCATGGACTCGGTGGTCGTCTGATACTTGATCATCGAACGCAGAACCGTTTTCGGTTATATAGATTGGCAGATTCGTATACTCTTTGCGCAAGCGATGTATCAGCTCTTTAAATTCAGACGGCGAAATATCCCATCCCATTCCTGTCTTCGAATAATCTGAGTATGCACTCATGAACAAGAAGTCAGATGCTGCATTGAATTCAACAAGACTGCGATTATAATAGTTGATTCCAAAGAAATCACACTCAATCGATATCTTCTCCAAATCGCCTTCCTGGATAAAATCAAAGGAGTGGACGTATTTGGAGAACAGATTCATCATGTCGACTGGGTAAGACCCTTTTAATACAGGATCAAGGAACCAGCGGTTTGTATAGCCGTCAGCATTATTAGCCGCCAGCCGATCATTTGCAGAATTGCTTGCCGGATACACCGGTGACAGATTCAGTGTAATCCCGATCGGAGTTGCTGAAGCAAACTTGCCTTTCAGCAGGGAAACCGCCTCACCATGAGACAGAAGTATATGGTGAACAGCTTTAAGCGCCTCTTCCATATTGGTATGCCCTGGTGCATGAACACCCTGATGATAACCGAGGAAACCTGCGCACCACGGTTCATTATGGGTAATCCACATTTCTACATGCTCATCAAGTTCCTCAAAGCATTTCTCAGCATACTCCATGAACCAATCGACGGATTCTCTGTTTGTCCAGCCTCCCTTTTCATGCGCCCACATTGGCAAATCCCAATGGTAAAGGGTAACAGCAGGCTTGATTCCACTTTCGATCAGGCGTGCAATAAGCTTTTTATAAAAGTTCATTCCTGCTTCGTTAAATTTCCCCTGCTCTGGGAAAATCCTTGGCCAGGCAATCGAAAACCGATAAGAGTCCACACCAAGCGTTTTTAAAATTTCAATATCCTTTTCATATAAATGGTAATGATCACATGCAATATCCCCGTTATCCATATTGAAGACCTTTCCGGGAGTCCGGGAAAACGTATCCCATATAGAAAGACTTCTGCCATCTTCCTGATAGGCCCCTTCAATTTGATAGGATGATGTTGCTGTGCCGAAAATAAAATCTCTTGAAAATCTAGTCATCCTTTTCTCACCTCAAACGTTATCAGGCTTCTCTCTTGTAAACTTTGATGTAATCAACTGTCATTCGCTGCGGGAACTGCGTTGTGTCATCAGGATATCCCGGCCATTTTCCCCCGACAGCAAGATTCAGCTGGAGATAAAAATCACGATCAAACGGCGCGAATCCAGGTTGCTCATTTTCAGAGCCTTCAGCCTTACTGAACCATTCAGTCTGCCTTGCGTACAGGACATCATCTACATACCATCTGAATTCGCCTGGTTCCCAATCAAGGGTGAAGACATGGAAATCACCAGAGAATTTCTTACCTTCAGGAAGAGTGAAGTTCTCTCCTGTGTAGGTGTGAGGCATGCCATAATGAAGCGTTCCATAAACCGTACCAGGTTGATGGCCGATACTCTCCATGATGTCGATTTCCCCGCAGGCTGGCCATCCAGTATACTTTTCCATATCCTCTGGCATCATCCAGATTGCAGGCCAGATTCCCTGGCCTTCAGGCAATTTAGCCCGAAATGAGAATCGTCCATATGTCCAGGCTGCCTTGCCTCTGGTCGTCAATTTCGCGGATGTGTAATCCATCCCTTTATACTCCTCTTTCCTGGCCTCAAGTACCAGCATGCCATTCTCAATTCGCGCGTTTTCATTCCGTCTTGTATAGTACTGGGATTCATCATTCCCGAAGCCATTGCCGGCCTCAACATAATTCCATTTGTTTTCATCTATCTCAGAAAGATTAAAGTTCTCTTCCCAAACTAACTTCCACTCCGCTTCAGAATTTGAAAGCGTCATCATTTCTTTGTCTAAATTGTCCTGTTTTTTTAGTCCCACCTAAACCGCCCCTTCCTGAAAAAAACTCGATGCTGTGAATAAAAATATCTCAATTCCTATTCTACCTTTGCCAGTCCTGCATCTTGAGATAGAGAATTTTGTTTAGGGTGTCAATATTTTAGAAGAGCGTAATTCTACGTGAAAGCACTTCCAAAAACTCCTAAAAAGGTGGGTAGTTTTATGTGATGCCGGCAAAAATGGAGTCATTCCGTTGAGTTGTCCAAACTTGTGGTTACTTCGGACAAAATGTTGTCGCGAGTACGAGTTTTTGGCAGAACCT
>NZ_BASE01000055.1 GCF_000813125.1 Mesobacillus selenatarsenatis SF-1
GTTGTTCAGTTCGTCGCCCAGAAGCGACTTTATTAATATAACACGCTGATTTGTTATTGTCAACATCATTTTTGTTTTTCTTTTTCGTAAAAACAGATGTTTGTTTTTTCAAATTCAACGTTGTTTTCCTGAAGCGAGATTAAATATACCACGGTTAAAATATGTTTGCAATATAATTTTAAAAGTTTTTTTCACAATACGAGAAATCATTTCAGCTTTACGAGTTTCTTCCTAATTATATGCTTTCATTAATATTTTTTCATTTGAAATCATATAATGCTTTGGACAAACTAATATACTGAGGTGATCCTATTTGCTGCAATCAATTGCACTTTATCTATCATTAGTCATGGCAATCCTTTTATTTAGCATTGCCTATATTGAAGCCATTAAAATTGCAAACACTGAAGGAAAGGTTCACGGAGGAACTCTTATTTTAAGCTCTGTCTGTGCATTATTGTTTTCAAGGTTTACTTACCTCTTCATTTAAAATATAAAAAATCCCTCTTTAAGGGATTTTTTGTTTATACCTTACAGATTGACACCTATACTCTTACATTTTTTCTATAGTAGTCTGATGCAGCATATTTAAATCCTTCCAAATATAAGCTACTTCTATATATTCCTTGCCTGCAATTTTCACAACTTCTTCTCCTGCTTTTTTGGGATGAAGGCTTTCATAAAATTTTCGACTTTCATTATCAGCTAACACCCAAACGAGCATGGAGTTATAATCTTGCTTCAGCAAATCATTCAGACCGGCTTTTAGCAGTCTTAACCCGAGCTTTCCTCTTTGGTACTCTTTAAGGATATAAATCGCGTACAATTCGCCATCGGCTTTAAAATTCCCTGATCTTTCTTTTCCAAAAGATGCAAAGCCGACTATTTCTTCCTCAGAATTAACAGCAACAAACACTGGAGATGTATCAGCACTTTCTGACAAGCTTTTTTCCCATAAAGGCTCTCGATCTTCCATCTTCAGTGAATCCAAATAATCCTGGCTTACCATTCCCTGATAAGTTTCTTGCCAGCTTCTAACGTGAACCTTGGCAATACCGCTCGCGTCATCTTTCGTAGCTTTTCTAATTTGCACTTTCATCCCCTACCCCGAGATTGATTTGATTTCGGCTTGATTTTTTAGCTTCATCCTTCTTTCATCTACTAAAAACAATGTTATCCCACCAATAACAACTAGTCCTCCGATAACCTGAGTCCAAATTACTTTTTCACCGAGGAGGTAGAATGCCAAAACAGTTGCACCAACCGGTTCAAAAAGTATCGCCATAGAAATGACTGAGGCGCTGATCCACTTTATGGACCAGTTGAACAATGTATGCCCAAGCAAAGTTGGTATAAGCGCAAGAAGGACAAAGTATACCCAATCGCTTGTAGGATATGGATAGAACGAATCACCCACAACTATTACATAGAAGAATAAAGTGATTGAACTGATACTGTACACGATAAAAGTATAGGTTATTAAAGACATTCTCTTCCTAACGGTTTGGCCAAATAAAAGATAGACGGTTACCAAGGCGCATGCAACAATCGCCAAAAAGTCTCCAAACAGTGCGCTTCCACTGATCTTAAAATCACCCCAGCTGATGATGACACTGCCTCCAATTGCTATCAAGCCGCTTAAAATCGCTTTACCGGATACACGTTCCTTAAAAAACAGGTAGGCCCCAACAAATGCAAATAGCGGTTGCAGAGTCACCAGGACAGTAGAGCTTGCTACTGAGGTATAGTTTAGCGATTCGAACCAGAGGATAAAATGAAAGGCCAGAAAGATTCCTGCTATCCCGCTGAATACCCAATCACGTTTCGTAATAAGACGAAGTTCCGAAACATACTTTATAAGAAACACCGGCAGCATGAGTAGTACAGAAAAGAATAATCGGTAAAAAGCTATGACTCCGGACGGTGCAGACGAGACTTTAACGAGAATCGCAGAAGTCGAGACTGCTACGACTCCGATCGCTACCGCCATATAAGGATTTACTTTAGGTGATTCCATTTCCATTCTCCTTTAAGTAACACAATGTGAATTATATGTATTTTACAATGAAATCGAACTTTTATCTTGGATTAAATTTAATTTTTATTGGAAAAGTTTAGTCCGTCATTTTTAGGGAATTTAAATACATCTTATCAGGGGCAGGAGAAGCGACATGTTCTTTTCAATTGATATGGAAATTTTACTTAAGTTGGGTATCTCTGCTTTCTTGGGTCTGGTCATCGGGCTTGAAAGGGAGATTAAAAGAAAACCGGTTGGACTTAAAACGAGCCTTGTTATTTCGATCGTCAGCTGTCTTTTGACGATAGTCTCTAGTGAATCAGCTTATATGTTTCCAGGGGATGAAGACGTTAATATCACAATGGACCCTCTACGTTTGGCGGCCCAGATCGTTTCTGGTATCGGCTTCCTTGGTGCCGGGGTTATTTTACGAAGAGGGAATGACACGATTTCAGGCCTTACCACAGCAGCGATGATTTGGGGAGCCGCCGGTATCGGCATCACAGTTGGAGCCGGATTTTACTGGGAGGCCATTGCAGGCGTTGCTTTACTGATCGTGAGTGTGGAATTCATACCGTTCCTTATGACTTTCATAGGTCCAAGGCAATTAAGGGAAAAAGAGATTCGGCTGCAGTTCAATGTCAATAGCCGGGAAAGCATTGCCGATATCATAACCAGGATTAAAGGGGAAAAAATCTCCCTGAAAAACGTCCGTATCAAGGATTTGGCAGAAGGAAACCAGCTGGTGCAATTGATTGTAACTGTGGACTTCCGCAGAAAGACTACTGATGTTTATGAAGCGGTCTCGGAAATCGAAGGTATTAACCGGGTTGAAATTGAAGGTTTGTAGGAAAGCCGCTCAATCGCGGCTTTTTTTAGTTTACTAATAAAATTTTGTCTTGCATGTCCGGCGAGATGGTTATATAATCTTTCTTGTACCTTATCTATTTAGATACGGGGGATTAGCTCAGCTGGGAGAGCGCAACGCTGGCAGCGTTGAGGTCAGGGGTTCGAGCCCCCTATTCTCCACTTACTTAAAAAGCCTTCAAACCAATTGGTTTGAAGGCTTTTTTCATTTTTGAATATTTTACTCATTGAAGAAATAACACTCCATAAATACTCCTCTATATCCTTTTTCTGTTTCACTCCCCCAGGCAATACGCATTTTTTGTAATAAAGTAAGGGAAAATATCCATTGAGTCTACAGTAAACTTTATAAGCGGTCTATACTCTTCCTGATTCAGACAATTTGGTTAAAGAATTCAATATTAATAAGGAATTGAGGTGACAAGTTCATGCCGATGCTGAATATGAAAAATGCCAGCCTGTATTATACTGTAAAAGGAAGCGGAACTCCGATTGTTTTTATCCACCCGCCTGTATTGACTTCAGTAAACTTCAAATATCAGTTAGAAGAACTCTCAAAAAATTTTCAGATCATTACTTTTGATATTAGGGGACACGGAAAAAGTCCATACTCGCCAGAACCAATAACCTATCCACTGATTATTAAGGATATCATTCAACTATTGGACCATCTTAATATAAAAAAAGCGTTTATAAGCGGATATTCTACGGGGGGTTCTATTGTTTTAGAATTTATGTTGACGTTTCCTGATAGAGCTTTAGGGGGAATTTCGATTGGGGCAATGCCCGATGTAAATGACGATTACTTGAGAAAGAAGATTTCTTTAGGAATCAAGCTTTCAAGCAAAGGAGCCATAAACTTATTAGCCTGGTCCATCTCCTGGAGTAATTCAAATAATTTAAAGCTGTTTAAAAATATGTTTTCAGAAGCAAAAAAAGGAGATTACCGCAACATTGAGCAATATTACCGCTATAGTCTAAAGTACAATTGTGTCAATCAGCTAAAGGAGATTATTCAACCTATCTTACTGGTTTATGGCAAAAAGGATAAGCCCTTTCATTCTTATGCAAGGCAATTACATGAAAAATTGCCCCAAAACGAAATGCATTTAATCGAGAATGTTGACCATCGTATCCCGACTAAGGCTGCGAAAGAACTTAACCAGCTAATTTTTCAATTTGTAAACACAAAATGACAGGTATCTATATGTACCTGTCACCATTTTCAAGTTTTCGCCTTCTTTTCATGGGCACATTTAATGTAAAAAAACATTTTAAAGTACCCATGTTTATCCATATAATGATTGTACATATCATTTACATCTCCTGAAGCTCGTTTACCGTGATGAATCTATATCCTTCTGTGCTCAATGTCTTCAAGATTCCCTCGAGTGTTTTAAGCTCTTCGCCTTTCTTATCGTACATAGGATGCAATAAGATGATGGATCCCGGTTTTACATTTTTCTTTACATAATTTATCTTGTCGGATGATTTGGTGTAATAGGAATCAGGTTCCAAATTCCAGGTGATCGTTTGGATATTTTGCTGGTTCAGGTAATAAGGAAGTACGAGCAGTTTTTTTCCATTAGGTGGCCGAAAGTCAATTTCACCCTTATAGCCAGCTTTTAAGATCAGCTTATTGGTTTTCTGGATTTCCTCTTTGATAAATGAAGGAGATTTTAACACCATCCTTTTGTGCGAATAGGTGTGATTCCCAATTTGATGACCTGCCCTGGCAATCATTTGTGCAGCTTCTGGATTTTTTTCGATTTCATTGCCAATCAGGAAAAATGTTGCCTTAGCATCGTGCTTCTCTAATATTGGCAAGATATCTTCAACTTTATTTGTTGGTCCATCATCAAAGGTTAAAGCTACTACTTTTTTGTCGGTATTTACTTCGGCTGTCAATCCTCCGAACAATTGAACAGTCCTGGAATTCATCAATTTATAAGCCCCTACCAAAAGAAGGATTATTACTGTAGTTAAAATTCCAAAAAAGATGATTCTGTTTTTCATAAGTTACCTCTTAATCAACTGATTTTTTCTCGGGCGAATTCTCTCTATTCAGTTGTGTATTTCTCGCTTCATATTCAAAGCTTCTCCTTAAATAATCCGATCCGCTTTATTTCTTCAAGATGAATCTCAGATAGGCCCTCGAGGATCTCCATTCCTTTATGTGTTACATCTACAAAGATACTTCGGCCGTCTTCCGGGTTTTTCCTGCGTGAGACCAGTCCTGATTTTTCACTACGGTCAATCAGGCCAACACATGAATGATGGGTGATTTGCAATCGTTCTGCCAGCTCGCTCGGTGTAGCATAATCCCTTTCCGGGTACCCTTTTATGGCCAGCATCAATTGGTGCTGCTGGGTGGTGATGCCCATTTTTTCAGCTGCTGTTTCACTGAACTTCTGGAACTTCCTCAATTGGTACCGAAACTCACCAAGGTACTCATATACGTCTTTACTAAGCAAAAATTCCACCTTACTTTCTTATTGATAAATATATCTTAACACGATATAATTAAAATACAAAATATCGCAATACGATATTTCTATCTAAATAAAGGGGTGCTTTTTATGGATCTTTTACATTATCTTTCTCCAAACTCAATTTCGGGCGTCATTTTTTTCATTGCTGGAAGTTTGTTTACTATTTATTTGCACTTAAAAGTTTATAAACTTTAATACGGAATTAAATCTATATACAAGAATCTATCTTTTTTAGTGAAATAGTCCTTTGTCACTTTTTCCTCGCCTAATCTATAATTGATGGGGAATGTAAAGTTAGGTCCATCGAACACAAATGAATGGAATTCTCCATTCTCTCCACAAATATCATGGTCTTTCGGATATTCCATGATAAGTTTTCTATCATATACTTTTCCTGCATAGGACGGCTCCAGACTTTCTAAATCAACACATGTTAAAACCGTTTTGAATCCAAGATCAACAAACTCACGACTTACTTCCTCAACAGGTAAACCCCAGAGAGGGAATATTGGGATTATTCCCGATGCTGATAACATTTTTTCTCGATATTCCCGAACATCCTGAAGATGTATATCGCCAAAAGCGATATGGGTAACTCCATCTTCTCTCATACCAGCAACAGTTTTCCCCATAATTTCTTGATACTTTTCGTCCGGACAGTCCTGAGGAAGCCATACCTCTCTTAATGGAATGCCTAATGACTCAGACTGGAGCTTCAACAGCTCGTAGCGGACTCCATGAATCGATACGCGATCGAATCCTTCTGTCAGCGTCACGAGCAGTGAATCAACCTCAAAAACAGGATTGTTTTGAATTTTGTATAATGCTAGTGTGGAGTCCTTCCCGCCACTGAATGAGATTGCTATTTTCATTTTAGTCCTCCTATTCCCTGATTCGCCTTTACCCGCAGATGTCACATCCGACAATTACCGCTTCTAATATAATACCCTCCACTTATTATACCTGATTACGCCCTGCTGTGGCATGTTAGCCAAATGGTCACACGGGTTCAATTTCTACTCATATAATGAAGGATCCACTACAGCCGTATAGACTAAGTAAATCACCATACAGATAGCCATTGTAATAAAGCCCCATCCCAAGATCATCTGGTCAACTACTAAATAATTGTTGCATAGCTGATCATTTGCTTGAATATATAACCAGCCCATACCGGAGAATATCACTGTGAAAAATCCAATGGTGTAATTTTTTCGGTTCTTGCTTAGCTTTTTCCAGGAATCTCTTAGAGGCACTCCCGCGAGGAATGGCAAACTGATAAACTTGAATAATTCCACACTATTTACAGTCAAGGCTTCATCCATTGTACGCGGCAGCATCCAATAACCCATAATGATGATAAAAAGAAGGATACCTGGAATGCCCTCTTGATTATATTTTGAAAAGAAATGAGGAAACCTCCGCTGGAAAAATTGTCCCATGAAAAAGCCCGCAATCACCAGCATCGGCATCTGCATATGCATGTGAATGATCATGACGGATTCCATTAAGTTTGCAACAGGAGGAAGCATTAAACCGATTAAAAGAACAAGCCCGAACAGAAATAGATTCATCGTTAGTTCCCCCTATCTGCTTCTAGAGTCTCTATCAGTATATCTGCTGCCTCATTTACCTTTGTAAAATCCATTACATCAACTAGTGCGCCTTGCCGGTCCACTAAATAAAACGCTGAATTATGAGCGAAGTTCCCATTTCCATCTGGAATTACAATGACGCCAAACTTCTTCAGTAAGGTATCTAACTGATCCTGGTCCGGAATCCTTGCCATTCTCCAAGTCTCTCCGTCACTTCCGAATAAATCCTTATACTTGTTTAAAGTAGCAGGATCATCTTTGCCAGGATCAAAGCTTATGCTTAAAAAGACAATATCCTTGCCTAAATACTCACTGGGAAGCAGATTGTACACCTGCGACATGTTTTCTTCTAGCTTTATGCAAATAGTGGTGCAGCCTGTATAAATAAAAGTGATAAATACATACTTACCTTCGAATTCAGATATTGAATAGGTCCGACCCGCACTATCCTCAAAGGTTAATTCCGGAAAATGGGGCTGTTCCTCAACCAGCTTTGTCACTCTTGCTGTCTCTGCTGTATACGCAGTGAATCCATCTGTTCCCGCATAAAATAAAAACAATCCAAACACTAATACAACTATACAAGAAACAAGTGTTTGCCGATTTTTGATCAAATTGATCACATCCCATTTTTTCAGTGATGATTCTTATAGATCCCGATTTCACATAGCTGATTTGAAAGAGATAGCCCTGATTCAGGAGCTATCTCTTCGTTTACATAACAAGAAAGTAAAAAGATTTTTGCAATTAGATTAGTATCCAGCTCCAGCGCCTAGCCCCTCGAGTCGTTTCGGTCCTGCCAGTGAAGTCAAAGAACGACTTCAATGGCAGGCCCTCCAACGCTTGTCGGGGCTGACCAAGGCGCTTGCGCTTTTCTTTTTACCAAGTTTTAAATGGCGGCGAACCTGGAGGTGCATTCATGATCATGTCTGCGATTGGCAAGACGTAAGCCATTGAAACAACCAGCAGCATGAGCACAACCCAGATTCCCCAGCGCTCTGTCCAGTATGGAGTTTTCGCTGCTCCTGCTTCCTCTTCTGCAATTGGAAACTCTGTTACTCCCTTTGGAGCAAAGAACATGAGATTGAAAACCGCATAAACTTGAAGGATGACGGCGACTAGCAATAAACTCGCTCCAATGCCTACTGCAACCATATACGGGTTCCAGCCAAGCGTTTCTGCAAAATTCCCATAGGTTGTGAATGAAGTTCTTCGCGGAGAACCGAAGAGACCTACGATATGCATGGAAATCGCCATGATTACCATTCCTAAAGTCCATATGGCGGTTTGAATCACTCCCAATCTATTCATGCCAGAAGTCAACACCCGTTTTGATAGATATGGAACCAGCCAGTAACTGATGCCGAAGAAGGTCATGATGACAGACATACCAAGTGTTATGTGGAAATGACCTACCACCCACATCGTATTGTGTACAACCTGGTCTAATTGGTTTGTGCTTTGTGCAATTCCGCCTGCTCCAGCAGGAATGAATGCTACCATGGCGATAAAAGGAGACAGGAATCGTACATCTCCCCATGGCATCTTTTTATACCAGCCAACTAACCCTTTTCCGCCTTTCGCTCTTGCGGTACGTTCAAATACCCTGAACATCGCGTACGCGGTCATTAAAGAAGGAAACCCGATTGCAAGGCTCATGAAAACGTGCATATATTTGATGGACTCTGAAATACCCGGGTCAATGATCTGATGGTGAAATCCGCCGGTAATATTCATGATCACTAACGGAATGACAACCATGCGAGTTAAAAGGTCATTCCAGCGGTTTCCGCCGATTATTTTTGGCACGATAACATACCATGCTGAAACTGCTGTCAGATACCAGATGTTAACGGCCGTATGGCCAAATGCCCAGAAAAGTGTACGCGCCAGCAAGACGTTGATGCCGTCGGTCCAGCCTAGTGTCCATGGAATGATCATGAAAAGGACTTCAACTGCTACAAATGCTGTTGCGCCAACTAACAGGACGAAGACACCTGTTGCAAAGAAGGCGAGGATCGGGAGATGTTGCCCCTTGTGATTCTTTCTCCAGTTCGCTACCTGTGTAAATGCTCCCAATGAAAGCATCCAGATGCCTAATACAATGAACACTAAGCCAAAGTAAAACATTGGCGATGCAGCCATTGGCGGATAGAAGGTATACATTACGGATGCTTCATTCTTTAGAATCGGAATGACGACCAAAACAAATCCGAAAATCTTCATCCAAAAGCCGATCCATGCCATTTTCCTTACTTTAGGCAGCAACCCTCCCAGTGTGTGTGAGAGTCCGGCATAAAAATACCCAATCGTGAAAAATGCGGACAATACAACAACCAACAGGATTCCATGGGCCGTCAGCACCTGATAATAATTAAGCCATGGAGGCAATTGCAGGACACCTGCACGATTCAGCCCTTGAAGCAATCCAAGAAAGCCACCAAGCAGCAATGCGATAAATGCGATAGATAAGTATGATTTCGAAATCCTGGCATCTTCCTGACTAATTCCTAATATTTGATTTGTTTTTTGGTTAAATGAAGTTGCTTTTACTGCAGACTGCACATTCTTCCCCCCCTTTTTATTTTACGATGATTTTCGTGCTCATGGCCTGATGCCCGGCACCGCAATACTCATTGCATAACACCAAATATTCCCCTGGTTCATCAAACTTTTGAGATATTTTTTGGATATGTCCCGGCATGACCATTGCGTTCAAATTCGTATTTGCAACTTGGAAACCATGGACAACGTCTTTAGAAGTCAATGTGAAATGCACAGTAGAACCAGCTGGAACTTCGATTTCCATCGGTGTAAAACTAAACACCTGCAGGGTCATGACGACTTCATACTCATTTTCGGCGATTTGTTTAATTCCTGGCTCATCAAACGGAGCTGTTTCATCGACCTTTTGGGGATCGATCGTTTCTTTATGGCTTGGCGGCCCCATTCCCAAAGCCACTGCTTGGTACCCAGTAAAAATCATGAAACCCATGATCATGCCAAAACTTAAAAACAGCCAGATTTTTTCATCCAAATGCATCTTTTTCGCTCCCCCTTCTATACTCGTGCCATATAGAGTCCAAATAGAATAAAGTACGTAGCAAGAATGACCGCTCCTACTACTCCAACTGATATCCAGGTTCCTACCTTCGAATTGTCGTCACTGGCAACCTCAACGATTTCGTCCTGAATTTCTGCCTGGGCCTTCCTGTCTGTCGCTTTCAACCAAATCCCCTCCTTTGATTTCTTACCTTCATCTTAATTGCGAATGATTATCAATGTAGTGAGTCAAATCACATATAAAACCCCTGGGAGTACTAGAAATTTATCTTTTTTTTAATACTTCAAAACTTAGGCAAACAAAAACCCTCGCTAATCATGCCGCGAGGGTTTTCCATTCTTTTCATATTGAGTTGACATCGTAACTTTCTATTGCACTTCTTTTAGGATTAATCAATCAAACCCGCATTCCTTAAATACTCCCTGGCAGTCTCTTCCGCCGACTTCCCTTCTACATTCACCTGGTAATTCATTTTCCGCATTTCGTCATCTGTGATTTTACCGCCCAACTTGTTGAGGGCTTTTACGACTTCGGGATACTTCTCTGCTGTTTCTGCTCTTAGTAGTGGGGCTCCCTGATATGGAGGGAACAGGTTTTTATCATCTTCAAGAACGACTAGTTTATATCGCTGCAGTTCACTGTCGGTTGAGTAGGCATCTACAAGGTTTATTTCGCCATTTTTGACCGCTCGATATCTTAGTTTTGGCTCCATTGTGATCAGGCTTGGAAGGTTTAGTCCGTAGAGCTTTTTGATTCCTTTGTAACCATCTTCTCTATCTGAAAATTCTAGTGTGAAACCTGCCTTTAGCGAGGATTCAATCGCTTTTAAATCGGAAATGGTTTTCAAGCCATTTTCATTAGCTAGCTGTTTGGGAACAGCTAAAGCATAGGTATTGTTATAGTCCATAGGCTGAAGCATTTTCATATCGAACTTCTTACTCATTCCTTCTTTTGCCTGTTGGTATACTTCTGCCCGGCTTGTGCTGCTGGCTGTTTCTTTTAAAAATTCCGAAATGGCCGTGCCGGTGAATTCGGGATAGATGTCAATATTGCCGTTTTCCAATGCTGTAAAAACAAATGAAGTCTTTCCCAGTCCAGGTTTCAACTGAACAGAATGGTCTGTTTCTTCTTCAATAAGAAGTTTATACATATTGATTAAAATCTCTGGTTCGGAACCCAGTTTTCCGCCAATGACGATTTCTTCTTCATTTTTTCCGCCTAAAAATGGAATGACCATTATTAAAAGGACTGCTAAAGATATAGCGCCAATCGTGATAAGAGATTTTTTAAAGGAAACAGTTTCGAACCTTCTAAGCACAATGTCGAACAGGATGGCAAGCAAGGCGGCGGGTATTGCGCCAAGTACAATTAATGCCGTATTATTCCTGTCGATTCCGAGGAGGATCAGGTCGCCCAATCCCCCTGCTCCTATCAGCGCGGCAATCGTCGCAGTTCCGACAATCAAGACCATCGCCGTCCGGATTCCAGCCATGATGACGGGCATCGCCAAAGGGAGTTCAACTTTCATCAAACGGCGCTTACTGTTCATTCCCATGGCACGAGAGGCTTCAATCAGCGAAGGGTCCACCTCATTGATTCCTGTATATGTATTCCTTAATATCGGCAGCAGCGCATATACCACAAGCGCGATGATAGCAGGCACCTTCCCAATGCCGAACAGAGGGATTAATAAGCCAAGCAATGCAAGCGAAGGAATCGTTTGCAGAACAGCTGTTACCCCGATGATCCCTTCCGAAATTTGCTTCCTTCTGGTAAGAAAGATTCCCAATGGTATAGCAATTAGGACAGCGAAAAATAGTGCTATAAAAGAAATTTGGATATGTTCCAGAAGGGAACTTAAAAGCTCTTCCTTTCTATCTATAAATGTGGAAGTCCAGCTATTCATTTCATCCCCTCCGTCTGCCTGGATAAAATCATGATCATTCCCTGCCTGTCTATGGTCCCGATTATTTCATCCATTTCTTCAACCGCCAGCTGTTCATGCTCACTCAATAACGAAAGAATTTCATTTATAGATACTGTCGAAGGAATTACAGGCAGATTGTTCAGTTCATCAGCGGCTAACGGTTGAATAGCTTCCCGTACATCTACATTTGTTCTGTTTCCCTGATCTATCCCCACAAATTCACGGACAAATTCATTTACAGGCTGTTGGATCAGCTCTTCCGGTGTTCCTGTCTGCACAACTTCTCCTTTTCTCATCAAACAAATCCGATCTCCAAGCTTTAATGCTTCGTTCATATCATGGGTAACGAATACGATTGTTTTCTTGATGTTTTTTTGAAGTTCAATTAAATCATCCTGGAGCTTTTCCCTGCTTAGGGGATCCAATGCGCTAAATGGCTCGTCCATTAAAATTATCGGCGGGTTGGCCGCCAGTGCGCGTGCCACACCAATTCGTTGCTGCTGTCCTCCCGATAATTCATGGGGCAGCCTTTTACGGTACGTCTTTGGTTCAAGTCCAACCATATTCAGTAATTCATCTATACGGTGATCAATCTTTTTCTGCTCCCATTTCTTCATTTCCGGGACAACCGCAATATTCTCTTCAATCGTCATATGCGGAAATAGTGCAATTTGCTGAAGGACATATCCAATGTCCCAGCGAAGCTCATGAATATCATAGTCACTGATCATCTTATCCTTGATTTTAATGTAGCCTTCCGTAAGAGGAATCAATCGATTGATCATTTTTAATGTGGTCGTTTTTCCGGAGCCGCTTGGACCAATCAGGACAAGCAGTTCCCCTTCCTTGATATGTAAATCAAAATTCTTTACCGCAAATGTTCCATCGTCATATTTTTTCGACACATTTTCAAAGCGGATCACTTTTTTCACCCCTATGTCTCTTTTCATCTTTTCTTATAAGATATTGAACTCTATGAAGATTTCTTAATATTAGTTAGGCTTTCACGAGAATACCAACTAAATACTATCAAAAGAACAGTCCTATTGGAAAAAAGAAGGGCTACTGAGCAGGCACTTGGATAGGTGAAACACTAACTCCTTTATCCTAACCGGGCTATATCACTTCTTTATGTAACCCATTTTCCGCTTGCTCCCCCTAAACGGGCACATAACTTTGCTTTATATGGCCCGTTTCCTCTCTTCTTCCCTTAACCGGG